>JAHEYT010000048.1 GCA_023251455.1 Bacteroidota bacterium
TTGTTTCCACCGAACCAATTGGAATCCCATCCTTTGATGATTCCTAAACGATTAGCGATTGGATTAACTTTTTGTCCCATGTATTATTATTTATTCTGTTACTTTTTCTTCAATTAAACTACCAAGACTAACGGTCACATGATTAGATCTTTTCTTGATCCTGTGTGCACGTCCCTGCGGAGCAGGCATTAATCTTTTCAATATTCTTCCTGAATCAACAGAAATAGTTTTCACAATCAAATTACTTTCTTCAAGACGACTTCCTTCGTTTTTAGCTTGCCAGTTAGCGATAGCTGACATTACTAATTTTTCAAGTCGGCGTGATGATTCTTTTGATGAAAACTTTAGTACATCAAGAGCTCTGTTCACTTCCATTCCGCGAACCATGTCGGCTACAAGCCTCATTTTGCGCGGTGAAGTAGGACAATTCTTCAAAACAGCAAAATACTGCTGTTTCTTAGCTTCCTTTAGTTCGTTTGCACTATTTCTTTTTCTAGCACCCATCGTGAATTTCTTTAAATCTTAGCCTTATTTTTTACCTTTGGAATGACCCCTGAAGGTTCTTGTAGGTGCAAATTCACCAAATTTATGACCAACCATATTTTCAGTCACATAAACCGGAATGAATTTGTTTCCGTTGTGAACTGCGATGGTTTGCCCTACAAAGTCAGGAGAAATTACTGAAGCTCTGGCCCAGGTTTTGATTACCGCCTTTTTGTTCGTTTCATTCATCGCCAGAACTCTGCGTTCGAGCTTGAAATCGATAAAAGGACCTTTCTTTAATGAACGACTCATATTCTTCTCCTTTTAATTATTTCTTGCGTTTTTCTACAATGTACCTGTTAGAAGCTTTTTTCTTAGCACGGGTTTTGAAACCTTTAGCTAACAAGCCTTTACGTGAACGTGGATGTCCACCCGAAGAACGACCTTCTCCACCACCCATTGGGTGATCTACCGGGTTCATAGCCACACCTCTAACTCGAGGTCTTCTACCTAACCATCTTGAGCGGCCAGCTTTTCCTGAACGTTCAAGGTTGTGATCGGTGTTTCCAACAATTCCTACTGTAGCACGACAAGTTACAAGAACCATTCTTGCTTCGCCCGAAGGCAATTTCACGATAGCGTACTTTCCTTCTCTTGAAGTTAACTGAGCATACGTTCCGGCACTACGAGCCATCACACCTCCCTGACTGGGATGAAGTTCAATGTTGTGAACCAAGGTTCCCAGAGGAATTTCGGCAAGTGGCAATGTATTGCCTACTTCAGGTGCGATACCACTTCCAGTTTCTACTTTCTGCCCAACATTTAAACCATTGGGAGCAAGCATGTACCGTTTCTCTCCATCTGGATATACCAGAAGAGCAATACGGGCTGTGCGGTTTGGATCGTACTGAATAGACTCAACAACAGCGGCAATACCATCTTTATCTCTTTTAAAGTCGATAAAACGGTATTTGCGTTTGTGGCCACCACCTATATTCCTCATTGTCATGCGACCACCGGCATTTCTACCGCCGGAACTCGTCATTGGCTTCAACAATGATTTTTCAGGTGTTGATGCAGTAATGGACTCAAAGGTACCAGCAATCTTGTGCCTTTGACCCGGAGTAACTGGATTTAATTTTCTTACTGCCATTTTCTTAATTAAATATTACTATAAAAATCAATAGATTCTCCTTTTGCTATTGTTACAATAGCTTTTTTGCTCATTCCGGTGCTGCCTGAAATGACACCAGCCTTAGTGAAACGAGACTTTCTTTTACCTCCATGAATCAAAGTATTTACAGAAGTCACTGAAACATTGTATAAACCTTCAATGGCTTTTTTGATCTGTAATTTATTTGCGTTCCGATTTACGATAAAACCGTAACGGTTAAGACTTTCAGCCTGAGCTGTAATCTTTTCGGTAACGATCGGTTTAATTAAAATTTCCATTTTCAGCCTTTTAGATCTTAAACAATTCTTCAATTTTACTTACAGAGCTTTCCAGAACTACAACTTTTTTAGCGTTAAGTATCTGGTAAGTATTTAATTCTGAAGCAGTTATAACAGAAACTGCCTGTAAATTTCTGGAGGACAAATATATATTTTTATTTTCTTCCGGTAAAACGAAAAGTGACTTTTTATCATTAATTTTCAGATTATTACTGATTTGCACCATTTCGCGAGTTTTCGGAGTTTCAAAATTGAAATCTTCGATTACCAAAATTGCTTCTTCCAGAGCTTTATATGTCAATGCTGATTTACGTGCGAGTGACTTAACTTTCTTATTTAATTTAAAGTCATAGCTTCTCGGACGTGGACCAAAAACGCGACCTCCACCACGGAAAACAGGAGATTTTACGCTGCCTGCTCTAGCGGTACCGGTACCTTTTTGTTTTTTAAGTTTCCGGGTACTTCCAGATACTTCGCCACGTTCTTTAGCACTGTGGGTTCCTTGTCTTTTATTGGCCAAAATTTGTTTTACATCCAGATAAATGGCGTGATCACTTGGCTCAATACCGAAAATTTGTTCATCTAACGTAACAGTTCTTCCGGTTTCTTGTCCTGCGGTGTTTAATACTTTTATTTCCATTACTGATAAATAATTACGGTTGAACCTTTACATCCAGGAATTGATCCTTTTACCACCAATAAATTTGACTCTGGAATTACTTTCAAAACTTTAAGGTTCTGAATTGTAACATTATCATTGCCATCATTACCAGCCATGCGCATTCCAGGGAAAACGCGTGATGGATAAGAAGATGCACCTACAGAACCAGGAGCTCTCAAACGGTTATGCTGACCGTGTGTAGCATCGCCAACACCAGCAAATCCGTGACGTTTTACAACGCCCTGAAATCCTTTACCTTTAGTTACACCTTGAATATCAACCCAACCTTCTTCATCGATTGAATCAACAGTAACGAGATCACCAAGTTTAAACTCGCCTTCAAGTTCTTTGAACTCGATTAGTTTTCTTTTTGGCTCTGTTCCGGCTTTTTTGAAATGTCCCAATTCGCATTTGTTGGTGTGCTTTTCTTTTTTGTCTGCAAACCCCAACTGAATTGAATCATAGCCGTCAGTAGCCACCGATTTCACTTGTGTAACCACACAAGGTCCGGCTTGAATCACAGTGCATGGGATGTTTTTCCCCTCAACACTGAATACGGAAGTCATTCCGATTTTTTTACCGATTAATCCTGCCATTTTTTTGTTTTTTACAGGTTATCAAACTTTAATTTCTACTTCAACGCCACTTGGTAATTCAAGCTTCATTAAGGCGTCGATTGTTTTTGCTGTTGAACTGTAAATGTCGATCAAACGTTTGTAAGATGACAGCTCGAATTGTTCCCTTGATTTTTTATTTACAAAGGTTGAGCGTAATACAGTGAAAATACGTTTGTGAGTTGGAAGTGGAATTGGTCCGCTTACTACTGCACCAGTAGTTTTAACTGTTTTTACGATCTTTTCAGCCGACTTGTCTACCAAGTTGTGATCATACGATTTCAGCTTAATTCTGATCTTTTGACTCATAGTGAGAAATAATAATACAGTTTATAATTATAATAAGTCTGTTCTTCCTTTAAGGTCTTCAAGAACCTTAGTAGCGAGTAATTTTGGTAACTCAACGTATTTTGCAAATTCCATTGATGAAGTTGCACGACCTGATGACAATGTACGAAGCACAGTCACATATCCGAACAGTTCAGAAAGCGGAACCAATGCTTTGATTACACGGGCACCCGATTTTTCTTCCATTCCTTCAATCTGACCACGACGACGGTTCAAGTCACCGATAATGTCACCCATGTATTCTTCAGGAGTTACAATTTCGCATTTCATAATTGGCTCAAGTAATCTTGGACCAGCTTTTCCTGCGGCTGTTTTGAATGCCTGGCGAGCACAAATTTCGAACGATAAAGAATCCGAGTCAACAGCGTGGAAACTACCGTCGAGAAGGGTTACTTTAAGGCTGTCAACAGTAAATCCGGCCAAAGGACCGTTTGCTAATGCTGATTCGAAACCTTTTGCAACTGAAGGGATATATTCACGTGGAATGTTACCACCTTTTACAGCATCAACGAACTGAAGTCCGGTTTTGCCTTCATCAGCTGGTTCAACACGAACGATGATATCAGCGAATTTACCACGACCACCGGATTGTTTCTTGAATACTTCGCGAATTTCAACCGATTTGGTGATACATTCTTTATAGGCAACCTGAGGCGCTCCCTGGTTACATTCAACCTTAAATTCACGACGTAAACGGTCAACAATGATTTCCAGGTGAAGCTCACCCATACCACGGATAACAGTCTGTCCTGAATCAGGATCAGTATTTACTTTAAATGTTGGATCTTCTTCAGCAAGTTTATATAAACCCTGATTCAGTTTATCCAAATCTTTCTGAGTTTTAGGCTCAATAGCGATACCGATAACTGGTTCTGGGAAATCCATACTTTCAAGTACTACAGGATTATCCAAATCAGATAAAGTATCACCTGTGCGGATATCTTTAAATCCAACAGCAGCACAAATATCACCAGCCTCAATTACATCAATCGGGTTCTGCTTGTTTGAGTGCATCTGGTAAATACGTGAAATACGTTCTTTTTTACCGGTTCTGGAATTGAATACCGAGTCTCCTGCGGTAATTTTTCCTGAATACACACGAATGAAGCATAAACGACCAACATAAGGGTCGGTAGCGATTTTGAATGCCAGTGCAGCCAAAGGTTCGTTTACATCGGCATGACGAATGATTTCAACATCTTCATCATACTCTTTTCCTACGATTTCACCTTTATCCATCGGACTTGGAAGGAACGCACAAACAGCATCCAACAAATGCTGAACACCTTTATTTTTGAAAGCAGAACCACACATCATCGGAATGATTGACATGCTAATAGTTGCTTTGCGAATAACAGTCAACATCTGCTCAACAGTGATTGACTCCGGATCTTCGAAAAACTGTTCGAGTAAGGCGTCATCGTGTTCAGCAATTGATTCAACCAATTTCGCACGATAATCATTAGAAATCTCCAACATATTCGCTGGAATTTCTTCAGTATAATATGTAGTTCCTAAAGTCGCATCGTCTCTCCAACGAATGGCTTTCATTTCAATCAAATCAATCACGCCTTCAAACGTTTCTTCTGATCCGATAGGAAGTGTGATTGGAACCGGATTGGCTCCTAATTTTTCTCTTACTTCAGCAACTACGTTATAGAAGTCGGCACCTGAACGGTCCATTTTATTCACGAATCCGATACGAGGAACACCATATTTTTCAGCCTGACGCCAAACTGTTTCTGATTGAGCTTCAACACCACCTACTGCGCAAAACAATGCAACAGCACCGTCCAAAACACGCAATGAACGCTCTACTTCAACAGTAAAGTCAACGTGTCCCGGGGTATCAATGATGTTAATTTTGTGCTCAGTATCCTGATATTTCCAGAATGTTGTAGTAGCAGCAGATGTAATGGTAATACCACGTTCCTGCTCCTGTTCCATCCAGTCCATAGTGGCAGCACCATCATGAACTTCGCCAATTCGGTGAGTGATACCTGTATAATACAGGATACGCTCCGAGGTGGTCGTTTTGCCGGCATCAATGTGTGCCATGATGCCGATGTTTCTGGTATAATTTAAATCTTTTGCCATTTTAAACCAATATCTATCTAAACTAAAACGATCTATCTAAACTTCTAAATACTAAAAACGGAAATGTGCAAACGCACGGTTTGCTTCAGCCATACGGTGAGTATCTTCTTTCTTCTTGAAAGCTCCACCTTCTTCGTTATAGGCTGCAACGATTTCACCAGCAAGCTTTTCAGCCATTGAACGGCCTGAACGTTTGCGGGAATATAGAATTAAATTTTTTACTGATATGGAAGTTTTTCTTTCCGGACGGATTTCCATAGGAACCTGGAAAGTAGCACCACCAACGCGGCGGCTTTTTACTTCAACGTGAGGAGTAATTTTTTCAAGTGCTTTTTTAAACACATCCAACGGGCTTACTTCTGAATCTTTCACTTTTACGCTTACGATATCCATCGCATCGTAAAAAATCTGGTAAGCGATTGATTTCTTTCCGTCATACATTAAATCGTTGACGAAACGGGTAACCAGAACGTCGTTGAATTTTGGATCGGGCAGAATGATCCTCTTCTTTGGTTTCGATTTTCTCATTATAAATGCTTTAGTGTTACTTAAATTAGCTGTAATTTTTGTATGCTTCAATCGGCTATCAGGCCTCTTTACTCAACTCAAACCACTAAGCTAGAACGTCATTAAATTAAAACAACCAGTGAAAAATTATTTTTTCACTTTTGGTCTTTTGGTACCGTATTTCGACCGTCTTTGAGTACGACCTTCAACACCTGCTGTGTCGAGAGCACCACGAATTAAATGGTAACGAACTCCTGGAAGGTCTTTTACCCTACCACCGCGTACCAATACAATAGAGTGTTCCTGAAGATTGTGTCCTTCTCCTGGAATGTAAGCGTTCACTTCCTTGCCATTTGTTAAACGAACCCTGGCTACTTTACGCATAGCTGAGTTTGGTTTTTTTGGAGTTGTGGTATAAACGCGAACACATACTCCTCTTCTCTGTGGGCAAGAATCCAATGCCGGAGATTTACTTTTCTCCGCATTACTTTGTCTACCTTTTCTAACTAACTGCTGAATCGTTGGCATATAGCTACTCTTAATTTAAAAATTACTTACGCAAAAAATTGGTCTGCAAAGGTATCGCAATTTTCCACAATTACAACACTTTACATTCCGATTAAAGGGAATTTCCCCTTAAAACGGCTCGCAAAAGTACTAATTGTCAATAGAAAACCCAATAAAAACCATTAAAAAAATGATCTTTTTTCAATTATTCTTAATGTAGCGAATGAGTTGATTTGCAGGAGGTCTTACTATGACTGGGGAATCCGGTGTTTTAGCAGCGATTTTACCGGGTTAAAGAAACGCTGAATAAGCCTTAAATCTTCGGTAATGATTTCGGCCGACCCTTTCATTTCCTGACTGAACTTCAAAGGAACATCATAATTGGTCTTCAAATCCTGTGGCATTTCCACTTCAACCACATAGTTTTCGTTGTTGGGCATCAACGAAATACTTTTAACGGTAGCCCTGATAAATCCATATTCCATGTATGGAAAATTCTCGAACCTGATGTTTACTTTTTGGCCAATGGCAACCTTTCCGGCACCTTTAACCGGCAAACTGATGCGTCCAATAATCTGTGATTGTTTCTCCGGAATGACTGAAAAAACCATTTCGTCTTTTTTTACCTGTTGGTTTTTGCTCCAGAAGTTGGCGAAACTTACCTTACCCGCTATCGGGCTTTTTATTATAAAGGTCTGCTCCCAATAAGCCAAACGGCTTTTCAGCACGTTCATGGCTTCGATTAAGGTGTTCTGTGCCGCTTTCTTTTGATTTGCGAATTCCATTTCGGCATCCACAGCGTCCTGCTCCAATTTAATGATGGCACTTTGTGTTTCGGCAAGCTTCGTCCTTGAGCCATTCAGGTTATATTTTTTCTGTATAAGGAGAGTTTTCGTCTTCTCTAAATCAAGATCAGAAAGCACTCCTTTTAATTGCAATAAAGAATCGCGTTTAAACTGAGTATTTACGATGCGGAAATCAGCGTCCATATCTTTCTTTTGTGCCCAAAGCCGATCGTAGTAAATCTTGTTCATGGCGATCTGCTGCCGGAGCGCTTTAATCTTTTTAGGGTGTAGTTTCAACCGGAGAAAGGTGAAATAATCATTGTATAACCTGACGAAGCTTGAATAATCGGATTGAATGTCGCCCAACTGCAGATCAACTCCCGGCTGAGCCGATGCCAAGGTATCGAACGACAACATGAACGATTCCATTCGCGAAATCATTTCTTTTAATTTCATGGCATCTTCGAACTTAGCAGTACTTTCAAGAATGGCAATGATCTGATTATCGGAAACCAATTGTTGGTCAGCAACCAACATAGAATCGATGCGTGCCGTGGTTCGGGCTGCCAGATAGGCTGGTGGATTTTCGGAAAGTACAACAATGTCGGCGTTGATCACATCAGGATATCGGAAGAAATAGCTGCCTGCAAAAAGAAGAAGGATAAATCCCAATACCAGGGAAATACCGGAACGAATCATCCAACGAGGGGATTGCTGCACAATCTCCTGAAATTCGTCGCTTCGAAGTTCGATTTCTATCCGTTTTTCGTCTTTTTCCATGACTAGCTATTAGTTTCCTAATTCAAGCTGATTCTTTACTAAATTATAATAGGCGCCTTGTTTGGCAGTCAATTCTTCGTGGGTTCCTATTTCAATCATTTCCCCTTTCTCGAGAACCACAATCTGATGTGCATTTTTTACGGTACTCAACCGGTGAGCCACCACAACCACTGTTTTACCTGAAAAGAACTCGTTCAGGTTCTCCAGAATCACTTTCTCGTTATTCGCATCCAGCGCATTGGTTGCTTCATCGAAGAAAATAAATTCAGGATTTTTATAAATGGCCCGGGCAATCAAAATTCGTTGTTTCTGTCCCTGGCTGAGCCCAACTCCTTCAGGGCCAATTTTCGTATTGTAATTTAATGGTAACGATTCAATATATTCCTGAATGTTGGCCATACGAACTGCATAACTCAGCATTTCCTTATCGATTTCGTCATCGGCCAAAGCAATGTTATTAGCAATGGTGTCCGAAAAGATAAAACCATCCTGCATCACAGCGCCACATTTACTTCGCCACCACTGTTGTTTGTATAAAGACAAATCGGCCTCGCCAACTTTTAATGTACCTGAAACCGGTGGATAAAATCCCAAAAGTAATTTTACCAGGGTTGTCTTTCCACTTCCGCTGGTTCCGACAATCGCCGTGACTTTCCCTTGCGGAATAGTCAGATTTATATTATTCAAAACTTTGGGAGAATGTGGCCCTTCGTATTGAAAGACCAAATCAGAAATGGTCACATCTGACTTTGATGGCAAAGATGTCAGTTTTCCTGCCTGATCCTGTTCTTCATCCTTTTGCGTATGAATTTCGCTCAATCGTTCCAGACTGATTTTGGCATCCTGCGAAACCTGCATAAATTCGACCATCTGGTCGAGTGGACTATTCATCTGTCCTATTATATATTGTACGGCCAGCATCATACCCAAAGTCATGTTGCCATCAACCACCGCGGTTGCAGCAAGGATGGTGATGAAAATATTTTTGGTCTCGTTGATGAAAACTGAACCGGCCTGCTGGTATTGCTGCAACGAAAGGCTCTTAATATTTACCTTGAACAGCCTTGCCTGAATACGCTCCCACTCCCACCGTTTCTGGCGTTCGTAATTATTCAGCTTAATTTCCTGCATTCCGTTAATCAACTGAATCAATTTACTTTGGTTGTCAGCCAGCTGGGTAAACTGTTTAAAATCGAGCTCCCTGCGCTTCTTCAGGAATAAAAACACCCAGGCTATATATAATGCTGAGCCAAACAGAAATATCAGGAAAATATTCAGGTTATAGATAACAAGTACAATACTGAATATGACAATGTTAAAAACGGAAAAAATGACATTGAGCGATTGCGAAGTGAGGAACCGTTCGATGCGCCGATGGTCGCCAATGCGCTGAAGTAAATCACCAATCATTTTGGTGTCGAAGAAACCAATTGGCAACTTCATCAGCTTGATCAGAAAATCGGAGATGATACTAATATTAATGCGTGTGCTGATGTGGAGCAAAATCCATGATCGGATAAAATCGACCGTCATCCGGCTCAGGAAAAGCATCATTTGGGCAGCCAGAATCAGGTATATAAAATTAATGTCTTGCGTATTGATACCAACATCGACAATACTCTGGGTCAGGAAAGGAAATATCAGCTGAATCAAGCTTCCGACAATAAATCCAAGAATCAGTTGCGCAACCAATTTTCGGTGTGGTTTCAGGTATTTCAGCAGGAAACTGAAATTGCCCCGGTTGATTGCTTCACCTTCAAGCTCGAAGAATTTGGGTGTTGGATCGAACATCAGGCAAATGCCCTTTTGCTCGCCGTGACGAACAGTTGCCAACCAATGTTTTTTAAACTCTGTTTCGGAGTATTCAACCAACCCAAATGCCGGATCAGCTACATAAACTTTTCCCTTCCGGAGCTGATAAACAACCACAAAATGTTCCTGATCCCAATGAACCACGCATGGTTTGGGGGCTTCCATCAATTGTTCAAAAGTAATGCGAGCGCCAATTGTGCGGAACCCAATGGCTTCGGCAGCTTCACTTAAACCTAACAAGGAAACACCTTCGCGGGTGATGTGTGCCAATTGGCGGAGTTTCTGGAGAGAGTAGCTTTTCCCGTAAAATGCAGCAATCATGCGGATACACGAAGGTCCGCAGTCCATTGCATCATATTGTTTAAAGAAGGGGAATTTTGGCATATCGGTTCAATGATGCTCAAAAATAGTAGAATTATATGAATCTTCTAATTTCTCAATCTAATAAATTTGGAAGAAACGAGAAAAGGCATAATCTCGCTACCTGCCCTACCTCTATTGGTTGCAGGGTAAAAGTCCTTTAAAAATTAATTATTTTTTATTCCATTATCGAAACATAATGATGCCGAAATCCAAATAAATTATATTCATCTGGATTTCAACACCGTGAAGCAGTAGCAAAAGATCATTAAAACAATTCTCTATCTAAATATAATTTTCGGGCAATGTAAAAACTATTCAATAACATATCAACAACACAATACATTCGATGCCTGACACTTACACGAATAGTTAATTATCCTTAAAAAGTACAATCCATTGATTTTCTTACTCTTTAATTTAAGGCCAAAATCCGGCTCTTATTAACAAATCCAAGTAATCCTGACTCATATTGATTGTTAAGTAATTATTACTAATTTTGGTCGTCTCTCAGATTTAAGGCATCAGAAAGTTGATAATGAAGTAGTAAAAAACCAATATAACTATCTAAATATGAAAGTCTATAAAACAGATGAGGTTCGCAACATTACACTAATTGGTAATGCTGGCAGTGGGAAAACCACCCTTGCTGAAGCTATGCTTTTCGAGGGTGGAGTGATTAACCGCAGAGGTGACGTTGGAAGTAAAAATACGGTATCCGACTACCACCTGATTGAGCAGGAATACGGCAACTCCGTATTTTCATCGCTCATGTACACTGAGGTCAACGGCAAAAAGATCAATATTCTGGACACTCCCGGGATGGACGATTTTTGCGGTGGCGTAGTTTCTTCTCTTCAGGTTGCAGCTCTTGGGCTGATGGTTGTTGACGCTTCTACCGGTATTGGAGCCGGAACAGAAGCAGCATTCCGACATGCTGAAGCTGCCAATGCCAAATTGGTTTTTGTGTTGAACCATTTGGATAATGAAAATGCCAATTACGACCAAGACATTGAAAATTTAAAAAACAAATTTGGAAACAAGGTAACCATTGTACAATATCCGGTTGAAACGGGTGTTGGTTTTAATTCCATTATCGACGTACTGAAAATGAAAATGTATAAGTACGGTCCGGATGGTGGCAAACCTGAAGTTCTGGAGATTCCGGCTTCGGAAAAAGAACGTGCAGATGAATTGCACAATGAACTGGCCGAAATGGCCGCTGAAAATGAAGAATCGTTAATGGAACTGTATTTCGAGCAGGGTTCATTATCGGAAGACGATATGCGAAGAGGAATGAGAATTGGAATGACTAAACGCGATTTATTTCCTGTTTTCTGCGTTTCGGCTAAAAAAAATATGGGAGTTGGACGTTTGCTCGAATTTGTATGCAACATCGCACCTGCACCATATCAGGTTCCAATGCGTGAAATCATTCAGGGAAAACCTGTTGTAATGGACGAAAAAAGTCCAACCTCGCTGTTCGTATTTAAAACAGCATTAGAACCACATGTTGGCGAGGTAACTTACTTCAAAGTGATGTCGGGAAAAGTAACCGAAGGAAAAGACCTTTACAACACATTCAACAACGGAAAAGAACGAATTTCACAGATTTTTGTGACTGCCGGAAAAACCCGCTACCCTGTCACTGAACTGGTGGCTGGTGATATCGGTTGCGCTGTGAAACTAAAAGATACCAAATTCAACCAAACACTTTGCGACAAAGAACTTGACCTGAAATTTGCCCCAATTGTATTTCCTGAACCTAAATTCAGGGTTGCCATTAAAGCTGTTTCGGAAACTGACGATGAAAAAGTAGGCGAAATCCTTCATAAAATACAAGATGAAGATCCAACCTATATCGTTAATTATTTCAAGGAGCTCAAACAATTGATTGTTGAAGGCCAGGGAGAATATCACCTGAATACATTAAAATGGAATTTCGATCACATTCATAAAATTGACATCGAATTTAAGTCTCCAAAAATTCCATACCGCGAAACCATTACTAAGTCGGCAATGGGCGATTACCGCCACAAAAAACAATCGGGTGGATCGGGTCAGTTTGGAGAGGTTCACATGATTATTGAACCGTTTGAAGAAGGCAGCCAGCCTAAAAGCATGTTTATCATGAATGGCAAAGAACAGAAAATTTCGGTTCGCGACACCCAGGAAACGCCACTGCCTTGGGGCGGAAAACTGGTTTTCCACAATTGCATTGTGGGAGGTTCAATCGACCTCCGTTTCCTTCCTGCCATTCTTAAAGGTATCATGGAGAAAATGGAAGAAGGTCCGCTTACTGGTTCGTATGCCCGCGATATCCGCGTGTATATCTACGATGGTAAAATGCACCCGGTTGACTCCAACGAAATCTCTTTCCGACTGGCTGGTCGTAATGCGTTCAGTATTGCTTTCAAGGATGCCGGCGCCAAAATTCTTGAGCCAATTTACGACTTGGATGTTTGGGTACAGAGCGACCGCATGGGTGATGTTATGAGTGACCTGCAAGGCCGCCGTGCATTGATCATGGGTATGGGCAGCGAAAAAGGCTATGAAAAAATTACAGCCCGTGTTCCACTGAAAGAAATGAATAAATACTCAACTTCACTGAGTTCATTGACCGGTGGCCGTGGGGTTTTCAACATGAAATTTGCCGCCTACGAAAAAGTACCTCAAGAAGTACAGGAAGAACTTTTGGCAGCTTATGCAGCCGAAGCAAAAGAGGAATAAAGCCAATTTTATCTTATCTGATATTTACTAAAACGAGAAAACCCGGGAATGCCAACCGGGTTTTTCTGTTTCTTTAAGAAGTGTCCTTTTTACTTCGACAAGCTCTCGGGATAATTTAAATACTCCGATTCTGGCAACTCGGATACTTCTTTATATGTCAGGTTTTTGTTCGTTTTGTAAAAGGCAAAAAATAAATAAACTGAAGAACTCAGGTAGGAAACGGATGTTACAATGCAAGCTCCTTTAAGGCTCCACAATGGAATTAAAATGACCGAAAGAAAGATAGTAAATACTAACCCTATGGTGGATTTTACAATCAGCACCCGCATTTGATTTAAAGCGGCGAAATAATGCCCGTAAACATTCGATACCGCAATTGACAGAATCCCAGGCATCAAAAAGAATAACAATTGTTTGATCGTGCTGAAATCTTTTCCGAAAACAAAGCCAAAAACCCAGGATGGAATGACTGCCAAAACAATAAGCATGGCAAGGGTTGCATAAAAGCTGAGTTTAACTGACTTTTTGGTCAACTCAATTGCACTGACTGGATTATCGAGGTTTACAATTTTTGAATATTGTACCGTTGTGATACTCTTAGCCATCAACCAGATAGACTCAGAAACTACAATTGCAACAGAAAATAAACCAACAGAAGTAATGTCCTGATAGTACAAAATGAAAAAATAAGACAGCCGGTAGTTTAAAAACTGGATGAAATAACTCAATTCATTTTTCCAACCATAGCCAAATACCTTTTTAACCACACCCGTTGAAATCCCGATCTCTTTTTTTGCCAGATACTTACGAATAAAAATCAGGCTAATAAAAAACACGACAGCTTGCGACAGAAAATAACTAAACAAATAGCCGTTTACCGTTCGGTTCTTGAACAAGTATATAAAGCCAAGACTGAAAATCAGCAGTAAAAACGGCGGAATGAGGCTGAAAATATTGAAGAGTTGTATTTTTTCCTTTCCTATAAATATTAATAAATTGAGTGCCAGAAAGGAAGTGATAAGAGTCAGGGGCAAAAGGATGAAATAGCTTTGTTGAGTATGGAGAAATGAAAAAACAAATGCGCCAATGGTTGTCGAAAGAATGATCCAGATTACAGCAGGTAAAATTAACCGGGACAACCCGACTTTATTCATAAAGTAAACAATACTGTTTCCCCCCAAGATATTATTGAATATGACGATAATGGCCAAATCAGCCATTATGATGGAGATCAATCCCCTACCCTCCAACCCAAAATAATTGGTTGTTAAAGTAAGTACAGCAAAGTTTATAAAAAGTATAAGTACTTTAGAAACAAAGGTCTTGAAGATGTTTTGTAGAAACATATATTGCTCAGGATTGAAACTTAGATATAAAATCGACAAACCGAGGTTCAATAATGCCCCAGTGGTATTTTTCTTCCCCCAATTTTCTGGCTACCTGACTATGCTGTTGGTATAAATCCGGATGTTCAATATAGTTAGTGATGTAGTCAGATATCATTTCAGAATCAGTAGGATCGACAAAATAACCAAATTTATTTACATCAATTTCACGTTTAATTGCTTTAAGTTGAGTGTAAACAACAGGCTTGCCACATGCTGCGTAATAAAACACCTTTATCGCTAAACAACGATTATTTTCGAAATCCAATTTTCGAAGATCAAAGAGAATATCCACGTCATGCAACTGATCCGAAAAGGTTTCGAAGTCTTGCTTCCCCAGAATTTCTATCTCTATATCTTCAGCCTGCAGGCATAATTTATCGAATGTATTTTTTTCAGTCTCGCTTAAGCACCACCCAATAATCTTCAACTTAACAACAGTTTCAGGGCTTTTACGTTTTAATGCTGTTGCCACTGCAAAAAAATTCCTGATCCCTTTTTCCACACTTATTTTTCCGGTATAACCCAGACATATTTTGCCGGGATTTAGTTTCGATTCCTGATAGTTTATAGATTTCAAATCGGGATAATAGCTAACCAACGACCACTTTTTATACCCAAACAGAAATCGGTATGGTAAACTTTTATAATGCTCTCCAAAGATAAATCCATCGCAACAAGACGATGTGTATAAATTGACAATCAACAACTTCAAAAAAGTAAAAATCTGTTTATAAAACGGCAGGCCTTCCAGATTCTTCTTCGACGGATACCATTCAGTAACATCATAGATAATCTTTACTTTCTGCTGAACTGTCTTTTTATATTTAAGTGCTGCAATAATAGGCAGGGGCTCGGAACAAATAATCAGTTCAGGATTGAATTTCAGTAAAGATTGCTTGAAAAATTCAAACTTCCTTTTCTTGTCTGAGGCATGGTTATTATCACTTACAACAGCAATATCGTCAATTGTAGTTCTAATATTTTCGGTACTCGAAATAATAACAACTTTAAAAGTTTTGGCAAGCGACTTGGCCTGATGATAAAAAATACGGTCATCAAATGGAGAGTGTGTGGAGGTCAAAAAGGCGACAGTGCAGATTTCCATTTTCCGAATAGGTTAAAACTCAAGTTAAAACACTGACAACATTATGGATTGAAAATTAATAAATTACTTTCCCCTGAACAAATGAAAGAACCCATTTTCCTTTCGTCTCTCCCCGTCGCGACCCACGCCTTCTGCAACCCAGAAATACACACCCGGAGTTGCCATTTGTCCGCCAACCTTGCCGTTCCAAACCGACTGGGGAACTGAAGTTGCAGTGTTATAAAATCCCTGTACATTGTTGCTTTCCCAAACATGCAAAACCTTCCCCCAACGATTAAAAATCGTCAACTTAACCGTTTTCATCGAGAAAAATTTGACCGCAAAAGTATCGTTATTGCCGTTTCCATCGGGTGTAAAAACATTCGGAGCATCAATGAACGAAGAATCGGCAACAATATAATCCTTCATGTAGAAATAATCAGTACAAGTAGTTGATTGAGATACTTTTTTCGAAACCAGCTTCACTTTGTAAGCGCCGGTTTCTTCATAGGTGTAAACCGGATTATCGCTGTAAATAATATCCTGAATACTGTCTTTAAAAGTACCAGCCTTAATTTCATCCTTTATTTTCTGAAGATCTTTGTAGAAATACCATTCATATTTACCAGCATCACCGTTTTCAGATGTATTGGTGAAAGTAACAGTTAAAGGCACCTCTATTTTACTTGGATCACTCTTTTTTTCCTGTCCTTCTAACTTGTATTCAAATGATGCTTTTGTTACAATCGAAATGTACTGAACATCGGCATTTCCGACACATCCAAACTTGTCGGTAACTGTTAATGTACAAGTTGTATTTTTAGTTGGAGGTTCAACGATCGTGGATTTCAATACCGCACTAACCACACCACCATCTAATGACCATTTAACGTTAATATCTTTCCCCAATTCCTTTGGCATTTTGGTCGCTAAATCGACATAAGTAATCTTTGGTGAATCAAAAGTTCCATTCAAAGTAAATGAGTTGCAATCTGAATCAGTGATCTCAGCGCTGGGCACGATGTAATTATTAATCACCCAAGCCGTATAGGTTTTAGCTCCGGAAGTCGTGGTAATATTAACACGGTAACCGCCATCAGCCAGATTTGAAATAGTTGATGTTTGATTGCCTGATTGATCGCTGGAGTAGAAATCAAATATGCCCGTTGCTGTGTTATATTTCTGCCATTCAAAATTTCCGGTTTCGCCCTGCGGATAACTGGCTATCAACATAGCGTTTAGCTCATTCTTTTCTCCGCAGAAAACATGAATATTATCCTGCGCACCACTCGAATATTCGGTAGGAACAACATCATCGGCAACCGAAGTGATTTGTGAAAAACCTGCCTCAGAAACCAAAAGCAGACAAGCAAAAAAGAGAATTCCAACCAGTATTTTTGTGAAGTTCATGTGTCATTATTTAACGATTCACAATATTAACGCTAAAAATTGATTTATCTTTTGTGACCCTTGAAATTTTCCGGATTGGAATCTTACACCCTCAGACTTTCGTTATGAAAATATTGTTTAAAACTACTTTCTTTGTAACCCTGAATTCAGGAAAACAGTTTTACTTTTGGTGACCATTTTAGAAGATAGAAACAGTGCAGAATTATTTAGACGGATTGAATGAAACACAGAGGCTTGCCGTAGAAAATATCCATGGCGCTTCATTGATTATTGCCGGTGCAGGATCGGGAAAGACCAGGGTTTTAACCTACCGGATAACTCATCTTTTAAAAAACGGCGTTAAACCAGGGTCCATTCTGGCACTGACTTTTACCAACAAGGCTGCTCGTGAGATGAAAGAACGTATTGCCACCATGGTGGGGCAAAATACGTCGCGACATTTGTGGATGGGGACTTTTCACTCCATTTTTTCGCGGATATTACGGACTGAAGCTGAACTCATTGGATACCCCTCAACCTTTACCATTTACGATTCGGCCGATTCTAAAAACCTGATTAAAAGCATCATCAAGGACATGAGCCTCGATGATAAAACATACAAACCCAATGTTGTTGCGTCGCGAATTTCGGCTGCGAAAAACAACCTGGTTTCTTCTGAAGTTTATTCAACATTGCCTGAAACTGCCGAATACGACCAAAGCATCAAAATGCCGTTAATCGGTGTAATTTATAAAGAATACGCGAAACGCTGCTTTCTGGCCGGGGCCATGGACTTTGACGATTTGCTACTCAAAACCAATGCTTTGCTCAGGAATCATCCCGAAATTTTAGCCAAGTACCAGCGAATCTTCGAATACATTCTGGTTGACGAGTACCAGGATACGAACCACTCGCAGTACATGATCATTAAAAAGCTGGCGGCTAACCACAACAACATTTGCGTGGTGGGCGACGATGCCCAAAGTATATACTCGTTCCGTGGCGCCCGAATCGAGAATATCCTGAATTTCCAGAAAGATTACCCAGACCATAAAGTTTTTAAACTGGAGCAGAATTACCGCTCTACCCAAAATATTGTAGATGCCGCCAACAGCGTCATCGCTAAAAATAAACGGCAACTTCAGAAAAATGTCTTCTCTGAAAAAGAAAAAGGTACACTCATTAAAGTATTGAGCGCCATTACCGATAACGAAGAAGGCTACCTGGTTGCTAATGAAATCGGCGACACCCGGATGCGCGAACATTACCAGTTTTCGGATTATGCCATTCTGTACCGCACCAATGCGCAGTCGCGTATTTTTGAGGAATCGCTCCGGAAACGGAATATTCCATATAAAATCTATGGCGGACTTTCATTTTATCAGCGTAAGGAAATCAAGGATTTGCTCAGCTATTTCCGACTGGTAATCAACCCAAAAGACAATGAAGCGTTCAAACGAATCATCAACTATCCGGCGCGTGGGATCGGCCAAACCAGTCTCGCCAAGCTCGAACAGTTTGCGGCACAAAACAACCTCTGCATCTGGGAATTTGCCACCAATATTCCGCTTTTGCTCAGCGAATTCAACAAAGGAACTGCGGCCAAAATAAACGAATTCACCCGTCTGATTGAAGTTTTCAGGGAAAAACTGGAAACCCATAATGCCTTTGAATTGGCCAGCGAAATTGCCACCGGTTCTGAAATCATGAAAGATCTTTACAAAGATCAGACTCCGGAAGGTGTCAGCCGGTTCGAAAACATTCAGGAATTACTGAATGGTATTCAGGAGTTTTCGATTTCGGCACGCGAAGAAGGAACACCAGGTCAATTGAACAACTACATGGAAGATGTGGCGCTGCTGACCGATCAGGATAGCGATAAACCGGAAGACACCGACCGCGTAACCATGATGACCATCCACTCGGCCAAAGGTTTGGAATTTAAGAGCGTTTTCATTGTTGGTGTTGAGGAAAATCTTTTCCCATCGAACCAGAACGGGCAAAAAACGATGGAAGATTTTGAAGAAGAGCGTCGTTTGTTTTATGTCGCTCTGACTCGCGCCGAACAACATGTTTACCTGAGTTATGCCCGTCAACGGTACAAATGGGGGAAACTGGAGTTCTGCAACAAAAGTCGGTTTATCGACGAAATTGATCCGCAATACCTTGACATGCCGCAAGAAAAAGATCCGGTTTTCTACAACGACAATCAGGATATTTCTTTCGGCACGCCTAAACCCAAGCCGCAAAGCGCAATGGCTCCGGGACTTCGGGCATCTGCGACGAGTCAGCCTGATATGTTCCGCAAATTAACCAAACTGCGCGAAGCGAAGAGTGCGACAGATGCTTTTGAATATAGCAATCCGGAAGATATTCAGGCCGGAATGCTGGTGGAGCATCAGCGTTTTGGACGTGGAAAAGTACTGCAAATGGAAGGCAAATCGCCCGACATTCAGGCAACCGTATTTTTTCAGAATACAGGAAAAAAACAACTTCTGCTAAAATTTGCTAAACTCCGGATCATCAGTTAGGGAAATAGTCATTAGAAAATGGTTATTTGGAAAATTTTTTTGCCCTTTTCTAATGACTAATGACTTTTTTCTAATGATTAATGACAAATGACAAAGAAATTTTTGCTTAATTTGCATCGAATTCTTCTTTATCCTGCTTATCTGTACCGATTTCCTTTTTGAGATAACAGCCTGATTTTAAGAAAAACTTTATTTATTTACATGGATTATAATTCAAGTCGTAGTAAGTTGGCTCTACCTGAGTATGGAAGAAACTTACAAAATATGGTCAATCACATCATGACCATTGAAGATCGCAATGAGAGAAACAGAGCCGCCCGAACTATTATTGACATTATGGGTATGATGTATCCATATCTTCGCGACATTAACGATTTCAAGCACAAGCTTTGGGACCATTTGGCAATTATGACTAATTTTAAATTAGACATTGACTATCCGTATGCTCCCCCATCTCCTGAGTTTTTCAACACACCTCCGCTTCGGATTCCTTATGATAATAATAAAATCAGATATCGTCACTACGGAAAAACGATCGAAACTTTAATTGAAAAGGCGGCAGTTTACGAAGACGAAAAGGAACGCGATTTGTTGATTAAGCTGATTGCCAATCACATGAAGAAAAGTTATGTGATGTGGAACAAGGATTCGGTTACCGACGATAAAATACTGGCAGATATCGAAGAGATCTCGAAGGGAAAAATTAAATGCAACGATTTAACGCTGACTGAAACCAAAGATATCTTATTCCGGAATCAGAAAAAGCCAATGCCGGTTAACAACAATAATCCCGGACGAAAATTCCAGAAAAACGACGACCGTAAAAAGCCCAGACAATAAATTACCCAATCGGGTAAGAAGCGCTTAACAGGTATTAATTCCAGAAACATCGTATTTTCATCGGATGGCAACATTTAAAATTGAAGGCGGAGTCAAACTACATGGAGATTTACACCCGCAAGGCGCAAAAAACGAAGCACTTCAGGTAATTTGTGCCGTATTACTAACTTCGGATGAAGTTAAGATTAACAACATTCCTGAAATCAGTGACGTCATCAAACTGATTGAAATTTTAACCCAACTTGGTGTAAAAACCGAACGCACTGGCAAAGGGAATTATACTTTTCAGGCCGACGTTATTCAGCTCGATTACCTTAAAACAGAAAAATTTGCCCGTCAGGCATCCAGCCTTCGTGGATCGATCATGATTTTGGGTCCACTTTTGGCACGTTTTGGAATTGGATACATTCCACAACCAGGCGGCGACAAAATCGGACGGCGACGGTTGGATACCCATTTTATTGGGTTACAAAAACTTGGAGCCACATTCAAATACAATCCTGAAGAACTTTTTTACAGCGTTGAAGCAAAGAAGCTTAAAGGTACTTACATGCTACTCGACGAAGCGTCGGTAACGGGAACGGCCAACATTGTAATGGCCGCATCGATGGCTGAAGGTACAACTACCATATACAATGCCGCCTGCGAACCTTATTTGCAGCAACTCTGTAAAATGCTGGTTTCGATGGGTGCAGTTATCGAAGGAATTGGCTCGAACCTGCTCACTGTAAAAGGAGTTAGTTCGCTTAAAGGTTGCGCACACGAAATACTGCCCGACATGATTGAAGTTGGCAGTTTTATTGGTTTGGCCGCAATGACCAGATCTGAAATTACCATCAAAAACGCTGGTATACCCCATTTGGGAATTATTCCGGAGCAATTTAAACGACTGGGAATTATTATCGAAGAACGAAACGACGATCTGTTTATTCCAGCACAGGATCATTATGAGATTGAAACTTTCATGGATGGCTCGATCATGAACATTGCCGATGCCCCTTGGCCCGGTCTGACACCCGATTTGCTCAGCATCTTTCTGGTTATTGCAACTCAAGCCAAGGGAAGTGTCCTGATCCACCAGAAGATGTTCGAAAGCCGATTGTTCTTTGTCGACAAACTTATTGACATGGGAGCGCAGATTATTCTTTGTGACCCACACCGTGCAACAGTTATCGGACTCGATCACAAATACCAGCTCAGGGCAACCAACATGAGTTCTCCCGATATTCGTGCAGGAGTTGCATTGCTAATTGCAGCGCTATCGGCTCAGGGAACCAGCAAAATATCGAATATAGAACAAATCGACCGTGGATATGAAAATATTGACGAACGTTTGAATGCGATTGGTGCGCGAATTACCCGTATTGACTGATAATCTTAGGGGAAAGCCATCAGTCATTTGGAAAGTCACTTTTAAACTTTTTTCCAAGGACTATCGACATTTTTCAATTTTGTTCCTGTTAATATTTCCAAACAAAGCAATCCATTTCAATAAACCTAGTCGTGAATTATTATTTTTGCAAAAGTAAAAAGGTATAAACATCAAGAAATTACACAAATATGAAACTTGGAGCTACATTAATTTTTGCCCTCTTATTCACTTTCGCAAGTTTGGCAAACTCAAACAAGACCGAAAATAAAGGAGGCGAAGCAACTATCGGATTGAACATTGGAAATAAGGCACCTGAAATTAGCGAAAAAACTGCTGATGGTAAAGAACTTAAACTCTCCTCTCTTCATGGGAAAGTGGTATTGATTGATTTTTGGGCATCGTGGTGCGGACCTTGCCGCAGGGAAAACCCGACCGTAGTAGCTACATACGAAAAATTCAAAGATACCAAATTCAAGAATGGCAAAGGATTCACCGTTTACAGTGTTTCGTTGGATAAAGATAAAGCCGCATGGGAACAGGCAATCACCGCAGATAAACTCGGCTGGGAAAACCATGTTAGCGATTTGCAGGGATGGAATGCTAAATTTGCGGGAATCTACGGAGTTCGAAGTATTCCGGCCAGTTTCCTGATTGATGGGGATGGAGTTATTGTTGCAAAAAACCTGCGTGGACCAGCTTTGGAACAAGCATTAAATGATCTTTTGAAATAGAAACAAAATCTCATCTTATAGAAAAGGCAGTTCGCACAACGAGCTGCCTTTTTTGCGTCAATCAAAAAAATCAACGTCTTCCAACTTCCGTCTCCTGACTTCTCGCCTCTTCGGTGTCAGTTATCAATTATTTAAAATGCCAATTTGTCAATTGTAATTCAATGGCAGTATATTTGCAGTTCAGAAAACACAAATTTAAAATTCAAGAATAATGGCTACGGATAAAGAAAAGGTTAACGAAGAACTCGAAATCGAAACACCGGGTTCAACCGAACAACCGGAAGATCAACACAAAAAAGAGACTAAAAAAGATAAAGCCCACAAAAAAAACAAGGTTGAAGAACAACTGGAAAAAGCTGAATCAGAATTACTTGAATTGAAAGACAAGCATATTCGGTTACAGGCTGAATTTGACAATTACAGAAAAAGAACCTTGAAAGAACGCATGGAATTGTTAAAAACAGCAGGCGAAAGTGTGTTGGTCGGCATTCTTCCGGTAATTGACGATTTTGACCGTGCGGTACAAACACTTGACGCTATTGAAGCGGAAGGACATTTAAAAGACGGTGTTCTGTTGATCTACAACAAATTCCAGGATTTTCTGAAACAAAACGGGATAAAGGAAATTGAAGCCAAAGAGCAAACCTTCGACACTGATTTGCACGAAGCAATCACCACATTTCCTGCGCCTACGGATGAACTCAAAGGCAAAATTATTGACGTAGTACAGAAAGGTTACTATTTGAACGACAAAGTAATACGACACTCAAAAGTAGTTATTGGCGAGTAAGCCAGATATATTTGAACAAATGACAAAACGCGATTTTTACGAGATTCTTGGTGTCAGCAAAAATGCGACTGCTGATGAAATAAAAAAGGCCTACCGGCAAAAAGCAATTCAGTTTCACCCTGACAAAAACCCAGGCAATAAAGAAGCCGAGGAAAAATTTAAGGAAGCGGCTGAAGCCTATGAAATTTTGAGCAGTCCTGAAAAACGTCAGAAATACGATCAGTTTGGTCATGCCGGAATGGGCGGAAACGCTGGTTTTGGTGGCCACGACATGTCGATGGACGATATTTTCTCGATGTTTGGCGACGTTTTTGGCGGCGGTGGCTTTGGAGGTTTCGGTGGTTTTGGTGGCGGTTCGCGCAGCCGTGGCCCGCGTCAGCACCGTGGATCCGATCTTCGCGTTAAAGTTTCGCTTTCGTTACTCGAAGTATTAAACGGCGTTGAGAAAAAAATCAAGGTAAAAAAATACGTTCCTTGTACCCATTGCAATGGATCTGGCGCGCAAGGCGGTTCGTCGTATACGAATTGTTCAACTTGCCGGGGTTCTGGACATGTTACCCGCATTCAGAATACATTATTGGGACAAATGCAGACAACAGCAACCTGCCCAACCTGTAACGGAGAAGGACAAATTATTACCAATAAATGTACGCATTGTCAGGGAGAAGGCGTGGTTCGCGAAGAAGAAGTAATCAGCATCCGTATCCCTGCCGGAGTTGGCGAAGGAATGCAGCTGAATGTTTCAGGAAAAGGAAATGCCGGACGCCGTAGTGGTGTTAATGGTGACCTTTTTGTAGTCATTCAGGAAGAAGAACACAAAGACCTGGTTCGTGACGGGAACAACCTGATTTATGATCTTTTTGTGACTTTCCCTGAAATAACTTTAGGCACAACCAAAGAAATCCCTACGGTTGACAGCAAGGTGAAAGTTAAAATTGAAGCAGGAACCCAACCTGAAAAAATACTTCGTTTACGCGGGAAAGGCCTGCCTGATGTGAATGGCTACGGCAAAGGCGATTTGCTGGTTCGCGTTCATGTTTGGATACCTAAAAAAGTAAACTCGGAGGAAAAGAAACTTCTGGAAAAATTGCAGTCGTCGCCTAATTTTGCCGATGGCCCTGACCAGTCGGACAAGAACTTATTCGATAAAATGAGGGATATTTTTGATTAGTATCGGATACTCCCGAATACTCCCGTTGTCTTTTTATTAAGCTCTGAAAAAGTTTTATTAAGCTCCAAGAATGTTTTATTAAGGGGCAAGAAACTTTTATTAAGCTACCGGAAAGATTTATTAAGGGGCAAGAAAGATTTATTAGGCTTCAAGAAACTTTTATTAAGAAGCAAGAAAGATTTATTAAGCTCCAAGAAACATTTATTAAGAGGCAAGAATGTTTTATTAAAAGGCAAGAAAGAATTATTAAACTTCAAGAAACTTTTATTAAGAGGCAAGAATGTTTTATTAAGGGGCAAGAAATTCTGATGAAGCGCTAAAAATGCTTGATGAATTTCCATAAAAGATATTGGCTAAAGTGTCGCTGAAACCATAAAAAAGCTGCCGGAAGATTGATCTGATTCAATTCTTCCGGCAGCTTCTTTTTATGCGATCAACCCCGCTACAATTACTGCATGATATCCTGCGCATTGAGTGCCTCGCGGTATTTCCGGGCATTCTCGTTGTGAGCGCTAAGTGTTTTAGCAAAATTGTGGTATCCCGAAAAATCCTCGCGGGCACACATGTAGATGTATTGTGTTTTTGAAGCATTCAAAACCGATTCGATACTTGAAATTTCAGGAAAATTAATAGGTCCCGGAGGCAAACCCGGATATTTATAGGTATTGTAAGGCGAATCAATTGCCAGGTGGCTGTTCAACACACGCTTAATCCGGAAGTTCCCCAACGCAAATTTCACTGTAGGATCGGCCTGTAAAGGCATTCCACGCTTTATTCGGTTCAGGTACAAGCCCGCAATAATTGGTTTTTCATCTTTTTTGTTACTTTCCTCCTGAACGATTGATGCTACAGTCATTACCTCTTCAGGAGTCAAACCCATTTCGGTAGCTTTACTTCGGCGTTCGTCATTCCAAAAATGTTTGTATTCCATCGACATACGTTCCAAAAACTGATCAGCAGTAGTTGTCCAGTAAAATTCGTATGTATTCGGAATAAACATGCAATGAAAGGTACTCTCTGTAAATCCGTATTTCTCGAAAGTAACAGGGTCAGTGAATTTTTTAAGCAGCTCAACAGAATCGGGTTGAATATATTTGGCAACAGCACCTGCCAGTTCAGCAATAAACCGCAAATTATTAAACGTAACCTGAACCGGCTGCTGATTACCTGATCTCAACATGTTCAGAATTTCGTTGGTATTCAGCCCCTTATCCAACAAGTACTTACCCGGCTTTATCAGTTGTGCATATTTCTTGCGTTTTGCTACCCATTCAAAAGCTTTGTAGTCCTGGATAATTTCATGCTTTTTCAAGCTATCCAAAACTTGCTCGTATGTGGCATTGAGCGGAATAATAATACTTCCTGGTGTGTTAATGTTGGGTTCAAAAATATACTTATACAATTGGTATCCACGAAATCCACCTCCGGCAACAGCAATAATAAATACAATAACGATCCATTTATTCAATCGGGGAAACAACATAAGTTTATTTTTTTGGACTAAATCCATGTTTATTCAGGTTTTTCCGATAAAAATAATCATTTCATTTAAAGTACCTAACGTCAGGATTAAAGTTGAATGTGTAAAGGAGTCAAAACAACCCTATCTATCAGCACATTAAATTGAGAAATGTTTTTTATGAATCCTGTTCTGATTTTGATTTCTACCAAATATTCCTGAAATTATATGATATTAATTCCTGTGTGAATTTCTTATGTATTCTTTATCATCTTTTTCTTAATTTCCGAACGAATGAAAAACAGTTCTGTTCGGTTTGCCTGAAATTGTTTATTTTCGCTGCACAATATCACAAGTCAAAATATTCCGATATGCACAAGGTTAATTTAGCCGAAAATATTTATTACGTGGGATTTAATGATCGTAAAACCCATCTATTTGAAAATATCTGGCCCATTCCAAAAGGGGTTTCATACAATTCGTATCTTATTGTTGATGAAAAAATAGCGTTGATTGATACCGTCGAACGTTCGTACATCGACGATTATCTCGACCAGATTTCAGCCTTAACCGAAGGACGTCCGGTGGATTACCTCGTCATTAATCACATGGAACCCGATCATTCAGGAGCGCTAAAAGCAGTTATTTCGCGGTATCCGGATATTACCCTTGTCGGTAATAAGAAGACTTTTGAGATGGCAGCCAATTTCTACCAGGTCACACAAAAATCAATTGAAGTATATGATGATTCGGAACTGTCGCTAGGTAAAACCAATTTACAGTTTACCACAATACCCATGGTACATTGGCCTGAAACAATGGTTACTTTTGAATCGACCAATAAGATTCTATTTACCGGAGATGCCTGTGGTAGCTATGGAACGCTTGACGGTGGAATTTTTGACGATGAGCTGGACTACACACAATATGATGAAGAAATTGTACGGTATTTCTCAAACATCGTAGGAAAATATTGTGCTCACACCCAGCGTGCTTTGAAGAAAATTGCCAAGTACGAAATTAAGATGATAGCTGCCACTCATGGTATGATCTGGCGATCGCACATCGATTTCATTCTGGATAAATACAACAAACTAAGCACCTACCAAACCGAACCGGGAGCAGTAATTGTTTATGGTTCGATGTATGGGAATACCGCTAAGATGGCCGAAATCATTGCTCGCCAGCTGGCCGTAAGAGGAGTGAAAAATATTCGGGTTTACGATTCTTCCAAAACACACCCATCGTTCATTATAAGCGACATATTTAAATATAAGGCTCTAATTTTGGGAAGTGCAGCTTACAACAATGCCATGTTTCCCACGGTTGAAACTTTATTGACAACCATTAAACATATGGGAATTAAGGATCATCTTCTCAGTATCTTCGGTTCGTTCAGCTGGAATGGCGGCGGAGTGAAAAATCTCGAAAAATTTGCCGAAGAAATTAAATGGGAAGTTGTTGGTCAACCACTGGAAGAAAAAGGAGCGATGAAACCTGATCATTTTAACAGGTATGTTGATCTTGCAAATGCGGTCGCCGACAAGATATTGGCATAAACCAATCACCAAATAGTGATAAGGCTGTTCGTTAACATATGGGCAGCCTTATTTTTTGAAATCCACTCCGGAAAATTCGATCGTTCATTAATAAAATTTGTGAATAACTATTTGCCTTTTCCTAAGGAAATCCGGACTGAGAAAATATCTTTGCAGATCAAAAAAAATTAAAGTATGCAAACTTGGTTCGAGTGTAAAGTAAAATATGTAAAAATCGACGACGACGGACGTGAACGTAAAGTAAGCGAAGTTTACCTTGTTGATGCGGTTACCTTTACCGATGCAGAAACACGTATCATTCAGAACGTGTCAACAATGGTTCGTGGTGAATTTATAGTTGATAACATCAAAAAGTCGAATATCGTTGAGATATATCCGCACGAAAACGGAGAATGGTGGTATAAAGCAAAAATCGGCATTGTCACGATCGACGAAAAAGCGGGAAAAGAGAAAAAAATCAATAATTATTTTCTGGTTGCTGCCGACGATATCAAACAGGCTCTGCAACGTCTGGAAGAAGGCCTTTCGTACATTCTGGTGCCTTATCAGACCACATCGCTTGCCATTTGCAACATCGTTGATGTATTCCCTTATTTCGAGGACAATGTAAATAAACCAATTCCTTCGAACTTGAAACCATTGGCACAAGTGACCAAAAAACCGGTTTTTGAGGATGAAGATCTGGATGAAGAGGTCGTTTATTCGGCTGATGACGAAGATGAAGAAATTGAGGAAGAGGAAACTGACGATCAGGAATAAGATTTGCCGTTAAAATTTATTTATAAAAAACATTGCTGGATTAGCTAAATGAAGCTTTTCCAGCAATGTTTTTTAAAGTCACTTTTCTGATTTGAAATATCTAGACCATCTCACGGGCCGATTTTTTCAGATTAATCATTACATGATAGAATTTAAAGCGGTCGCGTTGTATCGGGTCAAATTCATAATAGGCATTCACTATACGGCAAATGTCTTTCACCTCAGAATAAATTGAATTTATTTCATGTTTCAATTCCGCCCCTAACTGGTCGCTCCCAGGCGAGATGTCAAAGCAATTCTTTAATTCTGCAAGTCTTTCTTTATAAGCTATTAATCTATTCAACAAATTTTTGTCGATACCGCGGGCAAGGATTACCTGTTGCAACTCTGGTGTCATGTTGCGTTTAAATGTAGCCATCATTTTGTACAAACTAAAATGATCTCCATTTCTTGCTTCACTGAAGAAATCATCATAACCAAGATTGTCAAAAGTCTCCTTCAGGAAATCTTTGTCATGCTTGAAATCTACCCTTAACTCAGCGCGGAATACACTGACATCTTTTAGAGCAGCAATCATTAATTCGTAGAACTGACCATGTTTATCCAAATGATCGGTAAGAGATTCCTGAGTGAAATACTGATTAATAATTCTGTCAATTCTTCCTTTAAGGTTGGCAGCGTATTCAGGCGACCAATTACGTCTGATTGAAGAGAGTTCATAGATGTTCTCGCTGAATGATTGAGCGATTTTTCTGCAAGTCAGAATGGTTGCAGTTCCGGTAAGGCAAGTTGATATGACATTCATAATGACAGGTTTTAATAAATTGAATTATTAATTAAAATATACGAAAAATTACGCTCAAAAGATATGTTTGATGCTTAAAATTTCATCACTATGTTGTAAAATACAATGTCAATGAATCAACACTTTTCAACTTAAATTTTATCTCACAAAGCAGTAATATTGGCATATCCAGAAAAGAAAAAACCCTGATCAGCATGTTAACTGATCAGGGTTTCTGATATTTTGTGCAATAACCTTAAAAGACTAGCTGTTTTTTGCTATTCTTTTGCGATCATGTTCTTTCAGATTTATTTTCCGCATCCGGATTGACAAAGGAGTAACCTCAACCAATTCATCATCTTTGATGTATTCTAAAGCTTCTTCCAAACTAAATCTTATCGGAGTAATCAACCTCATTTTTTCATCGGTGCCAGAAGCCCGCATGTTGGTCAATTTTTTTGGTTTGGTCACGTTGATGGTTAAATCATCCGCGCGGTTATTTTCACCAATCACCTGTCCTTCATAAATTTCCTGCTGTGGATCGATAAAGAATGATCCCCGGTCAGCAAGCTTACTGATCGAATAAGCAAATGCAGTTCCTGTTTCAAGTGCAACCAGCGATCCGTTATTCCGAATATCGATTGCTCCCTTATACGGCTGATATTCCACGAAACGATGGTTCATAACTGCTTCTCCGGCGGTGGCAGTCAACATATTGGTACGCATACCAATAATTCCACGCGATGGAATAATAAATTCGAGGTGAATGCGATCGCCTTTGCGCTCCATGATTTGCATTTCGCCTTTTCGTTGCGAAGCCATTTCAACCACTTTTCCTGAATATTCTTCAGGCACGTCAACGTGCAATTCTTCAATTGGCTCACATTTCTCGCCATCAATTTCTTTAAACAGAACCTGAGGCTGTCCAACCTGAAGTTCATATCCTTCACGACGCATTGTTTCGATCAAAACCGACAAATGCAGTACACCACGTCCGTAAACAATATATGAATCAGCCGAATCGGTTGGCATAATGCGCAATGCAAGGTTCTTTTCCAATTCCTTTTCCAAACGGTCTTTTAGGTGACGAGAGGTCACATATTTTCCTTCTTTTCCGTAGAAAGGTGAATTGTTAATCATGAATGTCATACTCATGGTAGGTTCATCAACTGCAATCGGCTCTAACGGCTCCGGATTTTCCCAATCGCAAACGGTATCGCCAATATCGAACCCGTCAATTCCGACCATTGCACAAATATCTCCGGAAACCATACTTTCAACTTTCTGGCGTCCGAGACCTGTAAATGTATGCAGTTCTTTAACTTTCGTGCGTTTTACCGAGCCATCGCGTTTTACCAACGAAACGTTCATACCTTCTTTAAGCTCTCCGCGGTGAATACGACCGATGGCAATACGGCCAACGTATGATGAATAATCAAGCGAAGTGATTAAAACCTGAGGCGTACCCGGATTATCAACTGGCCCGGGAATAAACTCTACAATCGAATTCAATAATGCTTCGATGTTGTCAGTTGGTACTTTCCAGTCGTCTGACATCCAGCCCTGTTTGGCTGATCCATAAACGGTAGGAAAACTCAACTGGTCTTCGGTAGCATTCAAACTGTACATCAGGTCGAAAACCTGTTCGTGAACTTCTTCAGGACGACAGTTTGGTTTGTCAACTTTATTCACCACAACAATTGGTTTCAAGCCTAAAGCCAAAGCTTTTGACAATACAAACCTGGTTTGCGGCATCGTTCCTTCGAAAGCATCGACCAACAGCAATACACCGTCAGCCATGTTCAACACCCGTTCAACTTCTCCACCAAAATCAGCGTGGCCTGGAGTATCTATGATATTGATTTTAATGTCTTTGTAAATAACCGATACATTCTTTGCCAGAATGGTAATTCCTCTCTCACGTTCCAAATCGTTGTTATCGAGAATCAACTCTTGTTTTTTCTCGTGTTCTTTCATGATGTTACAATAGTAAATCATCTTGTCAACCAATGTGGTTTTCCCGTGGTCGACGTGGGCAATAATCGCAATGTTTCTAATTTTCTGCATAGGTTCCAAAAATGAAGGCGCAAAGATAGCCGAATAATCCAATCAAAATTGGTTTTACGGTAAGCTAGAGGTTAAGTTTATGTAAATACTACTATTTTAACAATTTAGGTACATTAGAAACGCAAAACGGAGGACTCCTTTTTACAGAATCCTCCGTTTTTCAGGCTCGAAATATTCGGCCGAATAGCAATTATTTGTGTCGTTTCTTTAATTCTCTGGCTAAATCTTCAATCCGATAACCTTTGTGCGACAATAAAACGATCAAATGATACAGCAAATCGGCACCTTCATAAATGAAGTTTTCGTCGTCGTTGGCCATTGCACCAATAATGGTTTCAACAGCCTCCTCTCCCACTTTCTGGGCAATTGTCCGTGTTCCTTTGGTGAATAAAGAAGTCGTATAAGATCCTTCGGGCATTTCCTGTTTACGCTGATCGATAAAATCCTGAAGATATTCCAGAAATTGAATGTCGCTTTCTTCGTTTTCCTCGCCCCAGCATGTATCATCGCCAGTGTGGCAAACCGGTCCAACAGGATTCACTTTGATTAAAAGAGTGTCGTTATCGCAATCGGCAGCAATTGAAACCACATTCAGGAAGTTGCCCGATTCTTCGCCTTTGGTCCATAAACGGTTTTTCGTGCGGCTGTAAAAAGTCACCTGACCGGTTTCTTCGGTTTTGGCAACAGCCTCTTCGTTCATAAAGCCCAACATCAAAACAACATTGGTGGTATTATCCTGAATAACAGCCGGAATCAGGCCGTTTAGTTTGGTAAAATCTAATTGAGTATTTTCCATTATCGTTTTTTTCTTTATTTTCTTTGTGAAGCTTTTGTGTTCTTTGTGGTTAAATCGCAAAGATGCACAAAGTTTTAACGTATGACAATTCCTTTACTTTTCAAATAACTTTTCAAATCGGGTATAGCAATTTCCTTGTAGTGAAAAATGCTGGCAGCAAGTCCGGCATCAGCTTTGCCATCGGTAAACACATCCACAAAATGTTCCATGTTTCCGGCACCTCCTGACGCGATGATTGGAATCCGCAACATATCAGCCATTTTTGCGAGTTCCTTATTGGCAAAACCAGCTTTGGTTCCATCGTGGTTCATCGAGGTAAACAGGATTTCGCCTGCACCACGACTTTCACCTTCTTTTGCCCACGAGAACAATTCCTTTTCTGTCGGAATACGACCGCCATTGACAGTCACTGTCCAGTAATCGTTTTCACCGCGCGCATCGATGGCCAAAACCACAAACTGGCTACCGAAGTTCAGCGCCAAATCGTCGATCAGTTTCGGGTTGCGCACAGCTGATGAGTTGATGCTGATTTTATCGGCACCGGCACTCAGCAATGCATCGGCATCTTTCAACTCGCTGATTCCGCCACCAACGGTAAACGGGATATTGATTTCTCGGGCAATGCGTTTGACCAGTTCCACAAATGTTTTGCGGCCTTCGTGTGTAGCCGTAATGTCAAGGAAAACCAATTCATCGGCTCCCTGTTCGGCATACAGCGCACCCAACTCAACAGGGTCGCCCACGCTTTTAATATTTACAAAGTTGATGCCCTTCACGGTCTGACCGTCTTTGATATCGAGGCATGGTATGATTCGTTTTGCTAGCATTCTTTATAGTTCGAAGTTTCAAATTCAAAGTTCCAAGTTTAAGATTGGGCAACAATGAACTTACTTATTTCATTTAAACTAATTCTATTCTCATAAATCGCTTTTCCGGTAATGACTCCGGGGATGCCCATTTCATCCAATTCGTAAATGTCTTTCATGGTAGCTATTCCGCCACTGGCAATGAGACCTAGAGTTGGAAACTGAGCCATGATTTCCTTATACAAATCAATGCTTGGACCGGTTAACATGCCATCGCGGGCAATGTCGGTTGAAATTACCTGTCGGATGCCTTTAGTCGTATAACTTTCAATAAAATCAAGAATTGATAATTCCGAAACTTCCTGCCAACCACTAACGGCTATCATTTTGTCTTTGGCATCAGCTCCAAGAATGATTTTCTCTACGCCGTAAGTTTCAATCCAATACAAAAAAGTTTCACGGTCTTTCACTGCAATACTTCCTCCGGTAACCATTTGTGCACCACATTCGAATGCTACGCGCAAATCTTCGTCTGATTTTAATCCGCCACCAAAATCAATCACCAAACTGGTTTTCGAAGCTATAGTTTCCAGCACTTTATAGTTGACAATGTGTTTGGCTTTGGCGCCATCCAGATCGACCAAATGAAGTCGGGTAATTCCGGCATCTTCGAACATTTTGGCCACTTCGAGCGGATTCTCGTTGTAAACGGTTTTCTGGTTGTAATCGCCTTGTGATAGGCGCACGCATTTCGCATCAATAAGATCAATGGCTGGTATAATCGTAATCATCAGGATTAAATCTTTAGAAAGTTTTCCAATATCCTCGCGCCAACTGTTCCACTTTTTTCAGGATGAAACTGTGTAGCGTAAAAATTGTCGCGGTGCAAAGCCGCACTAAACGGATTGATGTAATTGCAAACGGCAGCGGTGTGTTCTCCAACGGCGGCATAATACGAATGCACAAAATAGACAAACTGGTTATTGAGCGATGGATCAAAAATACCACTCTTCAAGTCCGTGATGTTGTTCCAGCCCATGTGCGGAACTTTGGTTACGAATTCCATCCCAGGTTCAGGAGTGAAACGTTTCACTTGTTCATCAAAAATACCCAGACAAGGCGTATTATTTTCTTCGGAATAACTGCACATGAGTTGTAACCCAAGACAAATACCCAGAACTGGCTGTTTCAATTCAGGAATCAATTTATCCAAGCTTTCTTTTTTCAGATAGGCCATAGTAGTGCTGGCCTCTCCCACTCCCGGAAAAATCACTTTATCAGCAGCTTTGATTTTTTCGTGGTCGCCTGTGATTTCAGCGGTCACACCAAGTCGCATCAATGCATTGTTGACCGATTCAATGTTTCCCGCGTTGTATTTGATAATGACAATACCCATGTTGATTTTCTATAATTTTCTGATCAATCCTATGACAATGAATGATTTGTTGTCGTAACTTTATAAGGACAATTTCTGCACGGCGCGTTCTTCTAACGGTTAGGAAACCGGTTTCTCAATCCGGAGATGGCAGTTCGATTCTGCTACGCGCTACTCTTTCTATTTCAGTAATTCAGCAATAACCTTTTTCATCTCCTGAAACTCTTCGTCTTTGTATAATCGCGTCATGAAGACAATCTTACCAGTTTTATCGACAATAACATTTCGCGTAACACCTGCACCTTTTTCGGCAAACTGATAAAAAATACCACCTTTCGGATCTAACGCCAACGGATAAGTTACCGGGATCAGTTTGGCAAATTTCTCTACCACATCTTTTGGTTCATCCAGATCGATACCATACAAAGCAAAGTTCGGATTGTCCTTGTATTTTTTCCAGATATCGGCTTCGATGTGCGGCATCTCTTTCCGGCACACTCCACACCAACTGGCGGTAAACTGAAGCATGACCACTTTACCTTTTAGATCAGCTATTTTCACAGTTTTTCCATTGGTTAATTCCATCGAAAAATCAGGAATTTGCTGCCCAATTTTGACAATGTATCCATAATCTGTCGGAATTTCTTTCTGTGCAAATACCCCTGTATAACTTAAACTCATCATTAGAAGTAAGATAATATTTTTCATAGTGTATGATTAGCTAAAAACCACAGTACGATTGTTGTAAACCAGAATTTTTCGTTCGATGTGTTTATTTACAGCCTTCGAAAGAACGATTTTCTCCAAATCACGGCCTTTTGCAATCAAATCATTTACTGTGTCTTTGTGACTGACATGAGCAACTTCCTGTTTGATTATTGGCCCGGCATCGAGTTCTGTTGTAACGTAATGGCTTGTGGCTCCAATGATTTTCACCCCGCGTTCGTAAGCTGCATGGTAAGGTTTTGCCCCCACAAATGCAGGTAAAAACGAGTGATGGATATTGATGATCTTGTGCGGATAATGCGTAATAAAATCGTCGCTAATGATTTGCATGTAACGCGCCAACACAATAAAATCGATCTTGTGCTTTTCCATCAAAGCAATCTCCTGGGCTTCCAGCTCTTCCTTGTTGTCTTTGGTAACCGGGAAAATATGGTACTCAATATCGAACCGGCGGGCAACATCGGCCATGTCGGGATGATTACTGATGATCACAGGGATTTCCACGTTCCATTCTCCGGAAGTATAACGGGCGAGCAGATCAAACAGGCAATGCGACATCTTCGATACAAAAATGGCCATGCGAGGTTTTTCTTCTGAGAAATGAATCTCGAATGTCATCTGATTTTTCTGGGCAATAAGCGTCGAAAAGTAGTCGGCAATCTTTTCCTGGGGGATATTAAAATTGCTCAAATCCCATTCAACACGCATGTAAAACAGTTTTTCTTCCCGATCAACATGCTGATCCAAGTATAAAATGTTCCCGTTATTGGTATTTATAAACTCGGTTACCAATGCCAAAAGTCCCTGTTTGTCGGGACAGTGGATGAGGAGAATTGCAGTTGATTTAGTAATATCTATAGTCATATTGATAGTTTACAGTAGAATTATAAAGTTCCCTTTGTTGTAGGCAGTTCAAAGTTAAACACATCTTTCCGGATAGCCATTTTAATCGCCCGGGCCAATGCTTTAAAAATGCCTTCTATTTTATGGTGCTCGTTGGTTCCTTCGGCCTGAATATTCAGGTTTGAGAGCGAAGTATCGGAAAACGATTTAAAGAAATGGAAGAACATTTCGGTTGGCATATCGCCCACTTTTTCACGAAGGAACTCAGCTTCCCAAACAATCCACGGGCGACCGCCAAAGTCGATGGCCACCTGGGCCAGGCAATCGTCCATCGGCAGGCAATAGCCATAACGCTCAACTCCACGTTTGTCGCCCAAAGCCAATTTAAATGCTTCACCAAGTGCCAAACCGGTATCTTCAATGGTGTGATGTTCGTCCACATTCAGGTCACCATCCACCTGAATATTCAAATCAACTCCGGAATGGCGGGCAATCTGATCAAGCATATGATCGAAAAACCCCAATCCGCTACTGATATTGCCTTTCCCGGTTCCATCCAGATTTAATTCAACCCTGATTTTGGTTTCTTTGGTATTCCGGATAACCACTGCAGTACGATCAGGAGAAGCCACTTTGGCGTAGATTTCGTCCCAATCGTTGGTAATCAACACACAAAATTCGGCCAACCCTTTTTCCTGAAGTTCACTTGTCAATGAGCCATCGCTTATCAGAATACCTTTTGAACCCAGATTTTTGGCCAGTTGAATATCTGTCAGCCGATCACCAATCACAAAGCTGTTAGCCAGATCGTAACTGCCGTCCAGGTATTTTCCCATCATACCTGTCTCCGGCTTACGGGTTGGTGCATTATCCGCCGGAAAGTGACGGTCAATCAAAATGTCGTCAAAAACGACTCCTTCATTTTCAAATGCTTTCAGCACTTTATTGTGTGCTGGCCAGAATGTTTCTTCCGGGAAACTTGAAGTTCCCAAACCATCCTGATTGGTTACCATCACCAATTCGTACGATAGGTTTTTAGCTATAAAATGCATGTTCCGGAATACCTTTGGAAGGTACTCCAGTTTTTCAAGCGAATCAATTTGTTCGTCAGCCGGTTCAACAATCAGTGTTCCGTCTCGGTCAATGAAAAGGGCCTTTTTCATATCAGTTATATTAGCTTTTTCAATGCTTTTCTTAGTTTCTTATTTTCTTTTGGCGAACCAATGGTAATCCGCAAACAATCGTTGCAAAGTGCAATTTTTGACCGGTCGCGAACGATGATTTTTTGATCGGTCAGATATTCGTAAATGCCACGTGCATCGTGCATTTTTACCAGAATAAAATTAGCGTCCGATGGGTAAACCACCTGAACGAATGGCAATTTAAACAACTTCTTAACCATTTTAGAACGTTCATCCACAATCGTTTGCACCCAATCTTCTTTTTCCTGAAGATTATCCAACAACTCCAACGCTTTTTGCTGCGTCAGGATGTTGATGTTGTAAGGATATTTCACCTTGTTGAAAACGCGAATGATCTCAGGCTGTGCAAATGCCATCCCCAGACGAATTCCGGCCATTCCCCAAGCCTTCGAGAATGTCTGCAAAATAATCAGGTTTTCGTAGTTGTCCAACTCAGGCAACAAACTGCTTTCAGGCGAAAAGTCGATGTAAGCTTCGTCAACCACTACCAAACCGTCAAATCCAGTCAATAGTTTAACAATTTCAGCTTTGTCCAATAGATTGGCTGTTGGATTATTTGGAGAGCAAACGAAAATGGCTTTGGTGTAAAGATTCGTTGCATCCAACAATTTTTGAGCACTGAAACCAAAATCTTCATTGAGTTTTACCTTTCGGACTTCCACATTGTTGATGTCGGCAGCCACCTGATACATGCCGTATGTCGGGTCAATCGAAACCATATTATCGACTCCCGGCTCGCAAAATGCGCGAAAAATAATGTCAATGGGTTCGTCGCTGCCATTCCCCAAAAAAATCTTTTCAGGAGCAACATTTTTTAGTTCAGCTATTTTTGCTTTAACGGCCCATTGCAACGGATCGGGATAACGGTTGTATGGCGCATTGAATGGATTTTCGTTGGCATCCAGAAAAACCTCCGCCTCACCCGAAAACTCGTCGCGAGCTGATGAATAGGGTTTTAGAGCCTTTATATTGTTGCGAAGCAATTTGTTTAAATTCATATACCTTACTTTTTATTACTGATTTCTTTCAAACGAAGTGTCACCGCATTTTTGTGTGCATCCAAAAGTTCGGCAGCAGCCATTGTTTCAATCACTGGCCCAAGTTTCTGAATCCCTTCCGGAGTAATTTCCTGAAAGGTAATTTTCTTGATGTAACTATCGAGATTCACTCCACTAAACGATCGTGCCCAACCGTTGGTTGGCAAGGTATGATTGGTTCCTGAAGCATAATCACCAGCACTTTCAGGGGTGTAATTCCCAAGGAAAACTGAACCGGCATTCGTAATTTTCTCGGCCACATCCAGATAATCCTCCATAGCAATAATCAAATGTTCAGGAGCATACCCATTAATAAGTTCAATCATGTCTTCAACACGATCCAGAACCACGGCCTGACTGTTTGCCAGCGCTTTTTCGGCGATGGTTTGGCGGGGTAATTCGTTGAGCTGATTGGTCAATTCCTGAACCACTTTTTCGATCAGTGAATGATCGTTAGTCACCAAAACCACCTGACTATCGGGACCGTGCTCGGCCTGAGATAGTAAATCGGCAGCGATGAAAGCCGGATTGGCAGTAGAATCAGCCAATACAGCAACTTCTGAAGGACCGGCAGGCATGTCAATGGCAACATCGCTGATGCTAACCAATTGTTTGGCAGCCATCACATACTGGTTGCCCGGTCCGAATATTTTATTCACTTTTGGCACACAGTCAATTCCATAAGCCATTGCTCCAATTGCCTGAACGCCACCTAGTTTAAATATTTTAGTTACTCCAACCAACTGAGCTGCGAACAATATGGCAGGGTTAATTTTTCCATCTTTATCGGGAGGCGTACACAATACAATTTCTTTGCATCCGGCAATCTTAGCCGGAATGGCAAGCATCAGCACGGTCGAAAACAGTGGGGCCGATCCTCCCGGAACGTATAATCCAACTTTATCGATGGCCACAGCTTTTTGCCAGCAGATTACTCCCGAAGTTGTTTCAATCCGTTTGGTTTGAGGTACCTGCGATTCGTGAAATTTTTGAATATTTCCGGCAGCGATGGTAATTGCATCTTTCAGGTTTGAATCAACCAACAGGCATGCTTCTTCAACTTCTTCAGGAGAAACGGCCAAATTACTGATAAATACGCCATCGAATTTTTCTGTGTATTTCTGCAAAGCATGAATTCCACTTGCCCGAATTTCGGTTAAAATGATTTGTACCTGATCGCGCAATTCAGTGACGCTAAACAACGGACGTTTCAGCATCTCTTCCCATCTCATTCGCTGTGGATTGATATAAGTCTTCATTCTCAAGTTGTTTTAATTGGCTTCATTTTCAGAGCCAGAATATTTCCAGCAAATAACAGCAAAACTCCAAATACGGCGACAATTCCCCATTGGTAATTTTCGAAAAATGAAGAAATTATCAATGCAATAACGGGCGCCACCAGTGTGGTATATCCGGCACGATCCGGACCAATATCGCCCACCAACTTCAGGTATAAGGTAAATGCGATAATCGAACCAAAAATGGCCAGATAGAAAAGCGAGGCAACATACGGGACCGACATTTCAAACGAAAAGCTCCGGCCCGAAAGAGGAACCATCAGCATCATCGCCAGGCTTCCATACGTCATTCCAAATGCATTAGTCTGAATAACAGGCAACTTTCGGGTCTGATTGTATTTGGAAAGAATGTTTCCTAATGAAGCCAAAACGATAGATCCGAAGCAAAACATCAAAGCCTGATACCCGATTGTAATCTGCTCCGCATTCCCTAATTCGTGATTAAAAATCAGGAATGTTCCGGCAATTCCGAGAATGGCGCCTGCCATAACTTCTTTCCTGATTTTTCCCTTCAGGAGCAAATAGTTGAAAAATATATTGGTAAAAATGGAAAACGAAAAAATAATGGCAACTATTCCGCTCGTCAGATTCGTTTCAGCCAAATAAACCAGCCAGTAATTAAACCCAAACAAAATTATTCCCTGAAGGATCATCAGCAAGTGTTCGCGCAAGGTAAACCGCAAATTGAGTTTCCGGACGAGGCTGAAAACCATCAGCAACAATCCGGCAATCAGGAAGCGATACCCAACCGACACCAGTGGATCGACTTGCCCCAACTGAAATTTGATGGCAAACCAGGTTGATCCCCAGATGAAACACGGAATAACGAAATATAGAATTTGTCTGAGCTTCATTCGGCGTATTAAAAAATCATTTTCTCGATAGGAATAACCAGAATACCTGTGGCACCAGCGCCCTTCAGTTTTCCAATAATTTCCCAAAAATCTTTTTCGTCGATCACCGAGTGAACCGAACTCCAGCCTTCTTCTGCCAATGGCATCACGGTCGGACTTTTCATTCCGGGCAAATAGGATTCTATTTCTGCTAAATTCTCATTGGGCGCATTCAGCAAAATATATTTCTTCTTTTCGGCACGCTGAACGGATTCCATCCTGAAAATCAATTCATCAAGAATCGCTTGTTTTACTTCTGAAAGATTGGGATTGGCAATCAATACCGCCTCTGATTTCACAACTACTTCAACTTCTTTCAACCGGTTACTGACCAAGGTACTTCCTGAACTCACAATATCAAAAATGGCATCAGCCAATCCAATTCCGGGAGCAATTTCAACCGAACCGGTGATCACATGGATTTCAGCATTAATATTTTTTTCAGCAAAGAAGCCTTTCAGGATTTCAGGATAAGAAGTAGCTATTTTCTTTCCGTTGAAATATTCAACTCCGTTATAAACATCATCTTTCGGAATAGCCAGCGAGAGACGGCATTTGCTGAATCCGAGACGTTTGGCTATAACCACATTTTCCCCTTTTTCGAGCATTTCGTTTTCACCAACCACACCAATATCGGCAACACCCATGGCTACTGCCTGAGGGATATCATCGTCGCGCAGGAATAAAGCCTCCAGAGGAAAATTAGTCGCTGTCGAAATCAATTTCCGGGAACTCAGGGGGAGTTTGATTCCAGCTTCATCAATCAACTTTAACGAATCTTCGTTTAACCTGCCTTTAGTTTGAACGGCAATCTTCAAAAGTCCTTCCATTTTGTATTTCAGTTTAAACAAAAAAGGCCTACCATATTGGTAAGCCTTCTTATTGGGTTAATATCTTTTTGAAAAACATCAAAACAATTACTGCCTACCTGATGATAGAATCACATGATGATGGCCGTAATGTTTAATCGCTTTGTTCATTTCAGTATTTTATGTGGTGCAATTATAGTTATAATCTGATAGGAAAACAAGTATTTTAATTGCAGTTTCTTTGAATTTACTTTTAGTTAATATTAAATATTGACAAAACTAAAATTTTCAGATAGTCAGATTAGTGCCAAAATCCCTTTCAATTCCCAACTAAAAAGAATTTTGAAGTTACTATTCCTGGAATCCCTATATCATTACAAAATGAATTTGTATGTTTGTACAATCGATTGCAAAACTAAACTTAAATAAATCTAATATGAAAAGAGCACTTTCAGTTGTACTTGTATTCATGCTAATTGGCATGACCACTTTCTCCAAAAATCAACAGGATAAATGTTTTAAGCCTAAGGAAATTAAAAAGGCCATGATTAAAGCTGCAATGTGGCAGTTTGAAAATCCAAAACACCAATTATGGGACTGGACTAATGGCGCTTTTTATGCCGGAGTTTCGACGGCTTACAAAACCACCGGCGACAAAAAGATTCTGGAAGCAATGAATAAAATGGGCGAAGCAAATCAATGGAAACCTGGTCCACGTCTTCAACATGCCGATGACATTGCAATTTGCCAGACCTACATTGATTTGTTCCGCATAAAAAAAGACAAGGCGATGATTCAGCCGTTTATCGACAATATGGATAAGTTTCTGGTAACTCCATTCCCTGTTAAAGGAATAGAAAAGATTACCTGGTGGTGGTGCGACGCGCTATTTATGGCACCTCCGGCTTTAGTTAAATTATCAATGACTACCGGAGACAAAAAATACATGGAAAAAAGTGATGAGCTTTTCCATGAATGTTACAACCTGCTTTATGACAAAGAAGAACATTTGTTTGCCCGGGATTTAGGTTACGTCATCAAAGGAGATGCATCCGATCGCCGCGAAGCCAATGGGAAGAAAATATTTTGGTCGAGAGGAAATGGCTGGGTAATGGGCGGATTGGCGTTACTCCTGAACGAACTCCCAAAAGATTATAAAGAGCGGTCGTTTTACGAACAAGTGTACAAAGAGATGGCTGCGAAAATTGCCAGCCTTCAGCAAGAAGATGGACTGTGGAGAGCTAGTCTGCTCGATCCGGTATCATACCCGGGAGGAGAAGCCAGTGGCTCCGGATTTTACACTTATGCCCTCGCATGGGGAATCAACAATGGGTTGCTGAGCAAGGACAAATATCTTCCTGTAGTTCAAAAGGCATGGAAAGGCATGAATACACTCATTCAGCCTGACGGACACGTAGGCTGGTGTCAGCCAATCGGAGCTGATCCGAAAAAGAATTTTTCTGCTGAAAGCTGGGAAGTCTATGGTACAGGCGCTTTCCTTTTAGCCGGGAGTGAAGTTATCAAACTTAAGAATTGATCTTTTTCTGAAATCGAATTCAACATTTCAGACAAATTTCACAACAAAAAGGTTCTTTGAAGCATGTGTCAAAGAACCTTTTTGTTGTGAAAAAGCACTTCAAATCTGTTTCTTCAAGAAAAGTTAAGAAATATTAAAAATGTCTAATCTTTTTAAATATTTGTTTGCAAAACGAGTCGAAATTTGTTTCAAATAACAAAAAAGTAGTTTCTTTACAGCAAATTGATATTGCGTGTATTTACAATAAATCAGTTCATATATTTAGACAACGACATTTCAGATCGGAACAATACAATCAGTATAACCTCTCGGGTGTCCAAATTTAAAAGTGATGCCTTTCTTTAACAGAAAGCCTGAATATAAAGATGCGTGATTAGCTATGTGAATAGCTAGGTTTTTATTAACCAATTTTGTTTGATTGGTTGATCTTGTTTGTGGTATGAAAAGCCGGCCAGAGGGTCGGCTTTTTTCGTCAAAACCCATTTGTGGATAGGGAATAAAAAAACCGCCTTTCGAGCGGTTTCTTTATTTTTATTATCCAAGATATGTTTTAAGCAGTTTACTTCTTGAAGTGTGTCGTAACCGACGGATTGCTTTTTCTTTAATTTGCCTAACACGTTCGCGGGTTAAACCAAAGCGTTCTCCGATTTCTTCAAGTGTCATTTCCTGACATCCAATTCCAAAGAACATCCGAATGATGTCACTTTCGCGTTCAGTAAGCGTTGCTAAAGCCCGTTCAATTTCTTTGGCCAATGATTCCATCATCAATGCTTTGTCAGCATTTGGCGAATCATTGTTAATCAGAACATCCAGAAGACTGTTATCCTCTCCCTCAACAAAAGGAGCATCTACCGAAATATGACGACCAGATACGCGAAGGGTATCCGCAACTTTATCAGCAGGCAATTCCAACGCATCAGCAAGTTCTTCCGGAGAAGGTTTACGTTCATTTTCCTGTTCAAACTTCGAGAAGGCCTTATTGATTTTATTCAACGAGCCAACCTGATTTAAGGGTAAACGAACAATTCTGGATTGTTCAGCCAATGCTTGCAGGATAGATTGACGAATCCACCACACTGCATAGGAAATAAACTTGAAACCCCTGGTTTCATCAAACTTTTCAGCAGCTTTAATTAGTCCCAAATTACCTTCATTAATAAGGTCGGGCAAACTTAAGCCCTGATTCTGGTACTGTTTTGCCACCGAAACAACGAAACGCAGATTGGCTCGTGTTAATTTTTCCAGTGCGGCCTGATCACCTTTTTTAATCCGCTGCGCCAACTCCACTTCTTCCTCAACAGTAATAAGTTCTTCTTTCCCAATTTCTTGTAGATACTTATCTAAGGAAGCACTCTCACGGTTGGTGATCGATTTTGTAATCTTTAATTGTCTCATATACCCTTCAAAAAAATAGCGTGCAAATATAGGCTTTTGAGGTCAATAATTCAAATGGTTTTTTTTCTTTGCTTATTGTTTACAATTTCATAACCAATAACTTTGTTTTACTTCGTGCCGGTACCAAAAACATAGTAAGCGACTTCACCATTTGGATAAATTCCTTCGACTAATATTCCACCCCTTGAATTTTTAATAATACGTTTTAATTCCTCAACTTCGGAAACAGCACTTTTGTTCACTTGTGTTATGATAAAACCTTTTTTTATTCCGGCGTCCTTAAATTTACCATTTGCAAGTTCGGTAATTTTTATTCCATAACGGATTCCCAATTCCTCCTTGTCGCGGTCAGAAACCTCAACAAATTTCGCACCAAAAATATCGTCGGGATTGTTATCACCTTTCACAATATCTGTATCTCCGTGCTTGTTACGGAGCGTTACGTTAAATGGTTTCCTTTTATTGTCTCTTTTTACCTCAACTACAACTTTGTCTCCGGGGCGATGCTTACTTATTTGCTCCTGAAGTTCTGCTGTTGAATTTACATTTACATTATCAACACTGATTATGACATCGTTGTCTTTCAATCCTGCAATCTCTGCAGCTCCATCCGGCAATACTTTGCCAACAAATACTCCTTCAATTTTATCTAAATTATATTTTTTAGCCACATCTGAATTAACATCTCCAATATTTACATTTAATAATGCTCGTTGTACATCACCATATTCTTTTAAATCAGCCACTACTTTTTGTACAATATTGGATGGAATAGCAAATGAATAACCACTGTACGAGCCTGTTTGTGAAGCTATAGCCGTATTTATTCCGACAAGTTCACCGCGTGTATTAACCAAAGCACCACCACTATTTCCAGGATTAACAGCAGCATCGGTCTGAATAAACGACTCGATACGCATCTGGTCTGGATTGATTCCAATATCCCTGCTCTTTGCACTAACAATGCCTGCGGTAACAGTCGATGTCAGGTTAAATGGATTTCCTACTGCTAAAACCCACTCGCCTAACTTGAGATTATCAGAGTTACTAAATTTTAGTGCAGGCAATCCAGACATGTCAATTTTAATCAATGCAATATCGGTTGACGGATCGGTACCTATCTGTTTTGCTTTAAACTCGCGCTTATCATTTAAAATAACAGAAATCTCATCAGCCTCGTCAATCACATGGTTATTCGTCACAATATATCCTTCTGAAGAGATAATTACACCAGAACCAGCTCCTTGCCTAATGGGCATTTGTTGCGACTGAGAGCTGCCATCACCAAAAAAGTAATCAAAAATATTGTTCGAACCGTAATAACTGCCTTTTTGGGTGACCTTAATATGTACAACTGCGTGAATCGAATTTTCCGCAGCATAAGTTAAATCAGGCAATTCTCCAGTATTTGAAGTTGGTAAACTTGCATATTTCATCGACTGCTCCTGTTGTACTGTTAGTACTTTTGGATCGTCAAAGTAACGGGTATAGGCCCAAAGAGCAACAAATCCGCCAACTAGTGCCACCAACAATGTAAATAATCCTGTTTTAAAATTTTTCATCTCTTTTTACTTTTTGTTGTTAGAAATTTCTGACTTTTTTATTTGAATTTAAAGATAACGCATAACATTTATATGTGTTTTACCATTTGTAATTCATTTAAATTGTTTAACAGATTTTAACAACAACTTAAACATGCTTCCAGGCTCAAAAGAATTATTCATAATCGCAGTAACGTAAGATGGCACTGAAAGTTTTAAAATATATGGCACTTAAATGAAGATTTTTGAATTGACCAAAAATCAAATTTCCAATGATTATAAATTATTGAAAAATCAGTAACCGAAAAACATTCATTTCATTTAAATTAATTAATGTATTTAAATTCATTCGCTTGCTTGAAGATCAATTCTGCCTATATTTACAACCATATAAAATTAAATGAAGGATGCCTGGTCGACTTTTAAGAAAATTAGCAATCTCCTCAAATATTTCCACATACCTCAGTCGAACGTTGATTATAATTACTGTTGCAACAACCGTAATTATTGGAGGAGTTATGATTTTTCAGCAAACTCTTTATTTCAATAAGCTAAGCAAACAAAAAAGCAACGAATACATTCAGAACCAGAAAATTTATATTCAGGAAATTGTAAATAATGAACTGGAATATATTCGGATTCAAAATGACTTCTTCAGAACAAATATTGACAATAAGATCAGGCAGAATGTAAATCAAGCCTACCATACTGCAGAATCGATTTATCAGAAATATGCAGGAACAAAAACAGAGGATGAAATTAAATCACTAATTATTGCGACAATTTCATCCCTTCGGTTTGACATGGAATATGAGGAGGTATTTATTTCAACTTTAGACGGAACTGGCATTTATTACCCAAGAAAACCAGAATTCTCCGGCAAAGACATGAGCCAATTTAAAGACGCAAATGGATTATCCGTAGTTCAGGAAGAAATTAACCTATTGAAAACCAACCAGGAAGGATTTCTCTACTACGACCTCAATTCCAAACTATTAGCGAATCCTTCGCCTCACAAAAAAATAGCCTTCGTTAAGAAGTTTGGTCATTTCGACTGGTATTTTGGTTCGAAACAATATCTGGACGACTATTTTCCCAAATTCAGAGATGAAATTGCACAAAAGATAAGTTCTGTTCGATTCAGGCATGGTGGATATGTGTTTATGAATGATATGAATGGCACTCCCATAGTTATGGATGGATCAGTTTATAAAGGCAATTTAAACATGCTTACGGATTCTGCAGATCTCCGACATAAAATATTTTTACTACAGCTTGATGTTGCTAAAAACAATCCTAATGGAGGTTATTTTTATTATCAATGGAATAAAATTGCCGAAACGACTCCTTCAGAAAAGTGTTCGTTCGTTATGCAATTTAAGGACTACAACTGGCTAATTGGGGCTGGCTTTTATCTCGATGAAATTGATGAGAGTATACAAAAGCAACAGGTATTACTTCATAAAGACCAACAAAAAAGTATCATACTTATACTGATCATCTTTTTTGTTCTTCTGTTCTTTGAAGTACTTATTATTTATCATTTTAATGCAAGATACAAATCTGATTTCGAGCGATTCTTCAATTTTTTCTTTTCGTTACAAACAAACTTTAACCATTTGAATACCTCCCAACTTTATTTCGAAGAGTTTAAACGGGCAGGAGCGGCAGCCAATGAAATGGTTTTGTCGCGAAAAGAAATAGAAAATAAACTTATTGCTGAACAGAAAAAAGCCACTGAGTCTGATCGGCTAAAATCAGCATTTTTGGCTAATATGTCTCACGAAATAAGAACTCCGATGAATGCGATTCTTGGCTTTTCCGAATTATTGGAGGATGATAGTCAGGACGAACAAGACAAAATCATGTTCATTAAATTAATCCGCAAAAACGGGGATATACTACTCAACCTGATAAACGATATTATTGATATTTCGAAGATAGAAGCTAATTTGTTGGCAATCAGAAAAAGGCCTGTTCATCTGAATAAATTTTTGTATGAAATTGGTTCTCATTATACTGAAACGATTGCCTCCAGAAACGACAAAGATATTAAGTTTTTGATAATCAACAATATTGAACCTAATCTAACAATTTTAACTGATGAAATCAGGCTTCGGCAAATACTCGATAATTTGATTGGGAATGCCATTAAATTCACTCCTGAAGGTCTAATTACGCTAAAAGCAAAAAGGGAAGGAGAAGCGATATATTGTAGTGTTTCTGATACCGGAATTGGAATTCCAGCCGATCAGCAAGCGACCATCTTCGAACGGTTTATGCAGGCAGAACATGCCCACGGAGTGAACTTCGGGGGAACTGGTTTAGGCTTGGCAATCTCGAAGAATCTGATTGAACTACTCGGGGGAAATCTACAAGTAGAGTCAGATGCCGGGAAAGGATCTATCTTCTATTTTCACATTCCGATCAACTAGCGTTTCGGAACTTCAAACCATTTATTAACCAATTCCTCAGGTTTATAATTCAGGATATAATCCATTGCTTCAGCAGCATTGTTTGCAATAAAGTAAAGCTTACGATAACTTTCCTTGGCGAATTTTTCGTCATACGATTTCTCAAACTGGCGGAACAGGTCATCATAAAAACCGTTGGTATTAATAAAAACAATGGCTTTATGATGGTATCCAAGCTGCTTTAAGGTAATTACCTCCAGAATCTCTTCCAGTGTTCCAAATCCGCCAGCCAATGCGATAAAAGAATCAGAGAGTTCGCGCATTTTGTCCTTTCGCTGCATCATGTCTCCTGAAACAATTATTTCGTGTGCATGAATCGAAGCCAGATTAAAATCACGGAGCTTTTCAGGAATGATACCAATGGTTTTTGCGCCATGCTTACCAGCTTCTCGGGTGATTACATCCATAGTTCCAACATTGGAGCCTCCATTGATCAAACAATAGCCGGATTGGCCTATAATGCGCGCTAAATCAATGGCATCATTTACATATACGTCATCAATGGCATTACTCGACGAAGAAAAGACACAGATATTCATCAGTATTCAAGTTAAAAGTGTAAAGGCAAAAGTATAAAATTTACGAGTCCGGAGTTGGAAGTTCGAAAAAACAGGAATTAAATAAGAAATCCCGGTTTTCACCAGGATTTCTTTATCTTTTTATACATCAATGTTCGCGTACACCGCATGATCTTCGATAAACTGGCGGCGTGGCGGAACTTCATCGCCCATCAGCATACTGAAAATATGATCGGCTTCAGCGGCATTCTCGATGGTCACCTGACGCAATGTCCGGAATTCAGGATTCATTGTAGTTGACCACAATTGTTCGGCGTTCATTTCTCCAAGACCTTTGTAACGCTGAACGTGAATGCCTGACTCTTTTCCTTCGCCCCATTCTTCAATCAGGCGGAGGCGCTGTTGCTCTGTCCAGCAGTATTCTTCGCGCTTTCCTTTCTTAACCAAATATAGCGGAGGTGTGGCGATGTAAACATGACCACGCTGAATCAGTTCATTCATAAACCGAAAAAAGAAAGTCATGATCAAAGTGGCGATATGGCTACCGTCCACGTCGGCATCGGTCATGATTACAACCTTGTGATATCTCAGCTTTTCGAGGTTAATCGCCAATGAATCATCGTCTGTACCAATGGTGATCCCCAACGCTGTATATATATTCCTGATTTCTTCACTGTCGTAAACCCGGTGAGCCATCGCCTTCTCCACATTCAAAATCTTACCACGAAGCGGCAAAATTGCCTGATAATGGCGGTTACGTCCCTGTTTAGCTGTACCGCCTGCCGAATCTCCCTCCACGAGGAACAATTCGCAAAGTGAAGCATCTTTTTCAGAGCAGTCGGCCAATTTTCCTGGCAATCCTGCTCCTGAAAGTACATTTTTACGCTGAACAAGTTCCCTCGCTTTGCGGGCTGCATGGCGGGCTGTTGCCGCCAAAATAACCTTGTTCACAATGGCGCGGGCAGATTTTGGATTTTCTTCGAGGTAATTGGCTAACATCTCGCTCACAGCCTGATCGACTGGCAAGCTGATTTCGGAGTTCCCCAATTTTGTTTTGGTCTGTCCTTCGAACTGAGGTTCGGCCACTTTTACTGAAACCACAGCGGTTAAGCCTTCGCGGAAGTCATCGCCACTGATTTCGAATTTCACTTTCGAGAGCATTCCGCTGCTTTCAGCATAAGCTTTCAGCGTACGGGTCAAACCACGACGGAACCCGGTAAGATGCGTTCCTCCTTCTATCGTGTTGATATTATTGACGTACGAATGAATATTTTCGGTAAACGAAGTATTGTAATGAAGTGCGATTTCCACCGGAACACCAGCTTTTTCTGAGGAAATATGAATGGTTTCCTCAATAAGCCGTTCACGGGTTCCATCAAGGTATTCAACAAACTCTTTGAGTCCTTCTTTCGAGAAAAACTCTTCGTGTTTGTACTTAAAGTTTTCATCTCCCTCAACCTTAACTCTTTTATCGGTGATATTCAGTTGTAATCCAGCATTCAGGAATGCAAGTTCGCGCATACGGGCAGCAATGATTTCGAACTTATATTCAGTTACAAGGAAGATTGAGTCGTCTGGTTTAAACGTTACGGTAGTTCCAGTACGATCTGTTTCGCCAACTTCTTTTACATCGTACAGCGGTTTTCCCTTGCTGTATTCCTGCTGCCAGATTTTGCCTTCGCGGTGAACCTGCACCGTAAGATGAATAGAAAGCGCATTTACACACGAAACCCCTACCCCGTGCAAACCTCCGGAAACTTTGTAGCTACCTTTATCAAATTTACCACCGGCATGCAAAACGGTCATTACGACTTCAAGCGCCGAGCGATTTTCTTTGGTATGAAGTTCGGTTGGAATACCGCGACCATCGTCAATTACAGTTATCGAATTGTCTTCGTTAATGAAGACATCAATGTTTTTGCAATAACCAGCTAAAGCCTCATCAATCGAGTTATCAACAACTTCATATACCAGGTGGTGCAAACCTTTTTCGTTCACATCGCCAATGTACATGGCCGGACGTTTCCGAACTGCTTCTAAACCTTCGAGTACCTGAATACTATCGGCATCATAACCACCATTATCATTCTGGATTCCCCAATCCTGGGTTTCTTCAATTTCTCTCATCGATCAAAATATTTAATTATCCCACATTTAACACCCATTTAGCTCTAAAATGATGAACTAAACCCAGTTACAGAAAACAAATCTTTTTCTGCTATTTCGAAAATTGCCTGATTGGGTAATAAAGCCAGATATTTGATTTTCAATAAATTCTTCACAATAAATTACCTTCAACAAATCAGTCGCAAATATAGTAAAAATGTACTTAAATCCGAAGGCAAAATCAGGTTTCAAAACGTTAAACTTTTTAACATTTTATGAACTTTCTAATTTCTGAAAATCAATGAATTACAATAATCCTGATCGTTTATAAAAAGTATTCTAAAATGACACAAAACAAGGCCTGTTTTTAGAACGAATAGCTGATTCCGGCCATCCAATTTAAACCTTTATTGGTATAGCCCAGCCATTGTTCGTATTTCTGAAAACCAAAATTATTCAGCTTTGCAAAGAAGTTCAGTTTTGGGGAAAATTGATATTCGGCGCCAACATTCAGATCGATAATTGGGTCCATTAAGACCTCATTTTGTGTACTCATAACTTCAGGAATATACACTGAAGACGACAATAAAAAACGTGAATCAAAATCTTCAATTAACGCAGTCCGTTTGCCAATTACAAAAATGTCAGTTGTAAATTTCAATTGTTCTGTTGGCTTATAAACTCCTGAAAGCATAAGGTCGAAATTTGGCATTTGCCATGGTTTCTCAAGCGATTTCAAATCGTATGAATAGTAGTTTCCCAACAAATGAATCGAAAAATTATCAGATACAGAGTGCATCACCTCTCCTGATAATTTCAAGACATTAAGATCGTCATAAATGACAGGGAATGTGTTTAAGAGTCTTCGTCCGGAAGAGACAGGTTTATTCAAATCTATTCCATAGGTATAGTAAAAATGCTGATCCTCGACCACTGAATAGGAAGCTTCGGCCACATAATTGGTTTTTGAGCTTAATTTCCCTTTAAATCCTCCTGAAACGATGTATTTATAATTCGTGTTAGCCACGTCATGGTAAGGATCAACATACGGATTTTCGGCTGCAATTGCCGAATAAGTATTCTGTTGTAAATGTCCGTCGACACCAGCAAATAAGGTCAGAATTTGAGGCACAGGCGACCATTCGGCTTTCACTTTAGGCCAAATCCGAAAAGCAACATCGGTATCAATATCAAGTATCATTGCGGTGTTCAAGCCAAGTTGCAGACTGGCGTTTTCCGTCGACCACTTTACCGATGGATTTGCCCGCAGTATGGTTTGCTGTTTTTTACCGAATCCGCTATAAAACCGATTCATGATACTGTCGGTTTTGTAAACAGTGAGTGAGGCTGAAAGAAAGCCTAACGCATTGTCAATGTTTTTACTGACATCGCCCGACAATACCACTTCATGTTCGGTCTGTCCAGTTTTACTCACAAAGTAGTGATATTTTACACCAAAATCGTAATTTAACTCAGCCGTCGAAAGAGTTTCGCTTTTCAAATGAAAAGCAGCAGTACCTTTCGAAAAATACTGTTTATCCTGAAAATACGGAATCATTTCCTCTTTCAACGCATCCGACAACAGATCACCTGCATAACCGTAATAGGTAAATGCTTTACGGTCGAAAGCCAAGCTTCCGGATAAGGTTGATTTCCGGAAAAATTTTTTGCCAAATATTTCGGCAGTGTTTTCTGCTTCAGGAGCTTTCACCAGGTCGTCATTCAGAAGTTTAACTTTTCCGGAAGAAGAAAGGTGCCTGAAATGCATTCCAAAATTCGATTTTTGAGTGGGCTGAGCATTGAAAAACAGCTCGCCATAAGGAGTCAGGTAATTTCCAAATCCTAATTTCAGAAGTCCCATTCCCATTGGTGATTTAGGGTCGCCAACCATTTTGGCAGCGGCCACCGGAGTAGGATCGAATGTTGAAAAAACCGGTTTGCTGAAAATCGAATAATCGAAAGTCGGGGCTTCGGCTTGTTCCGGTTTGATCTGCGGAATGTCGTTGATTTTTTGTGCCTCCAAAATACTTGGCTGGTAGGCTTTCACAACCTCAACTTCCTGTTTCAGCTTAATCGTGTCTTTTTGAGCCATTACGTCAACGACTCCCATCAACAAACCAAAAATTAACAGACTTAGAGCTAAATATTGTTGTTTTTTCATGTCTATATTTTTTGAACCACATAGTCACATAGGTCACATAGTTTTTTGATTTCTATTTCTATGTGTTCTATGTGCCTATGTGGTTGTTTTTGTTTTTGTTTTTGTTTTATTTTCTTCCTCCGGAAATATTGATTTCGAGCGGTTTGCTCTGATTCTTGGTTTGACTGGCCTCACCGGCTTCGATCAACTGCAATTTCTGGCGTGTTGCATCGAGTATTCCATCTGTTTTCTCCGGATAGTTCTCTTCGATACTTTTCAGGGTATGTTTAGCCTGAAACTCGTCACCATTTTTTAGGTAAATATCCGAAAGCAACAGGAAGCTTTTGGCCAGCCAGAACTGATGAGGCGAATTTTTATCGATAAAATCCATAATCTCATTTTCGGCTTCCTTTAATTTTTGCTTTTCAAACAAAATTTCGGCAACTAAAAACTTCGATTCAGCGCCTTCAGCCGAATTGGTATCAGCCGACAGTTTGCTTAATATCGGGAATGCCTTGTCGGTATTTCCGGAGTTGTAATACGACAACCCTAACTTATAATTGGTTTCACGCTTCAGGATATCCGAAACTTTTTCGAGCGCTAATATCTGATTGGCTGTTGTGATGCACCCCAGATAATCGGCAAGATTGAACTGACAGCGCATGATTCCGGTAAGCGCATCAGGCAAATTATTTCCCGAATTCGAAATCTTGGCCAACCGTTCGAAATAAGCAAGCGCCTGCTTGTAATTTTGGTCATTGTAATGAAGCCCGGCAGCCTTTGACAACGCTCCTTCAGTAAAATAATTGTCCGGTCGGACAATCACCAACTCATATTCGGCCAGTGCTTTATCGAATTCACCATCGTTATACAGTAATTGAGCCAGGTAAAAGTGCGAATTCAGCACAAAGCTTCCATTTGGAAATTGACCGAGATAACGCTCAAATTGCGCTCTGGCTTTTTTATCGCTTGCCATGTATAATTTTTCGGCCGACTGGTACGATAATGAATCCTGCTCACTGACCGAAACCTGGACACCGTTGCCAAGTTTATTTGTATAGTCGAAATACGAATCCACGTCATTCATTTCAACGTAACTATTTTTCATTCCGGCTAATGCGGACTGTGTTTCCGGGCTGTTTGGCGAACGATCGACCACCTGTTTGTAATAGTTTACCGAACTCTGGAAATCGCTGGAGTTATATGAGACCAATCCGAGCTGAACCAATGCTTTGTTCTGCAAATTGCTCTGCGGATATTTTGTGATCAGTTCTTTGTAAGAAGTAGTGGCCATTTGTGGCTGATTGATGCGCTCGTAGGTTCGTCCAAGTTCAAAAAGAGCATCGTCCTGATAAGATGAATTCGGATAGTTTTGTATCAGTATATTCAATGCATTGATTTTACCCTGATTATCGCGCTGCAAACCCAAACAGAATGCTTTCTGAAAAAGCGAATAGTCGGCATCGTAAACATTCATCCTCAAGGCTTTGTCGTAATTCAAAATTGCCTGGCTATACTCACGGTTCAGAAAATTACAATCACCCAAACGGTTATTGGCATCGGCTACTTTTTCACTTCGCAAATCATCTTCCAGATTCAGGTATTTCCTGAAATAATCACTGGCGCTCGAATAATCTTTCACCTGAAAATAGGCATAGGCCAAATTGTAATGCGCCGTTTTATACTCCGGAAGTGCAAATACTCCAGACGATTTCATAAAGGCATTGTATCCAGTAATGGCTTTATTGAAATCGTTCAAACGGAAATATGCCTCAGCTTTCCAAAAAAGCGCCAATGCATGGTAATTTTTATTAAAGTCGCCGGCTTCGATTGATTTATTGAAGTTTTCCAATGCTCCGTTGTAATCCAGATTATTGAAACACTCCAATGCGCGATAATAGGCAACCCGCTGATAGGCCTTTTTTACCGACGTATTTTTCACCTTGATATTTTCGATGGAGGCCATGGCATCTCGGTAATTGCTGGTACTCATGTATACTTTAACCAGGTAATCGTAAGCCACATCGTTCCGTTCGGCATTCGGGTACGAAGTAATGTACTTATCGAATGCCTTGATGGTCTCATTAAACGGCGAATACGACAATTCGTAAGTTATTTTGGCATAATTAAACAGCGCATCTTCTTTAATCTTCGCATCAAAATCGAGTTCCGAAGCGGCTTCGAATGCTTGCCGTGCTTTATTTTTATCATTGGTTGACACATAGCAGTCAGCCAAATGGTAGTATGCATTTTGCGCCAATTCATCTTTCCCTTTGCAAGCAATCTCGAGATACGGAATCGCTTTTGCTTCCTGACTATTCAGGTAATAGCAATAGCCGAGCATGTAATTTTCTTCGCGACCTTTGTTATTTTTATTCGAAAGGTAGAATTCCAAAAACTGAATGGCATTTTTAAAATCGCGCAAATGGAAATACGAATCGCCTAAAAGACGGGCTAGTTCCGGTTGCTGATCAGCGGGAACCTTGTTGATCAATGGGGCGGTATAATCAACAACCTCGCGGTATTTTGCCTGTTTATAATAAATCTGGCTGATGTAAAACGGTATAACTTTTTCAAAAACCGGATTTTTCTTCAGCTTCAAAAATTCCTGAAGCGCCGTTTCGTAATTCCCCTTCAGGTATTGAATATGCCCAAAGTAATATTGAGCAGGAGCTGCATAAAGCGAATTTCCATCCTTAATTTCAGTAAAGTCAGTCAATGCAACATCCAGCTTTTCCTTTTCAAAATTTGAATAGCCTTTCATGTAGTAGAAATGAGCGAGTTCGTCCTTCGAAATTCCCGATTTATCAATACTTTCAAGGGTTTTCAGAACTGCCGGATATTTCTTTTTGTCGAACTGATAAACAGCTTGCTCGAACAACGCCCGATTCAGGAATGAGCTTTCAGGATACTTTTTTATAAATTCGGCTACCTGCTCTTCTGCATTTCCGTTGTCGAGTTTCAGTCCACACATGGCTATATAAAACATGGCTTCGGCCCGAATATCAGAATTTTCTCCCGACGACGATGCAATCTGATCAAACTGGTTGATGGCAGATACATAATTACGAGCTAAATACAATTCTTTTGCCTTTTGTATTTCCTGACTGACTGACTGATAATAAACTGTTTGCTGAGCGAAAATCAAAATTGGTGATAACGCCAGCAGAAACAGAATGAATACGAATCGGATTGTCTTCATAGGTTATCTGAGTATTTTATTCAGGTTTTGGGGGATACACAAATTGTACCATCTTTTAATAATGACAAAAATTACGATAAAAAGTTGCCTTGGTAAAAATAACTATTCCATTTGGCACTTTCCGGAATCTTCGTTTCTAATCTAAACAAAAACTCATATTTAAGCTTTATTAGTATTTGGAAGGATAAAAAAAATTAGTTTTGCATACATTCCAAATCGCGGTTCCATGTCAGAAGAAAACATAATAGAGTTAAAAGACGCAGATATTTTCCAGCGCGACCATATGGTCCTCTCAAACATCAGTCTGGAAATAAAAACCGGTGAATTTGTTTACCTCATTGGAAAAGTTGGAACAGGAAAATCGAGCCTGATCAAAACGTTGAATGCCGAACTGCCCCTCGAAAAAGGTGAAGGTAAAGTTGCCGGGTTCGATCTGGCAGAAATAAAATCCCGTGAAATCCCTTTTCTGAGGCGCAAACTTGGTGTGGTTTTCCAGGATTTCCGTTTACTGAGCGACCGCAACGTGTACGACAATCTGACTTTTGTACTGAAAGCCACCGACTGGAAAGACGAAACGGAAATTGCTATCCGTGTGGATGAAGTCCTCGCTTTGGTTGGCATGACTCAGAAATCGAAATCGATGCCACACCAGCTTTCGGGCGGAGAGCAGCAAAGAGTTACTATTGCCCGTGCGATCCTGAATAATCCTGAAATCATTTTGGCTGATGAACCTACGGGAAACCTCGATCCACATACATCTATCGAGTTGATGCAAATTTTCAAAGACTTGAACGATCAGGGAAAAACAGTAGTAATTGCGACACACGACTACCCGCTGATCCGCAAATTTCCGGCGCGAATTATTACCGTCGACGATCAAAAGATATACGAAACGGTGATTACAAAAAAGGAGAATCAGGGATAATAAAATAGAAAAAAGGGAACAGGAGAATTTATAAAGACAACTTTATGTGGTGTTCGATAGCGAACAAATATCTTCTCGTTTTTTAAATGAATTGTGTGTAAACGCTTCTCAAAACCTGTTCTTCATTCTCCCAGCATAATTCGGCCGCCGCACGAGGCAAATTTTGTTTCCACACCAGTCTTTTCTCCTGATCAAAGAGTGCAGATTTCATCAATTCTGCCAAGTCTTTTCGTTGGTGAGTTTCGGCAATGGCACCAATCTGGAAGTGTTCAACAATGTGTCTCATCTCCGGAAGGTTCGAAACCAACACCGGCACTCCGGCCTGAATATAATCGAACAGTTTGTTGGGTAAGGCAAAACGGTAATTTAAGCCGAGGTCTTCTTCCAATGAAATACCCAAATCAGCCTGACAGGTCACTTCGTGCAACTGATGAAGCGGCAGGCGGCCTAAAAATTTGACCTTCATTTCCAGATTTAGTTCAACAACCAACTCTTTTAATTCACTGGCAAGGTCGCCATTGCCGGCCAGCCATAGCTCAGCACCGTCCAGATATTGCATCGAACGGATGGCTGCCCCAACACCACGGCCCAAATTTAGCGCCCCCTGATAGAGAACAACCTTTGGTTGGTCTTCAGATTTTTCCTGATGCACCAGCCTTTCAACCTGAGAACAAACCGGAAGATTCCGCACTACCTTAAAATCCACTTTATACAAATCGCGGTATACTTCGGCAATCGAATCACAAACCGTGTAAGCGGCATCCACTTTTGGAACAAGAATCTTCTCCAGCCAAGTCCAGATCGTTCTGACCACCGGACGACCAATCAACTCAGGAACTTCGGTAAAATACTCGTGACTGTCGTAAACCAGCGGCTTCCTCTTGATTTGTGAAGCCAGATAATTAGCCGGAAGTGTATCCAAATCGTTCGACACAAAAACGTCAATTTTGGATTTCAGTAGATAAAAAAATAAGCGAAGATTGTATTCGAAATAAAACATCGCCCCCTTCCTAAACAGAAGTTTCATCCGGTGAGTTTGGTAATTACGCTCCACAACATGACTTTCAGGCAACAAACGGCCAATTAAAACAGGCTCGAAACCCATTTTTTGCAGGGTAACCGCAACTTTATGCACGCGGTTATCAGTCACCAAATCGTTGATTACACTAAGCGAAACTTTCTTCAAGGCGATTTTCTATTGGTTCGTATCGCCAAGGTAAACGAAAAAGGACGATCTTCTGTTATATTTGCCGAAAAATAATTCAGATGATTCGCTCCTACTCCGATTACCAGCTCCAAAAACACCATACATTCGGCACTAAAGCTACTGCCAAACAGTATTTCGAATTTACGGAAACAGAAGATTTAGAGGCTTTTTTAGCTACCACAACCCAATGGCAAAACCTGCCAATCCTTATTCTGGGTGAAGGAAGTAACCTGCTGTTTGTAAACGATTTTCAGGGACTGGTTATCAATCCGAATATACCGGGAATAAAAATCTCGTATGAAGACCGTAATAACATTTGGCTAGAAGTGGGTGCAGGTGTGGCTTGGGACGATTTGGTTGAATATGCGGTTTTTAATTGGTGGGGCGGTATCGAAAACTTATCGCTGATACCCGGCAAGGTTGGCGCTGCGGCTGTTCAAAACATTGGCGCTTACGGCATGGAAATTCAGCACCGGATTGAATCGGTTACCGGTTTCGACCTGGAATCGCAAACCGAATATACATTGGACGTTGCCGATTGCCAATACGCCTACCGCGACAGTATCTTCAAAAACCAGCTGAAAGACCGGTTTATCATTACCACCGTGAGTTTAAAACTCGATAAATTTCCGGAGTTTATCCTGAACTACGGCGATCTGAAAGCGGAAACCGAAAAACTCGGAGCAATCAATTTGAGGACTATTCGAAAGGCGGTAATCGGAATTCGCGAATCGAAATTACCCGACCCCAAAATTTATGGAAATGCGGGTAGTTTCTTTAAAAACCCGATTGTTGAATCTTTGCTGGCAGAGCAGCTTCTGGCAACTTACCCAAACATGCCCCACTACCCTGCTCCTGAAGGCCAGACAAAACTGGCCGCTGGTTGGCTCATCGAACAATGTGGCTGGAAAGGTTTCAGGCGAGGCGATGCCGGTGTGCATGAAAAACAAGCTTTGGTTTTAGTCAACTACGGAAATGCTACCGGAAAAGAGATTTATGATCTTTCAGAAGAAATCAAACAATCGGTTCAGGAAAAATTTGGAGTTGAATTAGAACGGGAAGTGAATGTGATTGAGTAAAAAGTGATCAGTGGTCAGTTCTCAATAAATCCACTTTCCTGTTTTCTATTAACTAATGACTGTTTTCCGGCAAACCACCATCCAAAATCTCATCGGTTCTTCGTTGGGCATGTGTTTCACAGGTTCTTCAATTTCGCGATATTCAATCAATCCAAACTTGCCAAATTCGCGTTCAATCGAAACCGAATCATAGAAAAACACATCCAGTCCATTTTGAATCCGGAACCGGTCTTTGCTGACGATTTTGCCATTTTCATACAACTTGGTATAGCTTTTCGAAACAGTAATAAAAACCATCAGTCCACCATCACGAAGCTGATTGTGGCAGTTTTTCAGGAATTTCCGACGTTCGTTTTGATTGAGTAGATGGATAAGCGCGTAACAGTAAATTCCATCGTAAACCAAATCATCAAAAGGCATTTCAGCCACCGAACCATGATGAATTGGAATTTTTAAACCATTCTCACGGGCAAGTTGGATGGCTGTTTCAGAAATTTCAATCCCTGTCACATCCATCCCTTTTTCTACGAAAGGTTTTGCATTACGGCCAAATCCAATTCCTGGTATAAGTACTTTCCTGATCTTTTCTGATGCAAATAAATCGCTTGTACTCAAAGCAGAATCGACCGGTTCGAACGTCCAAACCGAACCAATTTTCCGAAACATTTCATCCCAGAATTCACTCATCTTTTTACCGCTATAAATATCATGTCAGTAGTTGCCGATCCATCTGGTTCAATGTAATCCTGAAGTTTGATCTGCCTGATTTCGAAATCACTCTGCACAAATGCCCGCTCCAAATCAGCTTGCCTATGGTAATTGAAATAGATTTCGGCATCACCTGAAAAACTGGTGGTTTCGAAACCTGCCCGCTCTTCATTTCCTTCCATGGTGCTGACATACAAAACTCCTCCGGGATTCAGGCAGACGGCGCAATCAGCAATCAATTTTGCAGTATCAGCCTTTGATAAAAACGGCAGGCAAAATGAACACATCACCGCATCGAACTTGCTATTTAGCAATGAAATTTCCCGAACATCCATCACCCTGAAATCAACATCAGGAAGTTGGATCCGTGCAATCTCAATCATTTTCGGAGCAAGATCAATACCCAAAATCCTGCTTTCAGGAAAGCAATTTTGGAGGAAGCTGGTCACATTTCCGGGGCCACAGGCCAATTCCAGAATGGCAGGTTTATCTAATTTTATCTGGGTACAGAAATAGGTAAGCTGTTCTACATAAGCACTAACATTATCGAAACGACTGGCATATTCTTCAGCAAATTCATCGAATCGCTTAACTGAAACATCAAAGTTCTCCATCTATTCTTCTATTCCTTCAGCGTTATTGTACTGCTCAATCACTTCTTTCGCGCGGTCGAGATCCAGATTCGAGACAAATATTTTTACTGAACCGGCACCTCCCCCCGCAACATTCCAAGGCGCTAAGACTCCCATTTTTTCATCTTTAATGAAAGACTCAATTTCAGCATTGTCCAACAAGCTTTTTACCATTGAGGCATCCCAATCGTTACCATCAAAAATTTCAACCGGATAAATTTCCTGATCCATATTCATAATGAGATGTTTTATAGTTTTAAGAAACACATTCAAATTTAATTTAAAATATCAGGACAACCATGAAATTCCCTTGAATTTAATCAGCGTAGGTTAGACTTAAAGAAATAAGCTATCATAAAAATTCCGGCTTCATTCCCTTTACAGGAAAATGAACGCCGGAATTTATGATTAAAAAGAGAACCTTAAGTTTCTGAATACCATTTGATCTGCTGCGATACCCGCATGATAATCGCCAAAATCACAAACAGGCCAACACTTCCGGCGAGCAATGCATAATCCTGCAACTGCAAAATGGTAAACAGGAACAGGTACAAACCCGTTTGCAAAAGCGTTACCCAGGCCACCGTGCGCGTATCATTTAAAATGGTAAAAGCATACCACGAAATTAACGAAGTCACAGCCACCGCCGAAATCAGGTAAGCCAGGTTAAATCCGGTTTGTTCGCCAATGGAAGTCAATAAAGCATAGAAAATCAACAAGGCAAAAGCAACCAGCGAATACTGGAACGGATGAATCTGGGTTTTGCTTTTAATTTCGATGAAAATGAATATGATGAAATTAAGCGCAATAAACAGGATGGCATATTTTACCGAGCGCATCGATTTCTGGTAGTGGTCAATCGGGATAAGCAATTCGACGCCCAACTTGGCTTCGTGCGTGTTAAATTTTTTGTCGACCCATTGCTGCGGAAAATTGCGGTTCAGGTGTGTCACCTGCCAATTCGCGGTGAACCCATTTGCCGTTACGTTTCGATCGGTCGGAAGAAATACTCCGGAAAAACTTGGCTGAGCCCAACTTGATTTCATCGACACTTCCGAGGTTTTTCCCAAAGCTTCAACCGATAAGTCTTCTGAGCCGTTTAAAACCAGTTCGATTTCGAAATTCATGGGTCGGTTCAAATCAATGGAATTGGCCTTCACTGTAATTCCTGATTGGAACAAATCGGTATCAGCCACACCCGGATCAACCCTGCATTTCTGACCGTTTACAACCAGTTCAGGCAAATTCTTGATCCCCCGCATATCCGAAATTCCCATGGTAAAATAGGCTGCATCCCAGTTAAATTGGGCATTCGGAATATCCAGTTGCGATACGTCCGGCTGCACAAATGAGCCTTTCAGTTTGAGGCTTCCTTCGTAAACCACCACCTCGTAAATGCCCCGTTTCCGTTTTTCCGGAGACAGTGAGCCATCTGTATTTAATGTTTCAGGCAAAAAATGAGCGATACCTTTTCGTTCAACCGAACCTTGACTGGTTTCGCTTTTTTCCTGAATGACAAACGGCACATTCAGCACCGGACCGGCCACCACCTGTTTGCCTCCCCATTGGGCGTAAAGTTCATTTTTCACCTTTTCGCTTAGTGCGATCCGTTCGTTAATAATGTTCATAATTAAAAAGGACGGGATGAGCAGCAGAATCGCCAGCCCCGAAATGATGATCATCTTTACACTGTAACTGTTCATGAATTGTTGAATACCTTTTGTTTCCATAGTTTTGATTCTTTTAAAAGTACTTTGAATTTCAGAGTGTATGAATAAAAAAATTATTGATTGCCAATTAGTTCTTCCAGCGCCACCAAATGTTGACGGAACAGGTTCTTTCCATGATCAGTTGCCCGATAAGTTGTGCTGGGTTTTCGACCTACAAACTGCTTCGAAACAACAATAATCTCCTGCTGTTCCAGCGCTTTCAAGTGACTGGCCAAATTCCCGTCGGTCAATTCGAGTAAGTCCTTCAGGGCATTGAAATCGAGCGTGTCGTTCACCATAAGCGCCGACATGATTCCAAGCCTGATGCGGCTTTCAAATACTTTCTGAAGATTTGATATCGGATTTTTCACCAGTGATTATTTACTATTTGACGATTTACAAATTACTATTTGTGTGAGGAGTGCCTAAAGTTCTAAATTCTGAATTTCTGCTGACTTCAGGCTTTTCTGCCAACTGAGACAGAATACTGCGACTATTTATCGCTCATGTCTGTAATACATTACAGCGCCATAAATGAAGTGCAACACACCAAATCCAAGTACCCAAAACAAGATTCCGTATGGAGCAAATATTCCGGCTAAAAGACCAAGAACTACTTCTGACATTCCCAAATAATGAATCTCGGGCGAAGTAAATTTTCCTGCATTGACCAACGCTAATCCATAGAATATCAACATGGCCGAAACTGTTAAATCGATGTCATTTCGGAAAACCAGAATCAGCACAAACACTGCACCTGAAACCAATGGAATCAACAAATGATACAGCACTCTTTTGGTTTGACTTGTCCAGAATTTTTGCCCGGCTTTCCTCGCTTTTCGAAATGAAAAATACAGCGCTGCAATACCTGCCGCAAATAGTACAACGATGGCATCTATTCCTAATCCTATTGTTACATTGTTTATTGGTGAACCGTCGACACTGCACAAAAATTCGTCGTAATGAATCCTTCCGGAGTCTAGAACGACAAACCAGGCGACGGCCGCGCCAATCAAAGCACAGGTGCCGGCAAAAAAGCCTGCCCAACTATTGAGCAACATAAACTTCGACGACCGTTCCATGATTTCACGAATGGCCTGAAGATCTTCTTTCGGATTAACTGAATTTGTTTTCATTTAAAAGTACTTTGAACTACAAAGTTAATGATTGGAATTTAGATAGCAAGCGTTTTAACAAAAAAATTCCGGCAAATCTTAGTTAAAAGATAATTGCCGGAATCATTTAAATCTATTTTTATCCCTTAAATCTATCCTATTTCTCTTGTAATGGCAATGGCAGCAATGGTTCCATCGGCAATGGCTGTAGTGATTTGCCGGTATTTTTTGCTGGTTACGTCACCCACAGCAAACACGTCGTTGATATTTGTGCGTTTGTCTTCGTCGGTTTTAATGTAACCCCACTGATCGAGTTCAAGTTGTCCGCCAAAAATTTCCAGATTTGGTTTTTGCCCAATGAAAACGAAAATTCCATCAGTAGTCAGAGTTTTTGTTTCCCCTGTTTTCAGGTCTTCCACCACAGTAACCATTTTGTCGCCATCCTTTTTAAAAGCGCGAGGTTCGTGCGATAGCAGAAATGAAATTTTCGGGTTGGCAAATGCTTTTTCCTGGGCCGTTTTGTTGGCCTGTAACTGATCGAACTGGTGAACAATCGTAATTTTCGACGCAAACTTCGAAATGAAATCAGCTTCCTCGATGGCAGAGTTTCCGCCGCCGATGACCACCACTTCCCTGTCGACAAAATATTTGGCATCGCAGGTAGCGCAATACGAAATGCCTTGTCCTTTGTATTCCAGTTCTCCCGGAATACCAATCCGATTGGGCGAAGTTCCGGTAGCAATAACAATTCGTTTGGCGCGAATGGTTTCCTGTCCGTCGATCATGATTTCCTTTTTCTGCAAATCGACATGCGTCACGTCAACCGCCACTTTATAAGTTGTTCCGCAGCGTTTGGTTTGCTCCGACATGTTGTGCGAAAGCATGTATCCGGGCTGAGGCTCAATAAATCCGGGATAATTCGAAACCACGTGAGTCGTCGATACGTTTCCGCCCGGGAGTGCAATATCAACCAAAACCGTATTGATTTTGGCCTGACACAGATACAATCCGGCCGTTAATCCTCCCGGACCAGCGCCCAAAATTGCCACGTCAACATCAGTTGTTATCGGCTTTTGTGACGAAATAATCTGATTCACTTTCTCTTTCCCGAGAATAAGCTTCAATTCGCGCACAATTTCAGAGCGTTTAATTCCTCCTGAAATTCGGCTCGTAACCTCTTCTCCATCCTGAAAAAACAACAGTGTTGGTGATGATTTCACGCCTAACTGATCAGCCAGTTCGCGATTTCCCTGACGAAAGATTTTTACAAATTTGATTTCACTTTTAAAAAGTGGCTCCAGCGATTCGAGTTTGGGGAAAAGTGCTTCGCACGGAGGACATTCGGTACTGTAAAAATCCAGCAACACGTTTCCGCCCTTCAAAACTTCCTGTTCAAATTCCGATGCATTAATTTCTTTCATGGTAGTTGATTTTTGATTTGGCTTTTATTCATTAAAATAATGAGCAATACCTAATTCGAGTAATTCTGTCACAGGTCGGCAATCGTGGCTGTTCAGCGACCCGTTGTAGTTTTTGGCCATTGATGCACAGCCTCCGCCACAAATCAGGCTCAGATTACAGCTTTGGCATTTGGGAATCGACAAAATATCGCGCTCCTGCCATTCTTCCACCGCTACGGTATTTTTACTGACTTCAGGATAAAATGTTCCGAGGCTTTCGCCATGTTTTCCGACTGTTGCCGTGCAGGCATATACATTTCCGGTGAAATCGAATGCCCATTCGGTTTTGGTTCCGGTACAGGCATCGAAAAGAGGTGCGGGCATTTCGCCCTGTTCGAACAAAAACTTCGAGATTGAAAAAGCCGGTTTGTGAAACTCGCTGATGTGGGGAAAATCCTTCAGCAAGTTGTACAAATCCTGATACAATTCGAGCCTCGAATAGAGTTTGTTCTGGTTGGCCTGACATTCGTGCAACTCATAATTCCTGCCCAGTTGGGTTTTGAAAAGCGGCGAGGCAGTCCAGCCTTTATCTATGGCAAACTGAGCCAAGTCAGGCAGATTGTCAATATTTTGTTTGTCAACCACCATGCGCAGATTGACAGGTATGTTGTTTTCAATTAAAAGGTCAACTCCACGAACAATACGATCAAAAGTCGGGTCGCCGCCTTTCAGATAACGCCTTTGGTTATGCATTTCGCTTGTTCCGTCAAGCGTCACCTGAATTTCACGGATCATTCCCTTTTTCAGAATCGGGATATATTCTTCCAGATAATAGCCGTTGGTCACAGCCGCGATTTCGAGTTTGTGCTCCGCTGTTTTCTGAATGATGTATTCGATGTTTTCCTTGTGGCGTGGGGCATTCATAAAAGGCTCGCCACCAAAAATGGTAATGTATTTTCTTCTGCCTGAAAACTCTTTCAGAATATAATCGAAGAATGAATCTGTAACTTCTTTCGACAAAGCAACGGGTAAGGCATCATAGCCAGCCTGATAGCAATATGAACAATCGAAATTGCACGAATAGTTGGTCACAAAGAAGATTTGAACTTCGTCCTTTTCACGGTCGTCCAGAAACTTCAGGTATTTTTCGCGAAACAAGCGTTTTTCCTGGGCCGGATCAACGATGTAACCGTTTCCAATCATCTCCGGATTATCTTCTGAGACTTTTTGAAGTTGTTCGAAGGTTTCCCGATCCAAAATATCGGCCTGGCCTGATAAGGCATTTACGACAAACCATTCGTCGGAATCTTTAATTTTTGAAGTAATGTTGTATTTGGAAAGCTGCATGGAAAGGAGATTTTGGATTAACGATTTCAGATTAACGATTATTGATTTTCAGACTTCCGATATTTCGTTAATCATCAATCTCTAATCGTTAATCGTCAATCAAAGACGCCGCTTAGTCGTGGCATCCGGCAATAATCTGAGATTGCTTGGCACAGCACTGTGCCTGTTTAATCTGACCTTTTTTTACTTTTTTTACTAAACTCTTCATAAAACTGATTTTGGTGTTGATTAAACTATCGGAATAAAGGTATTCAAAACGATCAAGACTTCAACATAACGAATACCTTCAAACTTTCAAAATATTAACTTCTATTTTCATGGGCCACTATTATTCCGTCCGAAAGTAGATCTTTGCTTTTATCAAACTTCAATCACGGACGGATAATTGCCCCTCATCATTATTTCTACAAATATTTCACCCCGCTGGGGTTAATCCCGAAACACGTATCCCGCAAAACGAATCGATTAACCGCAACAGCTAAACTCGTCTTTTTCGGCTGTAATGGTAAAACTTGACACCTGAATTTTTCCTTTCGGATATGGTTGACTTTCTTCCAGTACTTTCACATACCGAAATCCAGCACTCTTGATAATATTCAGGTATTCGGAACGGGTAACAGACCCGGCCCAACATTCGGCAACAGCGGCGGGATCGTTGGCATATTCTTCGGGAACCGGTTCGCTCGAATAAATATCACTGATTACAAAGCGTCCGCCATTCTTCAGCAAACGATAAATTTCGGCCCACACTTTAGGTTTGTTTGTCACATGGTTCAGGGTACAATTCGAAATAATCAGGTGAGCTATTTCATCTTCCAGAGGAATTTGCTCCAAATCAGCCTGAATAAATTTCACGTTTTCAACACCCATTTTGGCAGCCGTTGAAGTAGCTTTGCGGATCATTTCTTCGGTAACGTCAATACCATAAACGAAACCACCCTCGCCTACCTGTTCGGCCAAACGAAGAACATCCGTTCCTCGACCGCTTCCCAAATCAATGCAAACCTCATTCAGTTTTGACTCACTTTTATCAACTGCTCCTCCACACGATAAACAACAGGTGTCGTTGGCAAGTGCAGTGTATCTTCCAGTTATTTCACTTGTATTCATTGTACTCAAATTTGTGCGGCAAATATAAAACAATAATCAGGTCAAAACAACATATATAGATTATT
>JAHEYT010000093.1 GCA_023251455.1 Bacteroidota bacterium
TTTCCCAATATTTTCAATGAACTCGTCTGCCTTACGGCTATCGTTTTTCCTCCTTTATTACTACCTCTTGCGAAGCGCCTTCCATTCGGATAAAGTCAATCTTTGTTGTAGAACTATTATCGCTTTTCGCGGCTGCAAAGGTAATCGTTAAATTTTAACTTCCTAATACTTTTAAAATATTATTTGTTTTTCATTCTAACAACTTACCAAACAACCATTTAAAGAACTTTCGCTTCACTTTCTGCATAACTGCTTTCCTGTTTAGCGGCTGCAAAGATAGACCCCTTTTCTTCATTTCCAAACGCGGAACCACTCTTTTTTTAAACTATTTTACGCCCCTAATCCTCCTATATTGTATATCAGCCTGTTATAAAACATGAGAAACGCAAACTTTTTTAAACAAGGTTATCAAACCAAACGAATCACCCCAAAAAACACGAATCCAAGCATTCAAAAGAAGCGGAAACAGCAGGACTAATTAGCTGCCGATAGACATAGAATTTGTAAATATGAAGGCCCAAAAACGAAATTGGCATTAAGGATATACCCCCGGGAAACAAGGAAAGCCGGGCTTTCGACCGGCTTTCTCACATATTATATAAGTATAGAACCTATTCAGGTGCTTTGACCTAGGCCATCTCAATCTTATACGCAGCCAAATCTTCTACAACAGAACTGCGGATGAACTCAGCATGGCCTTTTACCAACGATTTGGTCAGTTTAATGAATACTTTAGCTGATTTGGTAAATGAAGCATCGCGATTGCTATCAACAACCAGCAAATAGCTCATGATGATGAATCCGGCCATTTCGACTAAGCGACGGGCGTGGAAATCGATGAACTCATTGTCGTTGCTGTCAACCACCTTTGCTACGGCCTGTTCGTAATCATCGGTAAGGATGATCAGCGTGCGGCGCATGAATTCAAGTTCAGGAGTGATTTTCTGAGACTCGTATTCGCGAATCTGAGCCAAATAACCGCCGGTGGTAACTCCACGGATAGCAGCAACTACCTGCAACTGGGTTGTTCCTTCGTAGATTGAAGTAATACGGGCATCGCGATAGATCCGTTCAACCGGATAATCCTTCATGAAACCTGATCCACCATGGATCTGAACAGCATCGTAAGCCAGCTGATTACAGAATTCGCTCGCTAAACCTTTACCCAGAGGAGTAAATAAATCAGCCAGCTTCTGGTATTTCTTCATTTCAGCTTTTTCGTCCTTGTCTAAAGCACGTTCTTCAGAAATGTGGGCGTATGTCTTGTACATGTCAACAAAACGGGCTGTTTCGTACAATAAAGTACGTGAAGCATCCAGTTTAGCCTTCATGGTTGTGATCATTTCGTAAACCGCAGGGAACTTGATAATGGCTTTTCCGAACTGCATACGTTCTTTGGCATAAGCCAAAGCTTCGCGGTAAGCCGATTCGGAAACTCCAACTGACTGTGCATGGATACCCAACCGGGCGCCATTCATCAAAGCCATTACATATTTGATCAGACCTAATTTGCGATCGCCGACCAATTCGCCCGGAGCATCTTTAAATACAAGCTCGCAGGTTGGTGAACCAATGATGCCCATTTTGTGCTCGATGCGGCGAACAGTTACGCCACCACTTTGTTTGTCGTAGATAAACATCGACAAACCGCGACCGTCTTTTGTTCCGGCTTCCGAACGTGCCAATACCAGAGCAATGTCTCCATCGCCATTGGTGATAAAGCGTTTTACACCGTTTAACAACCAAGTACCTTTCTTTTCGTCCCAGGTAGCTTTTAACTGAACAGCCTGCAAATCGGAACCTGCATCAGGTTCGGTCAAGTCCATCGCCATGGTTTCACCAGCGCAAACGCGTTTCAGGTATTTTTCTTTTTGTGCTTCATTTGCAAATTCGTTGATTGTTTCAGCACAATCCTGAAGTCCCCAAATGTTTACGAACCCGGCATCGGCGCGCGAAACAATGTCCGCAGCCATAATATAAGGTACAATCGGGAAGTTCAGTCCATCGTATTTGCGTGGTAACGACATACCCATCAAGCCGGCTTTCCGGAGTGCATTGATGTTTATTTCAGTTCCGCTGGCATAAATCACATGTCCGTCAACAACGCTCGGTCCTTCAGCATCGATGCCCTCAGCGTTCGGAGATACAATATCGCCGCAGATTTCACCCACTACTTCAAGCACTTTGTCGAAACTGTCCTGTGCATCTTCGTAATCCATGGGTGCAAAATCGAATTTCTTCTGTTCTTCGAAATTCCGTTCTTTCAGCCGAACAATTTTCTCCATCAGCGGATGGGTCAAATGGAATTTCAGGTCTTTATTGTCTGTATAAAAATTAGCCATTTTATTTATTTTTTCGGTTGAAAGACTACTTGGTATTCGCTTTATAGAATTTGATCATCTTTGGAAGGATCTCAGCTACATCGCCAGTGATCACATAATCAGCGATTGAGTTGATCGGAGCTTCAGGATCGGTATTGATGGCAATGATCTGAGCCGACTCTTCCATTCCTGCACGGTGCTGAATTTGTCCGGAGATACCGCAAGCGATATACAATTTCGGACGAACAGTTGTTCCGGTCTGGCCAATCTGGCGGCCATGTTCAATGTATCCTGAATCGACAGCCGCGCGTGAAGCACCAACTTCGCCACCCAATACTTCAGCCAATTCGAAAAGCAGGTTGAAATTCTCTTTCGAGCCAACACCGTAACCTCCGGCAACAATAATTCCGGCGCCTTTGATGTTCACTTTGCTTTTTTCCATGTGACGTTCGATCATCTCAACCACGAAATCAAGATCGGTGGTGTATTTCGAAACGTCGAGCTTATTGATTTTTCCTTTGTATGCCGGATCCAAAATTTCTTTCTTCATTACTCCTTCGCGAACAGTAGCCATCTGTGGGCGACAGTCAGGATTAATGATGGTAGCAATGATGTTACCTCCAAAAGCCGGACGAATCTGGTAAAGCAGATTTTCATACACTTTATCAGCCTTTTTATCTTCATGATCGCCAATGACGAGTGAGGTACAGTCGGCAGTTAAGCCACTGTGCAAAGCCGAAGATACGCGTGGGCCTAAATCGCGGCCAACAGAACTGGCTCCCATCAGGGCGATCTGTGGTTTTTCTTCCTGAAAAAGTTTCACCACGATAGCATTGTGCGGCAAAGTTGAATATGGAGCCAGGCGTTTGTCATCGGCAATGTGTAAAACATCAACGCCATAAGGAAAAATGTCTTTTTCAATTCCATCGAGTTTGTATCCAATGGCAATTGCTTCGAGCTTTACCTTTAATTCGGTGGCCAGTGCGCGTCCTTTAGTCATCAATTCCATGCTGACTTCGGCAACCTGACCGTCTTCTATTTCGATATAAACAAAAACACTATTCATAATTAGGGATGTTTTAACAATTATCCGATTGTATGACTTTCAATTAACTCACGCATCAGCTGATCCATATCTTCGTCAGATGAAGTGATCACTTTTGCACCTTTCGACTGAAGAACAACGTTCTCAACCTTTTTCACCTTGGTAGGCGAACCGGTCAAGCCCAATTCGTTCATGTCAACTTCAATATTCTGAACAGTCCATTCCTTAATGGTCAGGTATGGGCGGTCGCTGTACAGGTGCAAATAATCGTCGTTTGCTTCCTGCATTTCGGAAATTGTTTTTGCGTGTTTGTATTTCATGATCAATTTGGCGTTGCGCGCGCGGCAATCGGGAGCCGAACTGTTCACGGTTACAACCAATGGCATGGGGCATTTCACCACTTCAACACCACGTTCGAGGCGACGTTTAACGGTTACCTTGCCTTTTTCGATGGCCTGAATTTCTTCGGCATAGGTAATCTGTGGGATTCCCAACTTTTCGGCAACCTGCGGACCAACCTGAGCAGTATCTCCATCGATAGCCTGACGACCAGCAATGATGATATCGTAATTTCCATGTTTTTTCAGGGTTTGCGCAATGGCATACGATGTGGCCAGTGTGTCCGATCCAGCAAAAGCACGGTCGGTCAGTAAAATACCATCGTCGGCTCCACGGAACAATCCTTCGCGGATAATTTCAGCTGCACGACCTGGTCCCATTGTTAATAATGTAATGGTCGATCCCGGAAAATTGTCTTTAATTCGCAATGCCTGTTCGAGGGCATTCAAATCCTCCGGATTAAAAATAGCCGGTAGAGCTGCTCTGTTTACAGTTCCGTCGGCTTTCATTGCATCTTTACCAACATTCCGCGTATCCGGAACCTGCTTGGCAAGAACGATAATTTTGTAACCTTTCATCAGTTAATATTTGAGTTAATTGAGTTATTATTAGCTTAGTAAAACTGACATCTTACTGAATTCAACAGGTCAATTCTACGTAAAATATCCATACTTTTCATAGCCTAAGTTTGAAAAGTCAGCAAATATAGAAATTCAACCCTAAGAAATCAAGCGTCTTGCGGGGTCAAACGAAAAGACCAAAAGGCCGCGCTCCCTTGCTACACAACGAAAGGCTGTGAATTGTCCCCGAAAATATCCTGAAGCGCTGACAGGCAAAGCGATTAAAACAATCAACCTCATTTTTCAAAAAATCCTTTTCGCCGGAAAGGGTCTTTAATTTAAAATGAATTTAAGTAAGAAAATGGTGATTATTGAACTGGGCAAAGGAATTAATGGGAAACGGATTTTGATGAATGTTTAATGCTAAATAAAAAAGAGCGATTGATTGTCGTATTTTTATAACTACTCACCCCACGTTCGCAAGCGAACGTCCCCCCTCTCTTCTCGAAGAGAGGGGCAGAGCATCGCAGATGCGACGGGGTGAGTCAAAATATGGCGATAAAACAAAATACAACATTATTTTATTCCTATTACTTATATGTACACCCCTATAAACCAAAGACCCGATTTGAGGAGTTCGAAGCTCATCAAATCAGGACTTCATGATTGTTTTCTGAACACTGTTTAATTGCAAATTCGATTATGCTTTTTTCCATTTTATTCCGCAGCCAATGGCTTTGGTGGCTGTAATGGAAGGCGCTTTCCCGTCGAGAAGCGAATAAATGGCATCGGCTACATATTTTTTATCGGCTTTCGAAGCATCGTCGGCATTATTGTCGATTGCACCGATGTATTTTACAACCAACTTACCACCTTCTTTGGCCAATACATAAACGTGAGGAGTATTGGTTGCGCCAAACCGTTTGGCAACATCCTGCGATTCATCGTAGAGATACGGGAAAGTATATGCTTCTAATTTTGCTTTTTTCTGCATTTCTTCGAACGAATCGCCAGGTTTGGCCTGGGTATCGTTGCTACTGATTGCTACCACTGGATAACCTTTGGAACTAAATTCCTTATTCAGCTGCTCAACGCGGCTTTCGTATTTCATGGCAAAAGGACAGGTATTACAGGTAAAAACCACAATAAATCCTTTTGCCGAAGAATATTGGGCAAGCGAAACATTTTTGCTGTCAACATTTTTAAGGCTGAAATCACTAACCACATCTCCAACCTTGTACTGAGCCTGCACCGCAGAAATAACGAAGAGGCTTAAAATAAAACTGCCAATAAGTGTTTTCGTTTTCATTGTTGTCGTTTTTAGTTTATAAGTATGTTTGAATTGTTTTCACCAATTGCGGCTTATCGATCGATTCGGCAACGAAATGATGAATATTTCGCGCACGGTTAAAAAAGAGTGTCGCCGGAATATTTCCCTGCCAGCCGGGATCAACCTCGTCGATCCACGAATTGTAATCGGTTTCGGTCATCAGGCATACATTAAAGGTGTAGTCGTTCTTTTTCAGGAAGGGCATTAATTTCTTTTCGGCATCCGAAGGAAAATCGAGACTGATAAAAAGAAACTCCACCTTACTGCCATCGGTTTCGTTCACTGTTTTCTGAAAATCGGGTAATTCTTTTATGCACGGTCCGCACCAGGTCGCCCAGAAATTGATCACATGCAGCTTATCTGACGGATTATTCAAAATAGCAGTCAACTCCGATTTTGAGATTTTTCGAATTCCCTGCGAAAAACTGGCAGACGCGGAGCTTAATACCATTAGAACTATTATTAAAAATGCCTTCATGCTGATGTTCTTTACAAGGCAAAACATCGGCAATTTTTATTTGTTTAGGCAAAACCCTGCCCTTAACAATTAATAACAGCTTTCATAACAGTTGTTAACGCGTTTTTGAGAATGAAATACCGGCATTCAAACTTGCAATAGGAAGAAAATTCGTTGCAGGTAGAAGATTTATATTTGAAGTAGCAAGAAAATACTTTGCAGTAGGAGGAAAATAGTTTGCGGGTGCAAGAAAATACTTTTCAGTAGGAAGAAAATAGTTTGCCGATGCAAAAAAATACTTAGCAGAAGTAAGAAAATACTTAGCAGTAAGAAGAAAATAGTCTGCGGAAGTAAAAAAATAGATTGCAGGTCAAAGGTTCATTCTCGCGGAAGCAAAAAAACGACTTTGCGGATGCAAGTTTCATACTTGCGATTTTAAGTTATTTCAATCTTTCAAGTAGTCCTTTCCTTTTGACTATATTTTTATAGTCCCATTGAATTTCTCTTGATTTATTTAACCAACGGCTTAAATCTGTTGTTTCAATTTCAGCCACATTGTTGTAGAAAATAGATGCATCTTTAAATTTCTCACCTCTCACGCTTAATGCGGATTCTTCAAAGTCGGCCCCGCTCCAAAACATTAGTCTGACTCCGGCCTTTTGCTTACTGTAACCCACAATTGGATTACCATCTAAAAACCAAACAGGATGGGAATGCCAAATTTTGCGCTCTGCTTCTGGCAGTCCGATGTCAATTAATGTGGCAAGTCGGTCGCAAATATCCTTGTCACCCGAAGTTTGTTTGTCGTTATAAGCTTTAATTTCTTCGTTCATTGCCTTCTAGTTATTTGGTATTTGAATTGAAATCTACAAGCAGAGGCGGATTATGGGCGATTTCTTATCGTGCCGATAAACTGCCTGAGCGGAAAGATACACACCGAAAACTATTGCTGCCGAACTTGACGGGTAGCTGAAGTTAGCGGCTGGCATTCAATATTGTTGATATGTCATAAATTTAATCATTTAATTCGTCTCATTTTAATACTTTGTCCATAAGGTCTTTTGAATTCAATATCTGAATACCCATATTCCTCACATAATGAAATTACTTGTCTAACATCTTGTTTGGATGCTCTCTCTCCAAAGTAAATTGCTTTTAAACATTCTTTCTTAAACTTCTTGGAGCCGCCTGTTTCTGAAAGAATTCTCCATTCATCCTCATATCTCCAGTCTCTCTTCTTTAAAAGTAACGCCTTTTTTAAATCATCTTCTGTCTCAATAACTGGCATTTCTTCTTCATAATCTACCTTATGAATTTTGTCAAGTAGTTTTAAATCTTCGGAAAAATCAAATTCTAAACAAACGCCTTTATTACTATCAGCATAGTGAGCCCACATTGCGTTATTGTCAACTTTAGTTGTAAAGCAGCATACATACCATTCAAAGTTTGTTTCTGAATAAAAGAAATTACTATTGAATGCACTTAACAAATTTTTCTCTTTTAATGTGGAATAGATTATTTGAAAAAAGCGATTTGAGTCAAACTGATAAAAAAGGGGGAGTTGTGCTTGCATCTCTGCTAAAAATATTTCTGATGCCTCCTCTAATGCATCCATGGAATATTTTTCTGAAATAGTGAATCGACCTTCAAACAAATCATTTAAATCTTTTCGAGATGAAAACCAAATAGCATTATGCTTTAATAGCTTGAATAGGTTATTATTCAACGAATGATATTTGTAAAAAAGGGTTTGCCTATTACTCATGCTTTGATTTTTCTCTTATGTCTGTTTGTCAAATTGGTAAAAAAATGATACTTACTGCGGATTCAATATGCTTGCCGCTAACTAGTAAATAGCAATAAGTTTATCGTACTTTTTGCTCTAATCCAGACAATAAAGCTAGCTAATTTTACATAGTTGGCAAGATAAACAAAAGGAAAGATGCGAAATTTTATGTTGCGCGGGGAAGGTGCTGCTTTTTCAACTATCCTCACAGGGTTTCATTTCATTCCTGTGCTATTACAGGTCGTCCCGTTGGGACTTTGGGGTAGCGCGTAATGAACATCGAACCAAACAAAGGGGCAAAGCCCCGAACTATACAAGCATGGCCTGCCAGCCGCAGACAGGGGCGAAGTGAAACGGAATCCTATGAGTTTGGTTATCGCATTAATCCTGTCAGGTTTTCGAAACCTGACAGGATTTGGAGCCAATTCGGTCAAAAGTTTTGAGCAACTGACAGGGTGACTCCCAATCAAGGGCGGCAAGGAAAACAGCAATAAATCTATGGCGAAGAAGTCACCCCGTCAGTAAGCTTCGTAGATGTTCAGGGCTAAAGCCCAGAATCTTTATCATCTTTCTACCCGTTCACTAAAGTGAACGGCAAAGGATAATGCTTTGAAATAGCAATTTTAATATTCAGAGCAGTAATATTCTTTGCCGTCTGCTTTAGCGTTCGACTGAGCTCACGCCGAAGTCTGACGGATGAGTTGGCAAACAAAATCAATGGCTTTAGCCACAGTGAATGGGCTAAAGCCCAAAATCTTTAACATCTTTCTACCCGTTCACTGAAGTGAACGGCAAAGGATAATGCATTGAATTTGAGATTTTGTGATTCGGAGAGTCGGTATCCTTTGCCGTCTGCTTTAGCGTTCGACTGAGCTCACGCCGAAGTCTGACGGAGAAATTGAAAAATAAAATTAATGGCTTTAGCCACAGTAAAGGGCTAAAGCCCAAAAACATTTATCATCTTTTTACCCGTTCACTGAAGTGAACGGCAAAGGATAATGCATTGAATTTGAAATTTTGGTATTCGAAGAAAAAATATTCTTTGCTGTAAGCTTTAGCGATCGATTGAGCTCATGCAAATAAAAAAGTCCGAAGCATTGGTTTACTTCGGACTCTGTGCATTATTTATCGACTGACGGAATACCTTTGAGTTCACCCTTCAGTAAAAGAACTTCTGACTTCTGACAAATAATCTGCCACGGACTTAGTAGTTTATTTAGATACTCAGCAGGTGACTTTGAGTCACCTGCTGAGTAAGAACTCTGTGTAAAAACTTCGGACTTCTGACTGTTGTTTTTAGTCTTTCACCAGTTTTTTGTATTTCACCCGATGTGGACCGGCATCGCCCATTCGTTTTTTACGGTTTTCTTCGTAATCGGTAAATCCGCCTTCGAAGAATACCACTTTCGAATCGCCTTCGAATGCCAGAATATGGGTTGCAATGCGGTCGAGAAACCAGCGGTCGTGCGAAATAACCACGGCACAGCCAGCAAAATTATCCAAACCTTCTTCCAACGCACGCAAGGTATTAATATCGATATCGTTTGTAGGCTCATCGAGCAACAACACGTTTCCTTCCTCTTTCAGCGCCAATGCCAAATGCAGGCGATTCTTTTCACCGCCCGAAAGATAGCCGCATTTCTTTTCCTGATCGGCTCCACCAAAATTAAACCTGGAAACATAGGCACGGGCATTTAATTGTTTTCCGCCAACCGAAATCAAATCACTACCACCAGTTATTACCTGGTAAACGGTCTTCTCCGGATCGATGGCTTTATGCGTCTGATCGACATACGCCAACTTAACCGTATCACCCACATCGAAAGTACCCTTATCAGCATTTTCCAAACCCATTATAAGTTTAAATAATGTCGTTTTACCAGCACCATTCGGGCCGATTACGCCGACAATACCGTTTGGTGGCAAAACAAAGTTCAGATCTTCGAATAACAAACGGTCGCCATAACCTTTGGCAACTGCATCGGCAGAAATAACCCGTTCGCCCAAACGCGGTCCGTTGGGAATAAAGATCTCCAATTTTTCTTCTTTCTGCCTCACGTCTTCGTTCACCATCCGGTCGTAAGCTCCCATGCGGGCTTTCGACTTGGCCTGACGGGCTTTGGGGGCCATGCGAATCCATTCCAGCTCACGTTCCAAAGATTTCCGGCGCTTTGAAGCAACCTTTTCTTCCTGTTCCATCCGTTTCGATTTCTGATCGAGCCATGAAGTGTAGTTGCCTTTCCACGGAATACCTTCGCCACGGTCCAATTCCAAAATCCAGCCAGCCACATTATCCAGAAAATAACGGTCGTGAGTGATACAAATCACTGTTCCTTTGTATTGTTGCAAGTGCATTTCGAGCCATTGAATTGATTCGGCATCCAAATGGTTGGTAGGCTCATCGAGTAAAAGCACATCAGGTTCTTTTAAAAGCAAACGACATAAAGCTACCCGGCGGCGTTCTCCTCCTGAAAGCTCTCCTACAAGCTGATCATCCGGAGGACATTGTAGCGCATCCATGGCGCGTTCGAGTTTGGCATCAAGATTCCATGCATCGAAATGGTCAATTTTATCCTGAAGCACGGCCTGTTCTTCATATAGTTTATCCATGACATCCGGATTTTCATAAACCTCCGGATCGCCAAATTTCAGGTTAATGTCTTCGTAGGCTTTCAAAACATCCACAATTTCCTGAACTCCTTCCTGAACAATATCCTTTACAGTTTTCGATTCGTCGAGCTGCGGATCCTGTTCCAAATAACCAACAGTATATCCGGGCAAGAAAACAACTTCACCCAGATACGAACTTTCAAGTCCGGCAATAATTTTTAGCAAAGTCGATTTCCCGGAACCATTCAACCCAATGATACCAATCTTGGCACCTAGGAAAAAAGACAGGGAAATATCTTTCAAAACTTGTTTCTGCGGAGGATAAGTTTTACTTACCTTATACATCGAGAAAATTATCTTATTATCATCGCTCATATTTGTTCATTTAATGGTTTATAAATCAAAGGTGGCTGTTCAGCTATCCAAAGCCTGATTTGAGTTACCAAAAATAGTGCTTTTTACTTATCTAATTCAGTACTTTTATAGCTTTGAAAAAAATCTCATCTAAATAAGATCTGTGAAGCTATTAATTGTTGACGATAATCCTATAAACCAGAAATTTCTATACTACTCCTTAAAAAAGTATTATGAGATAGAAACTGCCGACAATGGACTTGAAGCCGTTGAAATGCTTGAGCAGAAAAGTTATGATCTAGTTTTAATGGATTTATCGATGCCAGTTATGGATGGGGCTGAAGCCACACTCCAAATCAGGAAATCGCTAAAAAACATGAATAAAAATATTCCGATCATTTTTGTAACAACAAACGACTTTGAACATGAAAGGGTGCGTTGTATGAAAAATGGAGGAAGCGATTATTTAATTAAACAAGTTGATATTGATGAATTATTGAACTCGATTGACATTCAACTCAATCAGAGAAACGAGGTGTTCTAATCATTTTTTGCATAACAATTAAAATCCTGGGAAATCTGATTATTGCAATTCAAAAAAGGGCAAAAAAAAGGCTGATTATTCATCAGCCTTTTTTGATTATTTAAAACTTCTTTATTCTTCAGTTTTTTCTTCAGGAGCTTCTTTAACTTCAGGAGCAGCAGTTGCAGTTGCTTTTGGAGCATCCGCTTTTTTCTTGCTACCACGACGAGATTTAGTTGGTTTAGCTTTGCTTTCCTTAGCAGCCAACATGTTTTCGTTGAAGTCAACTAACTCGATGAAACACATTTCGGCATTGTCACCAAGTCTATTTCCTGTTTTAAGAATCCGGGTATAACCGCCTGGACGATCTGCAACTTTTTCAGCTACATCTCTAAATAACATCGCAACAGCAGTTTTGCTTTTCAGGTATTCAAATACTACCCTGCGTGAATGAGTCGAATCGTCTTTCGCTTTGGTAATAAGTGGCTCAACATATATTCTTAAGGCCTTAGCTTTAGCTACGGTCGTTGTAATACGTTTATGAAAAATCAGTGAGTTGGCCATATTGGACAACATTGCTTTCCGATGAGCGCTGGTTCTACCTAAATGGTTGAATTTTTTACTATGTCTCATTTTTACTTATTCCTTATCAAGTTTATATTTACTGATATCCATCCCGAACGTCAAATTCAAGCTCACCAACAAGTCATCCAATTCTGTGAGTGACTTTTTACCGAAATTACGGAATTTAAGCAAATCGTTGCGGTTATAGGTAACCAGCTCGCCTAAGGTTTCAACATCCGCAGCCTTCAGGCAGTTCAATGCACGTACAGAAAGATCCATGTCAACCAGTTTTGTTTTCAAAAGCTGGCGCATATGCAGAACTTCTTCATCAAACTCTTCGTTTGCAAATTTCTCGTCTGAATCAATAGTGATTTTTTCGTCAGAGAATAACATGAAGTGATAAATCAGAATTTTTGCAGCTTCTTTCAGTGCATCTTTCGGATGGATTGAACCATCGGTTGTGATTTCGAAAACTAACTTTTCATAGTCAGTTTTCTGCTCAACACGGTAATTTTCGACAGCATATTTCACATTTTTGATTGGTGTGAAAATTGAATCGATCGGAATTACTCCAAACTCAGCATCGATCGGCTTATTTTCAGCGCTTGGGACATATCCGCGACCTTTGTTGATGGTGATATCCATCTGCAATTTAACTTCAGGTTCCATCCGGCAGATAATTAACTCTGGATTTAAAACACGGAAGCCGGTCATAAATTTATTAATATCTCCGGCAGTGAAAGTGTCCTGTCCGGTAATTGAGATTGAAACCTTCTCGCTGTCGAAATCTTCAACTTCGCGTTTAAAACGTATCTGCTTCAGATTAAGGATAATTTCAGTTACATCTTCCATTACACCCTTAACAGTAGCGAATTCGTGGTCAACTTTATCGATTTTGACAGTTGTGATTGCATAACCTTCCAAAGAGGATAACAGAATTCTGCGTAAGGCATTACCAATTGTAATACCATAACCTGGTTCCAATGGACGGAATTCAAACTTACCGTACTTCTCATCGGTTTCAACCATTATAACTTTGTCGGGTTTTTGGAACGCTAATATTGCCATAATAATACTGAGTATTTGATTATTTAGAATACAACTCTACGATAAGTTGTTCTTTAATGTTTTCAGGAATTTCTGCTCTTTCAGGACGGGCTAAAAATTTACCAGTCAATTGAGCGTTATCCCATTCCAACCATGCAAATTTGCTAGAACGACGAGAGTTCACAGAAGCTGTAATTACTTCAAGTGATTTCGATTTTTCACGAACACTAACTACGTCACCTGGACGCATTGTATATGATGGAATATTTAATACTTCACCATTTACATTAATGTGTTTATGAGAAACCAATTGACGTGCAGCAGAACGTGTAGGAGCAATTCCTAAACGGAATACAACGTTATCTAAACGAGCTTCGAGCAATTGAAGTAAAACTTCACCAGTTACACCTTTTGAAGCAGAAGCTTTTTTAAATAAATTAGAGAATTGACGTTCCAACACACCATACATGTATTTGGCTTTTTGCTTTTCTCTTAGTTGGGTTCCATACTCAGATTTTTTACGTCTTCGGCTAGCTAAACCGTGAAATCCCGGTGGAAAATTTTTCTTTTCAAGTGCTTTGTCCGGTCCGAAAATTGGTTCACCAAATTTTCGGGCGATTCTGGATTTTGGTCCTGTATATCTTGCCATTACTGTTTTAATTTATTCGATTAAACACGTCTCCTTTTTGCAGGACGACATCCATTGTGTGGTAGTGGGGTAACGTCAACAATTTCACTTACCTGAATGCCAACGCTGCTAATTGCACGAATTGCAGATTCACGACCATTACCTGGACCTTTTACGTATACTTTTACTTTTCTCAGACCAAGATCATATGCTGTCTTGGCACATTCTTCAGAAGCTACCTGAGCAGCATAGGGAGTATTCTTTTTAGAACCTCTGAACCCTTTTTTACCAGCAGACGACCACGAAATAACTTCACCATTACCATTGGTCAACGACACAATGATATTATTGAATGAAGAGTGAATGTGTGCCTGTCCGATTGCTTCAACGATAACAACTCGTTTTTTAGTAGAACCAGTCTTTTTTGCCATAATTCAAATATCAATTATTTAGTGGCTTTTTTCTTATTAGCAACAGTTTTTCTCTTTCCTTTACGTGTACGAGCGTTATTTTTTGTGCTCTGTCCACGAACAGGTAAGCCTACACGGTGACGGATTCCACGGTAACAACCGATATCCATCAATCGTTTAATATTCATCTGAGTTTCAGAACGTAATTCGCCTTCAACCTTGATGCTTCCACTGATAGCTGCACGAATAGCAGCCAGATGATCATCAGTCCAATCCTGAACTTTGATGTCTTTATCTACACCGGCTTTTTCGAGGAGGGTTACTGAAAGATTGCGACCAATACCATAGATATAGGTTAATGCAATTTCTCCTCTTTTATTGTTAGGGATGTCAACACCACTTATACGAGCCATAAAATAAAATTTTTACAAAGTTAATTAATTATCCCTGACGTTGTTTGTACTTCGGATTCTTTTTGTTAATCACGTACAAACGGCCTTTTCTGCGAACAATTTTACAGTCGGCGCTACGTTTTTTAATGGATGCTCTTACTTTCATTATTTTGTGCTTTAGTTTTTATATCTAAAAGAAATTCTTCCTTTTGTCAGGTCATATGGCGACATTTCAACCTTCACTTTATCGCCCGGTAAAATTTTGATGTAATGCATCCGCATTTTTCCGGAAATATGTGCTGTAATGATATGCCCGTTTTCCAACTCAACCCTGAACATTGCATTCGATAATGATTCAATGATTGTTCCGTCTTGTTCTATTGAAGACTGTTTTGCCATAAATATAATCTAATTATCTAGTAATTTGATGTTTACATTTCATATACTATTCAAATCTAAACACCGGTACGGAAGATTATCTAATTTTCCGCTAATAAATCCGGCAAAACTACTAGAATTACCGGACTTACTTCGCTATTTATGAATAAAATTTAACAAGTTTAGAACTTTCACCAATCCAAGACAGAAAATGTCTAAAATAGTAATTAGTATGCAGCAGCACCGCCTGAACGTCCTTTGATCCGGCCTGATTTCATCAAACCATCATAATGACGCATCAAAAGGTGACTCTCAATTTGCTGTAAAGTATCTAAAACAACACCTACCAGAATTAACAACGAAGTACCGCCAAAGAAATAGGCGAACTGTTGGTTAATACCAGCCATCATTGCAAATGCAGGAAGAATTGTAATTATTCCAAGAAATACTGATCCCGGAAGAGTAATTCTTGACATGATGGTATCAAGAAATTCAACGGTTTTCTTTCCTGGTTTTACACCTGGAATAAAACCACCGTTTTTCTTCATATCCTCAGCCATTTGCAATGGGTTAACGGTAATTGCCGTATAAAAATATGTGAATAGAATAACTAGCAGAAACTGGGTAAGGTTATACCAAAGTCCGGTATGATTTGAAAAAGCAGCAGCAAAGCCGCTCATACTATCAGATTTGGCAAAACCGGCTAAACTAATCGGTATAAACATGATTGCCTGAGCAAAAATGATAGGCATTACACCAGCTGCATTCACTTTTAAAGGAATATACTGACGAACACCACCATATTGTTTGTTGCCTACAATTCGTTTTGCGTATTGTACCGGAATTTTACGGGTTCCCTGAACCAATAAAATAGCGCCCATAAATACAAAAACAAGAACAACAAATTCAAGCAAGAACATTACCATACCACCACCTTGCTGCTCGATGCGCGAAATAAATTCGGCAACAACAGAATGGGGCAACCTGGCAATAATTCCGATCATGATAATCAGAGAGATACCATTCCCAATACCTTTATCTGTAATTTTTTCACCGAGCCACATTACGAACATCGAACCAGCAGTTAAAATGATAGTTGACGATATAGTAAATAAAACCCCTGTGATTGCAAAAGCAGTTTCAGGTAATTGGTAATGAAGGTTTGTTAAATATGCAGGCGCCTGGAAGATCAGGATGACAACAGTCAGATAACGTGTTATCTGATTGATTTTACGACGTCCTGATTCACCCTCCTTTTGCATCCGTTGAAAGTATGGCACCGCAATACCCATCAACTGAATTACAATAGAAGCCGAAATATACGGCATAATCCCTAAAGCGAAAATAGATGCTTTAGAGAATGCCCCTCCTGAGAACATATCCAACAATCCGAGCAACCCCTCAGATGTTTGATTTTGTAATTGTTCCAATTGTGATGGATCAACACCAGGTAAAGAAACATACGAACCTAAACGATATATTAAGAGTAAGAACAAAGTAATCCCCAACCGGGACCGCAAGTCTTCAATCTTATAAATATTCTTTAGGGTTTCAATAAACTTTTTCATCAGGTTTAAAGTATTTCGATGGTTCCTTGTAGATTTTCAATGGTCTCTTTTGCCCTTTTAGAAAAAGCATGGGCTTTTACTTCCAATTTAAGGTTCAATACACCATCTCCCAAGATCTTCACTTTATCCCTTTTGGAAGCCATTCCAGCTTCAACTAAAACATCAACATCAACACAGGTAATATTTAAAGATTCAGCCAATTCCTGAATTACATCAAGATTGATTGCTTTAAATTCTTTCCGGTTAATATTTTTAAAGCCAAATTTAGGAACAACACGCTGTAAAGGCATCTGACCACCTTCGAAACCACGGCGACTTTTGTAGCCTGATCTTGATTTGGCACCTTTATGCCCTTTTGTGGAAGTGCCACCGTGACCAGAACCCTGGCCGCGGCCAATTCGCTTTACGCTGTGGGTCGAACCTTCAGCAGGTTTAAGATTACTTAAATCCATAATTTATTGATCTTAATAAGTTTAAACTTCTTCAACAATTACGAGATGGTGCAATTTAGCAACCATTCCCATAATTTGTGGAGTTACTTCGTGTGTTACTGGTCGGTTAAGTTTTTTAATTCCGAGTGCAACAAGTGTAGCTTTTTGCCTCCAATCAGAACCGATCTGACTTCTTACTTGAGTAATTTTTATCTTTGCCATAACTCCTTATCCATTAAATACTTTATCCAAAGTTACACCACGATGTTCAGCAACAGTATGTGCATCACGCAATTCGAGAAGAGCAGCCATAGTTGCTTTTA
>JAHEYT010000049.1 GCA_023251455.1 Bacteroidota bacterium
GGGTAAGCAAACTGCTCAAATCTGAAGGGGTTGGTGTTTCGACACCTGTGGCAGTTCCGGCAGATGTATGGGAGTTGCCATCGTAAGTAACTGCATAAGGAGTAACTATAATAACCGCATTGGCCTTATTTATGGTGAAAGCATAAGCCGCAGACGTTTCCCCATTATAGTTTGCATCAGCAGCAACTGTGGCAATGACCTGATAGGTTCCTGCATTGGTCGGACGTGTGGCACTGGCTAAATATGTCGTGGTTCCCGTTCCCGAATAGCTGAAAGTTATAGCTCCCGTTGAGCCGCTTACTGTTGATGTGTTTGGCCCCTGTGCTGAACCGGTATAGGTAAAAGAAGTTGATCCGGTGACTACAATCGTTGAATTGGCCTTATTAATTGTCAAGGTTACCCCTGTGCGAGTTCCACTTAGGCAACCGGCACTGATATTTCTGGCTTCAGCATAATAGGTATAAGTAGCCACATTAACTGCCGTCGGCGTATAAGTTGTTGAACCGGTTGCAACTATATTACCTCCTGTTGAAGCATCATACCAATCTATGGTTTCACCACTACCAGGAATTGCCGAAATAGCAGTTGCATTTGCGACCCCTGTATAAGTTTTCGTTTGGTTACTTCCTGTAGGTACCTCTGGGGTGGGGTTGACTGTAACAACTATAGAAGTTCGCGCACTTTCGCAACCAGAAACAGTTTGACTGACATAATATATTCCCGTTGATAAAGCTGTTCCACTAGACAAGGCCGTCCCTCCAGACGATACAGTGTACCAATTCAGCGTGCCTGTAGCTGTAGCTGCCAGATCAGCAACAGTTGGATTTGAAGCAGAACAGAATGTTTGCGCTGAGGCCGTTGGTAAGGCGATTGCACTGTAAGCAAATACCAACTCCCCATAAGCGTCACCACCTCCTGTATTCTGAACACGTAATTCTACAGTTGCATTTTCGTCCAAAAAGCCAGTCCAAGCTTGCACCGGAGTATAAGTCCACCCGGATAAAGAAAAAGGAACTAGGACTCCATTAACATATAAGCTCGCATCATCATCGTGTCCTACAGAAATAGTATATTGTCCACATTGAAATCCTTTTCGCTTAGATACAAAGGTCATTGATTGAACAACAGAGCATCCTTGGTAACCACTGGCAGAGGATGGAGTACTATTCGCCAACCATTTATTTCTTGTATCAAAGCCCAAGTTATTATCTGTATAATACCCCCGATATGTAATTGCATTTAAATCAGTTAAACTTAATCCATTATAAGCATAAACATTCCAGATATTGTTACCAAAAATGGCAGGATCTCCAACTGGAGATACGACAGTGAGTGATTGCTGTGCAGACTTTGTTCCACCACAGCCACCAGTAATCGTGTAAATAATATTGCAGGTTCCGGCGGAAACGCCCGTGACTATACCTGAGGAATTTACCGTGGCAATATTTGTGTCGCTGCTGCTCCAAGCACCTGTTCCGCCTCCCAAAACCACTGTGTTCGCCAAGTAAGTAGTGGTTGATCCATTACAAAGTGGACTTGTGCCTGTGACTGAGACAATACTTGCATTCGGTAACGTAGAATAGCTAATTGTGCTGGAGCTAACACTGGTTCCACAACTGTTGTTTGCCCTTACACGATAATAATAAGTTGTTCCGGCGGATAAGCCGGTAAGATTGTATGTGGTCACATTGCCAACATCTTTATTGCTATAACCGGTAACAAAACTAGAAAAGTCGCTCGCTGTCGATACATCCAAATAGTACTTAGTCGCATCGGTTGAGGCTGTCCAGTTGGCCGTGATCTGAGAACAGGCTGCTGCTGTGCCTGCACCAGCTGTTGGTACTGCCGGTGTAGCTGGTAAGGTCGCATAAGTGATTACTGTTGAGTTATCACTGGTTCCGCATGTGTTACTTGCCCTTACCCTGTAATAGTAAGTTGTCCCGGCAGTTAAGCCGGTAACATTGTATGTGGTCACATTAAGAACGTCCTTATTATTGTACCCGGTAACAAAACTAGAAAAGTCGCTTGCTGTCGATACATCCAAATAGTACTTGGTCGCATCTGTTGAGGCTGTCCAGTTGGCCGTGATCTGTGAACAGGCTGCGGCTGTGCCTGCACTTGCTGTTGGTACTGCCGGCGTGGCTGGTAAGGTGGCATAAGTTATTACGCCCGAACTAGCACTGGTTCCGCATGTATTGTTTGCCCTTACACGGTAATAATAAGTTGTTCCGGCAGTTAAGCCGGTAACATTGTATGTGGTCACATTGCCAACATCCAGATTAGTATACCCTGCAACAAAGCTCGAAAAGTCAATTGCTGTCGAAACATCCAAGCGGTAAGTTGTAGCACCTGATGAAGCTGCCCAATTGGCGGTCAGTTGTGTGCAGGAAGCATTTGAACCGGCATTCGCCGTTAGCGCAACTGGTACAGTGCAGCTACTCCACGATATGATTATTTGGCCATTGGCACCAGATCCCCCTGTCCTTGCAGTTCCCGGATTATAATCACTTACCGCACCGGATCCACCACCTCCGAACAGACTACCAGAATTACCATTTGCTAAACCAGATGTGATTGTAATTCCATTACCACCAGCACCACCATTGTCGGAAGTTGCGGTTCCTCCTTGTTCGTTTGAGGCATCTTTCCCTTTTGCAGTCGAACCCGCACCACCACCACCACCGCCGGAACCAGAAAATGTAGGATTGTAAAAAATAAATGCACTTGCTCCGTTACCTCCAGCGAAGAGAACATCTCCTACACTTTGAGCAGTTGATCCTAATCCACTAATGCCCAAACTCTTGCTAGCACTTGCTCCTCGTTGTCCTCCTTGAGCTTTCACTATTGTTTCTGATCCAAACCAAGATGCTTCACCATCATTTCCTCCAATTCCTCCTCGTCCAACCTGGAGTGAATATGAATTAGAAGGAGAGATAATTGTTTTTTTTGCATAAGAACCACCGGCACCACCGCCACCACGACTATTTCCGTTTCCATTATGTGAGGTATTCCCGCCACCACCTCCGCCACCCCAACATTCAACAGTAATACTAGTTACCCCTGAAGGTACAGTAAAAGTACCATTAGACGAAAATGACAATGTAGCATTCGTGAGGTATTGATAACCTGGGTGAGTTGGTGTGACAGTCCAAGCTGCGTTATTCTTAATTAAATTACAATTTGAGCCCGAGCAACTAATGGCATCAAATACATAAGCATTTCCTGAGTTTATCCATGTATCTCCAGCCGTAGATGTATAATTACCAGCAACAACTATATCGCTATTGTTATCAACTGTTACAGCGTTTGATTTGGTCAAATTCCCATTTACAACCAGCAATCCATTATTTACATTGATATCTCCCGAAGCGTTCATATTATTCATAACCACAACGGTTGCTCCGCCGTTAATCTGAAAATTTGATTGCTGCGTAAAGTCTCCGTAAACAAATAATTGTCCTCCGAGAGAAGTTGTTCCCGAAAGAACAGAACTCCCGAGAGTTAAATTTCCAACTATGTTTAATCTCCCGCCATTTATTTCAAGTTGACCAGCAGTTTTAGTCAAATCTCCATAATAGCTTACCGTATGTCCGGCTCCAATTGATACCTGATCTCCATTGACAGGGACACTTAGCCCACCCCACGTCGCAGTATTTGCCCAATCACCAGATTGTGTACTGGCTCGCCAGGCCGCATAAGTACTATTCGATTGGAATGTCAAAATGGCAAACAGAAAGATTTGAAAGAAGCGCGCAAGAAAAGTCCAACAAATTACGTGCTTTTGGCCATTGAAATGTTTTTTGGAAAGAAGTAAATTTCTCATCATACGCTTTGGGGTTTACAGTGAGTACCCAAAGCCATAGATGCATTAACATTGCTGTACAAAACTTTAAAAAAAGATGGTGGTGTGTACTCTAAGAAAGAAAATGACAGGACGATAAGCCAGATTAACCGACACCATTGCCGGCCAACAAAAGCAGCCCAAAGATTAAATAAATAAATAAAGTAAAATCCCCCCATGCACACCGCGTAAAAAAACTAAACGTAAATGTAGTTTTATGCATTTAACAGGCAATGTAGAACTACCAAAGGCATCAATGAGGATATCAAACCTAGCATTTCAGTTATCAACATTTGTTAATAATCTTCAAAAAACCCAACAAATAAAGGACGTTCATGTCTTTTATAGTTATTTTTTTCATACAATTTTTATCTGATATTCGAAAACCTCAATCACGTCGCCTGTCCTCAATTTGGCACGCTTGCGGAATTCCGGTTCACCGTTTCGGAGAACAATTCCGTCTTCAACCATCAGTTTGGCTTGCCCGCCCGACTCGCTGATTCGCATCGTTTTCAGCAATTTGATCAGTTCAATATATTCTTCACCTTTCAGTTCGTATGTTTCCATCGTACAATATTTTTATTTTATTCGAATCCAGCTATCAACTTTTCAGAAAATCCAGTTCCTGCCTGACTTTCAGCGGCAACTTATCAACCACCAGCTGATACGAATGATCAATCAATTCAAGAATCAGCTTAGAACTCAGCGAACCATCCATCATCACGGTGTTCCAATGTATTTTGCTCATGTGGTAACCTGGTTGAATGGCCGGAAACTGTTCGCGCAGTTCGATTGCCCGATCGGGATCGCACTTCAAGGCTAGGTTCCAATCGCCTTCCAGGTTAGTCAAAGCAAACATTTTACCCATCACTTTAAAGACTAAGGTCGTTTCATCGAACGGGAATTCCTCGGTAACTCCGGGTTTCCGGATGCAATATTCCCTGAAATCTTCAATGTTCATCGGTTCGGATTTATATATGTTGCAAACATACTGAAATGCAAGGAATGTCGTTTACATCTTGTTCAAAATACAAACACTGACAGTAAGTTACAATAATTATCAGATCATAATTTAAATTTTCTTGCCTCACAAAACCAATAACCGAAGTCCTGCAAATCAATCTTAATCACTCACAATGAGATATATACATGGGTCACTTTCATGCACCTTATTCGAATTCCTCAGCTCTATCTTAAGAAATTAAAATATTTAGTGCCGAAGTTTTACTGTTATGAATAACGTATTGGGTCTTTACGTAGATTTGTCGCCCCCATTAGTATAAGATTTTAATAGTCAGTTGATATGCCGGAGAAGAATCACCATCCAGCGTTGAGTAAAGTCTCATTCGCAGGACTATTGATAACCATTGGAATTGTTTTTGGCGACATTGGGACCAGTCCTTTGTATGTAGTAAAAGCAATTATTTCCGGAGTAGAACATTTCGACAAATTGCTGGTTTACGGTTCCATATCGTGCGTTTTTTGGACACTCACTTTACAAACAACCTTTAAGTACGTATTTATAACCCTGAGGGCCGATAATCATGGCGAAGGTGGAATTTTTGCACTTTTTGCCCTGATGAAAAAGAAATCGTCGTGGGCTGCCGTCCTGACTATGATTGGTGGGGGTGCACTACTTGCCGACGGTGTAATCACACCATCAATTACGGTTACTTCTTCCATCGAAGGATTACGATTAATGAATCCTACAATCCCTGTAATTCCTGTTGTTCTGATCATTATTACGGCCATTTTCTTTGTTCAGCAGTTTGGAACCAACCTCATCGGAAAGTCGTTTGGTCCGATTATGGTTATTTGGTTCGGAATGCTTGCCGTTTTAGGTTCAGCGCAATTAGCAACCTATCCCGAAATTCTAAATTCACTAAATCCGTATTATGCTTACGAGTTTTTGGTGCATTATCCGAATGGGTTTATTTTACTCGGAGCTGTGTTCCTTTGTACCACAGGGGCTGAAGCATTGTATTCTGACCTGGGACATTGCGGAATCAAAAACATCCGGATTTCGTGGATATTTGTAAAAATAAGCCTGGTTTTAAATTACCTGGGGCAAGGTGCCTGGTTGATGAATCATCCGGAAGCCGTTCACGATTTAAACCCATTTTATGCCATTATGCCATCCTGGTTTCTGTTTCCGGGAGTTATGATTTCGACTGCCGCTGCCGTTATTGCCAGTCAGGCATTAATAACCGGATCGTATACGCTGGTCAGCGAGGCTGTCTCGTTAAACTTCTGGCCAAAAATCAAGGTCTTGCACCCCACACACATAAAGGGTCAGGTCTATATCCCTTTTGTGAACTGGCTGCTGTGGGTCTCTTGTTGTTTTGTGGTGCTATTCTTTCAGGAATCATCGAATATGGAAGCTGCATACGGTTTGTCGATAACCATAACGATGATCATGACTTCCATGTTGCTGATTCATTACCTTCGCCAAAAAGATGTCAATCTGATTTTTCTGGTATTTCTGGGCGGACTTTTTGGAGCCATCGAAGGATCATTCCTGATTGCCAACCTGCATAAATTCAAGAATGGTGGTTGGTTTTCAATAGTGCTTGCCTGTGTCTTTTTATTGATCATGCTGGGTTGGTTCTTTGGTCGCCGGATTAAAAACCGCTACATCAGCTTTTCGAATGTAAACAAGTATCTTCATCTGTTTGAAGACCTGAGCAACGACAAAACGATTCCTCAAATCGCGACCAATTTGGTTTACATCATTAAAGCCAACAATTTACACCAGATCGAATCCAAAATCATGTATTCGATCTTTAACAAACAACCTAAACGAGCTCAAACATATTGGCTGCTTCACGTAAATATTGTTGACGAACCAGATACTTTCAGCTACGAAGTCAATCAAATTATTCCAAACGTTCTGATCCGTATCGATTTTCACCTTGGATTCAAGATCGAACCGCGTATCAATCTATTCTTCAAAGAAGTTCTGAAAGACATGGTAGCAGCTGGCGAAATTAAACTAACAAGTTCGTACGAATCTCTAAAAAAACATCATCTTCCACCCGATTTCCTATTTGTGAATCTCGACCGAATCATGACTCAGGATTATAAACTTTCTCCCTGGGAAACCATGATTATGGGACTCCATGCCTTCACCCGTATGCTGAGCATCAACGATGTAAAAGCTTTCGGATTAGACTCAAGTTGTGTTATTGAAGAAAAAGTGCCAATTGCAATTGAACGCCCGCTAAGCCGGAAAATGAGGAGAGTCGGAAATTAGGAATAGTGCAAATTTGCATTGAACTGGAGAATCTGATCTGTTTTGTTTAAGTTTATTTATTCCTGAAAACTAAATAAAAACATGCCAAAGCTTTGGCAAAAAGATCAATGTAAGCAGTCTTTATATAACTTTGTCGGTCATTTTTAATGCCAACATTTACTAATCAGTCGATATGCCGGAGACGAAACAGCACCATTCACTCAGCAAAGTAAGCTTTGCCGGACTATTAATCACCATCGGAATTGTTTTTGGTGACATTGGAACCAGCCCGCTGTATGTGGTCAAAGCTATTATTTCAGGAGCCGAGAATTTCGACAAACTGTTGGTTTACGGCGCTCTGTCGTGTGTTTTCTGGACGCTCACTTTACAAACTACCTTTAAATATGTATTTATTACCCTGCGGGCCGATAACCACGGCGAGGGTGGAATCTTTGCCTTGTTTGCCTTAATGAAAAAGAAATCGTCATGGGCAGCGGTTCTGACCATGATTGGTGGCGGGGCCCTATTGGCTGATGGCGTAATTACACCTTCTATCACAGTTACCTCTTCCATCGAAGGATTACGGTTAATAAATCCCGAAATCCCAGTACTTCCGGTTGTTCTATTCATTATTACGGCCTTGTTCTTTGTTCAGCAGTTCGGCACCAACCTCATCGGAAAGTCATTTGGCCCGATTATGGTCATCTGGTTCGGAATGCTCGCTGTTCTGGGATTCGCTCAATTAACATCCTATCCTGAAATTCTTAATTCTTTAAATCCGTATTATGCCTACGATTTTTTGGTTAATTACCCGAAAGGATTTATTTTACTTGGAGCTGTATTTCTGTGTACCACCGGGGCTGAAGCCTTGTATTCCGATTTGGGGCATTGCGGAATAAAGAACATCCGAATTTCATGGATCTTTGTAAAAATAAGCCTGGTATTAAACTATCTTGGGCAGGGAGCCTGGTTGATGAACCATCCTCAACCAGTTGCTGATTTAAATCCATTTTATGCCATCATGCCGTCCTGGTTTCTTTTCTCCGGAATTATGATTTCGACAGCTGCTGCCGTAATTGCCAGCCAGGCTTTGATAACCGGATCGTACACCCTTGTTAGTGAAGCTGTTTCTCTAAACTTCTGGCCAAAGATTAAAGTACTGCATCCAACAACCATCAAAGGACAAGTATATATTCCATTTGTAAACTGGCTTTTATGGGTGTCAGTCTGCTTCGTGATTCTGTTTTTTCGGGAGTCTTCGAGTATGGAGGCCGCTTATGGCTTATCGATTACCCTTACTATGATTATGACATCAATGCTGCTGATTTATTATCTGCATCAGAAAAATATTCCACTTTTAATACTGATTCTACTCGTAATTATATTTGGCTCCATCGAAGGATCATTCCTGATCGCGAACCTGCATAAATTCAAGGATGGCGGATGGTTTTCCATAGCCCTGGGTTTCACATTCCTTGTAATCATGCTCGGTTGGTACTTTGGACGACGCATTAAAAACCGTCACATCAGTTTTTCAAACGTAAACAAGTACCTGCATTTATTCGAAGATTTAAGTAACGATAAATCGATTCCACAAATAGCGACCAATCTGGTTTACATTATCAAAGCCAACGAGATACACCAGATTGAATCCAAAATCATGTATTCGATATTCAACAAGCAGCCAAAGCGTGCCAAAACATACTGGCTACTACATGTTGATACCGTCGATGAACCTGATACGTTCTGCTACGAGGTGAACCAGATTATTCCGGGCACATTGATCAGAGTTGATTTCCACCTTGGATTTAAAATCGAACCACGAATTAATCTTTACTTTAAAGAAGTTCTGAAAGATATGGTTGCCAGTGGTGAAATTAAGCTGACCAGCACCTATGAATCGCTGAAAAAACATCATTTTCCGCCTGATTTCCTGTTTGTCAACCTGGATCGTATCATGTCGCGCGATTACAGCTTATCGCCTTGGGAATCCATGATCATGGGGCTTCACAGCTTCACCCGCTTACTCAGTATTAACGACGTGAAAGCACTTGGACTCGATTCAAGTTGTGTGATTGAAGAGAAGGTTCCGATTGCAATTGAACGTCCGCTGACCCGAAAGATCCAGCGGATAGAGTAATCAGTTTTCAGTCTCAGTTTTCATTTTGATGAATGAGACTGAATACTGCTCACTTCTTCTCCGGAATCAGATTCGCCACTACACGCACAAGCAAAGTCAAGATAATAAAGTAAACTGCCGGATTAAACTGCTGACCCATCAGAAAAGAAAGAATTAAAAGTGCTCCTGACAACCAAAAATAGAAGCGGGTTTGGGGTCTCCATTTTTTTATCGCCCACACTCCGGCAAAAAACAGGTTAAGCGGAAATGCCCAAAATAGATTGTAATTGGGACTCATGGCAGGGTGCTCCGAATACAGCGTGAACCAGCCAATTATTAATCCTGAAAAACCACTTAGTCCGAGCAACCAATAATCAAGCCAGTCGGTTTTCTTCTTCCGAAGGTAATCGCGAACTGAAATTGCAACAATCACCAAAAATAATAACCCGAAGACGATAGCAGGCCAGGGCAGATCAGATTTCAGTTTCGAATTGGGATATTCGCGCAAAGTGCGGGTTTCAAGAACCAAAGGTTGTGCTTTCCCTTCGATTGTAATTTCTGCTTTGGCAAACTGACCGTTCAGGTATTCAGGCAAAAACATTTGCCCGTATGCCGAAACAGGTTCATCTGCTTTTTTACCAACCAGCAAATCGATACCCAAATCGAACCAGCGAAACGAATGATGAAATTTTTTGATCAGGTCGCGGTAGCTTTCGGTAGGATGATTGTCGATAAATTGAATAGGAGCACCGGCATTGCGTTCAACCATATCGCGAACGCGGGAGGCACAGTTATCCATAAAAAAGTTGTAACGATACACCCGGTTTTCAGGTTTGAAATTTTCAATTAAGGCCTGAAAGAGCTGGTTTTTACCTTCAGGAGGAAGATTCAGAACCTGTTCATACACACTTCGCTTTTCCTCTTCATACTCGGGTAAAAAACTCTGGAATCGTCCACCATCCATCTTGTAATCGGTTTCCCCTTTAGCAAATCGGTACAAAAAATCAGGCTTTTCGAAACTGTAAACACCGTAATTAAATACTGCATCCAATCCACTTGCCGGATCACTGACCCTGATTGCAGAGTGGCCGTACATTTCAGCTACATCGTTACCCGGATTACAGGTTAGGATACTTACAGTAGCATCAGGGCTAAGTTGTTGTGCGTGTATTTTCGGCTGAAAGATCAGGAGCGAAATTAATATCAGAAAAAAGTAACGAATTTGCATAATCCCAAAATTTAGATTCAAAGATAGATGTTTTGTGCTTATTGCGAAGGATGGAAATTCAAGATCAGCCGAAATGTGACGTTTAGGAATAGTATCCCGATCTTCATGCTTCGCTATTTAGACAGAATAAAAATAGCAAGTCTGCCCAAAATTTGATAATATTGCCCTCTGTTTATAAAATGAGAGAAATGGGATGCAACGGATGCAACACAAATAATGACCTTGACAGACCAGCCATGCTTGGCGTTTATGACTGGCTCAACGATATACCTGATACAACGAACGAATCGAACATTGTCGAAATACGGTTCAAAGGAACTCGAAAAGAGTTCTTCCTGAATGAAGAAGGTATTCACCTGAAGCGCGACGAGTTGGTAGTTGTTTCATGTTCGCCGGGACACGATGTTGGAGCAGTTTCGCTCACCGGAAAACTGGCAGAACTTCAGTTTAAACGGAAAGTAAAAAAACCGGAACGCTACGAATGGAATAAAATTTACCGAAAAGCCACTCCAACCGATGTAATCAAATGGGAAGAAGCCAAGGCTCGTGAGAATAAAGTGATGATTCGTGCCAGGCAACTGGCCAACGAGTTGAACCTTAACATGAAGATTGGCGATGTGGAATTTCGTGGCGATAATAATAAAGCTATATTCTATTACATTGCCGACGACCGTGTCGATTTTCGTGAACTGATTAAACTGTATGCCAGGGAGTTTGCCATTAAAATTGAGATGAAGCAAATTGGCGCCCGACAGGAAGCTGGCCGAATTGGTGGAATTGGCTCGTGCGGACGTGCTTTATGCTGCTCAACCTGGCGGACCGACTTTACTAGTGTCACCTCGGATGCAGCCATCAAGCAGGGATTATCGCCCAATGCCGAAAAAATGGCAGGACGATGTGGTAAATTGAAATGCTGTTTGACCTACGAACTCGATCATTACCTGGAAGCTTTGGAAGATTTTCCTCACGAATTGCTGGCCATCGAAACCGACAAAGGATTGGCGCGTCATTTCAAAACCGACATTCTTCAGAAAAAAGTTTGGTATAGCTATTCTCAATCCGACGGCGGACGTATTTTTGTGCTTGATCTGGAAGATGTTAAGAAATTCCTGAACATGAACAAGCGAGGCCAAAAGCCATCGTTTGAAGGCTACAACGAGCCTGAAGCCAAGAAGGAAAACATGATGAACGTTGGCGAATTGGATCAGAAGTATTTCGACAAACCAGTCGCGAAGAAAAACCGCAACAACCGGAACCGGAGACCTCAGGGAAACCGGCCGCAAGGAGATAGACCTCAAGAAAACCGGCCACCGGAAGTTAAAGTTCAGGCTCAGGAGGTTCGGACTCAGGAAAACAGGAAGCCACAGGAGAATAGACCGGTAGTTAATAAATCGACCGAAAACAGGCCCAACGAGAACAAACCGAATGAGAATCGCCAACAGCGGAACAGGCCTCGGCCAAACCGCAACCGTCCCCAGGTAAATAAAGGACCAAGACCTGAAAATACTACACCAAAGGAGTAAAAAATAAAGCTTTATATTTTGTAAGCGGGTGATTATGAAATCATCCGCTTACTATTTTTTACGTAATTCGTATCAGTTCAATTCCACGTTTTTTCGACCATCGTTCAAGTAGTTCATTTGATTCGGCAAAAGCCAGCAAAAAGCCTCCGCCACCCGATCCCAGCAGTTTGATATATACTTTCTCGCAGTGTGCAAAAGAAATTACCCGGTGAAACCCCGCGGGGATCATTTCATGAAAATGATACCGTTGAAAATTGACCAATTGTTCTAAATGCAGAAATAATTGTTGTTCGTCGCCATTAAGCAAACTCTCGATGCAGCCATTGTTCGCCGGAATAAACTGACTTTCGAAAGCCTGTGCAAACTCCGGAAGATTAAAAAGATCTATAAAATGTTTCACCAGTGGACCTGTCGCTCCAGTCGTTTTGGTGTCAATTAAAGCAACTGCCAAACCTGACTTTTGCAAATCAAAATCAACAGGAATAACCTGTTTTTGTGAGTCAATTAAAATTGGTTTATTCAGGTACGAAATCAGCGGATCGAGCCCCGAACTTTTCCCATGGAAAAAGCTTTCAAGTACAGCAAAGTTGGCTTTCAGAATTTCAGGAGAGAGATTATTTCCCAGGTTGGAGGGAAAAGCGTACTTGCCAAAAAGCGCCGCGACCAAAGCTCCTGAACTTCCCAATCCGTATTGTTGAGGAATACTGGAATTAAAGAAAAGTCCGCGTTCAATATCATTTTCAAGCCTAGGCAAATCAAACGAAAAATGCAATTCTTTGTTCGAATCTGCCGATTTCAAATGCTTGTAAAACTTCCGGATTTCAGCATTACTTTCCAAATGCAAGTGATCCGATTCAAAATCCAGAAAACCCGAGAACTTTGTATACGGAACCGACAAAGCCATCGCATCATACATCAGTCCGTATTCGCCAAAAAGAAGTAGTTTCGAGTTAAATATAGTTCCATGTTCCATATTTCAAATTCCAAGTTTTTCACACAAATTTATATCGGACCGGCGCCTGAGCTTGTCGAAGGCCAATCCATCAATCCATCACTAAGTCGTTCAGGCCCGCTACCAATCCGGTCGTCAATCCACTTTCCATTCTCGCAAAATGCCAGCAATTCACGTTCAATAAAAGCTTTTACGTCCAGTTCATTCTCCTGAAAATAAAGCATATGAATATTTGGCCCGGCATCGATGGTAAAACAAACCGGGATCTGCGACTTTTCACGAAAACGACGGATACGGTTGATCAGTTCCAGGCTATTGGGCTTCAGCAAAAGAAACGATGGATTCGAAGTCATCATCATGGCATGCAAACTCAGCGCTTCATTTTCAACAACAGCAATGAATTTTTCCTGATCGCCGGTAAGCAAAGCCAAATAGAGCTCATTGATGTTTTCATGCGCCTGCGCAATACGTGAGCGCTGATAGTGGTGCTCGTCCATTAACCGGTGACCAACCGAACTGGAAACTTCTTTTGTCCCTGAGTCAACCATCAGAATGGCATCCCGAAGCCCTGAAAACACCGGATTAACACCATCAGAAAGCGTTATCGCATGTTCGTCGCTGCTCGACTCAAATAACTGGGTTTGCCCCCAGATAGAAAAGCCCGAATACACCGACCGGCAGGCGCTTCCGCTACCCATGCGCGCCAATTCCGAAGCCTTTTGCCAAAATTCAGGGCTATCCGTCTCCTTTCCTGAATGAACAAAATCCAACTCGGTTAAGCACAAAGCCAATGCCCCAAACGACGAAGCAGATGAAGCAATTCCGGCCGAATGTGGAAAGCTGTTGTGACTGTGAATCCTGAAGTTGTATTTATTAATCCATGTAAACTGACCGGAAACATGATTAAGGTATTTTTCTATGCGCTCGCCAAACGGACTCTCGGCACCTTCAAAATAATACGTCACCTTTTGGTCGCCATTTTTATGCAATTCAACCGATGTTTCGGTAAAGGCATTCCGAAGCACAAAACTCAGCGAAGGATTCATGGGTTTCTGAAAATCGCGTTTGCCCCAATATTTCACCAAAGCAATATTCGATGGACATTTCCACTGGCTCAAATGCGCATGTTTTGCCGTTCCGGTCATGGTTATGGTCTTTTTAAAATCAGATCGTCCCATCTAAACACCGTGGTCAATCCTTTGTTCTCAAAGTATTTTTTTACTCCTGAAAAAGGCAATGAGGTTGAAGCCAGGAAAAAATCACCGCCCCAAGCTCCAAGTGATTTAATCTCACCTTTAAAATCGACGAAAAACTCCGACTTAATTGGCAATCGTTCAATCAGATCGCCAATCAGTGCCTCATGCTGACGAACCAACAGGTTAAACTCATTCTGATCGCCACATCTCGAAAATTCCTCTGTCAATGCCGATCCCTCATCAATCAATTGAGCTGAAACCTTCCTCTCTTTCAGGAAAGTACTGACCTCTGCCGCCGTTTTTTTCTTTATTCCTGAATATACCAGGAACAACTGATCAGTAAATGGATAATCCAATGAAACGGGTTCAACCGGCTTGTTTCTTGTGTAGAAAATTGGTCCTTCAGCCGTTGCACAAGCAATGTCGAAACCTGAACCTCTAAAAACCAGTTCATTCAAGGCAAACGGATCAACTCCGGCCCATTGCGAAAGTAAGCTGATCAGCGTGCTGCTGCTACCAAAACCCCACTCCGGATTAGATTCCAGCATGGTTTCGAATTTTATTCCTGCTTGCGGTGCAAATTCAGGATTCAGGCCTTGGATGGCTTTAAAAATCTGGCTAAGTGATTCCGCTTTATCCGGATGACTTGTAGTTTGAATAGATAAATCTTTCGGGTTTAACTCGCATGAGAACCAAATTTTTCCATCGGAAAAAGCTTGCCAAACGATATTTTCAGAATTCAAACCATCCTGAATAGTCAATTGTTGACCTAATTTTAGTGGCAGAGCAATAGCTTTTGCACCATGAAGAACCAAATATTCTCCGGTTAAAAGCAGTTTGCCATTGGCACGATATGTAATGGGAAAAGACAATAGATATTAGATATTAGATAATAGACCAAAACGGATGGACAAGTAAACGATGAACCGAACCTTACTCGAAACCAGACCCTCGTAACCCGAAACTTTTCCAATACTCTTCCACTGCCGAAAAAGACACGGTTTTATCCTGAAAATACTGTTGTATTTCTGCCCGTTTATCTTCCGGAATATTTAATTGGTTCAAAATATTGCTCAAATGCATTTTCATATGCCCCTGCTGAATGCCCACCGAGACCAATGCTTTGACAGCCCCAAAATTGGATGCCAGCCCAGCCACAGCCATATACATCATTAATTCTTTTGCCGTGGGGTGATCCAGAATTTGCATGGCCAGTTTAGCCAATGGATGAACGGCCGTTACGCCGCCAACCACACCAACCGCCAATGCTAACTCAATACTTAACCGAAATTTTCCCTCCTGAATCAGGACATCAGTCAATCCGGAATAGTGACCATTTCGTGCAGCAAACGCATGTCCGCAGGCTTCAATCGCCCGAAAGTCATTACCGGTAGCCACTGCTAAAGCATCGATACCGTTGAAAATACCTTTGTTGTGGGTAACAGCTCGCGAAACATCGGTCTGCGAAATTCGAATGGCCTGCTCAAACTTTCGTACAAATAGCTCACATTCCTCTGCAGTTTTCCCTTCGAGCAAATCAGCAAACGGACATTCAACCCAAGCCCTCACCCGACTTTCAGGAGTATAATTTGATAAAATAGCCATGATGATTTCGCATTCGCGCTGGCCTGCCGAAACCTTTTCACTGGTCAGAAAATACTCCTGAAGGCTTTTCCCGAATTGCTCCAGACAAGAGTTGATGAAGTTGGCTCCCATGGCATCACAGGTTTCAAAACCGGCATCCAACTGATAATAGTTCGGCAAAATATGTGGTAAAAATTTCAGTTCAATCGAGGTAATTCCTCCACCACGTTCTTCCATTTTGGCCGTCAGAAATGTACTTTCAGCCAACAATTTTGATCGGATCTCAGGGAAAAGCGATTGTAAATATCCCGGATTTCCATTCCATATGAAATGCACCTGTCCTTTTTTTTCAGTACCCAAAACTTCGGCATGAAAACCACCACGCTTAGCCCAAAAACCGGCAGTATTGCTCAAAGCAGCAACCACCGAACTTTCCTCTGAAACCAATGGGAAAAACAAATTTTTGCCTTTGACCACAAAATTCGGCGCAATCGAAAAAGGGAAAGGGAAACTGCAAACGGGGTTTTCGCTTAAATCGTCGATGATTTTCTGGATAACGGCATCAGAGTTCTCAAAAGTTGCCAGCCAGCTAACCATGTCTTCCTGAAAACCATATCTTTTGATCAGCGCATCGATTCGCTGTTGCTTGTTATACTTTGAAAATCCTTTTATAATGGAGTTATCCATGATAGTTGGGATTAATTTTCAAATATGCTTTTGCCAGACTTAGCGTCTCAATTTGGTTTTTGAGGAATCCCGCCAGCGATCCGTAACTTTCAGATGCGTGTTTTAAAACGGCAGATGCCATTCCAAATACCGCTGGAAGCTGACTTTTGGAAGTTAGGTAATAACCATCCAATGCATTTTGAACTCCACCCGAAATGATTAATTGTTGACAAGCTGGCTCCGGATTTTCTTTCAGGATTTGGTTGACCGAATCGACCATTTGACTGGCCGACTGACCCACAAATGAAAATGGCAAGCTGGCTTCGAGTTTCTGCTGATCGCCACGCAGCATTTCCAGTTTCGAAAAATTCGTTCCGCCGTAAGCGCCAAACTCAATGGCTGCAAGCGGAAGAGCAAGCAACTGACGTAAACTTTCGGGACCAAACCCCTGCCCCACTTCTTTCACGATCACTTTAAGCTGAACCTGATCTAACAGTTGCTGAATGGTTTGCAACGGTGACTGCTTCAGGCGATTCCCTTCGGGCTGAAACCACTCCTGCAAAGGATTAACATGGACAATTAATCCGTCGGCACGCAATTCGCCAACCAAATCAATAACCGCCTGTGTATTTTTTGATGTGAGTAATTCTTCAACCTGAGCGATTCCCAGATTAGCCAAAAATGGCTGATCACCAATTTCATCACGGAAATCGAAGTCAGCCCAATCGGTTTTGTCGAACAGAATTTTGCGGCATGAACCCAAGCCCATTCCCATTCCAAATTCGCGGCAGGCACGGGCAATGTTGCCGTTTATCGTGCGGGCAACCCCGGTTCCGCCAGTCATGCTCGAAACCCAAATTGGGTTCTGCATGGTTTTTTCAAGAAATTGGATGCTTAAATCCGGGTTTTCAGGATGTGCAGCCAACAGCGGTTCGTAATTGAAACGAAGATCCTGTTCTTCCAGTTTAGTCTGTGAATCAAGTGCCAGTTGGATGTGTTCGAGTTTGCGGTCGGAAGCCATTGAGAATAATAAATTATGAATTATGAATGCCAAAACATTTTGCAAATTACAGTTTTTTCAGTTGTGAACTGAACTTTAGACACTCCGAATTTTAGGCACTCCCAACTATTTACTCTTTCAGGATATTTCGTGAAATCACCATCCGCAGAATTTCGGAAGTTCCTTCGCCGATTTGCAGCAAACGCTGATCTCGATAGAAGCGTTCGATCGGCCATTCACGGTTCTTGAACAAACCTGCACCACCCAGAATCTGAACTGCTTCGTCGGCCACTTCACGGGCAATTTCAGCACAATACAATTTTGCCATCGCAGCCTGCTGTGCAAACGAATGTCTGTTATCCTTCAGCCAACAGGCATTGTATAAGGTATTGCGGGCATTTTCTATTTTTAAAGCCATATCGGCCAGTTTGAATGCAATCACCTGAAATTCGCTTAATGATTTGCCGAATTGTTTGCGCTGTTTAGCGTAAGCTTTAGCCATCTCGTAAGCCCCCTGCGCCAATCCAAGTCCAATAGCGGCAATCGATAATCGTCCGGAATCCAACGTTTTCAGCATGATCTTAAAACCATAACCACGTTCGCCCAACTGGTTTTCAAGTGGAACACGGCAATCGTTAAAATACAACATTCCGTTATCGGCCGCGCGCCAAACCAATTTGCTTTTCATGGTTTCGCGTACGAACCCTTCGCGTTCCTTTTCGATCAAAATAGCGGTAAATTCTTTACGTCCATCTTTTTCTCCGGTAAGCGCCAAAGTTGTCATTCCGGCTGAAATATCGGAGGTTCCGTTGGTAATGTACTTTTTGGAACCATTCACCAGAAACTCATTTCCAACAATTTGGGCAGTAGTTTCAACGCCCTGAGCATCCGATCCGGCATTTTCCTCCGTCAGTCCGAAAGCCCAGAGCTTTTCGCCTGTACAAAATGCAGGAAGAAAGGTTTCCTTTTGCTTCTGTGTACCGAATTCAACAATAGGCCCAACGCCCAACGAGTTATGTGCTGCAAGAGTTGCAGCCATCGAACTGTCGACACGAGCCATTTCTTCAATGGCAATGACATACGAAAGGTAATCACTGCCCAATCCGCCAAATTCCGCAGGTGCAGTCATTCCCAAAACGCCAATTTTGCCCATTTCGCGAACCAATTCTATCGGAAAAATCTCTTTCTCGTCAAAATCGTCGATCACAGGCTTGATGATCGCTTCGGCAAATTGCCGAACTTTCGCCCTGATCTGATGATGTTTTTCTTGTAATAATGCGTTCATATATTAAGTTCCAAATTCCAAGTTTAAAGTTCCAAGTTTGGTTCGCCATCAGCCAGAGACTAATTCCAAGCCACACTTTTACTGAGAACTGATTACTGCGACTGCTAACTAATTTCCTCCAACTCCGCCAGCAATTGCTTTTCAACAACCGCATTCCCTTCCTTCACACAAATCTTTTTCACTCGTGCATCAACCGGACAAAGCACATGGATTTCGGTTTTCATCGATTCCAATGTCAGCAAAACTTGTCCGGCATGCACCACATCACCTTCGCATCTGTTTAATTTCAATACCTTCCCAAACAAATCGGCGCAAATAAGGTTCTGAAAAATCTTTTGTTCATTTCCATTTTTACGCATCGGTAGAACCTGATTCCTCACCAAATTACTGCGTAATGCAAAAGAAAATCCACCGAAAATAATTTGTGTTTGTTTTTCATCATCCAGGCAGTAAAAAGTATAACGCTGTCGGTTGATATTCAATTCGAGCAGATTTCCATTCATCTGAATGACGGAAACCTTATATTCCTGATCATTTATCCTGAAAATCTGATCGCCGGAATTCATTGTGCTGCTGCATTCCAGTTTTTCACCATTTACAAAAACCTCAACTAAAGGCATCATTCGCCAGAAACCAATCTGGCCCCAAACCGAATTTCCGGAGTTATTTTGATGCTGAAGATGAAAAATAAGGTAGGCGATTATCAACTTGTGCCGATTCAAACCCTGCTTTTTCTCCTGAATTTGTAGGTTAATAAAATACAAATTTTCATCCACATAACGAGTGAAAATCTTATTTTCCTGAACAGCCTCTCTCTCAACCAATCCGGATATAAACGAGAGATTGGTGTGAACTCCTGAAATGCCGGTTTGCGACAAAATTTGCTGCAATTGACCGATCACTTTTGGGCGGGTTTCTCCCCAACAAATCAATTTGGCCAACAGCGAATCGTAGTTTGGGGAAACGGTTAATCCTTCTTTTACAAAAGTTTCGATCCGTGAATTCACCATCTCCGGAATTTGCCAGAGAGCCAGTTTACCGGCTGACGGCTTAAAATTATTATCCGCATCTTCAGCACAAAGCCGAACTTCGATGGCATGGCCAGCAATTTGTATGTCTTCCTGTTTTAGTGAAAGTTCATTCCCGGCGGCAACCTGTAATTGCATCGAAACCAAATCGGTATTGGTAATCATTTCAGTAACCGGATGCTCCACCTGGATACGGGTATTCATTTCCAAAAAGTAAAACTTTCCACTTTCGTCGAGTAGAAACTCGATGGTTCCGGCATTGCGGTAAGTCATCGATTGGACAATTTTTACTGCTGCCGAAGTCAGTTCTAACCTTAATCTTTCATCAACCGAAGGTGATGGCGCTTCTTCGATAATCTTCTGAAAGCGGCGCTGCACCGAACATTCGCGCTCAAAAAAGTGCAATACATTTCCATGATTATCAGCCATCAGTTGCACTTCGATGTGTCGGGCACGAGGTAAATATTTTTCAACAAACAATTCTCCATTTCCGAAATAATCCAACGCCTGACGCTCAGCTTTTTGAAGTGCCGGAAGCAATTCTTCAGCCGACTGGCAAATCACCATTCCTTTTCCGCCTCCTCCCCCTGAAGCTTTTACCATCACCGGAAAATTCATTTCCGAAGTATGTTCCAGAATTTCAATGGTTGTTCCCCGGAACGATTTCAGGATCGGAAGTCCTAGCGATTCGACGTAAGTGAGCGCACGGTTCTTTTCACCCATCAACTGTATATTTTCAGGAGAAGGACCAATAAAAACCAATCCCGAATTAGCCACTCTCTGGGCAAATCCGGCATTTTCAGATAAAAAACCATAGCCCGGATGAATAGCTTCTGCCCCGGAATCCTGAGCGATCCGGATAATTTTATCCTGATTAAGGTAAGTTTCAGAAAGTGTTTTTCCGGAAAGCAAAACAGCCTCATCAGCCAGCGACACGTGAATCGAATCCGCATCATCGACCGCATAAATTGCAACCGCACGAATGCCATTCATTTGCGCCGCCCGAATAATACGAACTGCAATTTCACCCCGATTGGCTATGAGTATTTTTTCGAATTGCTTCATCCTGAAAACTGATTACTGCGATTGCCTACTTTTTCCATTCCGGTTTCCGTTTCTCTAAAAAAGCATGAATACCTTCCTGCCCGTCGGGAGCTAAAAGCGCTTCAGCTAAAATTGTTGAAGTATCTGTGGTATTGGTAACTTCAATACTTCCAGACACCACCTCATTGATCAACTGTTTTGCTCTTTTCATGGCGAAAGGTGATGCCGATTCGAACGAAGCCATTAACGCTGACAGCTCATTTTCAAGATGTCCGTCGTTATAGATTTCATCGACCAGTCCTATGCGGTGTGCTTCGTTAACCACAAAAAGATTTCCGGTTAAAATCCATTTCCGGAGATTTTGAACAGATAAACGATTCGCAACAAAAGGCAAAATGGTGGCTGGTAAAAGTCCCAATCTCACTTCGCTAAACATGAAACGGGTATTCGCTTCGGCCAAAACAAAGTCGCATGCCGCCATTAAACCTATTCCTCCGCCAAAAACATTGCCACGAACAGCCGCAATGGTAATTTGAGGTAATTGGAACAGTCGGAGCAACAAATCGGCGAGGTGTTTGTACTGCGCTATGCTTTGCTCCTTTGTGAGTTTCTCTGAATTGTAAAACCAGTTCAGATCGGCTCCCGCACAAAAAGAGCGGCCATTTCCGGATAGAACCACAAAAAGTATTTCATTCATTTCTGAAACCTCTTCCAATGCCTGATCCAGTTCGGCAATCAACTCCAAAATTAAAGCATTGTGCCGTTCAGGGCGATTCAGGTTAATGCGTACAACATTTCCCTCAATTAGTACCTCAATATATCGATATTCGTTTTTCACGTTTTTATTTATTCGTATTATTTCTATTTAAGGTCATCCCGAATTTATTTCGGGATCTGTTATTTATCTTATTAAGATCCTGAAACAAGCCTTCGACGTGAGCTCAGTCGAACGTTCAGGATGACTCTTTCACATCCGAAACACTCCATATCCCGGTTCACCAAACGAACGATTGAGCGAAACTGATATGGTCATAGCCAAAACTTTTCGCGTATCAGCAGGATCGATGATGCCATCGTCCCATAAACGTGACGAGCTGTAGAAAGCCGAACTTTCTTCGTTAAATTGCTCCAAAAGCGAGTCGGAAGATCCGTTGCTTCCAATGCTTTTCAGAACCCCGGAAGCCTGTTCGCCGCCCATAACCGAAATCCGCGAATGTGGCCACATAAACAGAAAATGCGGATCGAAAGCCCGACCTGCCATGGCGTAATTTCCGGCACCAAACGAGCCACCAATGACCACTGTAAACTTCGGAACCGCAGCATTGGCTACTGCATTGATGAGTTTGGCGCCATCGCGCGCAATGCCACCATGTTCGTATTTTTTGCCGACTACAAAGCCGGTTATATTCTGTAAAAAGAGCAACGGAATTTTACGCTGCACACACAACTGGATAAAATGAGCGCCTTTCAATGAACTTTCCGAAGTCAGGAAGCTGTTGTTGGCTATAATTCCGAGCGGGAAACCCCAGATTCGGGCAAAACCTGTCACCAAGGTTTTTCCGTAGTTCGCTTTAAATTCCTGAAACTCGCTTCCATCCACCAGACGATCAATAATTGCATGCGCGTTGATTGGCTTTTTCAAATCGGCAGACAACAAACCATACAATTCTTCTGAAGGATGAAGAGGTTCTTTTACTTCTTGAATATCCAGTTTTTGTTTCTCAGGAATGGGTAATCCGGCCACAATATCGCGGCAAATCCGGAGTGCATCCACATCGTCTTCTGCCATGTGATCGGCCACGCCCGAAATGGAAGTATGTACTTCGGCACCACCCAGCTCTTCCGGAGTTACTTCTTCGCCGGTAGCAGCCAAAACCAAAGGCGGCCCGCCAATAAAAATGGTTCCCTGGTTTCGCACCATAATGGTTTCGTCGCTCATGGCCGGAACGTAAGCACCGCCAGCAGTACACGAACCCATCACCACCGAAATCTGCGGAATTCCTTCGGCCGACATGCGTGCCTGATTGTAAAATACCCGGCCAAAATCAAACCGGTCAGGAAAAACTTGAGCCTGTTCCGGCAGATAAATTCCGCCCGAATCGACCAGATAAATGCAAATGAGTTTATTTTGACGGGCAATTTCCTGTGCCCGAACGTGTTTTTTAATGGTTTCGCGAATGTACGTTCCGCCTTTGACGGTGGCATCGTTGGCAATAATCAGACACTCACGGCCTTTCACAACACCGATTCCGGTAATAATTCCGGCGGAAGGAAAAGCATTTTCGTATTGATTGTATGCGGCAAAAGATGAAAGTTCGAGAAACGGGGTATTTTGATCGACCAGAAAATTGATACGTTCGCGTGCAAGCAGTTTTTCACGAGAGCGATGTTTTTCAACCGCAGCTTCGCCACCATGAGAACTGACCAAAGCCAGCCTTTCACGAAAGCTTTTCAGTATTTCAGCGTAATTCCTGAAATTCTCCTGAAATTCCGGAGAAGAAGTTCGCACATCACTTTGTTTAATTTTTGTGGTCATTTGATTAAACAGAATTGTTTCAATCCATAGACAAAAAAACTAATCGTTTAGTTCACCAAACAAGTACATATTTTCTCCCACTCCCCTAATTTCGGTCAATTGAATGCTGTAAACCGTATTTTTTTGTATTCCGGCCGCTTTAAATCGAACGGGAACGTAATGTTGTCCATACCCGTTGGCAATGCCCTGAGTAATTTTCTCAACTAAAACCTGCTGCGTTTTGCCAATGAATGAAGTCAAATATTGTTTTTTATTTTCTTCGGAAAGCTGCCTGATTTGCGCCGACCGTTCGGTTTTAATTTTCTCTGGAATATGATTCTCCAATCGTTCGGCACGGGTGCCTCTGCGAACAGAGTATTTGAACGTATGCACATGGCTGAAATTAAACTCTTTCACCGCATCAATCGTTTCCTGAAATTCATCGTCCGTCTCGCCTGGAAACCCAACAATGATGTCGGTAGTAAAATTAAATTCAGGATAAACCGAGCGGAACAGATTGACCGTTTTTCGGAACTGTTGCAAATCGTACATGCGGCGCATCCGGAGCAGCGTTTTGTCGGAACCGCTTTGCAGGCACAAATGCAAATGCGGCATTAGTTTCGGGTGCTGAAACAGTTCAACAAACCTGTCGCCAAAACCATCGGGTTCGAGCGACGAAATCCGCACCCTGAAATCGCCGGGAACCTCCAGAACCTGAGCCAGTAGATCTTCAAAACGTGCATCGCCGTCTTCGTACCTGCCAATATTGACACCGGTAATTACAATTTCCTTAAATCCGTTTTCGATGGTTTTGCGAACACTTTCCAGAACTTCGGCAATAGGCCGCGAAACAGCACGACCACGCACCATGGGGATAATGCAAAACGTACAGAAATTGTCGCATCCATCCTGAATTTTCACAGCACTGCGGGTGTGCAGGCTTTTCTGAACCGGTTCGTAGCGGAAAACATCTTGTGGCAATTGATTTGGGTGAAGAATCTCTCCTGAAAAATGCGCATCAACCAGCGAAAGAATGGAGCTTTTGCGATTGTTCTCCACCACAAAAGTGATGTTCTCCTGACTTTCGAGCTTTTCCTTGAAATTATTTGCCATGCAGCCGGTCACGACCACCACAGCATTGTTGTTGGCGCGTGCGGCCTGACTAATGGTTGTTCTCGATTTCTGGTCGCTTTGGTTGGTTACCGTGCAGGTATTGACCACCACCACATCGGGCGATTCGTCAACCCCGACAAGTTGGTAACCGGCCTTGTCGAAATCGGTGACCAAAGCATCTGTTTCGTATTGGTTGAGCCGACAGCCAAGGGTTTTAAAAGCGACTTTCTTTGTATTGTTTGGATTCACTGTTCTATTTTCAGGATTTACATTGCTGCGCATACAGCATTTCCATTTCAAATTTGATTGGTGGATGCGCCTTGTTTTCTTGTTATTTCATGTCCGTCACCTAAATGTGACGGCAAAGGATATTGTCGTAATGATTTACTAATTACTGAGACTGAACACTTCCTGAAGTTCGCCACTCATCGAGAAATCAGCTGCTGAAGTGATTTTAACATCAACAATTTGCCCCATTAGTGATTTATCCTGACGATCGAGCCGAACGATTAATTTTCCTTCAGTGAGCCCGGTTGAGAAGCCCGTCTTTCGATCGGTTCCATTAATCAGAACACGAACAGTTTTACCAACCAAGGTTTCGTTGTAAGTTCTGGAATGGTCTTTCAATACTTCTGAAAGCCGGTGCAGACGATCTTTTTTATCGTCAGATGAAACTTCGTTTTCCCAGCGGTAACTGGCAGCTCCGGGGCGTGGCGAATACATGGCAATGTAGGCCATATTGAACTGAAATTCATTCATCGCAACAACTGTATTCTGAAATTCGGCTTCTCCTTCGCTCGAAAAACCGACAATGATGTCGGTAAATAAAGTCGCCTGCGGAATCAGTTCGCGAATATCAGCCACAATGCGGCGGTATTTGTCCATCGAATGGCGGCGGTTCATTTTAATCAGCACGCGTTCATCACCACTTTGCATGGGTAAATGAATTTGCTTAGCCAAACAATCGTACGAAGCAATCACTTCAATCACTTCGCGGTTCATATCCTGTGGATGCGGCGAGGTAAAATACACCCAGAATTCTTCTCCGGAAGTTTTTCCATATTCGCCAATCTGCCGGAGTAATTCAGCAAAATTGATTTCTTCGCCGTTTTTGTCGAGTCCATACGAATTGACATTCTGACCCAAAAGCGTAATCGATTTATAGCCCTGATTAACCAAATGGCGCACTTCGTCAATAATTTCTGCGGAAGGGCGCGAAACTTCGCGACCACGTGTATAAGGTACCGCACAGAACGTACAGAATTTATCGCAACCATTCTGAATTGGTACAAAAGCTTCGTAAGTTGATTGGTATTTGGGTTTGATGTGCCACATTTCGGCAATGTGTTCGTTTTTCGGCATCACTGGCTGCGGAGCTCTCAGTCCGGCTGGTGTAACCACTCCATATTCACGAATCATTTCGGGCAATTGAGCCAGTTCGCTCATCTGAAAAATAAGGTCGAACGATTTCAGGAATTTCTCTTTATCGGCAGGCAAAATACATCCGGAGACAAAGGTGACCACATTGCGTTTGTTTTTCCATTTGTTCCATTGGGCTATTTTGTTGTAAACTTTGTCGATGGGTTTTTGCCGTACCGAGCAGGCCAACATCCCGAGCAGACTGGCCTCTTCCTCGTTTTCCGTTCGTTCGTAGCCAATGCTTTCAAGGACCGAACTCACACGTTCGCTGTCGGAAAGGTTCATCTGGCAACCCAATGTAATCAGGTGATATTTCATTTTTTAATTTTATAGAACCACATAGTCACATAGGTCACAATAGAAAATTTCCAAAAACCCAATTGAGAATTGATATTGGACCTGAGTTCAATAAAATCCTATGTGTTCTATGTGTCTATGTGGTTATTTTTTCGACTAAAAATATACTTCGCAGTGGATTTGATCGCGTTCGAAGCCTTTGTCTTTCAGGATTTCGAGGGCATCGAAAATCATGTCGCTATTGCCACAAAGGTAAAACTGCGTTTCAGGAGAAAAGGTGCAGCCTTTTAGGTAACCAGTTAGTCGCCCGTTGTATGTGCCTTTTTTATCGCGGCTCGAACAAAGAATGTAACGGTCGTCGGCATATTCGTGGCGATCATAAGCTTCATTCGAATTGCGCACGCCATGAATCAATGTATAATCAATTTCAGGATAAGTGCGAACCATGCTGCGGAATGGCGCAATACCGGTTCCGCTGGCAATAAACACAAATTTTCCGGTTTCGGCATCTTTGGGCTCCATCCCGAATTTCCCGAATGGTCCGTGAATTTCAACCAAATCACCCGCCTTCAGCTTCCGGAGTTTGGGCGTGAAATAGCCATTCTGCACTTCTTTTACCAACACTTCGAGATTTTCATCGTCAGCGCCGCTATAAACCGAATATTCACGACTTTGGTAGTCGCCGTGAATCCCGAGCGAAATGTGTTGTCCGGCCTTAAAGGCAAAACGGGCTTTGGGTAATTTCAGTGAAAAGGTCTCGCTGGTCAATTGTCTGACCTCTTCGACCTTGTAAAAGCTTTCGTCTATCTTTATCTCGTGTCTAATCAAATTCATCATGGCAATCAATATTTGGCTGCAAAATTAATCATTAATTTCTATTTCGGATATAATTGTCTTTTATTTTAACACTTTAGTAAAGAAACCCATACTGTCCGGTTTTGTTTGATTAATTAACAAAAAACGAGTGAAAATCTGAAAAATCATGACAAATCCGAATGATTGGTTGCTCCGGTTTCCTTAACTTTGAAAGAAAAGCTAAAAAACAGAAGCATGAAAACAATCATTATCTACACCTCATCAAACAGCTGTACCGAAAAAGCGGTGAAAGAACTGTCGCAAAAACTATCAGGAGATGTTGAAACAATCGACCTGAAACATCACCATTCCCCACCGCTTGAGCAATTTGACCGAATTATAATTGGAGGATCGATTCACAGCGGAAAGATTCAGCAGCGGATTAACTATTTCTGCATGACACACATGCATTTGCTCCGAACAAAAGAAATTGGGTTATTTATTTGCTGCTCGCGCGAACCAGTGGCAGCTCATGAAGAAATCAACAATGCATTTCCTGAAGAATTGCATCAAATGGCAAAAACGGAGGCAATTTTTAGTGGAAAACTGAAACTTGATGAAATGAGTTTAGTGAAACGTATTCTGGTAAAAAAAGTAGCGCTGGTGCGCGAGCGGGCTTTCGATTTAGATTCTGAAATTATCGACCGTTTTGCCACACGCATGGAAAAAACCTACAGCCCGTTTATGTTTTTAGTCTAGGTTTAAGGCAAAAGCTAAAAGTATAAAGGCAAAAGGGTGGCAATCTGAATTTACAGATTTGTCACCTTTTTCAGCTCTTAAAATTTCAGGTAAAAATCTTTCGTCAGCTCCTTATATTCCGGAGTATAATCGTGGTGCTTTTCAAATTCAATCATCAGGTTTTCTTCCTGAATTATGGATTCTGTATTGGTCAATTCAATCAATATCCTGAACTCTGGCTTGATCGGATTCGGTTTTACCCGACACAATCTCGAAATAAAAAGCTTGTTCGAATCAGCCAGCAAAACTATCTCCGGAAGGCTTTCAATCGGCAGCACAAGGCTTATTCTTCCCTTTTCAGAAAGCATATTTGCTGCTCCTGAAATCAGAACATCCAAAGGCAGCGAATCGGAATGGCGAGCCTGCGCACGATTTTCAAGCGGAGCTTTTACTCCGTTTGTAAAGAATGGCGGATTGCTCACAATCAGATCGTATTTCCGATTTGTTCGCTCAGCAAATTCCTGAAAACTGAACAACTCAGGATGAATTCGCTCGCCCCAGTGTGATTGTTGAATATTCTGAACGGCCTCATCAAATGCTTCTGTGTCAACTTCAATGGCATCGATTTGCGCCTTACCGTTTTTCTGAGCAATCATCAAGGCAATCAATCCGGTACCGGTTCCAATATCCAGAATTCGTTCAGCACCTGAAGGATCAGTCCAGGCGCCAAGCAGAACGCCATCCATGCCCACTTTCATTGCTGATCGTTCCTGCACGATGCGAAATTGTTTGAATTGGAAATATGAGTTTCGGGGCATAGGTTATAGAATTACCAACGTTTCCCCAATCGCATCCCTCAACTTAGCCTCCACATTTACCTGTTCAGCAAATTCATGCCATTTGGCAACCGTTTCGGCTATTTGCTGAATGATGGCGGGTGCTTTTTTTACATTCATCTGGCGGCCAACTTCTAGTAAATCGTCGCGGGTAATTCCCTGCCGCTTGCCGTTTATGCTCAGCGCATGTTGGCTTACCCAGGCGCTTCCGGGGCGGTAAGCATGGCAAACATCGTAGGCAGGTGCTAATCGCCACTCGCCCTGCGGGTTCATCAGAAAAGCAAAATTCTTGGTATGGTCGTCGCAGTTTTGGGCCATCACGTTGAAAACCATTCTCCGGTACATCTGTTCCGCCTCCGGATAGGTCAACCGTAACAGACGCATCGTCTGGAACAATTGTTCGTAGCTGTACGAATAAATATCGTTAAAATCGTAATGCATCATGGCACAGAACGTTTGCACATGTAGCTTCTGGCTTCCGGTAGGGCGATCAAATCGGCGGGTCATAAAATGTGCGCGCCCATTTTTTTCGATCAGACGACATTCCATCATTTCAATACCACAAGCCACAGCCATCAGGTAATAGGCCATTTCAACGCGGCCATAACCAAACGTGGCACCAAACTGAGCGTCGTCAACCCCGTCGAATTTTAGCAGCCAATGAGAAAAGCCTTCGGGAGCATCAGTTTGTCCCGAACGAACCTCGCCGGTTTCGGCATTCCAGGCTACAATGGCCTTTGCCCTCGCACCACCGGCAGAAGTACCAATTTTCAGAATATCGGAAAGTGCTTTTTGTTCGTCGTGCGAAATGTCTGTTTGAAACGATTGTCGGCCTGTTAAAATTTGCTGTGCCACATCAACCAAACTACTGATTTCAACTTTCGACGACAGATTGGCCGAAGGCGGGACCACTGGCTCGAAATCCAATGCACCCATTCCACGCTTCCCGGCAAAGCAAAGCATTTCAACTGGGTTCATACTTCCAGAAGATCGCCCAACACGAGCAAGCCAAGTGTTAATAAGTGTATTTCCATAGCGGTCGGGCAAAACATCAGCCAACAAACCAGGTAAGCCTTTAAACGTTGAACTGCCTGCCAATTCAGGAAACGAAAAAACCGTATCTCGCGCCCTGTTTATCGGCATTTTCAATGGCGCTACATCAAACTCATAGCGCACAAAATCAGGATCGAACTCAAAATCGGCAACTCCTGAATCCGAATTCCAGTGAATAGCACCAATACGTTTATTCCAAATATTTATGAAAGCATTTTCAATCATCACCAATCGGGTAAAGAATATGGTTTTAAACCATCAGTTTTGGGAGGTCGGGCTCGCCTGCGCTTTTTCATCTCCAGTTTCGCAAGATACATGGGGCTAACCTTTTCTTCAACCTGAAAAACTTTTAGGAACGACATTTGATTGAGTACCCTCAAAATCTGAATCAACGAAAGAAGCGTTCCCCCACGCCCATTTTCGATTTGACTCAGAGTACTCCGGTTAACTCCGGCAGCATCGGCCACCTGTTGCTGATTCTTATTCTGACGAAGGCGTGTTTGCTGAACAAATTGGCCAATCTTTTCAAGCAATGCCCTATCGCTTAATTCATTCCAATTAATGTTTGTATTTTCCATCATTATATTGTTTTTTAATAGTTATTGATGGTTTTTATACACAAATATAACATTTAATTGAAGGTCAAACAAATTTTCACATTATCTTTTATATATTGATGGCTTTATTCAACACTAATAGCTTTTTAATAACTTTATGTCGGTTTTTATAATCAATAAACCATTTAACACTCAAAATTCTGAAGCTTCGCTATCCGCCCCAATTTTCCCGATCCAAACTTCGGTACTGGATGGCTTCCGACAAATGGTGACTTTCAACCCGCTCATTGCCTTCCAGATCGGCAATGGTGCGCGAAACCTTCAGGATACGGTCGTAAGCCCGAGCCGACAAACCCAGTTTTTCCATCGCATTTTTCAGTAAACTGCTGCTGGCTTCGTCCAGATCTACATATTGACGAATCATTTTCGACGACATTTGGGCATTGCAAAATACGCCTTCGCTTTTAGTAAACCGCTGAGATTGTATTTCACGGGCTTTAATTACCCGTTCACGTATAGCAGTGCTGGGTTCAGTCGCCGCCTGATCTGACAATTTTTTGAAGGGAACTGGAACCACTTCCAGGTGAATGTCGATGCGGTCGAGCAGCGGGCCGGAAATTTTATTGAGGTATTTGGGTACCATTCCTGGAGCACAAACACACTCCTTAGTCGGATGGTTGTAATAGCCGCAAGGACATGGATTCATCGAAGTTACCAGCATAAAACTTGCCGGATATTCCACCGAAAATTTCGCCCGCGAAATAGTGATCGTCCGGTCTTCCAGCGGTTGGCGCATCACTTCGAGTACCTGCCTTTTAAACTCTGGAAGCTCACCTTTGTGAAAACAGTTGCACCGTATTCCCAGATTGCCTACATTCGTGTTCATATACTAATAATAAGACGTGTTATGATAGCAGCATTCCTAATTCGGTGTAGCACCAATAAAGGCGATTACGACCGACAGATTAAAGACTTAACTAAGGTAGCAATTCAATTTAATTTTAAGGTTAATGATAAATTTATATTTGGTGAATACGTGACCGGAAAAGATGACACCACCAAAGGCGATAGAAAATCCATAAGAAAATTAAGGGAAGCAGCCGAAGAAAAAAAGTTTGATGTCATATTGGTTAATGAAGTTAGCCGAATGAGTAGGGATTCTTTATCTGGACGGTATTACATAAGGCAGTTTAATAATATGGGAATTCCGGTATATTTTAGAGATAGAAATAATTGGACAATTGATTTAAACACCAGAATAGTTAATTCAGGTTTTGAAAAAGAACTAGGTAACTTTTTTGACGGTGCAGCCGAATATCTAAAATCGTTAATGACTCAAACCGCATCCGGAAGACGAAAGAGATTAGAAGATAACCAAATGATACAAGGTACAGCCGCCTTTGGTTATATGAAATTAGGCGGTAAGGATAAAACAATTAAGAATACTGTTATTATTAATCCAGAAACATATCAGATTGTAATTGATACTTTCGATAAATATTTAGCAGAAGGCGGAACACTTAAAAGCACATCTTTAGCAATCTCAACAAAGTACAATCAAAGGTTTTCAACAGGAAAAATAAACCACATTCTTAATTATTCCGGCTATTATTCAGGGCAAACAGTTGTAAATGTAAAAGACCCAGATAGACAGGATAAAATAGAGCCATTTACTTTAACCTTTGACCCAATAATAAAAGAAGAAACATTTTTAAAAACTAGGGAAAAACTATCTGGTAATCGGTCATCTATTAAACCCTATAACATTAAGCAAAGAGTACATTTACTTTCAAGGCTAATTAAATGCTCTTTTTGTGGGCATTCATTTACACCCAGAAAGCGAAATGATAATAGAACCGCTCACAATTGGTCGTGTATGTCAAGAATTAATAATAGTTCAGAATGTCACAGCTATATTAATTTGAATGATGAAAAAATGACTGCTCTATTCTGGAATTTTATTAAGAAAGAATTGATTATCTACACCGATATAAACAACGAAGAAAGAGAAAGCCGAATAAAGGAAGAAACACAAAAAATATTAAAATGTCAGGAAGAAATAGAAGACTTGACAAATAATATTGAAGACCAGAAAAAGAAACAATTAAAAGCATATAATGCTTATATGAGTGCAGCGGAAAATCTGGAAACAATAGCATTAGAATTTTATAACAAAACACTTTCAGAAACTAAAAAAGAAGTTGATTATTTAGAAACAAGAATATTATCGCTTGCAAGTTTTGTAAATGATTCGACAAATAAAATAACAAGGTATTCACAAACCGACTTCACCCAATCCTATATTAAAGAAATTGAATCTGATTTTGATAAGCAAAGAAATTTATTCGTTGAATACATTAAAGCCATTTATCCATACAAAGTAAATTATAGAGTAGTAGTTTTTGAAGTTCACACAGTAGACGGAATCTTTAATATCCTGTTAAATGGAAATCAAAGGAATCACAGAGAAGCCTATTATATCAGCAGCATTTATGCAATTTGGCAGAACAGTATTAATAAATATCCGGCTTATGAATCAGGAGACTATTTTCTAATAACAAATCCTAATATGGTAATGGAATCAGAAGAACCGGAAGCAATGGTAACCTATGATGAAATGACAGAAGTATGCAAACTTAATGAATGGACTTTAGAATATTAAAACATAAAAGAATAAAACCGGAGCAGCTTTAAATATATTTCTGTAAAAAATAGTAGAAGCCCCCCCTATGTTAAGAAAATGTGCTATTGCTCATAAACCACACCCCCTAGTACCCCGTAGAGAATATGGTTTTTATAGGGGTAGGGTTCACAGATTTTAATACTGTTTTCAAAATAGCAAATAACAGGTTTAAGGCTTATTTATCCGGTCTGATTTATGAATAGTAAAAATATTATTCAGTTGCCAAAATACTAAGCAGATAACAAACCAAAATAGACTAATCCATATTAACACGAACAAAAGCAACTTTAAGCCGATAATGTAATACAATCGAATTTTAATAAATCAAATTATTACAGCTATCCTGTTTCGGTTACTGTATAAAATATTGTACCACAATTCAGGAATTATTTTGCATTGCGTTTATTAAATTGCAGAATAATTATAAAAAGACAAAACACCAAATAAAGACATATTACAGACCCGTATATATGTTATAAGCAAATACCCAGTCATCCCAACAACCCCCGACCAGATACTTAAAAAAAGGCTTTTTTATATCCATATATAAGCCGATACCAAATAACAACAATAAATAAAATTGTATGAACGATTCGCAATCTGTTTTAAGATTACCAAAAGAGTTAAAAGAATTAGTTAATAGATACGCTTCAAAAATAAATATTAAGCCGTCAAAGCTTATGAGAGACGCAATCAAAAAAGAAATAGATAAACTAATCGAGATTGAAAACCTGATTTATAAATTAGAAAACTAAATATTGAATCCGGCAATTAATAAGCGATTTGAAAAACCAATAATTATTTTCAAAAATATATGTAGTTTTTTGAACCCTTTGGTATTTATATAAAAGGAAAAGCGGTTAAGGATATTTAACCAATTGACTTTTTAAAAATTCGTTTAAGCTTCTGAATTTGTACGAAAGAGAGTTTGCCATAGATATATATATTCTATTGGCATCTCTTTTTATTTAGTTTCAAGGTGTAGGATTTTTTCAGCCTGAAACATCAAATTTGTATAAAGATTATAAGTCTGAAAAAAAACCGCAGTCTCTTTATTTTTGACATTTTCAATTTCCTTAAGCAAAAAGATAAATACACATTTTAGATGTGTTACAACTTACCAGATTAATTTAAGCATAACAACATTTACAAATTTTGAAGCAATGAAACAATTAAGTCAATTACAACAAATCGGAATTACAGAAATTCCAAGCAACTGCATATTTAATAAAATCGTTTGCGGTTGTGGCGGTACATCATTAGAGATAGAAAATATGAATAGGGATTCTATTATTTGCGTACCTAGACAAAAGATGATTAGTAACAAAACCAGACAGTACCCGAACGAAAGAACACCGGACGATTTTATTTTATTCGGAGTTATGGAAGGAATCTATAAAGATGATATTGCGGAGTACCTTAAAAACAATAAAGTTCATAAGATTATTACAACCTATGACAGTTTACACAAAGTTATTGAAGCAATAACGGAATCCGGAGAACGCAAATTGCAATCTTATTTTCTGCTAATTGATGAGGTACACGCTTTAATGAACGATTATAAATTACGGAAGGATGCAATAAAGCCATTATTAAAGGATTACAAGCTTTTTGATAATTGGTGCTGAATGACTGCCACGCCGAACGAACCAGAATTTACACTTAAGGAGTTAAAAGATATTCCGATAATTATTGCACCCTTTGAACTAGAGAAAATTTACATTACAAATAAGCCGACCACGCAAGTAGAAGCCACGGCCAGGAAATTAATATTAGATTATCTGGAAAACAAAATCGGCAACGCTCATATATTTGTTAATTCAGTCGAATTTATTGCAAAGCTTATTAAGGCTTGCAACTTAACAGAGGAGAATTGTAGAGCAATATGGAGCGATGGCAATAAAAGCTATAAACGAAGTGTTCAGGGAATCAAAAGAGGTGAACTACATACAGAAGCAAAGAAGATTAATTTTTATACTTCCACCTGTTACGATGGCTGTGATATTTTAGACAAAGAAGGACATTATATAATTATTTCTGACGGTGCAAAAGCTCACACGCTTGTTGATGTAGCAACACAAATGACACAGATAGTTTTCAGGATACGTGATACAAAATATAAAAATAAGGCAATACATATTTTCAGGGAAACCAGATACAGCAATTTTGTATCGTTTGAAGATTATAAAGCAGCAACCGAAATATTAAAATCAGATGCGATTAAATTAGTTGAAACTTACAACAGCGTAACGGATGAAACAAAAGCTAAAATGAAAGAACTTGATTTGAATGATATGTACATAACTAAAGAAAACAATCAATTTATTATTGACGAAAATTTGATAACATATGATTTAAGAAACTACAAATTAGCTATGAGTACTTACTCATCAGTTGCAAACTTACATTTAGAACAATTTACAACAGGCTTTGAAGTTGAAAACGATTATTCAAGTTTAGAAGATAAAGAAACACCGTCTGAAAAGCTTAAAAGAAATGAGAACGCTAAAACAAATTTTAAAAACGCTTTTAATGAATATGCCAAAATTCAAAGTGAATATTTAGATAATAAGTTTAACCTTATCAGCAAAGCAGACAGCGAAAGAATCTCTTATCTTTTGGAAGCATACCCAAATATAAAAGAAGCTTACAACCTGTTAGGAGTTAAAGAAGTTAAAGAATTAAACTACCACCAGACAAATATTAAAAACAAATTGATTTCATTATCTGACGTAGGAAATGAAAATAAGATAGCAAAGATTCTATCAGGAACATTTAATATTAATATGTGGTACGAATTAGATAAAACTAAAGAAATAATTCAGAACGCTTACAATCAGTTAGAGATTAAGAAAACAGCCAAAGCAACCGATTTAAAAAAATATTATTTTACAGAGCCACGCACAAAAACAGTTTACAAAAACAAAACTGTAAATAATGAAAAGATAAATGTATCTAAAGAAAGAAAAGAAGGTTTGCATATTGTTTCGTCAAAATACATTTTTAACTAATTAAATCCGGTCAGAAATAATATACATAGAATTTTCAAAAACCTATGTGCAAAATATTTTCGACCGGTATTTATACTAAAGAAAAAGGAATACTAACAATTAACAAATTCAACTAATGGAAAACAAAATTCAAGGCGAAACAAGAGCGTTTAACAGAGAAGGCAATCTAATCAATAACACATTTCTTTATCTGGATGAAACAACAGGTAAATATGAATTTAGAGATATAAATAAACATCTTACAGATTTAGGATTGTTAGATGAAAAAACAAAAGAATTAGATAAGAGAGTGCAGATATTAAGCAATCAGATAAACGAAAGACTTAAGAAATATGAATAACGAACTATTTACAGCCTGACTATTATTTCAGCAGATTATAAACGATATTGAAATGCTGCCAATTTATAGCTATACAAAACAGTTATTGAAATTAGAATATGATGCAGAAAAGAAAGTCGAGATTATTAAAAAGCATATCAAAATATATAACCTAAAATTTAAATCATAATGAATACAACATACTTAAATACAGAAAAAATTAAACAGATTGCTGAAAAATGCGATACGGTACTATCAACAGCAAACAAAAGCAAATTGAAAGCTTTATCAGAAAAATATAACGTAGTCTTTGCAGGCAATAAGCAAAACAATCTTAATCTGTTCTGAAACTGTATAAAAGAAATTTTAGCAAAGGACAATAAGAGTAGAACCAGAAGCGGAATGACATTTGCAGAAGCAGCAAGACAGTCTGAAGGATATGGTAATGGCTTTTATATTAAAGAATATATTGAATCATACATAGCACAAAATTGTCAAAGCGATTATACATTTTTAAGCGAATTTAAGACCGAAGAATTGCTATCATTTTTATCTAGTACGATAAGCAATTCTGGTTTATTGAATGACATTAATATTAATGAACTTTTAGAGGTTGGCAATTATGAAAGCTATTTTAAAAAGAAATACGGAATTGATAATTGTGATAAGAATACATTATTTGCAACTGACAAATTCATAACATTTTTAGACGGTCTGACTAAAGGAGTAAAAAACAAACAGGCTTTTATCTGGGCAATGAATGAATATTTAACAAACGAAGATAAAGCAGCCGTACACACAATTTTACACAGGCAATAAATTAACAGACCAAACCGGAATAATACAATATCAATAATGAAGAAAGAACTAAAAACAAAAAGCTTAACTATTATTATGGGTGAATCAGATTATAGCCTATTATCAAAGATTAGACAGAACCACAATAAAAGCGTATCACAATTAATTCGGGATGCAATTTTATTCTATGCGGTTTATTATTCAGAACCAATACAACCAACAACAGATTTATAATTTTCTTTTTCTTTTCTATATTTCAAACCTATGCCTTAAACGGTGTAGGTTTTTTCTTTTAAAATACTTTACAAAATGTTAATTATTGGCATAGTAATTGAAGCAAAAAGCGCAATGTTTTAAGCGTTTTAAAGCAGGTTAAAAAATTTATGAATGAAAAGTATGTACGAAGAAATTAAGAGGATTTGTGTGGAAGTTGGAACAGTTAAAGACTTATCTGTAATTAAAAGAAAGACAGTTTATCAAAATAAGACTAATCCAGAAGACACGTTTAATTATTTAGAAGAAGCTTTTGCAAAAGGATTGGATTTAGCCAAGTATGAAAAGATAGTAGTTGAAAAGAAAATTAAATTGGAGATAGTAAAAACTATTTTCGGGAATGCTGATTTTAAAATGACACCAGATATTAAAAAGGATTTCATATTATTTAATGAGATAATGATGGAAGTCACGAAACCAACCAGAAACACACCTAAGAAAACCGCCGACCCAGTTAAGGATTCTGCCGAATCAGTTAAGGATTCTGCCGAATCAGTTAAGGATTCTGCCGAATCAGTTAAGGATTCTGAAAAGGTAAATAAGAAAGCTGAAAAACCAGCTAAGGAAAACAACCACGCCACGGCCATACCAGCAAGCTAGACACGCGGACACGACCGGAAAATATACAATATGTTAAATATAATCAGGTGTTACATTAATTTGTAACACTTTTTTTGTGCCATAAAATAGACATATATGCCTGATAATCAATACGATAAAATGGTACAAGTGTTTTTATTTTGCTTCATCCAGAAAAAGTACACCATTGTGAGCAAGGCTAATTTCTCCGGGCTGTGGGAAAGCGCCTCCGCCCACGAGGGCAACATCTGATATGGTGTGATGAGGTGAGCGGAATGGGCGCTGAGTCATTAAAGAGGTTTCCCGATCAATTTTGCCGACAACCGAATGTATTTTAGTGGTTTCCAATGCTTCGCGAAGGGTAAATGGGGGAAGTATAGTAGGAATTCGCTTCGCGAGCATCGTCTTGCCCGCGCCGGGAGGCCCAATCATGATGATATTATGACCGCCGGCAGCAGCAATTTCCAAAGCACGCTTTACATTTTCCTGACCTTTGACGTCCGAGAAGTCCACATCACACTCGTTTACCTTCGAAAAAAACTCTTCGCGGGTGTTAACGATGGTTTGTTCCAGTTCCACTTCGTCATTGAAAAACCCGACCACTTCGCTGAGGCTTTCCACGCCATATACTTTCAGGGTATCGACCACCGCGGCTTCGCGTGCGTTTTCTTTTGGAAGGATAAAACCTTCGAAGCCTTCTTCGCGTGCTTTGATGGCCATGGGCAAAGCTCCTTTTACTGGCTGCAGGTTTCCGTCGAGAGATAATTCTCCAACCATCAGAAAATTGGAAATCTTGTCTGATTTTATCTGTTCATTAGCAGCCAGAATGCCAATCGCAAGCGGCAAATCATAAGCCGAACCTTCTTTCCGAATGTCTGCCGGAGCCATGTTGATCACCACTTTTTTGTGCGGCCATTTAAAGCTATTGAGCCTCATGGCCGATTCGATGCGCTGCTGGCTTTCTTTTACCGCATTGTCAGGCAATCCAACCATAAAAAATTTAATGCCCTGTGAGATTTCAGTTTCTATGGTGATAGTTGTAGCATCAATGCCGTGAACTGCGCTTGCGAAGGTTTTGATCAGCATGAAGTGGAAATTAGAGAATTGGTTATCCCTAATTTACAAAGACCAATGCAGACGGCCAAAATTATGATGAGTTTTTTACTGCTGATAAAACAAAGAATCAATCAATACCCTTTCAAATCAATATTCGCGCTATCAATCATGGTCACCCATTTGCCCATTTTTTTCTGAATGATCCGGAAATGATGCTGGTCTTCAGGAGTGACAAACGAAATGGCTTCACCGGGATTTTCTGCACGGCCGGTGCGCCCAATGCGGTGGATGTAATCTTTTGGCGAACGTGGCAATTCGTAGTTGATGACGTGAGGTAAAAACTCAATATCAATACCTCGGGCAAGTAAATCGGTTGTAACCAACACCCGAAGCGTTCCTTTTTTAAATTCGCGTAAAGCTTCGGTGCGCGCTCCCTGACTCTTCTTGCTGTGGATGGATACCGCGTCGATTCCGTTTTTGCATAGTTTGTCTGCCACATTATCAGCCTGAAAAGTAGAAGAGGTAAAAACCAGTACCTGTTTTAATTCGTTCTTTTTAATGATGTAGCGCAGCAACGGACCTTTCTTTTCGAGTGAAACAAAATAGCCTGTTTGCTCAATCAAATCAATGTTTTCTTTCTCCGGCTCTATTTTAATCACCACCGGATCGTGCAGGATAATTTGATTTATGCTTTCAAGTTTATCACTCAGTGTAGCCGAAAATAATAGGTTCTGGCGTTTTTTTGGCAACAGGGCAAAAATTCGTGTCATCTCTTCCTGAAAGCCCAAGTTGAGCATTTTGTCAGCTTCGTCCAACACCAACGTATCTATTTCGGATAAATGCACCGCTTTCGAATCAACCAATTCGAGTAGTCGTCCGGGTGTAGCCACCAATACCTGAACACCTTGCAAACCTATCATTTGGGGATTGATGGAAACACCACCAAATACGGCAATGGTTTTAACCCGCTCCGGAAGTTCTGTTCCAAACTGAATAAAAACATCGCGCACCTGCACCGCCAGTTCGCGTGTTGGCACCAAAACCAAAACCCGGGCATGCCTGTTTTTAGTAGCCGACTGGCCTTGTAAATTGGTTAAAATCGGTAACACATAACTGGCCGTTTTACCCGAACCAGTTTGAGCAATGCCTAAAACATCCTTCCGGCTCAAAATTGCTGGTATAGCTTCTTTTTGAATGGGGTATGGCTGTGAATAATTCTGAGCCGCTAAAACTTTTACTAGGGTGGGCGATAAACCGAATGATGAAAAAGGCATAATGTTGCAGATATGTTTCTGGGAGCAAAGATAGAGGAATAAATTTTCAGTAAAGAGGAAAATTCGAAGATCAGATAACTCAATACCCTGCTACTTATTTTTTCTGATAGACCCTGACATAATCAACCACCATTGCGCGTGGGAAAATGCTGTCGTCAATGCCCTGCACACCACCAAAAGTTCCGCCCACAGCAACATTCAGGATCAGATGAAATTGCTTATCGAACGGCCAGACCTCAAATCCAGTTCCCTGGTTTTTGAAGGTTAAGTAAAGTTGTGAATCGACATAAATCCGTATTTCATCTGATTCCCATTCCAGAACGTAGTTATGAAATGCTGAATAGCAGTCAGCGACTCCTGTTATAGCTTGTTTTTGAGAATTAGTCCTGAAATTATAGGATTGAGTTTGAACTGTTGCAGAGATGAAATATGGAATGTATCCTAAGTTTTCCATGATGTCTATTTCTCCGCTTGCAGGCCATCCGCCATAAGCCGACTGAGTAGGTAACATCCAGATGGCAGGCCACATTCCTACTCCATCGGGCAGTTTGGCCTTTACCTCAACCCGGCCATAAGTCCAGTCTGCTTTTGTTCGCGTAACTAACCGAGCAGAGGTATATTTTTTCCCTTCAAAATCTTCCTTAATGGCATTAATGTAAAGACTACCGTCTTTTACCTCAGAGTTCTTCAGGCGCGAACCTGTATAGTATTGTGCTTCACTGTTTCCCCATCCATTTCCGCCAATATCATAACTCCATTTTGATTCGTCTGGCAAACCAGTATAATTAAATTCATCGCTCCACACCAATTGATAACCTGCTGGTATTTCAGTGTCTATATCCGAATCCGCAGGACTATTATCCTTACAACCACCGATAAAAAGCGCAGTCAAAACAGAAATCAAAAAGAAGAATTGCTTCATTTGGCTGAATGTTTTATTCATTCACAAACATTGATGTCAGGATAAAAGTTTGAGATTTCTCACAATCACTAAATAGTATGGTTAAATCACCATGTTGAGACACCCATTAATTAAGTGAAAGATACCGCTTAACCATTTCAAAAACAATACTTAAGGACTAAATTTCTTTTTCACTCACAGTGTCATTTTATTACGATCAATCCAACTGACTTTTCAAAATTCAGCTTTTTGAGATTGACAAATATCAATTGCGATGCAAATCAGCCAAATATATTTCATATTCATGCTTATTAACATCCATTTATTCCAAATTAAAACTAATCACATTATTTTGATTACAAATCAATTATTTGTAAACTCGCAAAACCGAAATTAATTGATGTGTGATCTCCATTTCAGGCAGGTTATTCAGAATTAATACAAGCTCGGACTTAATATGAATAACTAACCAATTTAGAATTAACTTATGGAGAATTTCGAACAATTAAGGACTGTGAAATTTTACAGTGGTGAATCAACGCCACTCGAAATGCACAAAGTACGTGTAGTTCAAAAACTTAACCTTTTGCCTATCGAAGAACGCAAAGAGTCAATCTTTGGTGCCGGATTCAATACTTTCCTTCTTCAGAACAAGGATGTTTATCTTGATATGCTTACCGATTCAGGAACCAATGCAATGAGCGACAATCAGGTAGCAGCAATGAGTGTTGCCGATGATTCGTATGCAGGATCGGCCAGTTATACCAAACTCGAAAAAGCCATTCTAGACGTATTCAACCAGAAATATTATCTGCCGGTTCATCAGGGTCGTGCAGCAGAACACATTATTTCCAAGACCTTTTGCAGGCCAGGGTCTGTTGTTCCGATGAACTACCATTTCACTACGACCAAAGCCCACATCGAAATGATGGGTAGTGCAGTTGAGGAGATTTACACCGATGAAGCGCTGAAAATCAAAAGTGATTTCCCCTTCAAGGGCAATATGGACATTGACAAGCTGAACAAGGTTATCGAAAAATGGGGCGCTGAAAATGTAGCTTACATCCGTTTTGAAGCGGGAACCAACCTGATTGGCGGTCAACCTTTTTCGATGGCCAACCTTCGCGAAGTTTCGGCAATTGCCAAAGCCCACGGCATTATGCTGCTAATGGATACCAGTTTGATTAATGAAAACCTTTATTTCATCAAAATACGCGAAGAAGGTTACCAAAATATGCCGATCAAGGATATTTTGCACGAGATGATGAGCTACACCGATTTTTCCTATTTCTCCGGAAGAAAAGTTAGCTGTACCCGTGGTGGTGGCATTTGCACTAACAACCACGATATTTATATGAAAATGCGCGACTGGGTGCCACTTTACGAAGGATTCCTTACCTATGGAGGTATGAGTGTACGTGAAATTGAAGCGATGGCAGTTGGCCTGAATGAAACGCTGGATTTCAATGTTATCAGTCATTCGCCAACATTTATCAAATACCTGGTCGATGCGCTCGACAGTAAAGGCATTCCGGTAATTACTCCTTCCGGAGGTTTGGGATGCCATTTGGATGCAGGTCAATTTTTATCGCACATTCCACAAACCCAATATCCCGCTGGGGCGCTTGCAGCTGCCATGTATATTTGTTCAGGAATTCGCGGTATGGAACGCGGTACCATTTCGAGCGTTCGCGACGAAAATGGCGACGATGTTTTAGCCGATGTAGAACTACTCCGTCTGGCATTTCCGCGCCGAGTGTTTACTTTGTCGCAAATTAAATATGCCGAAGATCGTATCCAATGGCTTTACGACAACCGCGAGCTCGTGGGTGGATTGGAATGGACCGAAGAACCACCAGTACTCCGATTCTTTGTTGGTAAACTGAAACCTATTGGTGATTGGGTTGATAAACTCGTAGCTAAGTTCCGTCAGGATTTTGGTGACAGCTTGTAATCATCTGGATAAAAGATAAATAATTATCCCCCAAATTAGATTTTCGCCCTGTATAACTTTTGTTTGCAGGGCGATTTTTGTTTGAAGGAGTTTAGTAAAATCAACTTACACAGTAGCCAAAAAGTGGCAGGTTTTATTTCCCCGCCGAACCGATTCCAAAATTTTCACATCAATTGGCCGGCCAAGCGCTGTTTCGAAAATGGTTTGATGGGTAGCCCGGGTGCATTCGCAATGCAAATCGTTTGGTTTGGCAGGCCTGAATTTGGCTGCCGGACAATAGCAACCCTGCGAAACTTCCCCATATCGAATGTGAACCGTGTTTCCTTCTTTCCAGACTTCAAAGTTGTTTTTATACGCTTCAATCAGTTTATCCAAATCGCCTTTCCCTTTTTCGGCAATATCACTTTTGAACTTGTGACGTTTGAAACAACCACGTCCGCATCCGGCAAGCAATTTTACACGGGTAGGTTCGTCAAGTTCATCCTCAATAGTTGAAATCAGGTCGGTCAGCCAATTCTGGATAAACTCCTTTTCCTGTAAAAGTTGTTGGTACTTTTCATCTTCAGGAGCAATATTTTCTGAAGCCCGCAGACTGTTTGATGGTAATAAAAAACATCCGGAACAAGCACCGAGTGCAAGCGAACTCCGAAAAAAATCTTTTCTGTTCATGGTGTTGATTTTAGGTTCAACAAAAAGACATTTTTCCAGAGAAATACCCTAAAAACGGAAATCAGGAAACTGAAAAAGGAAAAAGTCATTAGTTAGCTACGCGACGCTTTTCTAATGACTAATGACTATTTTCCACAGTCAATTTTTTTTGTGTTGCCTGATGACCATTAAGCATCCTGAACACTGAAAGCTGAGACTGAATACGTCTTTAAAGCATCGGACTGATGATACGCGCAAACGACTCTTTGATCTTGTTCATGCGGGGCCGTTTTTGCCATTCTTCCAGAATAATTAATTCGCTTTTTTCCTGATCTTCCAGAAACTGACTGGCAAGAACACCAGCAATTTCTTCGTCATAAACCATGGCATTGACTTCGAAATTGGTCTCAAGGCTCCGGAAGTCGAGGTTGGCAGTCCCAACCGAAGAGAAAACGCCATCGGCAATAATAACTTTGCTGTGCGTAAATCCGGCTTTGTAGAAATAGATTTTCACCCCGGCTTCGAGCAATTCCTCAATATACGAGTTTGTTCCCCACTTGGGAGTTATGGCATCCGATAAACCCGGGACAATAATCCGGACATCAATACCTCCCAATGCCGAAGTTTTCAGGGCCGTGACAATATCGTCCGTTGGCATCAGGTATGGCGTAGAAATATATACATAATCGGTAGCAGAAGCAATTGCAGCAAAATAAGCCTGTCCAATGCTTTCCCAATCCGAATCGGGGCCGCTTGCAGTCATCTGAACCAATTTCCCATTACCCGATTCAAATGGTTTAAAGTACTCCTCTCCTTTCAAAATCTCTTTCGAGACAAAATACCAGTCGGCCATAAAAATAATCTGAAGTGCAGTTGCACCGCCACCTATCACTTTCAAGTGGGTATCTCGCCATGGGCCGATTCCCGGAACTCCATCCTGATAACGATCAGCGAAATTCAATCCTCCAACAAATGCAGTTTCGCCATCAACCACCAAAATTTTACGGTGATTACGGTAATTAACCCTGGAAGTCAGCATCGGAAAACGGACCTTCATGAAACAATCCACTTTTACCCCAGCATCAGACATCGACCTTATGAATTTCTTTTTCAGTTCCCAACTGCCTACGTCATCAAAAATCAACCGCACCTCAACTCCTTCCGTAGCCTTCCGGATAAGAAGTTCGCGCAGGTAATTTCCGATCCGGTCATTTTCAATAATATAATATTCAAGATGGATGTGATGCCTGGCCTGCTCCATAACCCGGAATATCTCCGGAAATGTTTCTGCGCCATTCCGCAAAATCTGAATTTCATTGTTGTTGGTCAATATGGCGTTCGAATTAGAGAGCAACAAATTCATCATCCTCTTCTTCGAATAAAGTTTATCGCTGATTTGAAATTGATTGGCAGGAAGATTATCCAGCTGTTCCAAAGTCAGGTTTCGAAGTTTTTCCAGATCTTTCAACCCTTTACGCGAATACATCTTTGTTTTGCGGTATTCCTGACCAAAAAAAAGATAAATCACTATTCCAATAAACGGGAGCAATACCAGAACCAAAATCCAACTAATGGTTTTCTCCGGATTTCGATTTTCTAAGATGATAAGAATGGCAATAAAAACGACCGTTAAAAAATAAAGGATGGTAACCAGACTCGGCATTGATTTCCATATATCGAACAAAATAGCCATGCGCGTTTCAGATTGAATTGGTACTTCTAAATTTCATCAAAAAACAACATAAAAGCAAATGAAAAAAAATCGAAACACGATTTTAAGGATTGAAAGATGTACACGATTGAAAAAATCCATTTTTGAAAAGTATTTCTTCTGTAAATCCTGTTCAGACTCTTCTCTTCAAAACATGCAGTTTGCAATCGTCGAGTTTCCGGAAAGCAATGGTTTTCCCTGAGATGTGCGGAGCCGAAACGCCTTTGCCAAAGAACTGATTTCCCGTGTAAACAAATGCTTCGTCCCATAAATTCAGTTCCAAAAAGCTATTCAACAATTCGCTGCCACCTTCAACAATTACAGAAAGGATTTCACGACGGAAAAGCTCTGCCATCATTTGAGGCAAAATATTTTGGTCAAAATCGAGTGTAATAAATTTCAGGTTTTCCGAATCTGGTTTTTCAATGGCAGTGAAGACCCAGGTTGGAGCTTTTCTGTCAAAGATATGTAATTCAGAATCGAGCCTTCCCAATCGGTCAATCACCATTCGCACAGGCTGATTGCCCGTCCATTCGCGAACGGTAAGCGCCGGATTGTCAAATTCAGCCGTGTTGGTTCCAATCAAAATAGCCGATTCTTCGGAGCGCTGTTTGTGCACCAACCGCTTCGACAGATCATTGGTAATCCAGGTCGGATGTTTCTTTTCGGTGCGGTCGGTATCAATAAAACCATCGAGAGTTTGCGCCCATTTCAGGATAATGTAAGGTCGCTTTTTTTCGTGAAAAGTAAAAAATCTCCGGTTCAGATTGCGGCTTTCTTTTTCAAGTACACCTACCTCAACGTCGATTCCTGCATTTTTCATTCGTTCAATTCCCTTTCCGGCAACCTCGGCAAACGGGTCGATGGTTCCAATAACAACCTTAGGAATCCTGCTTTCGATGATCAGATCAGAACAGGGAGGCGTTTTCCCATAGTGAGCACATGGTTCGAGCGAAACATACAAAGTTGACTCTAAAAGCAACTCCGGATTTTTAACCGTGCGAATGGCATTCACTTCAGCATGTGGCTGGCCAAATTTCTCGTGGTATCCTTCGCCAATGATTTTCCCGTTATGCACAATTACGCAACCCACCATCGGATTGGGAGCCACATCTCCCATTCCGAGAAGCGCCAGTTCGAGGCATCGTTGCATAAAGATTGAAGGAGTACTCATCAGCGAAAAAGTTAACTTTGCCAAAAATAACAATAAATGAAGGCAGGTATCGCATCCATCCGAAAAGAATTGGCAGGAATTTACGCTAAAGGCGAAATTGAAAGCTTGATTTTCCTGATTTTCGAAAAGTTGAAAGGCTTTTCGCGAACCCAGCTTTTACTTGCCAACGAAGAACAACTCAATGAGAATGACCGGAAAGAAATTAGGGCAATCATTGACCGACTGAAAAATCATGAACCCATTCAGTACATTCTGGGAATGACTGAATTCTACAGCCTTCCGTTTTACACCGTTCCCGGAGTGTTGATTCCCCGACCAGAAACAGAAGAACTGGTGCAATGGATTATTCAGGAGAATAAAAATTTGAACCCAACGATTTTGGATATTGGAACCGGTACCGGTTGCATCGCCATCTCGCTTCAAAAAAACATACCGCAATCAAACGTATTTGCCTGTGACATTTCGCCGGTTTGCCTCGAAACTGCTAAACGGAATTCAGAGTTAAACTCCGCAGAGGTTTCGGTTTTCGAATACGATATTCTGAACGATACTCCTGAAATTAGTTTACCAGAACTGGATATTATTGTCAGCAACCCACCCTATATTCGGGAAACGGAAAAGAGCCTGATGGAGAAAAACGTACTTAATCATGAGCCAGAATTGGCCTTGTTTGTGGCCGATGAAAAACCATTGATTTTCTATGAACGAATTGCCGATTTCTCCAGGATTCATCTGAAAAATCAAGGTCGGCTCTACTTCGAAATTAACGAAGCTTTTGGTCCTGAATGTTGTGATATGCTTCAGGAAAAAGGATTTTCTGATATTGTACTAAAAAAAGACATCCATGGGAAAAACCGAATGGTTGGCTGCAGGCTTTTACACTAGTATCGCTTCGTTCAACTGACTCCTTTCGACAGGTTTGCACTCTGGGAGCAATTCTCCGGTCTTCCATCTCCGGACTTCCGACTCACGAAGTCAATATTTTCCTATATTTGTAGGAGGAGCAGGCGATCAAAAGTGAAGTTGGAATCTAAACCACAATCCCTTTGAAACAATTATTAGTATATACACTTTTGCTTTTAAATCTGGTAGCTGTATTTGCACTTGGGTTTGCGACAGTATCCGTTTTTCTAAGCCCTGAAAAGCTTTGGTTTGCTGCCTTGTTCGGAATGGCATATCCTTACATTCTGGTTATCAACCTTGTTTTCATGGTATTGTGGATATTTATCAAGCCTATATTTATTCTTTTTTCGTTAATTACTATTCTTGCCGGATATAACCAAATTGGCAACTATCTGCAATTTTCAGGACAGCAAACAAAAGAAAAAGGGATCAAAATTATCAGCTATAATGTAAAATACTTTATGGGAAGCAATCAGTTCCCGACCAAGGAAAATGCTGATCATATTCTGAATTATCTGAGACAAAACAATGCCGATATTATTTGTCTTCAGGAAGTTCGGTTGAATAAACGGCAAATTTTTGATGTTACGAACAGCAAACTTCCACAGATCACACACATGCAGTTGGCTCATACAAGTCATGCCGGAGGGCAGCTTACGCTAACCCGTTTTCCCATCCTGAATATGGGTGAAATCAGGTTCAATAATTCAGGAAACATGATAATCTATACCGATATGCTGGTGAATTCGGATACGGTACGAGTTTATAATTGTCATCTGCAATCGTACCGACTTCGCCCAACCGAAATAAACTCCATTGACTCTATGAAATTTGAAAATAATTCGGAGACTAAAGCAAGAATAAAAGAGCTGAGTGTAAAATTCAAAGATGCCATTATCAAAAGAGCCGAACAGGCTGCCACCTTACGCGAACATTTGAATCAATGCCCTTATCCGGTAATTGTTTGCGGCGATTTCAACGACACCCCGGTATCTTTTACCTATCGCACCGTGCGAGGCGATTTGAAAGACTCGTTTACTGAATCTGGGAAAGGAACGGCAAACACTTACAACGGTAAACTGCCATCTTTCCGAATCGACTATATTTTATACAGTCCCAAATTCACCAGTTATAATTTCGAAGTTTCAACATTGAATCACTCCGACCATTACCCCATCAGATGTGATTTATTCCCTGCTGAAAAGGAGTAGCCCGTCTCAGTAATCAGAACAACCTTTTCCGTTTTAGCAAATAGGTATAAAGCACATGCTTAAAATCTTCATTGATGTCGGCTTCGGCCAGATCAATGTGGTATTGTCCGCAACGCACACGCATCTCTTCGAAATAGTCTAACATCGCTCTTTCGTAATTCTTTTTTAAGTCGTGTGGCGAAAAGCGAAGATGTTCCCCGGTTTCGAGATCGACAAACCGGTAAGGTTGGTTCCTGAAATCGAACTCTTTCTCCTGACGGTGATCGGTCACATGAAAAAGCAATACTTCGTGTTTGTTGTATTTCAGGTGCTGTAAGGCTTCGAACAATTCGTCGGTATTTTCCTGAGCAATTAAATCACTGAAAAGAATGACCAAAGAACGTTTATGAATATTCTCGGCAATCATGTGCAAAGCGTCGACAGTGTTGGTCTGCTTCTGCAATTGAGCCTGCTCCTGACGCAACAAACCACCGAGCTGATTGTACAACAAATCGATGTGAACCGACGATAAACGGGCTTCGGAATGAAACTCAATCTCGTCGGAGAATAATGAAAGGCCAACGGCGTCGCGCTGTTTCCGGAGCAAATAAATAATGGCTGCTGCCGAATAAACCGAGAATGCCAGTTTGTTTATTTTTGACACTTTACCTTTTTCGTACGGGAAAAGCATAGACGAAGAAGTGTCGATTACCAGCTGGCAGCGCAGGTTGGTTTCTTCTTCGTATTGTTTCACGAACAAGCGGTCGGTGCGGGCAAACAGTTTCCAGTCGAGGTGTTTGGTCGATTCGCCGGTATTGTAAAGCCGGTGTTCGGCAAATTCAACCGAAAAACCATGAAAAGGACTTCGGTGCAAGCCGGTGATAAAACCTTCGACTACCTCTTTCGAGATAAACTCAAGGTTATCGAATTGCTGAAACTGCTGTATGTCGAGTAAATTGTTCAAAAAGCAGGAATTTGTTATCGGTGGTCAAAAGTAAAAATAAAAAAGGCATAAGAACCTTTGTTTCCTATGCCTTTTCTTCCTGAAAATAATGAATTAAAGAATACTGTCAACTTTTGCAGCGAGTGTTGTTTTCGGAGCAGCGCCAACATGTTTTTCCACCACAGCACCATCTTTGAAAAACAAAATGGTTGGGATATTCCTGATTCCGAATTTGGAAGCAATTCCAGGATTGCTGTCAACATCAACTTTTCCAACGACTAATCTTCCGGCGTAATCGTCAGCAAGCTCGTTAACGATCGGACCAACCATACGACATGGCCCACACCATTCAGCCCAAAAATCAACCAGAACCGGCTTGTCAGACTGAAGAACCAATTCTTCAAAGTTTGCATCATTAATTTCTAAAGCCATTTTTAAATATTTTTATATGTGAATATTAGAACAAAATCTTAGAATGATCACAAAATTAGCCTAATTAATTTTAAAAGCAAGATCTTCATGCGTTTCAAAATAGGCCAGTAATTCATCTGTAATTTCTATCCGTGTGTTTCTAGAAAACAGATTAACCATCATTTTTGTTTCAGGATCCCAAACATCAAATTTAAGCAGTGTTTTCCCCTTGCTGTTCAATGTCAGGTCGCACAACTCTGTCACCAGTCCATTGGTGAGCGAGGGTAGCGGTATTTTAATGGTGATACTTTTAAAGTATTTCTCGCGTATTTCTTCCATCAATTCAACCCGATTAACTTTAAATTCGAGTTGATCGCCACCAAACCGGTTCTGAACCGAGCCTCTAACCATCAGAAAAAGGCCGGGTTTGCAATATTTCCCGAATTCGACGTAGTCTTTCGCGAAAAAGAACATTTTGTACGAATCGGTATAGTCGGTTAAAACCATGTAGCAGAAAGGTTTTCCGTTTTTACTGAACGACTCACGGGCTTCGGTCACCATTCCGGCAAAGGTCATTTCGCGTCCTTTCAGCGGCTCAATATTGTTGTTCAGGTCTTTAAACGAAACGTCTTTGGTAACCAGCGTTTTTATTTCAATTTTGTATTTATCCAGCGGATGCGACGTCAGGTAAACGCCTACCAGGCTTCGTTCCTTTTCGAGCAAAACCAGATCTGCCCATTCGGGAACCAGCGCAGGTTCGGGTTTTTGTACAGACTGGTTCGACATTATTTCACCAAAAAGCGAAAGTGATGCATTGTTGCTTTCGTATTGCATTTTACTTCCGTAGCGGGTCAGCTTCTCGATAAAACTCTGGTCGTTTTCGTCAGGAGCAAAATACTGGCTTCGGGTGTGTTTTTTGAACGAGTCGAATGCGCCTGCCATGGCCAGCGCTTCAAGGTTTTTCTTGTTTACCGACTGAAGGTTCACGCGCTCAACAAAATCGTAAATATCTTTGAATTCGCCACCTTTCCGCGCTTTGATGATATCCTGAACGGCACCTTCGCCGACTCCCTTAATCGCTGCCATCCCAAAACGAACATTTCCAGCTTTGTTTACCGTGAATTTGGCGTAACTTTCACTCACATCAGGCCCAAGAACGTTCATATTCATGCGCTTGCACTCTTCCATAAGCTTTGTGATTTCAGTAATATTACTGAGGTTTCGGCTCATGTTGGCAGCCATAAATTCGGCCGGATAATGGGCTTTCAGATAACCCGTTTGGTAAGCCACTGCGGCATAACAAACCGAGTGCGATTTGTTGAACGCGTAACTGGCAAATGCCTCCCAGTCTTTCCATATTTTATCAATCAGTTTTCCCGGCTCTTTACCTCCTTCTGTACAGCCTTCAATAAACTTTGGGTTATCCATACATCCGTCGCGAAACTTCACTTTCAGCTTATCCATCATGGCTATCAGCTTCTTACCCATCGCTTTCCGGAGCGAATCGGAGTCACCGCGGGTAAATCCGCCCAACGCCCTCGACTGGAGCATTACCTGTTCCTGGTACACGGTAATCCCGTAAGTATCTTTCAGGTAAGGTTCCATCAGGGGGCTGTCATATTCAATTTTCTCCTGACCATGTTTCCGCTTGATGAACGATGGAATGTACTCCATTGGACCCGGACGGTACAAGGCGTTCATCGCCACCAAATCCTCGAAACGGTTCGGCTTCAGGTTGCGAAGGTGCTTTTTCATTCCAGGCGACTCGAACTGAAAGATCCCGGTGGTGTCGCCGTTGCTGAAAAGTTCCAAAGTTAGCGGGTCATTCTCCGGAAGCTTGTCCATGTCAATTGTGATACCGCGCGAAAGCTTAATATTTTCAACGGTTTCCTTAATGATTGAAAGTGTTTTCAATCCGAGAAAGTCCATCTTCAGCAGACCGATGTCTTCAACAAAATGCCCGTCATATTGGGTAGTCAGGAGGTTGTCATCGTCCTTGGTGGGCATCACCGGAATATGGTCGGTCAACGGGTCACGACTAATCAGAATCCCACAGGCATGAATTCCGGTCTGGCGAACCGAACCTTCGAGCGTTTGTGCAAACTTCAGGGTAGTGCGAATCAATTCGTTAGGAGAATTCAGTTCCTGTTTTAGCTCCGGACTGTCTTTAAACGCAATGTTGAAGTTCATCTTCGGGGCATCCGGAACCAATTTGGTCAAACGATCGGCTTCCTGAAGCGGTAATTTAAGCACCCGCGCCACATCTTTTATGGCCGATTTGGTAGCCATTGTGCCGAAAGTACAGATATGCGCCACCTTATCGGATCCATATTTATTGGTTACATAGTCGAGTACTTTCTGGCGACCGTCATCATCGAAATCGATATCCACGTCGGGCATCGAAATACGATCGGGATTCAGGAATCGTTCGAACAGCAAATCGTATCTCATCGGGTCGATGTTGGTTATCCCCACGCAGTACGAAACCACCGACCCGGCAGCTGAACCACGGCCCGGCCCAACCAAAACGTCCATTCGGCGGGCCTCGTTAATGAAATCCTGTACAATGAGGAAATATCCCGGGAAACCCATTTTTTTAATGGTACTCAATTCGAATTCAATACGCTCGCGCACGTCGTCCGAAAATGGTTCCCCATAGCGGAGCCTGGCCCCTTCCCAAGCCAGGTGTGCCAGGTAATCGGCTTCAAATTTAACCCTGACGACTTTATCGTATCCACCAATGGATTTGAACCACTCTTCGGTGAATTCGTCCAGCAACATTTCTTCGGTAAACCGAAGCCGATAATCTTCTTCCTTTCCGAATTCTTCAGGAATGGGGAAAACAGGCATGATGGGAGAAGAATTCAGGTTGTATGCTTCAATTTTATCGTTAATTTCCTGAGTATTGGTCAAGGCTTCAGGCACATCGGCAAACAAAGCGTTCATTTCGGCGGTGGTTTTAAACCACTCCTGTTTGGTATAACGCATTCGGGTAGGGTCGTCCAAATCCTTGCCGGTATTGAGACAGATGAGCAAATCGTGTGCATCGGCATCTTCCTGATTGATAAAATGGCTATCGTTGGTACAGATTACCTTCACTTCGTGTTTTTTCGCCAGATCCAGAATTTTGGCATTAACCAACACCTGATTCTCGTAAACATTCTGCCTCATTTCGGGCAATTCGGAAGGATGGCGCTGCAATTCGAGATAGAAATCCTCGCCAAAAATAGATTTGAACCACTGAATGGTATCATCTGCATCCTTCATATTTCCGGCCATGATGTGTTGGGGAACTTCACCACCCAGGCAAGCCGATGAAACAATCAATCCTTCACTGTATTTTTCCAGAATCTCTTTATCGATGCGCGGTTTGTAATAGAAACCTTCGGTATAAGCCAACGACACCAACTTAAGCAGGTTACGGTAACCCACCAGGTTCTTAGCCAGCAAAATAAGGTGATAACCCGAACGATCAACCTTCGCATCTTTTTTGTTGTGACGCGAAGTTTCGGCCACATAAGTTTCGCAGCCAATAATGGGTTTGATCCCTTCCTTTTTGCACACATCGTAAAACTCTTTGGAGCCAAACATGTTGCCATGATCGGTCAGCGCCAGCGCAGTCATGCCGTCACGTTTGGCTTTGGCAATCAGCCCGCGGACACTGGCTGCGCCATCCAAAATGGAATATTGTGAGTGGACATGTAAATGTGTAAAAGGAATCATACCAACAAGTTATATCAATCGTTTATTTCTCCTGAAACTAAAATTTCAGAAAAGTAAAGTTACCAATTTCGTTGCCTGAAAGAAGTATTGTTGATAAAATGTGAGAAAGAAGATTTAAATAGAAAAGTAAATTATTCCACAACTGTTAGTGTCGCAAGCCGAATATTAAATTTTTTTGCCGAAACCTGAGTGTTTCGAAATACCAACAATCAGCAACAATGCAGAAAAACATTTTGAATCAGGTATAACCAGAACAAATGAAATCTTATAAAGAATTGAATTTAGCTTTAATTATTTTACCATAATATGCTGATTATTAACACTGAAGAGTTAATAAATAAATAATGAAATAAAATTTAATCGATCTTTAATATTAAAATAATTCGTTTATTTACATTAGAAAATAATCACGACATATGAGCGATAAGTTTGAAATGGTAAGATGTCAGCGTGAGGGAAGAGATTGCCAGGAGCACCGCTTGGTAATTAACAGAGGGTTCAATGAATCTGATATTTTTCTAATAAACAAAGAATATTCGATGTCAATTTTAACCTTAAAAGAAGCCTATTATAAAACCACTGAATTGCAAGAAACCTCATGCGCTCAATGTGCTGAGCTGTTTAGGTGTACGATAAGGAAATCGTTAGAATCTATCTATGATGAATTACACCGAATGACGAAAGGTTTTTTTGGAACCAAACGCTACCAATCGAGTTACGAACTGGTTTGTACTGTTTTAGAAGAAATAAAAAAAGGAAATTAGAAGAACTCCTTCAAATAGTCGTATCAATTCTGACTACAAATTTGCTTTTCCCCTCGAGATGATTTGACTGACTTTTAATAATAAATAATGCCACATCGGGGCCTTTTATCTCAATTTAAATTGCCTTATATGTTATTCCATCATTGAGCATCCACCACTGCAATGGTTATCATGTTTACAATTTCGCGCACCGAACATTCGGTAGGCACAACATGTATCGGTTTTTTCATGCCCATCAAAATTGGACCTATGACTTCTGCTCCACCAATCTCCTGTATCAGTTTGTAAGCGATATTGCCTGAAGTCAGATTTGGGAAAATGATGGTATTTACATCCCGGTTTTCCAGAAGTGTAAATGGAAATTTCTGGCTTCGCAGCTCCTTATTGAGTGCAAAATTCATCTGAATTTCGCCGTCTACAACTACCTCCGGATGATTTTTATGCAGATAATCAACTGTTTGCCTCACTCTATCAAGGGTTCTGGTATGTTCCGACGATTTAACCGAACCAAAGTTTGAGTAGGAAACCATTGCAATTACAGGTTCAATATTGAATTTTCGGACTTCGTCAGCAGTCAATAACGTTGTTTCGATGAGCGTTTGGACATCCGGATCAAGGTTAACAGTAGTATCGGCAAAGAAAAGAGGCCCTCTCTTGGTCATGACGATATACATACTGGAAATATGATTTAAGTTGTGTTTTGGCCCAATTAATCTCAAAGCGGGGCTCATGACATCACCATAATGGCTTGTAACACCCGAAATCATTGCATCGGCCATTCCCAAATCAACCATCATAATTCCAAAATAGTTGCGATTGAAAGTCAATTCATAAGCCTCCTCCAATGTAACGCCTTTACGCCTTCTTTTTTCCCAGATTAAACTGGCAAACGAATTCCGGATATCATTATTTTCTTTTGAATATGGATCGATAATTGGAACATCTTTTAAATCGAAATGATTCTCTGCTATTAGATTCTTTATTTCATCCACATTTCCCAATAAAACGGGATGTGCAATGCCTTCATGCAATACTTCGTTTGCAGCTCTAAGTATTTTTGGATTATTACCTTCAGGAAAAACTATTGTCTTTGGGTTTTCCTTTGCTTTGATGACAATGCCATGCAACAATTGGTTATCCAATCCCATTCGCTGGCTCAGTTCAAGTTTATATTGATCCCAGTCAGCTATTGGTTTGCGGGCAACTCCACTTTCCATGGCAGCTTTTGCAACTGCCGGAGCAACGGTCGAAATCAGCCTTGGATCAAGAGGTTTCGGAATGATATAGTCTTTCCCAAAAACTAAACTCATCACATTATACGCTTTACTAACACTTTCAGGAACAGCTTCTTTGGCCAAACTGGCAAGGGCATAAACGGCAGCCAGTTTCATTTCTTCATTAATGCAGGTGGCCCTTACATCAAGCGCTCCACGGAAAATATAGGGGAATCCAAGCACATTATTTACCTGATTCGGATAATCGGATCGTCCGGTTGCCATAATCAAATCAGTACGCACCGACATGGCTTCATCGTAAGTTATTTCAGGATCGGGATTGGCCATTGCAAATACGATTGGATTGTTCGCCATAGACCTCACCATTTCTTTTGAAACTACGTTAGCTTTCGATAAACCCATAAAAATATCAGCCCCATTCATCGCATCTTCCAAATTCCTCACTTCACGATCAGTAGCAAATTCAGCTTTATATTTATTCAGATCCGTACGATCGTTCCGAATCGCCCCTTTTGAATCGAGCATGACCATATTTTCACGCTTTGCACCTAACGAAACAATCAATTTCGCGCAGGCAATGGCAGCAGCCCCTGCTCCATTAATCACAATTTTTGCCTCCTGAAGTTTTTTCCCGGCCAGCTCAAGTGCATTAATTATTCCTGCGGAACAGATAATAGCCGTTCCGTGCTGATCATCGTGCATCAGGGGAATCTGAACTTCGCGTTTGAGTCGTTCCTCCACTTCGAAACATTCCGGAGCCTTAATGTCTTCCAGATTAATGCCCCCAAAAGTGACAGCAATATTCTTAACAGTTTCGACCAATTCGTCAACATTTTTTGTGTCTACTTCAATGTCGAAAACATCAATATCAGCAAATATTTTGAAAAGAAAGCCCTTGCCTTCCATGACCGGTTTGCCGGCACCGGCACCAATATCGCCCAATCCGAGTACTGCTGTCCCATTCGAAATAACAGCTACCAGGTTTCCCTTTGAAGTGTATTTGTAGATATCTTCAAAATTCTTTTCTATTTCCAGGCAAGGATGTGCCACTCCGGGAGAATAGGCCAGTGAAAGATCGCGTTGGGTGGTGTGTGGCTTGGTTGTTACCACTTCGAGTTTTCCGGGACGTCCTTCAGCATGATACCTTAGAGCGTCTTCTTTTGTAATTTTTGCCATGATACTAAATTTTTGAGGTGATGTTCAACATTTAGGTTTGACAGTGAAAAGCCTATTAAAGTTAATGATAAAATTTGTGATTATAATGTAAATTAGGAGATGAATATGAGCAAAATACATTTGTTTTCAGGCAATTAATTAAAATCAGGTAGCAGTAGTGAATATTGAGATGTTTAGAGCAGAGACATACTCAAAGAGTAGGCAATTATGAAATATTTGGGGCGACTTTGCCTTCGGTAAAAAGGGGAAACATGTTTCTGCCAATAGATGCAAATCGAATAAAAGCTAATTGGACTTTGTTCTATTGGAAGATAAAAATGCTTTTGAAATGAACAGGCAACTCTTTGTTTATGAGTGGATTTTGATGTATATTTATATAGGAAACGTCATTCTGATCGATTTACTATGAACAAGGAGTTCATACAACGGCTTACAGATCTTGTAGAAGCAAATTTGTCAAACGAAAAATTTGGAGTCGAAGATCTTATCAGGGAAATGGGTTTGAGCCATTCAAACCTGCACCGGAAACTCAAAAGCATTTCAAATCAAACAATCAGTCAGTTCATTCGGGAAATCAGGCTAAAAAAAGCAAAAGAATTGCTACTGAATGAAGATTTGACTGTTTCAGAAATTTCTTACCGTGTTGGTTTTGGCAGCCCAACCTATTTCAATAAATGTTTCCACGAATATTTTGGGTATGCGCCCGGCGAACTCAAAAACCGTGAGTTGAACCATGACGCAGAAGAACAACCAGCTAATACCCTTCCTATAAAAGGCAAACGCCGGAAAATCCTGTTGGCGCTGATTGTTAGCCTTATCGTTCTAGTTCCATCAACTATTTTCCTGATTGATAAAGCAATAAGTACAAAGGCCACAAATGCTAAAGAAAAATCAATTGCATTACTTCCTTTTAAATCTCTGAGTAGTGACCCCGAAAAACAATATTTGGTTGATGGTGTGATGGATGCCATTCTGCTCCATTTATCAAAAATTAAAGATTTGCGGGTCATTGGACGTACATCGGTTGAGCAGTACAGAAAAACCGACAAAACTGCAAAAGTGATCGGCAAAGAACTCGATGTGGCATATCTGTTGGAAGGCAGCTTTCTACGAGATGGAGACAACGCAAGGTTGATACTACAGTTGATTAATACCAGCGATGAAGATCATGCCTGGTCGAATGAATACGACCGGGATTGGAAAGACATTTTATCGGTTCAAAGTGAAATTGCAGAGACTATTGCCAGCGAATTAAAGGCGGTTATTACTCCTGATGAAAAACAACTTATCCGAAAAGTGCCCACAACAAACCTTTTGGCCTATGATTTTTACCAACGTGGACGAAATGAATATATGAAGTATGAGAATGACAACTGCAACGAAACAGCACTTGTAAATGCCCGGAGTCTTTATCAAAAAGCAATAGAGCAAGATTCAACATTTGCAAAGGCATACGTTGGGTTGGGCATGATAATTAGGGAAAGAAATGTTCAAATATACAGGTATAAAAATCAATACTTAGAAAATTTTACCGATTCTATATTAATACTTGCCAATCGAGCGATTGACTATGACAGTCAGTTGGCTGAGGCATATCGTCTGAGGGGAACTTGTTACCTGGAAACAGGCAAAATAGAACAAGCCGAAGAAGAATTTGACAAAGCCATAGAATTAGATCCCAATGACTGGGAGTCGTATCTTCATAAAGGAAGAATTTCACACTATCAACTAGAGAATTTCGCAGAAGGCATCGCCAATTATCTCGAAGGAATGAAACGCACCAGGGGGAAGGAGTATCCTTATTTTTTGATGTCTATTGGGCATGCCTATCAATGGGCCGGATTTTTTGATCTAACAAAAAAGTACTATACCGATGTATTATCTATACTTGGAGATTCAGTATGGTATTTTGCTAACTTAAGTTCTATAGAATTTAGTAAGGGAAATCTGGAAAATGCGTTAAACTACACAAAGAAAGCTAAGGCAATTGACACAACCTATTATACCGACTTAGGATTAACCTGCTCTACGTTAAGCAATAACAAAGAATTATATCCTTACTACAAAAAATTTATAGAAGCCACGACCAAATCTGAATATATTCCAACGGCTGGGGCACATCGTATTGGATTATGCTATTGGAAACTTGGCAATTTTAAAGATGCCAATTACTATTTTAATCAGCAAATCAAATATTCTCAGGAATTGATAAAACTTCAAAGACTTTTCTCCGACTCACAACCATATTATGATCTGGCTGCCACTTATGCGTTTTTAGGTAATAAGGACGAGGCTTACAAAAATCTGGACATATTAAATAAAAGAAAATCATTTGCACATTGGTGGGTTGTTTTCCTGAAAAACGATCCGCTTTTTGACAATATTCGCAAAGAATCCAGATTTCAGAAAATTGTCAGTGAGATCGAATCAAAATACCTTGCAGAACACGAGCGGACCAGAAAACGGCTGCTAGAATTAGGGATACCAGTAGAGTCAAAAGAGCTGGGTATGCAATTAACCCCGTAAATTACATCGTTCTTCAATTGCATCATTCTTTTAAAATCTGCGCATTGGTTATAAAAACTTCCGTTTTGAAAAATAAGTTCAACGATTGAATTTATTTCTTCAACGATTTGCAAAATTTCATCACCATCTGAAAAATAGCTTCTAAGTCTTGCCTTGCATTTCTTCCGAAATTTGAGTTGATAATTTCAGTGAATAATTAAAAACTCAAGCCATGAAAACATTTTTAAAAACCTTTGTTGTCTCTGGTTCTCTGCCCCATTAAATCGACAGAGAACCAGTGTTTACCCTTTTGATATTCAAAGGATGTTATTTGTAATGTATTTCTGAAGTGTTAAAGCAAAAAGAATTTAAACTCTTAAAATTAAACGCCATGAAAAGAATAGTTATTTTCCTTCTGTGTTTGGCTACATCGGTCATCACATTCGGACAAGAAAAGAAAGATTATCTCAATGAATTACGAGAGGTAAAAGTTACCGCACCAATATTTACAGCCGAAAAAGTGGTGCCGAAAATAACAACAACAACTGAGAATGAGCTAAGCCCCTTAAAAGATTATTTGCTAAAAAATATCCAATATCCTGAACAATCTAAAAAATGGGGTAAAGAAGGAACTGAAGTTGTGCAGTTTATTGTCACACCTGAAGGAGAAGTTACTGATTTCAAAATTATTAATAGTGTATCGAAAGAAATTGACGAAGAAGTTGTCCGGGTTTTGAAAACAACAAACCAAATGTGGAAACCTGGCATGAATAACGAAACTCCGGTTGCCATGGAAAAAGAAGTTTCTATCGCTTTTAACATCAGCCTGGATGATAACCCAGTTAATACTTCAAATTTTGTCATACAGGCAAAAAAGAACTTTGATATTGGGAACAAAAAATTTTTCGTAAAGGAAAGCACTAAAAACGCATTGAAATATTACGACAAAGCCATGCAGTACTTACCAAACGATAAAGCCCTGCTAGTAACAAGAGGAATGTGCCGGTACGAACTTGGTGATAAAAACGGGGCATGTCAGGACTGGAACAGGATTAAAACTTTGGGTGGCGTTGAGGGGAATGCCTATCTGGATAATTTTTGTGAATTTAAGGGTTATAATGATATGATTAGCACATTACAGGTAAAGTGATTGCAAGTTCATAGGTGGCATCAAAGCATGCCTACTCCATTAATTTTTAACTGTCTAAAATGGTTAAGTACATTTTAACCGATGATTCTTAGCCACAAGTTTCGATGGTTTGGGAGTTAAGAGGTCAGATTTTCATCTGACCTCTTTGGTTTTTGGTCTCTGATAAACCTTAATTTAGTCAACAGATAATATTTCCCGTTAAAGTCTGGGTACAACTATTTCCTGGAATTACAATTTAGCCCGTTGATATTGTAAAGGCCAGACAATGTCATCTTCTAAAACCTTTGCAGCATGCAGTGCAAAATACGGATCGCGAAGAGATGCCCTTGCTATAATGATAAGGTCTGCCATTCCATTGGACAAAATATCTTCGGCCTGTTGAACTTCAGTTATTAATCCTACTGCTCCGGTTAAGATGCCTGTTTCCTTTTTTATCCGTTCAGCAAAAGCCACCTGATAACCCGGACCAACTGGAATTTTTGCATAAGGCACCAATCCGCCCGACGAACAGTCAATCAGATCAACTCCTTGTTCCTTTAAAATTTTTGAAAGTTTTACAGCCTCATCGATATTCCAACCTCCAACGGCCCAATCGGTAGCCGATATTCGCACAAACAACGGAAAGCTTTGAGGCCATACGGCTTGTACTTCATTAACAATTTCAAGCAAAAGCCGTACCCTGTTTTCGAAACTGCCGCCATAATTATCTGTCCGCTGGTTGCTTAATGGCGAAAGGAACTGATGTATCAAATACCCATGTGCAGCATGTATTTCAATCAGCTGATAACCCGACTGAAAAGCCCTTTGTGCAGCAGTTTTAAAATCTGCAATTACCTTCCGGATTCCATCTGCATCCAATGCTTGTGGAGTATTTTCTTCCGGATTAAAAGCAATTGCAGATGACGAAACCGTAATCCAGCCGCCGTCATCTTCTTTAAGCTGCTTACTTCCTTCCGAAGGCGTGGCACAACTTGCTTTGCGACCGGCATGAGCCAGTTGAATACCAGCCACAGCCCCTTGCTTGTGAATAAATGAGGTAATGCTTTGCAATTTTTCAATGTGCTCCTCTTTATATAAACCCAGATCGGCAGGCGTAATTCGGCCTTCAGGTGAAACTGCTGTGGCCTCCTGAATAATTAACGCAGCGCCACCAACTGCCCTGCTGCCATAATGTACCAAATGCCAATCATTGGCAAATCCATCGATAGCAGAATACTGGCACATGGGCGAAATAGTAATTCGATTTTTAAGCGTGATTTCCTTTATTGTAAGAGGAGATAATAGTTTTGACTTCATTGAAATTTTTGTTTAAGATGGGTACTTTTCAAGCTAAAACAACAAAACGTTCTGTCAGAAGTTCTATTTCACCGACGATTTCCGAATTACCAACTTTGTATTCAGGATAACCTGATCGGGTTTGGCTTCCGGATTTTCGATACAGCGAAAGAACAATCGCGCCGCTTCCTGACCTATCTCAAAAGTCGGGTGAGTAATTGATGTTAATGCAGGATCAACTACCGTTGAATGAAATTCGTCGGTAAAACCAACCAAAGCCACATCTTCCGGAATCCGAAACCCTTGACGTTTTATTTCTTTCATGGCTGCAAATGCCACCGTATCGTTTATTCCGAAAATGGCATCCGGGCGTTCAGGTAAATTCAACAGTTGAACTGTTGCCTTAATGGCATCTTTCGAACTCATATTGCACTTTACCAGTAATTCAGGTTGAAACTCAAGTCCGCAACTCTTTAATCCTGAAATGTATCCCTGGGTTCTTTCCTGAGAAATATTCAGGTGATCTGGGCCGGCGATGTAGGCAACCCGGCGGAACCCGTTTTTATAAAAGTGCTTCGTTATTTTTTGTGCCGCATCCACATTATCAACTACAACAGAAGGCACTTCATCGGCCCGGCAAACCCTGTCGAAAAACACCAATGGAATATTGTTATTGATCAGGCGGTCGAAATGGTCGTAGCTTTTTGTTTCCTGACTCAAACAAACAATCAATCCTTCAACCCGGGTTTTCATTAGGTTTTCAACGGCCTTCATTTCCTTCTGAAGGGTTTCGTTCGACGAGGCAATCAGGATGTAATAGCCTTTTTGTTCAGCAATATCTTCAATTCCGGAAATAATTGACGAATAAAAATGAGTAACCAAATCTGGAACAATAACGCCAATCATGCGGGTGGCCTGTTTAAGCAAACCCATTGCCAGTGGGTTAGGCGTATAATTCAATTCCGCGGCCAGCTTCTGTATCTTTTTAGTCATATCCGGACTAATATCCGGATGATTATTGAGCGCACGGGAAACTGTCGAAATGGAAACTCCGATTTCGCGCGCCAGATCTTTTAAAGAAACGTGACTTTTGCCTTTTTCCATAGTTGTTACACAAAGCTATTTTCAAACACAAAGCTAACAGAATATTCAGGAATTTAGATATCAGTAATCCCCGCCTGACGGACGGGCAGGAGTCGCAGTCTTCAAATCAGTCCTTCAATAAATCAGTCCATCAGTTATTGAAGAATGTTTCTCAACATATTTTTGAAGCGCAAACCTTTGCACAAACCTTTGCACCCTTTTATTGAAATTGAATAGGTTGTCAGATAGTTTTTTATACTGATATTTGCATTATCGTTTACAACATGCAAATGCCTTACTCGCTATATTACAATGATTTACTATAAACGAGTCGGCCAAATTGAAAATTTTGTTCAACATTAAAATCATAGAAAATGAAAAGAATTGTAGTAGCCGGAGCCGGTGGTTTCATCGGTGGTCACTTAGCCAGAAAATTAAAAGACATGGGAAATGATGTTCGTGCGGTTGATAAAAAACCAATGAATCAATGGTATCAGGTACACACCGATATCGATAACCTTGTTTTGGATTTGAACAGCAAAGAAAACTGTTACACTGCCCTTAACGGATATAACGAAGTATTTAACCTGGCGGCCGACATGGGCGGAATGGGTTTCATCGAAACACACAAAGCAGAATGTATGTTGAGTGTTTTAATCAATACTCACCTGTTGATGGCTGCTAAAGATTTAGGTATCGACCGTTTCTTCTATGCTTCTTCAGCTTGTGTTTACAACGGCGAAAAACAAAAGGAAACTGATAACCCGGGATTGAAAGAATCTGACGCTTACCCAGCACAGGCAGAAGATGGCTACGGATGGGAAAAACTATTTTCAGAACGCATGTGCCGTCACTTCCGTGAAGATTATGGAATCAACACCCGTGTAGCACGTTTCCACAACGTTTACGGACCTCACGGAACCTGGGCTGGTGGTCGCGAAAAAGCGCCGGCAGCTATGTGCCGCAAAGTATTGGAAGCCGAATTGTACGGAAAAGATGAAATCAACATTTGGGGCGATGGCGAACAAACACGCAGTTTCATGTACATTACCGATTGTGTTGAAGGTATCCTTAAAATCATGTACAGCGACATTATCGAGCCGATGAACCTGGGAAGCAGCGAAATGGTTTCGATTAATGAATTGGTTGACATTGTTGAGAAAATTGGCAATATTAAATTGAAACGGACTTACGATCTGGATGCACCAAAGGGTGTTCGTGGCCGCAACAGCGATAACACCATGATTCTTGATCTTTTGAAATGGGAACCAACCTTGCCTCTTGCAATAGGTATGAAAGAGACTTACGACTGGATTAAAGAACAGATGATCAGCGGAAACAACAAACATAACTAAATGAAAATTGGCTATTCGCTCTTGAGTGGATAGCCAATTTTGTTTTTATCAATGCCGCAACAGTTCTTCAGCTTCAGGGAAATTGAAAAACTGTGTGATTTGAAAATATATTAACTAAAGAACGAATGAACGATAAAAAAGTATTGGTCAGTGGCTGTTACGATCTGCTGCATGCCGGACATGTTGCCTTTTTCAAAACGGCATCACAATACGGTAAACTTTATGTCAGTGTTGGCCAAGACGAAAACCTATTCAAACTAAAAGGTAAAAAACCATATTTTTCGCAGGAAGAACGTGTTTACATGGTTGGCGCGTTAAAATATGTGACTGAAGCATTTGTTTCATCCGGAATGGGAATGCTCGACTTTGAGGAAGACATGAAACGCCTGAAACCTGACCTGTTTATTGTAAATACCGACGGGTTCACCGAAGGAAAAGCCCGGATATGCAAGGAAAACAACGTTGAGTTGATCGTTCTGGAGCGCATTCCTGAAGATGG
>JAHEYT010000094.1 GCA_023251455.1 Bacteroidota bacterium
CTAGTGGGTCAACAAAAAGCAAACAATTTAAGCTTCGGCAAATTGAAATTTGTTTTACATTTTTTGAAATTGTCCTGTGGTGTAATTGGCAACACGTCTGATTCTGGATCAGAAGAGTTCAGGTTCGAAACCTGACAGGACAACTGATAATCAACCACTTACGAATATTTCGTAGGTGGTTTTTTATTTCTTGCCAACAATCTTGCCAACGAATGGTGGAATTTGGAGCGTTTTGACGAAAGAAAGGTGGTTGTTTACACCGATCTATTCATTTTGAATACAAAGTGCAAATTAGAAGGGAATATGGCCTTCCGGCTGTTAATCCATATTAACATCGATGTCAGCTTTCATTCCTAAATTCTCAATATCAAACATTAAATCCAAAATATTTCAACATCATAAACTCCGCTTGCCAAATTTATATGCAAGACCGAGTGCAATATCTATGTCACGAGCTGTTCCATTTCCCTCTTCTTTAAACTGCTGTTTCGATGAAAGGTATCCCGCACTGGCAGAAGCAACCCACCGCTTTGAAAGACTATAAACCAAAGCACCGGTAATATTAACTCCCAAGCCTTCCCCTGTATAAATCTCTTCATCATCTACATACATATATGCACTTGCAAAACCAATGGATGGAATTAAGTCGAAGCGAAATTTCTTATCTATTGGCAATGAAATAACCGGACCGATTGTAAAAGAATCCAAATACCATAACATTGGTATTTGATGCTCACCAACCGTAGAATATTCAGTAGACCGTATCATAAAGTTTACCCCCAATCTGTCGGTGAATCGATAACCAATATTTGCAGTAGTACTGAAACCTATCATTCTCATACCCTGATAATTATTAACCGGTACGTCAGTTTTAAACTCGTCCATCGCAAAGGATAATCCCATACTGAATCCAACATATCCCCTGTGTTCAAATTTATTTTTCGCAGCAACTACTTCTTGCTTGTAAGAATAATCCTGCAAGTTTCCACGATATTTTTCGAAATTTTCAAAGCTGCTTTTCATTGGGAATCGGTCTTTTATAGTCCCGACAACGGCTCCAAGCCCTGCACCAACCACCCCATACGTAATTCCAAACAATACATTAAAAACACCGGTGAAAACTCCTGCATCCCCCACAAAAGCAGATCTGGCGATAATACCACCGACTACCCCAATTCCAGCACCACCAATAGTCCCCCGCCCTATACTGTTTCCCCGACGTACTTTCATAAGGTTAATATCACTGAATCTATATTCTTGGAGGATCGAGCTAAAAACGGATTCTGTTACAAATATTGAAGAATCGCCTATTTCATAGAGAACTCCTTTTACAGTTTGAGGACTATTGTTCAGTTTAATCCATGTTTTGAATGTAGTAACTCTTTTATTATTGTTTTCCTGTGCATCTGCTAAAAGGAAACAACAAATTGCCATTCCAATCAACAATGTCTTTTTCATACGATTTGAGTTTATAATTCATTAACCAACGATACAAAAGTTGAGTTCGCCGTCGCAATTATTCATTAATTAAACCAAACTGAAACTTCACTAACAATCAAAACCCAAGTTCATATTGCCCAGAACCTAAGTTCATATTATTCGAGTAATAAATTCCACTCAATACAATTGCTCCAACCAAAGTTGCTGTTTTAGCAATGCTGAATTTTTTGAACTTGATTTTTTGAATGTGCGTTTTAGGCACATTCAAATTATTAAACGATTCCGAATCAATAGTCAGATTAAAAAACATGTTGGTATAAACATGAATTACACCATTTTTACTTCCGGAAAACCTGCTCATTTCTCCTGACAAAGAATCATTTGAGAATTTATAGTTGGTTAATTTATAAACCTTATCTGGCGTGTGAAGTACAATATAATCTTTCTGGGGCTGCATTGACAAGGCTCGATCCATCGAAATCGGTTTAATAGAAGTACAACTCATCTGTATTATCAATACACAAAAAATAAATGATAGTGTAATAATTCTATTCATGATTCCATTTTTTTCAATTAAAGATAAAAAATTAAAACCAATAAAATACTTAAAAGTCTTTTATTTTGAATAACAAAACTAAATTCAACTACTATTACCATGAATTCCAAGTTGAGTGTGTTGTAAAAAGCAAAAGTCTGACAATATTAAAGATTTTAAGGTATTAATATTTATTTGTATTTGATTTAAAAATTGCATAACTTTCATAGGAATAGGCAAATAAGGTAATTAACAATAGGATGTTTAGACAACACATAAACCTAAAATTCACTATTATGAAAGCAAAAATCTTAACCTTTGTTTTTCTCGTAGTACTGCTTTTTACAGTATCACAAGTTCGATCTCAAAATCTTCTGACCGATGGTGATTTCAGTGCAACTACTGAAATAAACAATTACGGATCCCTTCCTCCAAATGAATGGTGCGAACTAAAAAGTGAATATGTTGATGCCGATGCTAAGGTAATAGATGGTGTTTGTCATTACAACGTAAATAGCTCAGGATACCAGACCTGGGAAGTACAACTCATGCAGGGTGGATTTATCTTGAAAGATGGCCATTCATATAGGTTGTCTTTCGATGTAAAGTCAGATGCAAATACATCTTTTGGTGTCTTTTTGGGCGAAAATGAAGGCAGCAGGACAAGTTTATTGGGATATGACAGTTATACCCAGTTTGCAACAACCGGATGGAAAACAATTGTACTCGATTTTAAGATTAAATGTGGCGTATTTGCTTACCACAAATTAAGTTTTGAATTGGGAACCATAACTACCAATATGTATTTCGATAATGTTGTTCTGGAAGATCTTGGAGCATTTACACCAAGTATTGGGATATTGGGAAGTTCAGTGAATGGATGGGATGTTGACGTGGATATGAAGACCACTGATGGGATTAATTACACAATGTCAGACTATCCCTTAACCAGTGGCTTTGTAAAATTCAGACAGGATAATGAATGGTGCAAAAACTGGGGAGGAGCCGACTTTCCAAATGGCAACGCATACATGAATGGTCCGGATATTCAGGTGCCGAATCCTGGTAACTATGATATTACTTTTAATCGCGAAACGGGAGATTATTCTTTTGTTTGTAGGAATAATTGTTCCCCATTAATTGGAATTATTGGGACTGCTGTGCCTCCTAATTTTGATTTAGGTCCTGATGTTAATTTGACTACATCGGATGGCATTACCTATACCTTGCCTAATTATACGTTTACAGGTGGAAAAGCAAAATTCAGACAAAATGATGATTGGACAAACAATTGGGGAAGTGTTGATTTCCCTGCGGGTATTGCTGTTCCCGATGGTGATAATATACCGGTTCCAGCCGGAACATATACGGTAAACTTTAACATTAAAACAGGTACCTATAATTTTGAGATCCCAAGTATTGGGATTCTTGGCACTGCCTTAAACGGATGGGAAGTAGATATAGATATGGCAACAACAGATGGGGTAATATATACATTAACTGAATATCCGTTTAATGATGGTTTTGTAAAATTCAGGTCAGGTGACAACTGGGTATATAACTGGGGTGGTTGGGATTTTCCAACTGGATGGGCTTGGTCGAATGGACCCGATATTTATGTACCGGCCGGTATTTATACTGTAACTTTTAACCGCAATACCGGTGAATATTCATTCAAGATCATCACTTGCATTCAATGCCCTGAAAGTATTTATACCGACAAAGAACCAGGCAAGTGTGGCGCAACTGTATATTACTCAGATGTAGTTGCTGCCCTTGATTGTAAAGGTGAAGGTACTGTTATTGAACAGATTGAAGGATTACTCAGTGGATCATTCTTCCCTATTGGTCCAACAATCAATACTTTTTTACTTACGAATGCAGAAGGAAAAAAATCTACATGTAGTTTCAAGGTATTCGTTTTTGATTTAGAGCCTCCTTTAATTACAGGCCTGAATGAAAACTGGGCTCCACTATGGCCTGCCAATCATAGAATGGTAAATATTCCATTAGATTACAACGTAATCAACGATTGTGGAAAAATTTATACCGAAATTTATGTGTACAGCAATGAACCCGAAAATGGAACGGGAGACGGAGATATGTCACCAGACTGGCAAATTGTGGATGACCACAATATATTGCTCCGTGCAGAACGTTCTGCAAGCGGAACAGGAAGAGAATATTACGTTTATATTGTTGTACGTGATGAAAACTGGAACTTCGACTCAAAGCAAATAATTATTAAAGTACCGCATGATTCAGGCAATTTGCCAAACTCAGGCATCATATACGATAATAAAACCAAATCAGCAGAAATACATGTTCCTGAAGAAATTACTCCATTCAATGCCAGAATTTGGCCTAATCCGAGTAGTGGCAGTTTTAATCTCGAAATTCAATCTTTATCAGAGGAACTGACGGTATTTTCAGTTTTTGATATTACAGGAAAATTGATTTCAACAGGTAAAACTTCACCGAAGGAGTTTATTCGTTTCGGAGAAAATTTACGGCCTGGAATGTATCAGGTTACCTTGCAACAAGGTGACAATCATAAGAATATTAAGGTTTTGAAACAATAAACGGAATACGATTAAACATTTTCTCATTACGATGAAAATGAATCAAATCGAGTAATTAATAAGTATAAAATGATGAGTATCCATTTAAACCCTTAAAAAATCTAATTATGAAAACGCTTAAACAAACATATCGATTCCTGATTTTTAGTTTATTAAGTCTCGCAATATTATTTTCTTCATGTAGTAAGGATAAAGAAGAACTGTCGGCCAAGACTGAACTTTTAACCAAAAGTGCATGGAAAATGACTGCTTATACTGTTGAACCGGGTTTCCCGACTTTCGACGATGAAGGTAATATTACAGGCTCAACTAACGATATTTTTGCGTTTCTGGACGATTGTGAAAAGGATGATACCCACATGTTCAATACCGACAAAAGTATGATAACGGATGAGGGAATGACAAAATGTGAAAGTAGCGATCCTCAAAAAACAAATGGAACATGGAGTTTTAATGCCGACGAAACAAGCCTCACAATTACAGAAGAAGGAGAACCACAGTTAGTTGAGATTTTAGAGTTAACCCAAAGCGTACTAAAGATTAAATCAACTGAAACGGATGGTGGAATGACTTTTACCTATACAATTACGTTTTCGCATTGATTTAAAAATTAAAGCTTGAAACTGTGCCGGAAAGATTGAAGCTGATTTTATAAACTTATTACAATTCATTAAGTCATTGAGTACAAAAAGCTTTTTTAAAGTCAGCAAATTCAAACATTCTGGGGCTGATTTAACCTAAAACAAAAAACTATGAAGAAACATATACTTGCTCTGACATTTGCTCTATTTAGCTTTTTGGGTATTGCACAATGGAATTTTGTTGGCGTAGCTGGTATTTCAAGTGGCTGGGCTCCAAATGAACTGGAGACAGATACAACCGGGCATCCAGTAGTCGTGTTTCGTGAAAGTGTTCTCCAGAAAGCTTCATGTTTAAGATTTGATGGTACGCAATGGGTGCCTGTTGGCACCCCAACTTTGGAAGATTTTCCTATCGAACTAATTGATGATTTTATAATTGATAAAAACAACTACTACTACTTACTTTTCACAAATACTAACTACGAACTTTCTTGCTTAATGTACGATGGAAAAATCTGGAAATATGTTGGTAGCCAAAAGATAATGGCACGACAAAGCGTTCACACGACAATGGCTATTGATTCCAAAGGAGTTGTGTATGTAGGTCATCCAACAAATTCTGGCTTCATATTATTAAAGGAAAAAGATGGGATCTGGATTCCCTATTCAACCACCAATCTTCCCCCATTTATTGCTTTCCCTTCGTTGAAATTTGACAACAATGATGTTGCTTACATGGGATATACCGGTGACGGCCTTCGGGTCAATTGCTCAAAATTGATTAATGGAACTTGGGTAACAGTTGGAAATAGTAATTTTTCATCGAAAGAAGCTGCTGCATTTTATACCACATTACATATCACAAAAAGCAATCAAGTTTACGTCGGAGTTGATGATCCATATATAAGTTGTTACAAGCTTGATGGGGTCTCAAATACCTGGAAAAAAATTGGAGATACCGGATTAGGAGGTAATCATGGGGGACTTAATGATTTAATTTCTGATTCAAACTCCAGCGTGTATATTTCAACTTCTCACATAAGCGGTGATAAAGCGATGTGTTTTACATTCAATGGCACAAACTGGGTTATGGTTGGTAATTCTCCCATTTCCGAAAGTTATGCAAGTTCACCTAATATTTCAATTAATAAGTACGGGAAAATCTTTGCTGGCTATAGTGATGCCAATCTAAACAAAACGGTGATCAAGGAATACAGTCTATTTACTGGCACGGGAGGTTTAGTGAACAACGATCGGCTTAAACTATATCCGAATCCTTCAAATGGACATTTCTTTATTGAATTACCTGGGGAGAAATTCACAATCTCTATTTACGATACAAATGGGATCCTAATTACTGAATATCAAAATATAAACAACAATGTAAGTATCGATTCGAAGACATTCAGAAAAGGAGTTTATCTAGTGAGCGTAAAAACCCAAAATCGCCAACATCATTACCGAAAACTGATTATCACTTAAAGAATTGCCGATATGAAAAAGTTAATATTTTCAAATGATGAAGGAACTCGATTCTATGCTGAACTACAGGACAAAGTCGGTCGGCATTTTACTGAAAATAAAATATCCAGAAAAGGAAGCAAGTTGATGTCGTTTAAGATTTTTCTTTATTTCGGCCTCGACATCCTATTTTACCTCCTGATGATCACAAGCGAAAATCTATACCTATTCTACGGATTCTACCTGTTAATGGGATTATCGATATTACTAACAGCCTTTAATGTTTCGCATGACGCAGTTCATGGGGTAGCGGTAAAAAGCAAATTATGGAACAAAATATTGTTTGAGCTAAGTTTTAACCTTCAGGGTAACAATGCCTACGTTTGGGGCAAGAACCACAACGAATCGCATCACTTTTATACGAATATTGAAGGTAGTGATATTGATGTGTTGAATAATCCATTGTTTAGGATGACCAACACACAGTCGCTTAAGTGGTTTCACCGCTTTCAATGGTTTTATGCGCCATTTTTGTACCTGCTCTATTCGTTAAACTGGTTTTTCTTTCGCGAAACCTTGATGTTGTTTAATTATTCAAGCCGAACGATTAAGATTGAAATACCACCATTAGAAATAGCAAAACTCGTACTCTTCAAACTTATTTACATTGGGTATATGATTCTACTGCCAATTTATCTGTTACCATTTGGCGAGTGGAATGTCTTGTTAATTTTTCTATTCAATCACTTCATGGTTTCAATGCTCTTTGTCGGGGTATTGGGCGTATCTCACCTGTCTGACTATGTCGCTCATCCAGTGCCAGATGACGACGGAAACTTAGATATAAGCTGGCCAAAGTTGCAACTATCAACCTCTGTTGATTACAACCCTGAAAGTGTTTTCCTGAATTGGACGCTAGGGGGATTTAATGCGCACGCCTTGCATCACCTGTTGCCAAATGTTTGTCATGTTCATTACCTGAAAATATTACCCATTTTTAGGGAGATCGCAGCGAAACATGGCATGACTTACATGGAAATGCCGTATTTCAAGTCCGTATCGTCGCACTTCCGATTTTTAAAAGGAATGGGTAATGAGGTAAATTTTAAACCCATTAACTATGAGAGGTCAGCATATTAAAATTCATGAAGACAGCGAATTGTTAATTTCAATCCGTACAAAAATCAGCAAGGAACTTGTCATTGATACTGCAAAAGGCAAGCTTTTTATCCTTTTAAAATTTATTTTTTACTTATCCCTTACTGTTGCTTGTTACATGTCGATATTTTTTGCTGAGAATAGAATCCTTTTCTGGGGATGCTTTATACTTTACGGGTTTTTGTCATTGTTGTTTTCATTCAATTTTGCCCACGATTTTTCGCACAATACTGTTTTCAAAAGCAAAAAATGGAATAACATAGGTTTTACCCTGATTTATACCCTGGTAGGGGCACATGCCGACGCCTGGAAGCAAAGGCATATCAATTCTCATCATTTTGCACCAAATGTTGAAGGTTATGATACCGACTTAAAAATTTCGAAGCTAATTCGAGTAATTCCTCACAGTAAATATTATTCCTTTCAACGGTTTCAGCACATTTATGCTCCTTTTGCATACACTATCTATTCGTTATTCTGGATATTCATCAAAGATTTTGTTGTGCTTTTTAGTCACGATGAATATACCCCTAATAAAAATTTCAGGTATCATCTGGTATTCTGGATGCAAAAGTCCTTTTATCTATTCTACCTATTGGTCGTGCCGATTGTTTATGCATCTCATCAGTGGTACATCGTATTATCCGGATTTTTATTCATGCATTTATCGATGTCGCTATTTTTACTGTTTACGTTTTTCATGACCCATCATGTTGAAAACACCATCTATCCAACAGTAGATGAACATGATAACATCAAAACATCGTGGATGATGAACCAAATAAAAAGCTCAAACGACATGCATCCTTTCAGTAAACTTGCAAACTTTATCTTTGGTGGTTTTAATAATCATATTGCTCACCATTTATTCCCAAATATTCATCACATTTACTATCCCCGACTAAATATTTTATTGTACCAATTTTTGAACGAAAATGGAATTCAACCAAACCAAACAACTTATTGCGGAGGAATTATTTCTCATCTGCGCTTGCTCAAACGCATGAGCTACGAATAAAGGAGTATTACCGGTCAAACAAACTTAATAACTTTACCCAAATTGACCACCAAATCTAAATCGGTTCACCTTTGGATTTAAGGGTTGGTGGGAATTAACACCATTCTCCTTCTTCCCGTAAAATGTAAATCTTGTTTGGCTTGTTTAGATTTGAGCCAAACATTATCACCACCATTTTTTCTCCGGTGAAGATCTTGATCATTCTGAAAGTCAAGTAATAATTCTAGGAAGGCCAAACAACATGATTCAACTTATTTGGGCAGAAATGTTGAGATAAACTCCCATCCCAATATTATCTACGGAGGCAAAATCTTTTCCCAAAATCATTAAGTACCTCCACAGGAAAGCTATACATTGGCTTCACTATGAGCACTTTGATCATGCATCCCAAAGACCCTTAAACAAATTTTATGAAGCCAATTTACACCTCAATTTCGAATAAGAAAGTAATTAGTGGTGGTATAAGTAGGTTAAAAAATGAGGAAATTTATTGAATTTCAGGACATGGTTGAACTCCCAATGAAGTACTTCCTGCCAATCAATTTGTGAATGCAGTTTTCTATATTACTGACAGTTCCTTTTCTGAATTACGTTCAGCTACTCTAATCATTATATTTCAATTCTTAAACTGTTTTCCTGACAATTACAAAACAGATCGAATGGAATTCAGTAACTGAAGGGATATAAAATTAATGGACGATTGCTACCTTTTATATCCTCAAGAAGGAAAATCTCCCTGATTACTTTAGTCTATCAAAATCAAGTATTAAATCAGACAATAATTATCTTAAGAAAAGATTTTATATCCGAATAATTCTCAACAATCATGTAAACTTCACACTCGCGGCAGTCTGTATTTTTACAAAGGGTACCCTTTTCTGATGCTTCCCAGCAAGGGAACGTGCTACTTTGAAAAGCCTGGCATTTTTCGCGCTCTTCAGTGGAACATTTCCGAATTGCCCAACAAGGAATTAAAGCCAGAACAGACCTGATCCCGGCGATGTTTAATCCACCTTCAACGAGCAACTTATGGATGTATTTTAAACGTAAGATATCCACATGTGAAAATAAATGCCGTTTGGATTCTTTCCTGAATGGAATAATTAAGCCCTTGTCAATGTATTGCCTGATAGAATGAACCGGAATTCCTGAAAGAGAGGAAGTCGTGCTTAGTGTATAAACCGGGGTGGTACTTTCAATAGTATGATTTACCATGATTTGTTTATTTTATCCAAAATAGGGATTTAAATTTTGACTTATTCCGGCTAAAAATCGATACCGTTAAAGCATGATGCATATTGGAATGATTCTCTATTATTCTGAAAAGCTTGATTCAACTGTATCTTTATATTTGTTCTATGCTGTTTACCGTCAAATCATCTTAATAATTTGACTTTCTGAATTTTAAAAAATACTAATTACATGTAAATATAAAATATTTCATTATATTTATCCTTATCTGAATTGGGAAATACAGATAATCTGAATTCTAATATTCGTAAATCGACGTACAAATGACAGGATGATTAAAAATCAACTTTGAGTAAATCATCCTATCTCCTGTCTTAGATATTGAATCAAAATTTAAGATCCTGATTCAAATAAAATTCATGTATGAACGATCAATCTTCCATAGATTATGCGTTTATCCGGAAGCTTACCGAAATTATTCACGCAAACCTGGAAAATGAGAATTTTGGTGTAAAAGAATTAGCCAGGGAAACTGGTATGAGCCGTTTTAATTTAAACCGAAAACTTCATTTTATATGTCATAAAACAATCAACCAGTTTATTCGCGAAGTGCGGTTGATTAGGGCAATGAATCTCTTGCTTATAAATTCAACGACAGCTTCAGAAGTCGCCTTTAAGGTAGGGTTTAGTAGTCCAGCTTATTTCAGTTCCTGTTTTTCAGAATACTTTGGCTACCCCCCCGGTGAAGTGAAGAAAAGAGGATTAAACGGCTCAGGAGAAATTATGGAAGTGCCTTCATTAGAGCCGCCATCTGCAAAAAAGGAGTTGATACCGGCATTCATAAAGTCCTGGTGGAAAAAACAGATTTGGTGGACCGTATCAGTTACCTCCTTATGCGTCTTGTTTTTAGTGGTTTTACTCTATAATTTCAACCCTGAAACTTTCGGGAAACCATTTTTTTTTGCGCTAAATCACTCAAATACAAAGGCAAGATCAATTGCAGTTTTACCTTTCATCAATGACAGCCAGGATCCGGAAAATGTATACTTTATCAACGGAGTGCTGGAAGCAATTCTGGACAACCTTGCCAAAATAAAAGATTTGGAAGTCCGGCCACGAACGTCAGTCGAAAAATACCGAAACAATAAGTCCAAATCTACACCTCAGATTGCCCGCGAGCTCGGAGTAAATTATATTATTGAAGGTAGCGGGCAGAAAATCGGTGATCAGATAAGCCTGTATATCCAGCTTATCGAGGTTAGTTCGGACAAACACATCTTGTCAAGTCGATACAACTTGAAACTGGAAGACATCTTTGATCTTCAGAGCGAGGTAGCAATTAAAGTTGCTTCTGAAATTAAGTCCGTGATTACATTGGAGGAGAAAGAATTAATAGAAAAGAAACCGACTACAAGTTTTGCGGCATTGAATTTATTTTTGCAGGCAAATGATGTTCATAATGTTGCTGAATCAGAGAGTAAATGGGAACTCGACATAAAGGCTGAGCGTTTGTACAAACGGGCTATTCAGCTCGACACCAGTTATGCAGACCCTTATGTTGCACTTGGATGGATTGTTTCAAAACGAAATTTAGATTCTTCTCTTTATTATGCAAACAGAGCCTTGCACTTTGATGCTAAAAATTCGGAAGCATATACTTTGAAAGGTTATATCAATTACTGTAAAGGACTGGAAAATGAAGCGGAGAAGGCCTATAAACAATCTATAAAATTTAAACCAAATAACTCCTCGGCATTCCGACGATTGGGTGATTTGTATTTTGATCAGGGGAATTGTTCCGGCGCAATAGAGTATCAACTTCAGGCTTTTCATCTGGAAAATAATTCGATGCAGGAACGAGATAATGTTAAAAGTTTTTGTTCGAGTCTATATCGTTTAGGTTTTTATAATGAGGGGAAGAAATATGCATCAAAGTTGCTTGAACTAAATAACGATTCATCATATTATTACTGGGGATTGACATCGGCCGAACTCGACATGGGAAACTATGAGTCTGCTATTAATTTAGCACTTAAGATGTATGCTTGCGATACTGATAATTTGAATAATATTTATGAGTTAATGTACACTTATTTGTATCTGAGAGATTTCAAAGCGGCTAACCAATGGTTTCAAAAGTACACCACAATAACGAATCAGCAGGGACGAAAAATTGAACCAGATTACCTGATTGGATTTATATATTTTGAAAATGGTCAGAAAGAGGAAGCCAATTATCATTTTGATGGTGTTATTCAGGAAATGTATCGCCTGATTGAGCAAAACCAGCCCTCTGTTAATTGTCTGGCATATATGACATTAGCTAAAATTTATTCAGTTAGAAATGACAAAGCAAAAGCTATGGAATACCTTCAGAAAGCTAAAGAAAGTATGGGTTCAACTGTTTATCGGATTAAAGATTTTAAAAATTGCACCATGTTTGACAATATCCGGCATGAGCCCGGATTTGCTGAATACTTAAATGAAGCAGAATTGAGGTACAATACTGAACACGATAAGGTTGCTAAATTGCTCGCTAAAGAAGATATTCTGGCCTCCGCAAAAAAATGACCAATAGTTTTATACTCCTGAATTTTAGAAAGTCACTCTGGCCTTCCCGTTATTCTTATCCGATAGTTCGCACATAATCTCCGCAGATTTTTCCCAGCCAGAAGGAAAATTGAGGACTTTCAATAAAAATCGAAACAAATCGACAAAACTTGAAAGTTTTTGATTGAGAAATTGATATGTACTAACTCCTGTTTTAGCTGAACTTTACCTGAAAACTAACTTTCAAAAGTTTTCAGGAAGATTCCGAAAATCCTTATCAGAGTAGGAAATTTAATTTGTATCCAAAATGGAAACTCCATCATTATTGGTAGCTGGAGCTACAGGACTTTTAGGCAATGAAATTTGCCGGTTGCTCAGGGCAAAACATCTATCTGTAAAAGCCATGGTCAGATCAACAACAGACCCGGTTAAAATCGACCATCTTGCCAAACTTGGCGTTCAGATAGTTCGGAGCGATCTTAAAGATACGGAATCTCTACGTCGTGTGCTTCTTGGAGCAAAAACGGTTATTTCAACCATTTCATCCATGCCATTTTCATACCAGCCGGGAGAAAATGATATCCAGTCTGTTGATGAAAAAGGGATAATAAACCTGATTGATGCTTCAAAAACGGCAGGAGTAAACCATTTCATCTATACTTCCTTCTCCAAAAATCTGGATTTGGATTTTCCATTGCGCAATGCCAAAAGAAAGGTTGAAAGGCACTTACAAAACAGCGGCCTGACTTATACCATATTGCGTCCAGGTTGTTTTATGGAACTTTGGCTTTCAGCGGCGGTTGGATTTGATGCCCCCAACGGGAAAGTAAACACTTGTGGAACCGGAGCAAATCCCTTAGCCTACATTTCGTTTAAAGATGTTGCCAGATTTGCGGTTGAAAGTATTTCCAATCCGGCTGCAACGAATGCAATCCTTGAACTTGGAGGACCTCAGAATCTTTCACAATTGGATGCTGTGAAAATCTTCGAAGAAGTTCTGGACAAGAAAATTGAGGTGGGGCAAATCCCTGTGGATGCACTTCAGGCACAGTTCGATGGTGCTGAAGATCCAATGCAGAAATCTTTTTCCGGATTGATGTTGTGCGTCGCTAATGGTGATCACATCGACATGAAAAATGTCCTGAGCAAGTTTCCTGTTGAATTAATTTCGGTGAAAGATTTTGTAAACTCTCTGGAAAAAGCCAAGCTATCCGCTGCTAAATGATATACTCTATCTTTTAGCTTGTTATTCCTTTCCAATTTTCTGAATCATTTTTTAAGGAGGAATCCGAAAATCCAAAACAGAGTAGGAAAACTAAAAACAATTTATCATGAAAAAGACAATTTATTTTAGTTTAGTGGCATTCCTGATCTTATTGGGATGCTCAAAAGTTGATGATGTTTCAGTAGTTAATCCAGACGAAAATCAGCTGAAATCTGCTAGAACTGCAACACCAATATCAAGCTATGCAACTCAGCAATATTGGGATAATACTGATGTGTTGCAAACATCTCTATGGAATCCGCTAGCATCTTATACTGCCCCTCTGGGATATCCTGTTTATGATAAAGCAAACTATGATGTGATGGCCCATTTCCAATATTTTAGCTCAGAAAATGTAAGTGGTGCAGTTGTTGAATTTACATTCCCGCACATTATAGATTTTGTTCCACATATGCTTTTCGGAAGAACATATACTGTTAATAAAGTAGATAATATAACAGTAATATCGTGTACCACAGATTTAGTTGCAGGTTGGAACCCAATGTTTTGTTTTATGGTTAAAGTAGATTGTAGTAAAGCAAACAATGGTTTAACAACTTTTTGGACAGATATGAAAGTAAATGGCGTTTCGGTTAAAGGAACTATTAAAAATAAGGTATTTGCCTGTAATTAAAGACCCTATCCTATAATTTTTAGTTCATTACACTGTACCTCAATTTTTGTATTTTTAATTCGTACGGTTTGATTTTGGTAGCATTTATATCTGCGGTGGAATACTCAAATATGCTGGAAGTGCTGGAATAAATTCTGTAAATGGCTTGGTATAACCATACACTTGCATACATCAGAATATAAAACGTAAAAGATTTACATGATAATTTTTCATTTAAATCTTTTACATTTTTATCTATCTCTAAATGGCGGAAATCGAGCCAAATATTTTCATCTTTTCATTTGAAAATTTCATTTTTGGCAAACTAAATTTTTGTTTTTTAGAATCATTATAACCTTCCGTTAAAATAACAACTCCAAGCCGATTCTAAATGATTATGTTGTAATATTCGGTCAAACAACCCATCCTATGTTGATTTAAAATGCCGATGAGATTTCAGATTCGAATTGACCCCAGAATCTTAATTGGTTCATCATGTGATTTCAAGGTTGGTGGGAATTAACACCTTTCTCTCCCTTTGGATTTAGATTATTGCTTTGTAATGATTCGTTAAAAAACAAGTGAAGGGTAAGATTTTGGTTAAAAATAAAGGGAAAAGGGAAAATTTTCCATTTTTACTCCTATAAAACAGTTATGGAATCGATAATTAGAATATTCCATTTAAAATATCAATTTATGGAAATAATTAGATATATTTAATTCACTTTTTTCAGTATGTGATTAACATAATAGAAAGGATCGAGGTGGTGGAAGCAAATATTATATACAGATTTCTGAGTAACCAGAATAGGATTTCAAAAGAACATCCTGATTCCCAGAGAACTTATTTGATAAATGCTATCTTTCTTGTGATGATTCTCTTTTTTCTTTTCTTTACCATTATCGACATTGTTGTATTTCGATTATACCAAGCATCACTTATAAACTTTACCGCTTTATTAACTTCTTCTTTTTTTCTTTACTATTTTCATAAAACCGACAATGTTAGATTCATTGCGAAAGTGACTGTATTCATTCTTGCACTTGCTATTTTGTTGGTAATTTTTCAGCTCTCGCCCAAACATGATATTTTCTATTGGATGGTAACTGTTCCTCCTGTTGCCTTTTTTTTATTGGGGAGAAAGTCAGGCTATGTTGTATCAATTATTTTTGGTGGTATTATTGCTACCTATTATTTTATCAAATATGAACATTGGGATTCCGAACTTTTTGGATTAGAAGCAGCTTTCAATATTAGTTTAGCTTACGTTGGGCTTGTACTGACAATAGCCTTTTTTGAATCCAGTCGGCAAGACGCGTTTAATGATATGGCGAAGGATCTTGAAAAAAGAAAACTTGCAGAACAAAAATTAAAAGAAAACGAAGTCCGTTTGTCTGAATTAAACGCCACAAAAGACAAGTTTTTTTCAATTATTGCTCATGATCTGAGAAATCCTCTCAACACTATAATGGGGTTTAGTGAAATACTTGAAGATCAAATTAAATCAAAAGATTACGGGAATATTGAAAAATTTGCATCTTTAATTAAAAATTCTTCAGAGCAAGTTATGGATTTGCTGACAAATCTGTTGGAATGGTCACGACTTCAAACTGGTAAAATTCAATTAAGACCTGAATATTTTGAAATTGAATCATTTATCAACCGAATAGTTAACTTATTCAAAGACACAGCAAGACAAAAAGAGATTACCATTTCAACAGAAATTTCAAGTAATGTTGAATTATTTGCTGACAAAGAAATGATTGAGACTGTAATTAGAAACCTAATCTCAAATGCGATCAAGTTTACCTCTTTAGGTGGTACAATTTCGATATTAACTAAACAAACACAGGAAGAACAGATTGTGGTTGTTCAGGACAATGGGATTGGAATTAAACAGGAAACAATTGATAAATTATTTCGGATTGATGAAAATCATTCAACCCTTGGAACTCAGAAGGAAAAAAGAACAGGAATTGGACTATTACTGGACACGCCGGATAAAATATCCAGTGTGCGCCGGAACAAATTGACCACCTTCCGCCGGTCAAAATGGTTGAGTTTCGCCGGATCAAATTGACCACCCTCTAAGAACGATTTATCCT
>JAHEYT010000095.1 GCA_023251455.1 Bacteroidota bacterium
AAAGTTCCGAATCAATGGTTCCTTCAGGAATAGCGCCGCAGTTTACTGCAATGTACTTGCCATGTTTCCGTGTCGAAAACTGATGAATGATCTGCGGAAATGATTCTTTCCCGGTTCCGCTCTCACCTGTAATCAAAACCGACAGATCGGTTGGTGCAACCTGAACTGCAATCTCAATCACATGAAGCAATGCAGGCGAACTGCCAATAATTCCAAATCGTTGTTTTATTTCCTGAATATCCATTCTGAGGACAATATGTTTTTTAGCTTTGCAAAATTACTATTTTAACGTTTAAGTTCAGTTCAAAATTAAATTAACTTTGATTTCAATGCCTTAAGCTATCCCTGTTTTAACATGTTTTAGCTTTTAATTTTTGTAATCATCAAATCTAATCATCAAATGGACTTTATAGGAATTATCCCCGCCCGTTTTCAGTCGACCCGTTTTCCCGGAAAACCGCTGGCCAATCTGGGTGGTAAACCCATCATTCAATGGGTGTACGAAAATGCTAAAAAAGCATTGGACCATGTTTTCGTAGCCACCGACGACGAACGAATTTTTCAGGCTGTTGAGGCTTTTGGCGGAAATGCGGTTTACACCTCGTCAAATCATCAAAGCGGAACCGACCGCTGCGCCGAGGCTGCTCTGAAAGTAGCAGAAACACTGAAAATTGATGTGGTCATCAACATTCAGGGAGACGAACCGTTTATCAGGCCTGAGCAAATTGAGGGGCTCAAAGCTTGCTTCGATTCGCCTTTATCCGAGATTGCAACGCTGATAAAACCAATCATAAATGCGACTGAAATCACCAACATTAACCGACCAAAAGTGGTGATTAACAGAAACCAGGAAGCCATGTATTTCAGCCGTTCGCCAATCCCCTTTGTTCGCGACAGCAAACCCGAAGAATGGATTAACCGGAATACGTTTTACAGCCACATTGGCATGTACGCCTATCGGTTAGACATTCTGCTTGAACTGACAAAACTGCCGCTTGGCCTTCTCGAAAAAGCAGAATCGCTCGAACAACTGCGTTGGCTCGAAAACGGGTACCGCATCAAAACAGCACAAACTTCGTTCGAAAATATCGGTATCGACACTCCGGAAGATCTGGAGGAAGCCAGAAAATTTTTGATGGCCTAAAAAAATTGGAAATAAAAAAAAGTCGCAGTTTACAGAAAAAACGCTGAGACTGAACACTGAACACTTTTTTATGAAATTTACAAAAATGCACGGCCTTGGAAATGATTTTATCTTTTTCGAGAACCTGACCAATATTGAAATAGACTATTCGTCATTAGCCATCAAATTATGCCACCGACAACTGGGAATTGGCGCTGATGGCATCATTGCCGTTCTTCCGTCAGAAGTGGCCGATTTGCGGATGCGCATCATCAATGCCGATGGAAGCGAAGCCAACATGTGCGGTAACGCCATTCGATGTTTCGGAAAATATGCCTACGAAAAAGGATTGGTTCAATCAAAGACTTTCCGAATTGAAACCTTTGCCGGCACTATTATTCCGGAAGTAATTACCGAAAACGGGAAAGTTATCTCGGTTCGTGTCAATATGGGAAAACCAAATACGGAACGTCAGTTTATACCCATGTTGGGTGATGAAAAAGAAGCAATCCAAGTCCCTGTTCAAGTTGGCAATCAGGAATTTCGCCTGACTAGCTTGCTGATGGGAGTTCCACATACGATTGTTTTTGTTGATGATCTGAAATCAGTGGATTTATTGAAAACTGGTCCTGCAATCGAAAAACACAACCTATTTCCGAAGGGAACCAACGTTAATTTTGTTGAAGTGGTTAGTCGCGAACGGGTCAAGTTACGCACCTGGGAACGCGGAGCCGGAGCCACGCTGGCCTGCGGAACCGGAAGTTGCGCAACGGCCGTTGCTTCAGCAATAAATAACCATACCGGTCGAAATGTTTCGGTCGAACTTCAGTACGGACAACTTGATATTGAATGGGCCGAAGACGGAACTGTTTTTATGACTGGTCCCGCAGAAGAAAGCTTTTCAGGAGAAATTGCCTTAAATCTCGTGTAATATTTATCTACTTTAGATAATATGTCTTCAGAGAATCAGGAATCAGTTTATTGTTTTTACAGGCGTAATTGTTTTTCCGGATGAAATTATCCAGTTCCTCTTTTAGCTGTTTTTGACGATTGTCGTTCCCTCGTGGTTCAATGTTCAAATCAGGAGCAATCTGATAAACGGTCTGGTTCGACAAGAACTTATCGGCGCTCAAGAGATCAAGAATCTCATTCTTATTTCTCATCAGCGGATAGGTTTGCAAGCCCCGGAAGTCGACTGAATTATCCAGACCATGGCCAATCCAGGAAGCTACTGTTGGCCGCTTGATGTATTTTGCTCTGTTGAGCATGGCAATTATTGAAGGCGCAATGTCATAGTGAGTAACAATTGATGAGAATTTTTCAGTCTTTTTTAGCATCGGAGAATAGATTACCAATGGCACATGGAAGCGGTCGATTTGAGTACTGATCGGAATTTCGGGCATCCGGTGATCGCCGGTGATGATGAAAATTGTATTGGCAAATTCTTTCGCCTTACTGAATTCGCTGAAGAAATAGCGGATTGATTCGTCGAAATAAAGGACTGACGCCAATTCTTTGACGTATTGCTGATCGAATGATTTTATTTTTTCACTAAGCTTCAACCCATCAAGCCGTTCTGCAAATTTGCGGTTATAATATTCCTGATTTGTTACAACGAAAGGTGAATGCATTGCAAGTGTAAGCATCACATCCATCCGTGGAGTATCAGGTTTAGCCTTCAAATCTTCCAGGTACCTGCGAAAAATCTCGTGATCACCAAAACCCCATGAGAAATCACTGGCCGAAGCCGGAAGCTTAGTGTAATCCGAACCAAATTTTCGACTATCAATAATCTGGTCGATACCTTGTCGGTTAAGGAAAGCATCCATTTTGTCGAATTCAGCCTCTCCTCCATACACAAAACTGCTGCTGTAACCGGCCTGCTTCTTTAAAATGCTGATTAAACTAAGGTGATCTGGCATTTTGTCTTCCAATTCAGCAAATCCATGTTCGCCAAAAGGCAACGATGCCAAAGTGGTAGGCAAAACCTGAAAAGTTCGTCCGGAGGTACTCAAACAATTTTCCCAGTACAGACTTTTTTGCATCAGCGAATCCAGAAAAGGAGTAAAACTTCCCAGGTAAGCATTCTGCCCGCTGTAAGCCCGCCCCAAACTCTCGACAATGATCAGAACAATGTTTGGCGGCGTTTTCCCCAGATTTAAATATTCGCCTAAAACATCAGGAGTGGTTTCCTGATGCAGAAACGGATATTCAGGATTTATGTATGTAAATGGGTTACCTTCGGGAGAAGAAGCGACCGTATTAAATGTAAATTCATGCTTGTTAAGCGATCCTTGATGCAGGTAATGTGTTGATAAACTTTGTGCAAAAAAGCCAAGTTTGTTATTCGCAGCAAACAGGCTAAACTCGTCACTAAATGTAGAAGGATCAGGATTTAGTTGCTTGATCGGCAAAAAGGAACTAAACATCAGAACAGTCAAAACGGTCATCAACCAAGGTTTTAGTTTAAAATATACATGCTTAATCATTACCCTTGACATAATGAACAGGTATAGAAAAATTACGACCATTGGGAAAATGCTTATTTCGCCCGAAGTGTCAAGAGTATGCCTGATTTCGGACATGGAATATCCCAGCAAATCGGCTCCGAGTGGAACACGAGCTGTCGCAAAATATTGAAGCAATAATATATCTCCCAACACCAACAGAATACATAAAAACATAAAAAAGTATCGGGCTGCTTTTTGACTGAAATACGCAATGACCAAAAAAGGAATCATCAGAAAAGCCGATAACTGAAGATATAGAACCACATCGTATTTTAAACCTTGAAGCAAATTGCTGAAGCTTCCGTCGGGGTAGTTCGAAAAAATCGACGTAATGACTATTTCGTAAAAACGAACCATCAGAATCATCGAGGCCAGGATAAAACTCAGGCTCAGAAAACGCCTTAATGACCTGACAACAAGTTGAATTGATTCTTTGAAATTAGTCATAGTAATATTCTAAAAAAGTCGGGTAATACTGATATCAAATGTATAATAACCTGAAAAATTTCCGGATGTAAGTTCCTCACTTCCCCATGCCGCCGCCGGATTAATGATCCAAAGATGGTTGATAATGTGGTTAAGCTCTAACCGGATAGACCGAGTATTTAATTTTAATCTGGAGCTCGAATCTGAATTAACCAGATTTTGGTTGTCATCAGGCGATACGCCATACCCTAACCGCAAGCCAATATAATTCTCAGGGTCTGAAAAGTAGCGCCGCATTTGTAATTGGCCTGACACCGACGTGCCGGTGGTTCCGGGAGTTACATACGAACGCAGCGAAATCCAGTAATTGCTGATGTATTTTCCAACAGAACCGGTATAGATTGTCACATCCGAACTTCCGAAAAACAAGGTTCTCATTCCTAAAGAGCCTTCAAAAGCTTTCGGGAAACTATGAAATAATTCGGCACCAAACCGGTGATCGGGAAAAACCGAACTCTGAGAGAATCCATAATTCAGGTAACCGTAATTGTTTTCACTGATTTTTGGATAGGCATCCATTTCGTATTGTAATCCGGTGTCACCAAATCGTTTGGCCATATTTACCCTGGCAATTACACTCCCGAGTTTCGTTTTCCGGCCATATGACAAAGCCACAACCTGCCACGGATCGCGGTTAAACGACTTGTCAAATTGATCAATTGTATAGTTCAGCTTGATCCTGTTTTTCATTACATCAAGCCTGTATTCCTGAAGCTTTTTCAACGCTTCGGCATTTGAATGATTGATGCGAATCAACTCTTCGAGAGAGGCAACAGCTTCTTCATACTTTTCGCTGCTGTGAAGAATTTTGGCCTTTTTAAACAAAAAATCTTCATTTTTCGGATCTTTCTTCAATGCTAAATCGCAATATTCAATTGACTTTGTATAGTTTTCCGACCAGTATTCAACATCAGCATAAGCATCCAGAGCTTCCATACTTTCAGGATTATTGGCAAGAACTTCGTTCAGTACGATGCGAGTCGAATCGTATTTGCCATCCCAGGCATATGTTCGCCCGAGTAACAGCGCCACATCAGAATTAAATCCCTGGGCCAGAATTGCTTTACAAAGCTGGCGTGCCTTAGCCCTATTCCCATTTAAGGCCAAATTTCTCGCTTCCTCGTACGATTGAGCTGAAACATTGAAAAGCAAGCCATTCACCATTAAGATAGCCAAGACTAAAATTGGCCGCATGGATAATCTGGACTTTATATTTGTAATTAATTGGATCATATCATTTTATTTTCTGAATGCTTATTTTTTCTTCTGATCTGCAAATCCAACACGTGTCATATTTCCCCAGGTCTTTTTCTTCCGGATAAAATAATCGACGTTTCCACGTAAGGCCCAATAAACAACCAGAGGATGAAAAATGATTGGTTCAATCCATGCGGTCAGTAAAAGTTTAACAATCATCCTCTTTTTCTTGTATCGGTTATAAGCCAGGAGATCGTACAAGATTGCATAGGTCGAAAAAGTAATTGAAAAGACGTAAACAAAAAACAACATAACAAAAAAGAAAGGCCAGTTGGGCGCGCCAAAAAATGCAATAACTGTAAAATAAATAATTCCAAGCAGTTCGATAATCGGAGCCAACCACTCGAAGAATACCCAGAAAGGATGAGAAACCATCCCCATAAACCCGTATTTACGGTTAAGGAAGATGTTCCAGTGAATGAAAAGCGTGTCGATTGTACCACGGGTCCAGCGATTTCTCTGGCTTCCCAAAACCTTTAAGGTCGAGGGAACTTCAGTCCAGCATAACGGATCGGGAACATAGCCAACTTTATATTTTTCTTTTTTCTCCGCCATGTATTTTCTCATTCTCACAACCAACTCCATGTCTTCACCAACAGTTTTGGTGTAATAACCACCACAGGCAATTGCCACCTCTTTATCAAAAAGGCCAAGTGCCCCGGAAATCAGAAGAAGCCCGTCCAACCTACTCCACGCCAATCGCCCCATTAAAAATGCCCGGTTGTATTCAATAACCTGGAATCGAGCCCACAGATTATTTGGAACATCAATTTCGACGAGCTGGCCATCAACAATTTTACACGAATTGGCTATGCCAATAACACCTCCGGTTGCAATCACCCTCCGGTTGGGCTCTTCCAAAAATGGTTTAATCATTTTCTGAAGTGCATAAGGATCAATTATCGAATCAACGTCAATTGAGATGAAATAGTCTCCTTTTGCGATATTGATTCCTGAATTGAGGGCATCGGCTTTCCCTCCGTTAAATTTATCAACAACTGTCAGGTTATTGAATGCTCTTTTTCGCGATTTATAAATGCCACGAATTTCCTGACAAGGAATCTTGTAATCAACTACGTATGTGACTTTTTCGAGATCAAAAGCTTCGATGGCTTTTTCAAGCGTATTGTCTTTACTCCCATCATTTACAACAACGATTTCAAAATTTGGGTAGTAAAGTGCAAGTAGTGCTTTAATATTTTCAACAATGGTGAGTGATTCGTTATAAGCTGGAGCGATAACCGTAATCATTGGCGCAAAAGGCGACGAAATAATCGCATCATAATTGGTATTCCGTGCATGAAAATGATTCCGAATCAGCTCTCGTGCAGAAACGAGAGCAAGCCACAAATACAAGCTGAATATGCAGATTGCATATATCAAAAAGAAAATCTCGAATATACCTGATATAAATTCGTTAGACATATGCTTCAGTTTCTGGGATCAGTTACATGAGTCAGAAATTGGTCAATCTTCAAATCGCTGTTCTGATTTAAAACATTTAACCTTTCCCGTCCTTCGTTATTGACATAGTATAATGAACGGCACGCTTCAGTTTTTAATGAAACAGAATCCGATCGAATGATGGATTCCAAAAAATCAAAATCCTCATCATTGCCAATATTTTTTATAGCCCTTATTATTTCCTGCTTATTGTTTCCGGTTTCTGATTGGTACATTTTCTTAATAATTGGCTTCCCTTCGTAAAGACGCAAATCATTAATCGCCCGAATAGAAAGGAGTCTGGTCATTTCGAGAGGGCTATCAAGCTGCTTAAAAATTGCTGGTGCATTTTCAAGTTGCTGAAAAAATATGATCATGCGTAAACTAAAGTTTCTGATGGTAGGAATATCAGAATCAAGGTAATCTACAAATGCAGGAATCGGGACCTGATGCAGCCTGAAAATATAAAAAGATGAAAGTTGCGTCCAGCGGGGAAATGGCTTTGTTAAATCTTTCAAAAACTCGAATGGTTTTTCCGGATAAAGTCTGACATAAGATACCTGAGCCTCTGTTCTGACTGTGATATGCGAATCGTTGAGGTAATTGGGTATAATTCCTTTGGCGTTTTCAGGATCGAGATTGGTCAAAGCTTTCAGTCCTTCAATTCTTCTATAGTAAAATGCTGATTTTGTCAGCTTTAAAGAATCCTCTTCTAGTCCAAGTTTTATAAATATTTGCGGAATCTGACTATCCATCTCGCCCCGAAGGTTTTCTTTGAAGTTTAATAGCACATCGGTTAATATCTTACGGTTCAATGGCCTTTTTAGCTTCTTCAATTTCAAAAGTGCCAAATTCCACTCAATCTCACCAAACAAATACGATCTCAATACATCTTCGTATGAATTACGATAGATACTAACATACCTTTCCTTATGGTTTTTCCTTTTGTTGGTGAAATACATAACCAAAAGTACCATCGTGACATTAATAATTAAACCTACTATAAGCAGAATAAAAAGAATAACGATTGGGTAAGTGTATGTTCTGTCGACAAGGTGCATATAATATTTCAGAAGAAATAATGGCAGGTTACTGTTCCCAAAATCAATCATACGACTTTTGAATTCCGAAACATTTTTGTCTCCAAGTAACCACAAAACGAATCTATTAACTTCGTTCTGAGATCTGTTGATTTTCCATTCCGATTTTTTCTGGTTTTCTGAGGCCAAAGCTGAAGAATCAGCTGATGCCGTGGATTCTTCCTGCAAAGAAGCATATAAGGAGTTATCGATAACGGAAGGCAGGTCATTAACTACTAATGCAGAATTAATTTCATTATCAATGTACTCAGCACCCCTACTCTCCATTGATGACAGAAGAATAAAAATACAAATCGAAGATAAAAGATGAATAATCAGTTTTTTAGGATCCGGTTTGAGTGAAGTCATTGATAACCATTTAAATTGTAGCTAAAGAATAAGCTTTACCGTCTCATTGCCAGTAATTTCCGTACTCTTACATTAAGCTCGACCAGGCTAAATGGCTTAACCATAAAGTCATCAGCTCCCAGTTCAAACGCTTTTAAAACATTATCCTCTGCACCTGCGGCCGAAAGAACCAGAATTGGAATATTTTTCTTTCTTTCGTCGCGAATGATTGCAATAACTTCATTCCCGTTTATATAAGGCATATACAAATCAGTAATAAGAAGGTCAACTTCTGTATCTTCAAGCATTTTCAGACATTCTTTACCGTCATTTGCCTTGATAATCTCATATCCTTCACGGGTAAGGCTATGGAAAATCGTTTCTAAAATCAATTTGTTGTCTTCCGCCACTAATATTCGCTTCATCTTCAAATCCTTATTCATTAAACATCAGTTAATCTTATAAAAACCAGGTTGGAGTAATGACCCAATTTCCAACAAATTCCTATTAATTAGCTTTCGAAGATACAAAAAGCTTTCAATAAAGTAAAGGTTTTCACTTTCCTTCAAATCTTTTCTCTTTATTAGTCGACCCAACTTCAAAACAGTTTCTTAAACAAACATTTAAATCATAAATTCGTTCTATACTTACTCGAATGTAATAACCAGTATTTTGGCCGTTTCGGATATGAAAAATTCAATTAGAGTTATAATCGTCATTGGGGCATATCTTGTTCTCTTTTTACCCGGATGTAACAAACCCGGAAACACAGAACTGTCTGCTCTGGAGGTAAAAGTTGATTCTGTTTATTCATGGTTAACGAATATGCAACAAGCTAATGGGCTTTTGCTCAGTAGCGAAGGAGGAAGGCTTGTTTCGCTCTACGATAATGCGCTTGCAGCAATGGCTTTTACCACATATGGCGATTTAGATAGAGCTGAAAAAATATTCGACTTTTTTACGGGCAGGCTTGAATCAGAGTTTTTAAAAGGCCCAAGTGGTTTTGGACAGATGAGAACAGCTGACGGTATACCGGTTGATAATTCTCCTCATCGATGGCTTGGAGATAATGCATGGATGCTGATTGCTCTAAATAATTATCATCATGCAGCTCAAAATACAAAGTACCAAAGTCTTGAAACTGCTCTAACCAACTGGATTATTTCGTTGCAGGATGCTGATGGCGGTTTGTGGGGCGGTTATGCAGCAAACGGCTCCCGAATCTCGAAAATTGCTGAAGGAAATCTAGATGCCTTTAATGCTATTCCAAACTACACCACGTTTCATCAAAACCTCCTGACTTACTTTAAGAATGTTCGCTGGGACCAAACGGATAAATTATTAATAGCTTGGGCTGAAAATCCGAAATACAAATACGCACTTGATGTTCATTCATGGAGTTATTGCACTTTCGAGGATTTCCCGACTGATGTGCTTTCAAAGGCAAGCCGGTTCAAAACAACTCAGACATCAACAATTACGAAAAACCCGATTAGTGGATATTGTTTCGATGAAGATCGGGATGTGGTTTGGCTCGAAGGAACAGGACAAATGGCAGTAGCTTTTATCAAGGCAAAAAGGGAAAGCGAAGCTCAAATGTATCTGAAGGAGATGAAGAAAAATCTGATCAAGAGCGCCTCTTTTCCAGGGTCATACGCATTACCATATTCAGCTAATTTTGGCACATCGTATGGTAGTGATGCCCTTTGGACAGGTGTCGATACCAATCCTGCTGTTTCCTCAACAGCTTGGTATTTATTCGGAATGTTGCGATTTGACCCTCTGGCTTTAGGCTATTCTAAAAATATTCCCGCTGAAGATAAATTCTGGACTAAATAACCTCAACGCCCCTTTTTTCGAGTAATTCCAAACTCAATTCCCTGAGTTTGTATTTCTGAATTTTACCACTGGCTGTCATCGGAAATCCGTCAACAAAGAATATATATTGCGGAATTTTATAGCGGGCAATTTTACCACGGCAAAATTCCTGAACCGCTTCGTCTGACAATTCCTGGCCAGCTTTAAGTTTGATAAACGCACCAACTTGCTCACCGTATTTTTTACTTGGAACGCCAACTACCTCTACTGATTCAACTTCAGGAATATTGTAGATAAAATTCTCCACTTCGCGCGGATAGATATTTTCGCCACCACGAATAATCATGTCTTTGATGCGTCCGGTAATACGGTAAAATCCGTCAGGTGTTTTTACTGCCAAATCGCCGGAATGTAGCCATCCATCCTTATCAATCGCTTTGGCCGTAGCTTCCGGATTCTTGTAATATCCTTTCATGACATTATATCCTCGACAGCAAATTTCGCCATGTTCGCCTTCGGGACAATCCGCCCCTGTTTCCGGATTGACAATTTTAACCTCCACGTTGGGGTACTCAAAACCTACGGTAGTGGCGCGCACCTCAGGCGAATTGTGGGTCCGGGTTGCAGTCATTCCAGGAGAAGTTTCTGTCAATCCGTACACAATAATGATGTCTTTCATGTTCATTTTCTGCATCACCTGGTTCATGGTTTCGATTGGGCAAAGCGAACCTGCCATAATTCCGGTGCGCAATGAACTTAAGTCGAACATGTCGAACATTGGATGGTTCAATTCGGCAATAAACATGGTTGGAACCCCGTATAATGCAGTACATTTTTCCTTCTCAACAGATGCCAGAACCATTAATGGATCGAAATTTTCGACCATAACCATTGTACTTCCGTGAGTTATAACGGCACAAAGCGCCAATACACACCCGAAACAATGGAACAATGGCACACATACCAACAATCGCTCTTTGGAGGTATATCTCATAAATTCGCCCGTGGCATAACCACAGTTAAGAATATTGTGGTGAGTTAGCATCACCCCTTTGGGGAATCCGGTAGTTCCGGAAGTATATTGCATGTTAACCACATCGTGGCAACTGATGGTTTCTTTGATCAACTCCAGTTCAAAATCGTCGATGTGACTTCCGAGCAACAAAAGTTCTGAAGTATTATACATTCCGCGGTGTTTCTGCGGACCGATGAAAACAACATTTTTAAGTTTGGGGAATTTTTCGCTCGACAGGTGTCCTCTCTGGCTATTCTTCAGCTCTGGCACCGATTCAAAAATCATGTTCACGTAATCGCTATCGCGGAATCCGTCGATCAAACAAAGCGTATGTATATCTGCATCTTGCAGCAGGTATTCCAATTCCGACGATTTATAATTGGTATTGATAGTTACCAAAACTGCTCCGATTTTTGCTGTGGCAAACATAAAAGTCAGCCAGTCAGGAACATTGTTTGCCCAAATGCCTACTTTATCGTCTTTCGAAACACCAATACATAATAGCCCTTTGGCCAGCTGATCGACCCTTTCGTTGAATTGCGAATAGGTAAATCTTAAATTCCGGTCGGCATAAACCATAAATTCCCGGTCGGGAGCTTCCAGTGCATACTTCTCTAATAATTCGCCAAAAGTAAAATCAAGTAATTGCATGAATTTTTGTTTTCAGAATGAATTGAAACCTAAAATGGGGCATAAATAACTGCCAGAATTTTGGCCGATTGGTTGTTGCCCGCATGTACATTGTGCAATACTATTGAATCGAGATAGATACTGTCGCCTTTTGCAAGCCGGTAAACCTCTTTGCCATAATTGATTTCAATTTCACCCTCAAGCACATAAATAAACTCTTCCCCTTCGTGCGATGAAAGCATATAATCCGATTGAAGTCCCGGTTCAATGTCCACAATAAATGGTTCCATGTTCCGACCGGCTTTGTCAAATGCAAGCGAGAAAAAATTCAGATGTTCGCGTGCTTCGCTGGTTTGCGAAGTAAACCTTGCCCCTTTGGGGTATTCGCCTGAACGAACGACAACGGGTCCATAGTTGTCACTATCATCAAGAAAAGTCCCTAAACGAACTCCCAGAGCACGGGCGATTTTAATGAGTGGAGCCAGTGATGGAACATTTTTTTCCTCTTCAATTTTAAGAATCATTGAAGTATCCATTCCACTTCTTTCGGCCAGTTCCTCTATGCTGACCTTTTTCATTTCCCGAATTTGTTTTATTTTTCCGCCAACGGTTTTTTCAACTGTCATATCTGGGGGTTATTTAGAGAGTGATTCACAAAAATAGGTTTATTTTGCTTTCACACAAGCCTGAAATTTGCGATTTTTTGATGAAGTTAGTCCGGTCTTTCATAGTGATAAATTTAATCCAATGTAATTTTGTCATTCCATCTTTCACAACTTCAGCCTCAGTAATAAAAACGAAACCACTTCGTTAGATACTTCACACATTAACTAATTAGCTCATCCATGCGAAAAGTATTTTCAATATTGCTCATCGGTTTAATAACCGTGTTATTTGCCTGCGAAAAAGAAGACGACGGAGAAGAAGTTGGAGGACAATCCACAGTGTCAGGTACAAGCCACAACACAGGTAAAAATTGTTTGAGTTGCCACCAGTTCACCGCTGCCGGATCGATTTATAATAAAGCGCTTTCTTCTGGATTTCCAGGAGCAGTGATAAAGCTTACCACGCAAGCCAATGGAGATGGAACAGTACTGGGAACATTTACTGTTAACAAAAGTGGCAGCTTTTATACCAGCTGCTCTATAAACTACGGAACTGGAATTTATGTGGGTGTAACCGGAAGTTCGGGTAGCACAAAATATATGAGTTCGGCCATCACAACCGGCGCATGCAATTCGTGCCACGGATCTTCAACCTCTAAAGTTTGGGCTGAATAGGGGGACAGGGACTTACCTATGAAAATACTACTTTTAAAATGGCAGCCGTACTAAATCTACGTTTCCGCCGCTCAGAATAATTCCGACCTTTTTGCCTTTTACATCGACTTTATTTTCGAGGATAGCAGCCAATGGAACAGCCGACGAAGGTTCCACAATGATTTTCATACGTTCCCAAATCATACGCATGGCGGCAACAATGCTTGCTTCAGAAACAGTTACAATCTGATCAACATTGTTTAGGATAATCGGGAACGTCAGGCTTCCAAGCGAAGTTAATAAGCCGTCGGCAATGGTTTTTGGGGCAACCGAAGGTTGGAGTGTTTTTGAATAAAACGAGCGAAAAGCATCGTCTGCTCCGGCAGGTTCGGCAGCGATAACCCGAGCATAAGGCAATAAAGCTTTGGTTGAAATCGCTGTTCCGCTTAACAGTCCACCACCGCCAACGGGAGCCATCATCACGTCCAGCTGACCAATTTCTTCGATCAGTTCTTTGGCGGCAGTTCCCTGTCCGCAAATCACATTAAAATAATTGTACGGATGTATTTCGGTTGCACCGGTTTCGGCAGCTACCCTTTTCAATGTCGATTCGCGTGCTTCGAGCGTTGGCGTGCAAAAAGTAATTTGAGCGCCATATCCGGCCACCGCTATTTTTTTGATTTCCGGAGCATTTTCAGGCATCACAATGTAAGCCGGAATTCCGCGCATCCGGGCAGCCAAAGCCAAGGCCGCCGCATGATTTCCGGATGAATGGGTACAAACTCCGTTTCGGGCTTCCTCATCGGAAAGGGAAAATACGGAATTACAGGCCCCCCGAAACTTGAAAGCGCCAACTTTCTGAAGATTTTCGCACTTGAAAAACAGCTCAGCACCAACAATTTCGTTGATACTTTTCGAACTTAAAACCGGAGTATGGTGAATGTATGGACGAATGCGGTCGTGCGCTTTTTCGATATCTGAAAATGTTGGCAAATTGCTCATTGACTTGGAATTTGGAACTTTGAACTTGAAACTTTTTACAGCCCCGCCACCAATTCTTTCAAAATCAGCGTCATGTTTGGTTCGGCTTTCATGGCCACTTCCTGAACTTCTTCGTGCGAAATTTCAACGATTTGTCCGGGAACGCCGCTATCGGTCACAATCGAAATTCCGAAAACAGTCATTTCCATATGACGGGCCACAATCACTTCCGGAACAGTTGACATACCAACGATATCGGCACCCAAGTGGCGGAACATCAGGTATTCGGCCGGTGTTTCGAAAGTTGGTCCGGAGACACCCACATAAACACCCTCACGCACCGTGATGCCGTTTTTCAGCGCTATTGCTTTCGCTTTATTGCGCAAATGCAGATCGTACGATTGACTCATGTCCGGGAATCGGGTTCCGAGTTCAATGATGTTTTTTCCCCGAAGCGGATGTTCCGGGAAAAAATTAATGTGATCGGAAATGATGACCACATCTCCCACTTTATAATCTGGATTTAAACCACCCGAAGCGTTCGAAACAAAAAGGGTTTTAATACCCAGCATTTTCATGACACGAACCGGGAAAGTAACTTCCTTCATCGAATAGCCTTCGTAATAATGGAAACGCCCTTGCATGGCAAGCACATTTTTTCCACCAAGCTGACCAAAAATCAGTTGTCCGGAATGTCCGTCAACAGTGGAAACCGGAAAGTCCGGAATTTCGCCGTATGGAATGGTCAACTCAACTTCAATTTCTTTAACCAGTCCACCCAAGCCTGAACCCAGAATGATTCCGGCATCAATTGGCTTTTTTACTCTTTCGTTTATGAAGGTCGCGGTTGCTTTTATTTTCTCTAACATAGGTCACGATTTTTTCGTCAAAGTTTTTTCCTTCGCTGTCGAGGAACTTAATTTTCAGCGGAATATAGAATAGATGTGATTTCAATAAAGGCGACAAATTCATGTCTTTCAATCGCATCGAATCTTTTTCGGTAGTAATAATGATCTTGTTTTCAGCCTCAATTCCAGCGAATTTTTGCTCAATTTGCTGAATGTTTGAAGTATTAAAGTTGTGGTGATCTGGATATTTCAAGTCAGTTATACTTTCGGTAAAAGTGTTGAGGTATTTACGCAAATGCTCCGGATTAGCAATTCCGGTAACCAACAAAACACTCACTTTGTCGGATGCCAGCTTCGGCGTTCCAATGGCTTCGTCAGGAAAAACAGGAGTGAGGGGCTGATAAACCATCGTAGTGAAAAACAGATTCTGATACGGGCGCAGATTCACATCTTTCATGATAATCCGCCGGGTAATGGGAGAAATCTCTTGCGGACATTTGGTATAAATAATCACGTTGGCACGGCGCATCTGCCATTTTGCTTCGCGCAACCGGCCAATCGGCATCAACTGATCCTTATCAATCGGACGGTTAAAATCAATAAGCAAAATATTGATTCCGGGGCTAACACTGCGGTGCTGAAAAGCGTCGTCGAGCAATATCACATCAGGTAATTCGCTGGGCTCCTGTTTCTGAATTAATTTTAGGGCATGAACCCGTTTCTCGTCGACAACAACCTGAACTTCCCTGAATTTATTTTTGATTTGTAAAGGTTCGTCACCAACAGCAGTGGCTAGCGAGTCGACTTTAACATCCTGATAACCTTTTGTTTTTCTCTTATAACCTCGACTTATCGTGGTGACAATAAACTGCTTCCGCAACAAATCAACCAGATATTCGGTATGAGGAGTTTTTCCGGTTCCGCCCACAGTGATGTTTCCGATAGATATTACCGGAATTTCAAACTCAGTTGATTTAAATATTTTGTAATCGTACAGAAAATTTCTGATAGATACAATCAACCCGTAAATTGCAGAAAGAGGATAAAGGAATAACTTAAACATTTTTGTATTTCAGAATAAATTCGCCACGAAAATACTAAAATTTGAAGAGCGAACCGAATTATAATGTTTAATGAGCAGTTTGTTAAGGTTTCATTTGGGTACCCGAATACTTAGTGTTTAAATCGATGTTTTTACAGCAGATTCAGCGCATTTTTCAGGTAGGCATTTACCAGCAAATAACTTTTTTTGGTATTGGTAATGCGGTATCTTTTCTTCAGAATCTCTTCCGGACGGGCTTTTTTAATTTCTTTCAGCAAATGAATGTAATAGCTGAATGCCAGGTAAACTCCCAATCGCACCTGTTTTTTTAACTGGCGGATTCCTTCTATCGACTCCTGAAAATCCCGATCAATCTCGGCTTCCAGTTGTTTTTTAGTTTCTTCAGTAAAATTTGCAAAGTCGATGTTCTTAAAATAAATCCGTCCCTTTTCACTGAAATCGT
>JAHEYT010000050.1 GCA_023251455.1 Bacteroidota bacterium
CGTGCCTTGAGCGAATCGTCTGAAAACCCGATTATAACTGTGCACGACCACGGCGCTGGCGGTCACTTGAACTGCTTGTCGGAATTGGTGGAAGCTACCGGAGGTAAAATTGATACGTCGAAATTGCCGGTAGGCGATCCGACACTTTCGCAAAAAGAAATCATTGGCAACGAATCTCAGGAACGCATGGGACTGGTAATGCACGAAAAAGATGTGCCGCTTTTGCAGCGTATCGCCGACCGTGAACGGGCTCCGATGTACGTAATTGGTGAAGCTACCGGCGATATGCAGTTTACCTTCGAGAACTCGAAAACCGGCGAAAAACCAATTGATTGGCAACTTTCGTATATGTTTGGGAAACCGCCAAAAACTGTTTTGACCGACACTACCCGCAATGAAAAATTTGCTGATCTGGAATACGATCAAGCCAAAATAGAAGATTACCTCGAAGATGTTTTGCAATTGGAAGCTGTGGCCTGTAAAGATTGGTTGACCAATAAAGTTGACCGCTCTGTAACCGGACGTATTGCCAAACAACAGTGTGCCGGACAATTGCAACTTCCGCTGAACAATGTGGGCGTGATTACGCTCGATTATCAGGGCGAAAAAGGTTTGGCAACTACCATCGGACATGCGCCAGTTGCAGCAATGGTTGATGCAGAAGCTGGTTCGGTACTTTCAATTGCAGAATCACTGACAAATTTGGTCTTTGCTCCGCTATCCGATCAGCTGAAAGGCGTTTCGCTGAGTGCCAACTGGATGTGGCCTGCTAAAAATGAAGGTGAAAATGCCCGCATTTATAAAGCGGTAAAGGCAGCCAGCGATTTTGCCTGCGAACTTGGAATCAATATTCCGACCGGAAAAGATTCGATGTCGATGACACAGAAATACAAAGACGGTGTGGTTTATTCGCCCGGAACGGTAATTATTTCAGCTTCCGCAGAAGTTTCGGATGTGAAAAAAGTGGTTGAACCTGTTTTAATCAACGATCCGAAATCATCCATTTATTTTGTCGATTTCTCAAAAATGAATCGCTGTTTGGGTGGAAGCGCTTTCTCTCAGATCATCAATAAACTGGGTAACGAAGCGCCTTCGGTTGCCGATTCGAAATACTTTGCAGCTGCCTTCAATGCTATTCAGGATTGCATTGAAGACAAAAATATATTGGCGGGACACGATATTTCTTCCGGAGGTTTGATTACCACGCTTTTGGAAATGTGTTTTGGCGATAACTATTCAGGAATGACACTAGATTTGACCGGAATCGGTGAATCGGACAGTGTGAAAGTGCTGTTCAGCGAAAATCCCGGAATCGTTGTTCAGGTAGCCGATGCAGCTGCTTTTGAAGCGAAACTGAATGCTTCCGGAGTTGGTTTTACGCTGATTGGAAAACCTTCGGGAAGCCGCGCGTTTACTGTGAAAAATGGTGCTGATGAATTTGCTTTTGACTTGAATTCGTTGCGCGATTTGTGGTTCACTTCGTCCTATTTACTTGATCGCAAACAATCCGGCGAGAAAAAAGCGTTGGAACGTTTCGAAAGCTACAAGAAAAACGAACTGAAATACGATTTCAAAGGTTTCACCGGAAAAGCTGCTGATTTAGGTATCGATCTGAAACGCCGCAAGCCAAGCGGAATCAAAGCTGCCATCATCCGTGAAAAGGGTGTGAATGGCGACCGCGAAATGGCTTACATGATGTATCTGGCCGGAATGGACGTGAAAGATGTGCACATGACCGACCTGATTTCGGGCCGCGAAACGCTGGAAGACGTGAATATGATTGTGTTCGTTGGCGGTTTCTCCAATTCCGACGTAATGGGTTCGGCCAAAGGATGGGCGGGCGCATTTAAGTATAACGAAGCTGCCAAGTTAGCTCTCGAAAATTTCTACAAACGTGAAGACACATTGAGTCTAGGCGTTTGCAACGGTTGTCAGCTGATGGTTGAATTAGGTCTGGTTTATCCGGAACGTGCCGAAAAACCAAAGATGCTTCATAACGAATCACATAAATTTGAATCAGGATTTGTGAATGTTGAAATCTTTCCGAATAAATCAGTCATGTTGGAATCAATGGCCGGTATGAAATTGGGTGTTTGGGTAGCTCACGGAGAAGGAAAATTCAGTTTGCCACAGGAAGAATCGGCTTACCAGATTCCGATGAAATATTCGAATGTCGCTTATCCAGGAAACCCGAATGGTTCTGATTACAATACTGCATCACTTTGTTCTGAAGACGGCCGCCATTTGGTGATGATGCCGCATTTGGAAAGAGCTTTCAAACCTTATCACTGGCCTTATTATCCTCAGGAACGCAAATTTGATGAGGTTGCTCCATGGATGGAAGCTTTCGTGAATGCCAAAAAATGGATTGAGAATAAAATCAGGTAAGAAATTTGAACTTAATGATAAAGGCTTTCTCATTTCGTTGGGAAAGCCTTTTTTCTTCATTTGTTATTTTAACTACTCCGTTTATCTTTGACGTAACATAAAACAGATTCTCATGCTCGAATATTTTCAATCATTGGCCGATTGGTACATGCAGCACATGAATTATTTTACTATCACTTTACTGATGGCTATCGAAAGTTCATTTGTTCCGCTACCTTCTGAAGTTGTGATTCCGCCAGCCATTTGGCAAGCCTTAAAAACAGGCGAGTTAAATGTTTATCTCGTTGTGGTGTTTGCTACTCTTGGTGCAGTGATTGGAGCCATGTTCAATTACGTGATGGCTCGTTGGCTCGGGCGGGTTATTGTTTATGGTTTTGCTGAGTCGAAAATAGGTAAATTGTTTTTGCTGAATCAGGCGAAAGTTGAACATGCTGAGTCATACTTTAACCGACATGGAAGAAGTTCCACATTTATAGGTCGTTTAATTCCGGGAATCAGGCATTTGATTTCAATTCCTGCCGGGCTTGCCAAAATGAATATCAAACAGTTTATTCTGTACACTGCTTTAGGTTCGGCAATCTGGCACATTATTTTGGCTTCGCTGAGCTACTATCTCTATACAAAGCAAGATTTGCTTTATAAATACATGCACGAACTTTCGTATGCTTTATTGGCATGCGGAGCGTTGTTTGTTGCCTACCTGGTATGGAAATACAGAAAGAAAAAGGAATAGGTTTAACTGTAAAGAATAAAGGCATCCAGATTTGGATGCCTTTATTCTTTACAGTTTATAGCTTTTAACAGTTCCAGTGATATAATCCTTCTACAAGCCTGGCTTCTTTTTCCTGGTTCGAAAGACTCAGGTATTTTTGCCGCTCGGCTTCATAAGCACGTTGTTTCTTAAGTTCCGACTCCTTTATTTTGGCTCCGTAAATGCGTTCTACCTTGTCGTGAAGGAATTTATCGGCTACATTAGGAAATAATTCCAGTAGTAATTCTTCCTTTTCGTTCATTGCCAGTTTTACATTCTCACCATATTTAGGGAAAGATGGATTTGGCTGTTTTTCGTAATTGGCAGTGTTGTATGGGATTTCCTCACGCGTTCCTGCAATTTTTTCACGGAAGTCAGGATCAACCGGGATAGGTGTTTTGCCGTATGAACCTTTTACCAGATTTACAAATTGATTGGAGTTATTGCTGTAAAAAGGTTTACCGTTTTTCTCGTCAATCACGCAATTCACTGCTTGTGCACCAACAATCTGACTGGTAGGTGTAACCAATGGAGGACAACCAGCAGCTAAACGTACAGTAGGAATTACTTCAAGTACACGTGGTAACAGTTCTTCCTGTTTCAATTGTTTTAATTGAGCAAGCATATTGGTATACATTCCGCCCGGAACTTCGGCGAATTTTACTTTTTCGTCAGGATCAGGGAAATTGAAATATTTTTCAATTTTTCCGCATACGTCCATTAAGTTTACTTCGTCGTTGGCTTTTGCAAATTCAATGGCATCATCGAAATATTTATCAATGTATGGTGGCAGTTGATCTTTTGTAATGTCGAATTCAATTGGATAAACTTTATAACTATCAATGTCAGCCATTTCCAGACGAATTTCTTTCAGGATTTTATTGATCCGGACAACTGCATCCAGATTCACACCTGTTTCAATTCCTAATTTGTTACAGCAAATCTGTACCAATTCAAACGATGGTGCCGCTGGTCCTCCGGCAAAGTTCATGATGGCAGTATCAAGGATATCAACACCATTCAAAATGGCGGTCAGTGCCGAAGCTAAACCAAAGCCAGGCGTACAATGCGTATGAAAATCGATTGGGATTTTAACGTTTTCCTTGAAGGCTTTAATAATTTTTCCGGCTTTCAATGGAGGGATTAAACCTGCCATATCTTTCAAAGTAATCATATCGGCTCCCATGGCTTCGAGTTCTTTGGCCATGTTCACGAAATAGTCGATGGTGAAAATTGATTTGGGAAGTGGCTTGCCTCTCAAACGTGCTTTTAAACGTTCTTTTTTTGTGAATTTAGGGTCAACAGTGTAACAGGTAACACAGTCGGCTAAACCACCATTTTCTTTTACATACTTGATAGTCGATTTGATGTTGCTTGTATCGTTCAACGCGTCGAAAATACGCATGATGGAGATGCCGGACTGAACGGCATTGCGGTTAAAGCCTTCAATAACTGATTCAGGATATGGGTTGTATCCAAAAAGATTACGCCCACGCGATAATGCGGTCAGGTGAGAAATATTTCCAATCTCAGCTTTGATTTTTTCTAACCTTTCCCAAGGATCCTCATTTAAATACCGCATAATGGAGTCAGGCACAGCCCCTCCCCAAACTTCAAGCGCATAAAATCCGGCTTCTTTGTAAATGGGCAATACACGCTCGATTTGAGCCTGTTTCATGCGCGTTGCAAAAAGGGATTGTTGCCCATCCCTCATAGTCACATCTCTTATTAATAATTTTCTGGTCATTACGTTAAATGTTTAATTGATCGTGCAAAAATGACTAATTATTTTGGCTATAAAAATTGTTTTTTAGAAATTTTATAGATTTTGTTCAAAGTTTTGATAATTCGACAATATTAGTTGTTTTGGATCCGCTTTTATAGCGCTGGAAATGATTAATTTTTTAAAAATATCAGTTCCGGTCAATGACCAGTATATTATACAGCAGTAAGTATTATTCTTTTAAAATCAGAATTAATTGACCATCTTTGGCTCCTTAAAAATTAACTGGAAAATGGCGGTCTTGTTTGTTGATGTTTAATTTGACGAATGTAAAAAGTCACGTGCAATTTATACTTAACATGCTTTTAATCCGTTATACCTGATATTAATTTATAATCACTAAAAAAATACTTTCGATGATATTATTATTAGAAACCCTAGCCGAAGTCTCATATCTGGACCTTATCATGATGGGAGGAATAATTATGATCCCATTATTCTTGTTGTCAATAGTTGCCGTTTTTATATTTTTCGACCGGTATTTTTTTATAAGAGGCCAGAAGGTGCTTGAACCTGTTTTTTTTGACAAACTGAACGAACTGATCACCTCAGGCAAAGTTGATGCCGCTGTTAGTTTATGCGAGTCGACCAATAGTTCCGAATCGCGAATTCTAATGAAGGGATTGCAGAACTTGGGGAGGCCTATACGCGAAATTCAGGACCGGATGGAAATGGAGGGTAAATTAGAAGTTTATAATTACGAGGGAAACCTGTATTATCTGGGTGTTATTGCCAGTATTGCCCCTATGATGGGATTTATTGGTACAATTATCGGGGTAATAAAAATCTTTTACAACATCTCACTTGCTGACAACATCAGTATTTCGTTGATATCTGGTGGTTTGTATGAGAAGCTTATTGCTTCGGGTGTTGGACTTACAATTGGTATTATTTCATACGCTGCTTATCACTTTTTAAATAACAGAATTAATAAACTGGTGCAAAACTGGGAATTACGTTGCATTCGGTTTGTTGATTTGATTAATAAATAATTCGCCATGAATTTCAGAGGTACAAAAAAGCAGGATTTTGATGTTTTCACAGGTTCCTTTAGCGATATCATGTTCTTCCTGATGTTGTTCTTCCTGATTGTTTCAACCATGATTACCCCTGGAGCAATCAAACTTGCGCTTCCTCAGGCCGACAAATCGCCGTCGATGAACAAGCAAACTGAAAAAACTTCTATATCAATTACGAAGGATCTTAAATATTACATCAACGATAAACAGGTTCAATTTGCCGAAATAGAACCTGCGTTATTAAAAATTAAAAAGGGAAACGAAGAGTCATTCGCAATTGTAAGGTGTGATAACACCATTGCCGTTCAAACCATGGTTGATGTTTTGCAGTTGGGGAATAAAATCGGAATGAAAATGGTTCTGGCCACATCCCGAAAAGAAAAGTAATATCTAAGTTCCGATTCAAATCCGAATATTCCCACAAAGGAATCGTTTCTCTTCATTCAAAAAAGATGTTTTAGATTGGTTTCAGTCCGGCGGATTTAATTTTTCTTCTCTAAACTAAAATTACACTCAGGCTGAACGGCTATTTAATAATTTTGGTTACACATATTACCGATTATACTTGACAATTCAATTCCGCTGTCAATTATGTGTTTAACTCTTTATTTCAAAATTTCAATTTTTAGTGTGATTATTTAGTTCGGTCGCGTTCGTACAAGGGAAAGTATTATACAACATTTTTCGTCATTTCTGGTTCATTATCATTGTTCGTTAAATTTATTGTATATATTTTCGTGTCCGTACACGGAGAAACAATAGTTCGATCAATTTAAATTTGTTGTGTTGTGTAATTGATTGATTGTGTTGTATTTGTGTATCTCTTACAACTAACTATAGACTTGAATGGATAAAATAGAATTGTCTAAAAAAGTCAGGCAGCAGACCGATGTAAATGTCATTGAATGTTATCAATGCGGCAAGTGCACCGCCGGATGTCCGGTAGCCGATAAAATGGATCTTCGTCCAAGCGTCATTATGCGAATGCTACAATCGGGTGACGAAAAAGAAATGGACGAAATACTCCGCTCATTAAGCATTTGGCTTTGTTTAACCTGCGAAACTTGCTACTCGCGCTGCCCCATGGAACTGGACATTCCAAAAGTGATGGATTATCTGCGCCAACGCTCTCTGGCAGAAGGAAAAGTTCATCGTGAAGCCCACGATATTGTGGCTTTCCATAAATCATTCCTGAATTCGATAGAAAGTAATGGTCGCCTACATGAAATGGGACTTGTTGTCGATTACAAGTTGCATACGGGCAATCTTCTTCAGGATATTACAACCGCTCCCGGAATGTTTAGCAGAGGAAAACTGCATATCTTGCCTGAACGGATCAAAGACCGTACAGGCCTTTCCCGCCTTTTTAAAGGTCAGACTAAAAAACCAAAATCATGAAATTAGGATTTTATCCCGGATGTTCCTTGACTGGCTCATCGCGTGAATACAACGAATCGCTGCTTGCTATTGCCAAAGCCGCCGATATCGAGCTTGTCGAAATTACCGACTGGAATTGTTGTGGCGCCACTGCTGCCCACAACCTAAACCATGAACTTTCGGTTTCGCTTCCGGCACGAAATCTGGCATTGGCCGAATTGGACGGAATGGGAGAGCTGGTGGTTCCTTGCGCCGCCTGTTACAACCGCCTAGTGATGACCCAGCACGAACTCAACGAAAAGCCTGAAATCAAAGCGCTCATTGCTGAAAAATTGCAGATGCCTTTGAAAAACAATATCAAAATACTGAATGTCATTCAATTTCTGGAAAAGCACATTGTTCCCCGTCTCGACGAACTGGTGAAAGAACCGCTGGCATACGACGTGGCCTGTTACTACGGGTGCCTGCTCGTCCGTCCGCAAAAGGTGATGAATGCTGCCCGTTTTGAAGATCCGATGACCATGGATGTGATTATGCAGAAACTGGGTGCGAAAGCCATCGACTGGCCTTTCAAAACCGAATGTTGCGGGGCCGGGTTCAGCGTTTCGAAGACCGAAATTGTGGGCGAACTCTCAGGAAAGATTGTACGCAGCGCGGTCGATCGTGGCGCCAAAGCCATTGTGGTGGCCTGTCCGATGTGCCATTCTAATCTGGATATGCGCAGGCCGGCCATTGAATCGTACCTGAACCTGAAGGTGGATGTTCCGGTCATCTATATTACTCAGGCAATTGCTTTAGCTATGGGGCTTTCAGCAAAAGAAGCTGGAACGCATCGGCATTTTGTCCCGGTAAACCTGACTGTTAATTGTTAAAACTAACCGACTATGTCAAAGATTGGAGTTTTCATTTGCCACTGCGGCGAAAACATTAGCGCAACGGTTGATTGCGGGAGGGTTGCTGAGGCTGTGGGCAAATTGGAAGGAGTCGAATTCAGCACCGATTATAAATATATGTGTTCGGATCCCGGGCAAACCATCATCAAGCAGATGATTAAGGAAAAAGGCCTCACCGGAGTGGTGGTGGCAGCCTGTTCGCCCCGAATGCACGAACCAACTTTTCGCAAGGCTTGTTCCGAAGCAGGACTGAACCCATACATGTGTGAAATGGCCAACCTTCGCGAACATTGCTCCTGGGTACACGATAAAAGCGAAGCCACTACGCAAAAGGCGATTGATATCGTCCGCACATTGGTAGAAAAGGTGAAATTTAATAAGCCACTACACAATATTAAAGTGCCCATCACCAAAACAGCGCTGGTGATTGGCGGCGGGATTGCCGGAATTCAGGCCAGCCTGGATATTGCCAATTGCGGGCACCAGGTTATTCTGGTCGAAAAAGATCCGTCGATTGGTGGTCACATGTCGCAGCTTTCGGAGACTTTCCCAACGCTCGATTGTTCGCAGTGTATTCTGACTCCGCGCATGGTGGAAGCCGGTCAGCATCCGAATATCAAATTAATGACATACTCCGAATTAGAGAAACTCGAAGGTTTTATCGGCAACTTTAAAGCCACCATCCGGAAAAAGGCAAAAAGCATTGACGAAAACCTATGTAATGGTTGCGGACATTGCACAACTAAATGTCCGACGAAAAAAATACCAAGCGAATTCAATACCGGCCTTGGAATGCGGACAGCGATTTATGTACCTTTTCCGCAGGCAGTGCCAAACAAGCCGGTCATCGATAAAGCAAACTGTTCGTATTACCAGAAAGGCAAATGCAAGGTTTGCGAAAAAGTTTGTCCTACTGGCGCCATCCGATTCGATCAGGAAGACGAACTGGTTGAAATTGAAGTGGGTGCTGTTGTTGTTGCCACCGGGTTCAGCATCATGGAGCCATCCGAATTTTCGGAATACGGTTATGGCAAGTATCCTGATGTGATTACCGGAATGCAGTTCGAACGACTTGCCTCTGCCTCAGGACCAACTTTGGGAGAAATCCGTCGTCCATCGGATGGGAAAGTTCCGGAGAAAATTGTGTTTGTGGCTTGTGCCGGTTCGCGCGATCCAGCCAAAGGAAAGCCCTACTGCTCTAAGATTTGTTGCATGTACACGGCTAAACACGCCATGTTGTACCAGCATAAAGTGCATCACGGCAAATCGTATGTGTTTTATATGGACATTCGTGCTGCCGGGAAAAATTACGACGAATTTACAAGGCGTGCCATTGTTGAGGATGAAGTGAACTACATCCGTGGCCGCGTTTCGAAAGTCTATGAGGAAAACGGCAAGTTGATCGTAAAAGGTGTAGACACTTTGCTGAATGCCAAACCTGTCGAAATTCAGGCGGATATGGTGGTTCTGGCCACAGCTGTTGTAGCCAATGGCGGAGCAGAAGAGTTGGCCCAGAAAATGCATATTTCGTACGATAACTATAGCTTCTATTCAGAAGCTCACCCGAAACTAAAACCAGTTGAAACCAATACCGCGGGAATTTTCCTTGCCGGGGCTTGTCAGGCGCCAAAAGATATTCCTGAAACTGTTTCTCAGGCTTCGGGAGCTGCCGCCAAGGTGGCCATTTTATTCTCTCAGAATGAATTGAGCCGCGAACCGGTTGTGGCCGTTGTTAACCGTTCACCTGCTCCATTGTATTCAACTTGCGTAGGCTGTTTCATGTGTGCAACCGCTTGTCCATACAATGCCATTGGTGAAGAACTTATAAAAGACCGGAGAGGCGAGGTGATTAAACGGGTTGCCAAAGTGAATCCTGGATTGTGTCAGGGCTGCGGAACCTGCGTGGCTTTCTGCCGCTCGAAATCGATTGATATCGATGGCTATTCGAACGAGCAGATGTATTCCGAAGTAATGGCTCTGCTGAATGAGTAGATTTGAAAATTTGAGGATGTGAAGATTTGAAAATTAGTTCCGGAAAATGATTGCTGAATTTGCACATGTTCATAAGTATTTTCTAATGGCATCCGGAATTGTAAATTGTAAATCAGTAAATTGTAAATAAAAAATGACCGAATTCGAACCTAAAATAGTAGCTTTTGTTTGCAACTGGTGTACTTATGCTGGCGCCGACCTGACAGGTACCAGCCGCATTAAATATGCACAGAATGTGAAAATCATCCGCTTCCCCTGTACCGGGCGGATCGATTTTATGTTGCTCCTGAAATCGTTTGGAGAAGGCGCCGATGGGATCATCGTTTCAGGATGCCACCCCAACGATTGCCATTATACATCCGGAAATTTCCACGCGCGCCGTCGCTGGATCATGTTCCGTGGTTTGCTCGATTTGCTTGGAATCGATGTGCGGAGAATACAATATTCGTGGGTATCGGCTGCCGAGGGCGCCAAATGGGCCGATGTGGTAAACACTACTGTGACCGCCATCCGCGAATTGGGACCGTATGCTGACTACGCTAAAGTAGCCAGTTATCTGGAAAAGGAGGAAAACGTATGAATGAACTGATACAAAAAGCTGTCAGCCTGCTCGAATCGAACGCCGTTCAGGTGGTGATTGGCTACGGAAAAGGGTCGACCGACCGCACCCGTGCTATATTTCTGACCAAATCGGAAGATTGCGAACAGTTGATTTTCGACAGTCGATGCGTGCAAAATCTGGCGGTTTACCTCACTAAAGCTGAGATCAAAAAAATGGGAAAACCCGCCATTGTTGCGCCCATTCCGGTTTTGAGAAGTATTCTTCAACTGGCTGCCGAAAACCAGATTACAGCCGATAGTCTGGTTGTATTGGGCATTTCTCCGGAAAGCGAACTGATCGGATTCGACTCGCCTGATGCGATCGAAACCTATTTGTCTACCAAACAAATCGCTATTGACGAGAAATACCGGAAAGCCATTGACGATATTAAAGCCATGCCGGTTGTCGAACGTTTCGAATATTGGGTGAAGGAACTGGAATCGTGTTTCAAATGCTATGCGTGCCGTGCTGCTTGTCCATTGTGCTATTGCACGCGCTGCACGGTCGAGAATAACCAGCCTCAATGGATTTCAGTAGGATCGCATCCCCTCGGAAACCTCGAGTGGCATGTGATGCGAGCCATGCATCTCGCGGGTCGCTGTACCGATTGTGAGGCCTGCTTCAAGGCCTGTCCGATGGGCATTCCAATCCATTTGCTGACTAAAAGTATGCTTCAGGATGTGAGTGAAAACTTCGGAAGTTACGGCCCGTCGCTCCACAAAGACAATACGCTGTCGAGTTTTAAACCCGATGATAAAGAATCATTTATAAGGTAGCTATGCAGACAGAAAATTACCTGATCAGAAAAGCTTCACTCGAAAAGTTGTTCAGCAATTTAATCGGGAACGGAAAAACGATATACGCGCCCAAAACCAAGGGTGAAAGGACGCTTTTTGAGAAAATTCAGACTTTTGGCGAAATCACGGAAGATTATATTGTGACAACCAACTCGGTAAAATCGGTTGTTTTCCCACGGGTCGAAAAAGTTTTTTCATACCATAAAACAAAAGAAAGCACTGAAATTACCGATGCTTCAACTCAAATTTTTCCTGAAGTGGTTTTGTGGGGAACACGCCCTTGCGATGCGGCTGCTTTTATTCCGCTCACCGATACGTTCAATGGCGATTATCCGGATGCGCTCTACAACAAGCGTTGGGAAAAAGTATACCTGCTGAGTTTCAGTTGCAGCAAATGCGATGATTATTGTTTTTGCACTTCGGTAAACGGTAGTCCCGGAAATATTGCCGGAAGCGACATCCTTTTTACCAAATTGTCGACTGGCGATTATCTGGCCGAAGCAATTACCGAAAAAGGAAAGAAGCTGGTAGCGGAGAACCAGTCGTTGTTTGAAGCTGCTTCTTTGGAAGCCAAAGAACCGAACCTGGCTAAAGTGACGACCTATTTTAATCAGGATGAAATTCAGGCTAAATTGCAGAACCTGTTTGAAAATCCGGTTTGGGACGAAAAATCTAGAGCTTGCCTGGGTTGTGGATCGTGTGCCTTTGTTTGCCCGGTATGCAGTTGTTTCGACATTCAGGATGAAAAACACGGCAGCAAAGGTTCGCGCCTGCGTTGCTGGGATTCGTGTGGGTTTGGGCTGTTTACTTTGCATACTTCGGGGCACAACCCGCGCGAAACACAGGGAGCACGCTGGCGTCAGCGCATTTTGCACAAATTCCTGTACATGCCCAATAAATCGAAAGTTGCCGGTTGTGTAGGTTGCGGGCGTTGTTCGCGTTCATGTCCGGCTGACATCAATATTTTGGAAACCGTTTGCTCAATTTGAGGATGTGAAAATTTGAAGATTTGAAAATGAAAGAATGATTAGTTATGAGGAATGACAAAGATAATTTGATTGTTAATCTTTCAGTTGACTTTGCGTTAGCGATTATTGAGTATTGCGAAATATTAGAAGGGAATAGAAAGTACGTCATCGCAAATCAATTACTTAAGTCTGGAACATCTATTGGCGCCAATGTACGGGAAGCTCAGAATGCTGAGAGTAAGGCAGATTTTATTCATAAATTAAAAATAGCAGCAAAAGAAGCCGATGAAACCGAATATTGGCTCGTGCTCTGTGAAAAATCCGTAAACTATCCGGATCCTTCTCATTTGAAAGAAAAATTGAATTCTATTTGTAACGTAATTTCAAAGATTATCATTAGTTCAAAAAAGAATTGATTCTGAAAATCTAACTAAAAATAACACACAGAAAATGGATAATTTGCAACATACTGACGAGGAAATTCTTACATCTTCGCATCCTCAAATCTCCAAATCCTCAAATATTTACGTCCCGTATTTAATGCGGATCGAAAAGATAACGCTGGAAGCGCCCGGTGTGAAGACTTTCCGGCTGAAATTCGAGAACGAACAGGAAGCTGAGGAGTTCAACTTTAAGGCCGGACAATTTGGCGAATACTCCATCATGGGTGTTGGTGAATCAACGTTTTGCATTGCTTCGCCGCCAACCCGGAAAGGCTACATCGAATGTACTTTCCGACAGGTTGGGAAGGTTACTTCCGCCCTGTCTTCGGCTGAAGAAGGCGATGTAATTGGCTTCCGCGGGCCATACGGCAATACTTTCCCGATGGACGAATGGAAAGGCAAAAACCTGTTGTTTATTGCCGGAGGTATTGCTTTGCCGCCTATGCGCTGCGTCATCTGGAATGCCTTGGATTTACGTGAAAATTTCAAGAATATTACCATTGTTTATGGCGCACGAACTGTTGCCGATTTGGTTTACAAACACGAACTGGAAGAGTGGGGGAACCGTCCGGATGTTCGATTGGTAACTACCGTTGATCCAGGAGGCGAAACACCTGACTGGAAAGGCGAAGTGGGTTTTGTACCATCAGTGCTTGAGAAAGCTGCTCCTTCCGCTGAAAATACAATCGCGATTGTTTGCGGCCCGCCAATCATGATCAAGTTTACTTTCCCGGTATTAGAAAAATTGGGATTTGCGGACCACAACATTTACACAACGCTCGAAAACCGAATGAAATGTGGCTTTGGAAAATGTGGACGTTGCAATGTGGGCGAAAAGTATGTGTGCCTCGATGGTCCGGTTTTTTCCGGAGAAGAATTGAAATTATTGCCTGCAGAATATTAAAAGAATACGATTATAAACGACAAAGGCTCTTGAATTTCAGGAGCCTTTGCCGTTTATATCTGTAGATTAATCAAAGAATACTTCAATTTGCTTGGAAGGGAAACGGTTTTTCATCCATTTCTTAATCTTTTCTTTTTCAGCATTCTTAAGTTTCTGAGCCTTTGTTTTAACTAATATCATTGCGATTGGAATTGGCTCTGTTATTTGTTCCTGAAAAAGCACTGATTCAGAATAAGAGCAGGAGTATATGTTGGGGAACATTGCATTCAATTCAGCAAGAAGTTGATTCCCGATAAGTTTCTGATTTTTCCCGGCATTCAGGAGTTCATCTTTTGTTTTTATATCCTGATTAAGGCGGTTGATCTCCAGTTTAAGATTCTCAATTTCAGTATTCTTACTGCTTTTCTCTGTTGTTGAGAAGCCTTGTGTAACGGAAATTTTCGATTTGTCAATCGAAAAAGTGATTGCTTTTTCATTGATTAATTCGATTTGTTTGTCGGACAAAGCATTTCCAACATAAACCAAATTGACTGATTTTGTTGATGGAGAAATTGAATAATCCAATAGGTAATTTCCTTCAACAATGGTAACGCTATTTACAAACTTGGACGCTTTTTCATTAAACCTTTCTTTTTGAACCAGGCCATATCCAAAGTAAATGCTAGGTATTACGGTTATCAGAATTATAGCGGTAATCCATCGGTTAACTTTCTTTTTTTGTTCAGGATTAACAAGGGTTGTGATCGGGAATTTTAATATCTGGGCAATGGCAACTGAAGACAGTGCGATAAATACCGTATTAATCGTAAAAAGATAGAAGGCTCCCAAAAAATAACTGAATTGGGCGGTTGCCAAACCGTATCCGGCGGTGCAAAGTGGTGGCATTAAAGCTGTAGCAATGGCAACTCCTGGAATCACATTCCCTTTTTGTTTACTACTAATGGCTATAATTCCAGCTGTCCCGCCGAAGAAAGCAATTAATACATCATATATGGTTGGGCTTGTTCGCGCAAGTAATTCGGAGTGAGCAGCAGAAACCGGACTTATGGCAAAATAAGTTGTTGATGCAATTAAACTTGCAACAACTGCAAACGTAAAATTCTTGAGGGCTTTCCGGAATAGTGGAAAATTAAATGTCGCAATGCTATAGCCCATCCCGTTTATTGGTCCCATAAGCGGTGAAATAAGCATGGCGCCTATGATTACAGCAGTTGAATTCATATTGAGACCAACCGATGCAACAATGATTGCAAAGACGAGAATCCAAAGATTAGTTCCTTTAAAAATTACATCCTTTTCGATTGACGCATGGATTCTGTCAAAATCGTCAACTTCATCATCCATGTTCAGGTAATGAAAAATGTCAAATTTTGGCTTCATGGTTTTGGTATTTAAATTAATCGTGTGTGAATGTATTGAAATATTGGTGTTTAGAATTTATCCTTCAAAATGAGCAAGTACAACAATTGAATTCAGTTTATGCAAGAAGAGGAATAGTGACAGTAACTTTTGTTCCTTTTTTAAGTTGAGATTCTATTGCGATTGTTCCATGGTGGATCAGGATAATTTTATCGGTTAAAGTAAGGCCAAGCCCGTTTCCTGAGATGTTTTTGGCATTATTAGCCCGAAAGAATGGATGGAATATTTTTTCCAAATCCTCCGGATCAATGCCTATTCCTTTATCCGTAAATTCCGCGACAATGATTTTTGCTTTTACCGATAAAAATATTTCGGCAGATTTGTCCGGCGAAAACTTGCAGGCATTATCCATTAGGTTTGCGATGGCAGTTTTAAGTAAATGGTGGTTTCCTGAAATAATCAATTCCTTATCATCATCAATTGGTTGGATGAACTCAATTGAAATTTTGTAATCCTTTTTCCGATCAATGAGCTCGGCCCTGGTTTCCCAAAGAATTTCATCAATTCGCAACGGATGAAGCGCAATGGCGGAAATATCGGAACTCGCTTTTGCCAAATCGAGCAATCCGTTTGAAAGGGCATTCAGATTTTTAATGTCTTCGAGTACAGATTCTAAAATAGCTTCATATTCCGCCTGTGTTCTTGGGTTCATCAGCGAAACTTCTATTTGTCCGGTAATGGAAGTCAGCGGAGTACGCAATTCGTGTGATGCGTTTGAAACAAAGCTTCTTTGCATTTCAAAAGCTGATTCAAGGCGTTCAAGCATTCGGTTAAAGGTGATCGCCAATTGTGCAATTTCATCAGTTCCATTTCCTTCATTGACCCGCATATCCAAGCTGGCAATGGTAATTTTATCAACCTGCCTTACTACATCCGACATGGGTTTTAGGGCTTTAGCGGCATAAATTCTGCCGAAAAAGATCGTCGATCCAATGCTGATAATAAATCCGGCTAATATGATCCAGATCAGATTGTACAGTTTTATTCTTCCGTAGTTATCGTATGCCGATGCAATTACTACATAATGGTCATTGTTTAATGTGAAAATAAGGCCAACCGCTTCATTTTTATCTTCATGGTAGCGAATGCTTTTTTCGTGCCTGATTTTATCAAGAAATGCTTTTGAAATTTGGATCGAGTCATTGTCCAAACTATTATAAATCTGGCGGCCTTTATCATTGTAGATTAAAACCCTTTCGTTATGAAGGGCGTTTAGCGAATTCCGATCAATAATCTTCATCAGGTTATAATCAACCTCTTTCACTTCTATCAATAGTTTTGCAGTGGTTAATGCCTTCTTTTCCAATCTGGAATAAAATTCTGCTTCGCGGTAACTGGCTGAAAAATAATAGATAAGAAAAGAAAAAAGCACTAGAATAAAGGCGACAAGATATGTAAACTGGATAGTGAGACGTGAGCGTATATTTAGTTTCATCTTTTTAAGCTTTTAAAATATAGCCAACACCTGTTTGTGTATGAATAAGTTTCTGTGAAAAATCTTTATCCATCTTTTTCCGGAGAAAGTTCACATAAACATCGATAATGTTTGTTCCCGTGTCGAAATTGATGTCCCAAACATTTTCCGCAATCTCCATTCTGGATACGACTTTCCCTTTATTCCGGAGCAAATACACCAATAACGCAAATTCCTTCTGGGTAAGTTCAATCGTTTTTCCATCGCGTGTTACTTCATAAGTACTGAGGTTCACTTCAAGGTCAAGTAGCGTTAGTATATTTCCACCGGTTTCAGCAACCAATATCCTTTTTAAGAGTGATCGGATTCGTGCCAATAGTTCGCGGAACTCAAAAGGTTTCACTAGGTAATCGTCAGCACCGGATTCAAATCCGGTAAGTTTATCCTCGGTTGTTCCCAATGCGGTAAGCATCAATACCGGAACTTTTTGGTCGCTTACCCTGATTTCTTTGCACAATTCAATGCCATTTTTATAGGGTAAATTCAGGTCAAGAATGATCAAATCATAACTTCCTGCATTAAACATTCTCTTGCCCATTAAGCCGTCTGACGCAATTTCACAGGAGAAGCCGTTTTCTTCAAGTCCACGTTTGACAAATGAAGCAACCTTTGGCTCGTCTTCCACAACAAGTATCCTATTGAATTGATTCATTGCTCGTTTTAGTCTGTTATTCTTATACAAAACTAAGATACAATCTGAAGCAAACCCTATTCTTCCTGAAATTTTAATCAGTCTTTAATCTGCTGCCTATAATCTGACGGTAAATTTGTAATAGTTGAAATAAATTAAAATCACGCATCATGGAAGAAAATAAGTTTATGAATAAATACGGTTTTTTGGTTTTGATTGGAGGTATTGCAGTTATATTTATTATACTGAAATTAATAGGGTTCCCAGAATTTCTATACAATTAATAGGCTATTTACCTAGAAAAATCTCATGTTCTATCTTATTCTAGTCATCTTTGTTTTGGGCTATCTGGCGATTGCTATGGAACATACCTTAAAGGTTGATAAAGCTGCAACAGCCTTAATTATTGGAGTTCTGACCTGGACAGTATATATTCTCAATGTTGGGAATATTCTGAACATGGGCTTTAGTCCATCATGGTTAGAACTGGGTAATCAAGTTCGTAATATAGTTGACCACATCAAACCGACTCTAACTGAAACACAATGGTTAAGTTCAGGTTGGGCTGATAAAATTAGTGCTTTCAATGAACCCTATCATTTTGTTGTTGAGGAACTAGAGCATCACCTTATTGAAATTTCCGAGATTCTGTTTTTTCTGCTTGGCGCTATGACCATTGTAGAAATCATCGATCAACACGAAGGATTTAAAGTCATTACCGATAAGATTACAACAACCAATAAAGTTAAATTGCTCTGGATCATCGCGGTAATTACGTTTTTCATGTCGGCTGTGTTGGATAACCTGACAACAACCATTGTAATGGTAGCGTTGCTTAAGAAGTTGATTGTTGATCAGAAAACCCGGTGGTTTTATGTATCCATGGTGGTTCTTGCCGCCAATTCTGGTGGCGCCTGGTCACCCATTGGCGATGTAACGACCATCATGTTGTGGATTGGAGGCCAAATCACTGCTCTGTCAATTATTGCCAAGATTATTCTACCTAGTATTGTAAGTATTGTGGTTCCATTAGCTGTCGTTTCGTTTTCAATGAAAGGAGAGGTTGATCGTCCGGTAAAAATTAAACATGAAGTCTCATTTACAACTTATCGTGAACGAATAATAGTTTTCTCAATTGGTGTTGGAGTTTTGCTTTTTGTTCCGGTTTTTAAAACTATTACACATTTGCCTCCATATATGGGTATGTTGTTTGGGTTGGGTGTACTTTGGATTCTTACTGAAATTATTCACCGCTCGAAGCCGCACGAAGTTAGCAGTAAGCTGAAAGTTTATAATATTCTTCGAAGAGTTGATACCCCAACAGTTTTATTTTTCCTTGGCATTTTGTCTGCGGTGGCTTGTTTGCAATCTGCCGGTCATTTGAATATTATGGCAGGCTGGCTAAACGATCATTTAGGGAATGTTTATCTGATTAACTCTGCTATTGGTGTCTTGTCATCTATAGTCGACAATGTGCCACTGGTGGCAGGTTCAATGGGGATGTATGATATTGCTTTGCCTGGATCAACTGGTTACAGTGCATTCTTTGTTCAGGATGGAACATTTTGGGAATTACTTGCTTATTGTGCCGGAACGGGTGGAAGTATTCTGATTATTGGTTCGGCTGCAGGCGTTGCTGCAATGGGTATTGAGAAAATTGATTTTATCTGGTATATGAAGAAAATTAGTTTGCTGGCACTTTTAGGATATGTTTCAGGAATATTAACTTTCTATTTGATGTTTGGTTAAAACTTGTTAGGATTCAATGTTTTGCACCGTTTGTTTTCCAAACAGAAGTTCGAATTGAGTACCTTCATTAATCGTGCTATTAACTTTTATTTCTACGGCATGTAGTTTCATGATTCTTGCAACAATCGAAAGCCCAATTCCAAAACCTCCAATATATTTTACATTGGTAGAGCGGTTAAAAGCATTGAAAATATTGCCGATTTGATCTTCAGGAATACCAACGCCATGATCGGTGATACATACAGAAATTGCATCATCTACCGTTGAAATTTTTACTTCCACATCGTTGGAAGAAAATTTACAGGCATTTTCAAATAAATTCTTTAACGCAATATCTAGCAATCCCTGGTTCCCATAGATCATCAAGTCGTTTTCGTTATCAGGATATTCAATTTTTGGCATGATCTTTCTTCCCGGGTATTTCGCCTTGGTCTCCTGAATGGCATTGAAAATTAACTCATCGATACGCAAATCGGTCATTTGAATATTCTGGTGACCACTCAAATGAGCTAATTCGAGTAAGCTGTTGATGAGCGTATTCATTTTCCGTAAATCTTCGACCAAACCCGAAATATGGGTCGTGTATTCATCCGTATTTCGGGTTCGGCTCAGAATATAATCCGATTCGGCAATCATAATTGCCAGAGGCGTTCTGAGTTCATGCGAAGCATTCGACACAAATTCATCCTGACTTTTAAATGCCTTTTCAAGGTCTGAAAGCATTCGGTTAAACGTGATGGCCAACTGTTCAATCTCATCCTGACGTTTACCTTCATCTAATCGATCACTTAATCTGGATGAGTTTATCTCCTTTACTTTTGTGATAATATTAGAGATTGGTTTTATAGCTGATTTTGAAAAAAAATAAGCAGCTGTTACTGAAAGTATTACACTGAAAAGAATGCTCCAAAGCAATACAATCTTTAATTCATGAATGCTTTCGGCACGATACCTGTCATGGGCCAACACAAAAACATGATAAGATTGATTGTTTGCTTCATGCTTGTAACTTACACCATCTTTTTCTCCAATCGAAAAATAAGAAATCTTCGAATTGTATGTATGGCTGATTAGATTATCCGGAGACAATAAATCTGTTTTATTGCTATATAAAAGTTTATTCGACTCGTTAGTAATTGCAATTTCTTCAGATTCAAGCGATCTGGTTGTCTGATGTATTTTTTTTAAGAGTGTTGAGTCGATTTCTTGAATGTTGATTGAGAGAATCGCTGTGTTTTGAGCCTTCTCCAGAAGATTATCCCTAAACTTTGAACGTTGACTGGTAAACGAGAAATAATACACCAGTACCGAAAAGAAAAGAAGAATACCAAAAACTATACTGGTAAATTGAAGAGATAATCGCGTTATAATGTTCATTCGAAAGACGTATTAAGTAATTGAACAACTGTGCGTTCTCGTGCATGGTTTTGGGAACAGCGATGACTCGCTATTCATGTCATAATTCTTTTTCGCTGCAATAGAAGCCGAATCCAAATTTAGTGTGGATTATCTTTGGTTCAAAGTTTTTGTCAATTTTCTTTCGTAAGTAATTCACATACACGTCAATGATATTTGTTCCGGTTTCAAAATCCAGGTCCCAAACCTTCTCGATAATAAATTCGCGCGACAAAAGCTTGTCCTTATTCAATAGAAAAGTCTCCATTAGTGCAAATTCTTTCGAAGTTAATTCGATTTTTTTGCCTGCACGGGTAGCGGTTTTCCGATCAAGATCCATTTCGAAGTCTGCAATGCTTAATTTTCTGGATTCAGGAACAGTTATGTTTTTGCGTTTCAGAAAAACATTGATTCGGGCAAGTAACTCTCTGTAATCGAATGGTTTTAAGACGTAGTCGTCGGCTCCGGCTTCAAACCCTATCAGTTTATTTTCGGATGTGCCAAGCGCTGTAAGCATGATAATTGGAATCTTGCTGTTGTTTTTCCTGATTTCTTTACACAACTCGTAGCCATTCATGAGAGGCAGATTAATATCAAGAACTACGAGATCGTATTCAGAATTTTCCATCATTCTCTTTCCAACATATCCGTCATTAGCCACATCTGCCTTAAAGCCTGATTCTTGCAATTGTTTCTGAAGGATTTCTGCCAATCGTAATTCGTCTTCTACGATCAATATATGTGTTTCAAACATTTTCTCTGTTTAATTTGAAGCAAAACTAAGACACTATTAGCAATAAATAACGATTCTAATGAATTTCTAATAACTTTCTAACTGTCCTCTAACTGTCTTAACGAGAATACAATGCTAGATTTGTTGAATCAAAATCATATCCAGATTCAGGTTGACAAATTAATGACTGGTAATGTTTTTGAAATTGATTTTTTATTTTGGTATTTGTTTTCTTATATAACTCAATTTGATCGATTTGTAGTATTTTCTCTAAATTAATCTGTAAGGAAAGTTGCAGATTTCGCTAAAAACTTCAAAAATACCGTGGCTCAAAACCGCGGTATTTTGATTTTATAGAATATGTAAATTCCTAAAATTTGAATGCACTTTATTTTGGCATCTGTAGAATACTAAATACCATGAAGAACAGCATTAATCCAGTGAATACAATAAGGTAAAGGCTGAATTTATGATAGCGAACTTTAAACAGATTAAGGAGAAGCGAAATCAGGTTAAATCCGGCAAAGTAGGCCGATAATTTGAAATAGCTGAGAATCTTCGCCTCTTTCGGAATTGAATTTCCATTGACTTCCGGAGCAACATTTGTATTTGTCAGTAAAACCCACAACGATAAAAGTCCCAACAAAAGAAAAATAACTTGTCCAGCTATCACTAATTTTTCCTTCTTCTCAATCCAACCGAATAAAATAAGGCCAATACCTAGGAAAAGAGAATATTGAGAAATCGTTGTTAGTCCTAGTAAAGAATCTGAACCCATAGTCTAAATTTTGATAATTGGCAAAAGTGATCATTTTTGACCAAACAAAAAATATTTAACCCTTACCGAATACTTTAATTGGCTATTTTTGGCAAAACTCAGATTAGAAAGGAATGATAAAGAAAAATCTTACCATCAATCCGAAAGCGAAAGGATTGATTTTTGACCTCGACGGAACGCTTGCCGATACAATGCCAATTCATTATATAGCCTGGAAAAATGCCGCTGCCAAATATGGAATTGATTTTACCACCGATTTGTTTAGTCAATTAGCTGGTATTCCGCTATATCCCACGGTTGAGAAACTTAACCAAATTTTTGGAAAGACCATTGATCCTAAAGAAATGGGTGACCTGAAAGAAGAAGAATTCGAAAATAATATGCACCTTACTCCTGAAATTAAAGTAGTGACTGATCTGGTGCGGAAATATCATGGAAAAATACCCATGGCTGTTGGTACCGGCGGATCGCGGCGTTTGTCATTAAAATCGCTGGATATTATTGGATTAAGTGGCTATTTCGATATTCTGGTAACCAGCGAAGATGTTTCAAACTTCAAACCTCATCCCGAAACATTTCTGAAATGTGCTGAACTGATGGGTGTGGCTTCTTCTGATTGCGAAGTCTTTGAAGATGGACTTTTGGGTATTCAGGCTGCTCGCACAGCCGGAATGATGGTAGTTGATGTAACCGAATATTATAAAGTAACAATCGGACAATGAATATAAAAATTAGCTTATTAGTCATTTCAGGAGCCGTTTTGTTCTCCTGTACGTCAGTAAAGAAGTCGCTTCGGCAGGAATACACTGTGATTTCATACAACGTTGAGAATCTGTTTGATACTATTGATGATCCGAAAGTACCCGATGAAGAGTTTCTTCCGGCCAGTGAAAAAAAATGGGATAGTGAAAAATATCAAAAGAAACTGGCCGATCTTGCTCGGGTAATTTCGGAGGTTAACCCGAAAGAAATGCCTGAAGTGGTTGGTCTGATTGAAGTAGAGAACCGTACGGTTTTAGAAGACCTGGTTAAGACCGGAAAATTGAATGGACAGGATTATGCTGTTATTCATGAAGAAAGTCCTGATTATCGCGGAATTGATGTGGCTTTGATTTACCGCAAAGATGCATTTAAAGAGATCAGTCATGAAGTTTTGCCTGTGATTTTTCCTGACGATCCGGAATTTAAAACCCGCGACATTTTGCATGTGACTGGCAAATTAAGGAACAAAACGGTTCATTTGTTTGTAAATCACTGGCCATCGCGCATTGGTGGCGATGAGAAAACCGAACCTAAACGAGTTTTGGCTGCTTCAGTTCTAAAATCGAAAGTTGACGAGATTTTGTTTGTCGATGCAAAAGCACGAATCATCATTATGGGCGACATGAACGACGAGCCTGTCAACAAAAGTTTACAGGAAACTCTCGGAGCAGCGGCTCCCAATACAGGAGCGACACTGGTAAACCTGATGATGCCTGATGATGTTGCCGGGAAAGGCACTTACTTTTATAGTGGTGCATGGAATATGCTCGACAATCTGGTGGTTTCAGAAACTGTTCTGAAGGGAAAAGGAATGCAGGTTGAAGATCAAAAAGGAAATATCTTCAGCAACGATTGGATGATTTTTACCAATAAGAATGGAGATAAAACACCAAACCGTTCTTATGTGGGTAATAAATACGTTGGTGGTGTTAGCGACCATTTTGCTGTGTATTTTAAAATGATCGTGAAGTAAGGAAATGCGCCGCTGGCGGAACCACCTATAAATGACAAATAAAAAGCGATCTTCTAAATAAGACCGCTTTTTATCAATTAACCAATATCCACAAAACTATTTTTTAATCCAACTTAAAATTTTATCATCGTCTGGTTTTACTTTGGGATCAACCACATCAACCAGTTTACCATTTTCATCAATCAGGTATTTCTGAAAATTCCATTTTACATCCGAATCCATTACTCCATTTTTGCTTTTGCTGGTCAGCCATTGGTAAAGTGGATCCATATCATCGCCTTTTACCGAAATTTTCGACATCATTTTGAAGGTTACTCCGTAATTTTTTAAGCAGAATTCAGAGATTTCCTTATTGGTTCCCGGTTCCTGTTTCATGAAATTGTTGGCAGGAAAACCTATGATCGTAAATTTTTCGCCGCCATAAGTTTCAAATAACGACTGCAACTGAGTGTATTGTGGTGTTAACCCACATTTCGAAGCGGTATTGACTACCAGTACTTTTTTCCCTTTCAGGCTCGATAAATCAAAATCATTCCCTTCAATATCTTTTACCTTAAAATCGTAAAACGATTGCTGACTGAAAGCTATTGAGGAAATTAAAATAAGGCTAAAAATTAATGTTAGTTTTTTCATTTTTTGTGTTTATAGATGATTATTTAGTGGAACAATTTAGAATACACAAAGGTTTATACTACTTCTGTTAATAAATTTAAATTCGCCATTTGGTCAGAATTTGTATATTTGGTCGTTCAATTCAGCACGTTTTATGGAGAATTTTATTGTTTCAGCACGAAAATACAGACCCGATACGTTTCAAACAGTTGTAGGGCAGGCATCGATAACTTCGACCCTGAAGAATGCAATTAAAAACAGTCAGCTTGCACACGCTTATTTGTTTTGTGGTCCCCGCGGTGTTGGGAAGACTACCTGCGCACGTATTTTTGCCAAGACCATCAATTGTCAGAATTTGACTGCTGAAATAGAACCATGTAACGAGTGCGAATCCTGCAAAGCATTTAATGGAAGTCGTTCATATAATATTCATGAGTTGGATGCCGCGTCGAACAACTCGGTTGACGATATTCGCAACCTGACCGATCAGGTTCGCATTCCCCCGCAAATCGGAAATTACAGCGTATACATCATCGATGAGGTTCACATGTTGTCATCAAGTGCATTTAATGCGTTTCTGAAGACACTCGAAGAACCACCACACCATGCTATTTTTATTTTGGCAACCACCGAAAAGCACAAAATCATTCCTACGATTTTGTCGCGCTGCCAGATTTTTGATTTCAACCGGATCAAAATTGGAGATATATCAAGCCATTTGCAGCATGTTGCTACCAGCGAAAGTGTTTCGGTTGAAAGCGAAGCCCTGAATGTGATTGCCCAAAAGGCCGATGGTGCAATGCGCGATGCTTTGTCGATTTTCGACCAGATTGTAAGCTTTTCAGGAAGAAACATTACCTATAAAGATGTTATTTCAAACCTGAATGTACTCGACTACGATTATTATTTCCGCATGGTCGATTTGTTTCTGGTGAATGATATCTCCGGAAGTTTACTGCTTTTCAATGAAATTCTCGATCACGGTTTTGATGGTCATCATTTTATTACCGGACTGAGCTCTCATTTCCGCGATGTAATGGTTTCCAAGGATCCGGTAACCATTCAATTGCTTGAAGTAGGTGGCGAAATCAGGGAAAAATACAAAGTTCAGGCAGCCCGCTGCGACAGCGATTTTTTGATTGGCGCTTTGCAGATTGCCAATGAAAGTGACCTTCAATACAGAGCCAGTCAGAATAAACGACTTTTGGTTGAATTGGCCACTATAAAAATTGCACAACTTACCTTAAAAAAAAATAGCTGACGTTACTGAGGATGAGTCGCTGCTTCCAATGTTCAATCAGTCCGAACAGTCCACGCAGCAGCAGTCACAACCCGGCGCCCCGCTTGAAAAGGCGAATGTTTCGGCACAGGCAGCCAAACTTGAACCAATAGAAAAACCATCGGCGGTGAAAACGATTCGGAGGGTGGGTAGTTCATTCACACCTTCAATCAAAGATGCCCTTGCCGGAAAGGTGACAGAAAAAACCATTATCGACGAAATTGCCCAGGTCGCGTATAATGAATATGAAAATTTTACTGAACAGTTTACTTCGGATCAACTGTCTGTTAAATGGAACGAATTCCTTGGCCTGATTTCTGATCGTCCAAATTTAGTTTCAACATTGTCGAATATTCCGGAACTGACACAGGGTAACAAACTACTGTTGAAAATCGGGAACTCGGTTCAGGAAGAGGATGTCAGACAGATCAAACCAGAGCTAATTAACTTTTTGAGAAGAGAACTCCGGAACTCCGGAATTGAATTATCAACCAGCATTGAAAAGATCGAATCGGAACGTATTCACTTCAACGATTCGGAAAAAATGCAAATTCTGATGCAAAAGAACCCTGAATTATTCGAGTTAAAGCAGAAGTTCAACCTCGATTTTAATGCATGATTGTTAACCTATTCAGAATATTTAACAAATTTATTGTATTCATATCTTGAAATCGGGTGTGAGAGAGCTTAAAATTTTGTATTTTTATTCAAAATTGAAAAACCAACAGCTATGATTAAGAAAGAAGTTTTAGATGCCCTGAATGAACAGATTAATGCTGAATCCTATTCTGCGTATATGTATCTGTCGATGGCTGCTTATTTTGAAAATATGGGACTTTCGGGTTTCTCGAACTGGATGAAAGTACAATATCAGGAAGAAGCTGCTCATGCTTTGAAATTTTTCAACTATGTGACTGAACGTGGTGGAAAAGTAGTGCTGAAAGCAATTGATCAGGTTCCGGTTGAATTTAATGGAATAGTTGATGTGTACGAAAAAACACTGGTACATGAAAATCATGTGTCCGATTTAATTAATAATCTGATGAACGTGGCTGTTGCTGCCAGCGACCATGCTTCGCAAAGTTTCCTGAAATGGTTTGTTGACGAGCAGGTTGAAGAAGAATCGAATGTGGAAAAAATTCTGGCAACACTCAAACTCATCAATGGACAAGGTAATGGAATTTTTATGATGGATCGTGAATTAGCTCAGCGCGTTTTTGTTGATCCCAATGCGGCAGTTTAAATTTTTTCAAAATATATTTTGTGAAAAGGCTGCCAACAGGTAGCCTTTTTTATTTGGTGTTTACCAAACTCTTTTGTTTGTATTGTCAATAGAAAAGAAAGGTTATACTTTTTATTACTTACTTTTAAACTTAAAGCTATGAGTAACATTATTGTAAATAAATTAGATTATTTGCGAATTCAGAAACGAATAAATGAAGCACGTCAGAAAAAAACGATTGAGACGTCGGAAGCTGAAAAACTATTGAATGAGATTAATACCGCGGTGCTTATGGAACCACAGGAAATTCCAGATGATGTGGTAACTATGAATTCGGTAGTCTCCATTTCTTTTTCTGAGAGTGGAAGAAATCAGGAATTTAAGATTGTTTATCCGGATGAAGCTAATTTCAAAGAGAGAAAAGTTTCTATTTTTTCGCCCATTGCAACAGCGTTGCTGGGTTTTAGGGTTGGCGATCTGATAGAATGGATGTTGCCTGGGGGGCTGACCAAAATCAGAATAGATCGGATCATTTATCAACCCGAAGCTGCCGGCGATTATACACTTTAGCGTATTGCGGAAATGTAAAGCTATGCAAAGTCATCAGCTATCTTTACAAATTTTAATTTGAAATCAAAAATAGGATCATGATCACAGGTATTGAAAAGGCTTTTGCAGGTTTTTTTGAGATTTGCAAAGTAAATATTCCGGAGAAAGAACATCCCAAAATTCAGGATGCCTATTCAATGGTATGCGAAGTTTTTGGCGATAAATGCTGGGAGTCAGGCGAGAATATTGTTGTACATTCCATTGAGGTAGCCAAAGTTGTAGTTCAGGAAGTTGGTTTGGGCATCGATTCCGTGATTGCTGCATTATTGCACAATGTGTATTATCAGGAATCGACCACCAAATTAGTTGAACCCAAGTTTGGACGTTCGGTTACTTCGATCCTTGAAGGAATGGCCAAAATAAATACGATGGGCACCGATACCGTAGAGCTGCATTCGGAGAATTATCGTAAACTGATGCTTGCCATGGCGGGCGATGTGCGCGTGATTCTGGTGAAAATTGCAGATCGTCTTCAGGTGATGCGGAACCTTGACTCTCAGCCAGAGTCAGTGATCACAAAAATATCTGTTGAAACTTCATTTCTGTATGCTCCGCTTGCACACCGTCTGGGCTTGTATTACATCAATTCCGAATTGTTAGACTTATGCCTGAAATACCAAAATCCGGCAGCATACAATGCGGTTTCGCTACGGCTGAAAGAGACCGACCGTGAACGTGCAAATTTTGTTGCTGAATTTGTTAAGCCAATCGAGGAAAAACTGAATGCACGCGGGTTTTCTTTCGACATGAAAGCACGCACCAAATCGATAAATTCAATCTGGCGCAAAATGCAAACCCAGAAAGTTGAATTCGACGAGGTGATGGATTTGTTTGCTATCCGGGTTATTTTGAATTCGGAACTGGCCAACGAAAAGTCTGATTGCTGGCAGGTTTATTCCATTGTTACCGAGGAATATCAGTCGAATCCGAAACGTATGCGCGACTGGATCACCATTCCAAAATCGAACGGCTACGAATCGTTGCATGCCACCGTGCTTGGTCCACATGGCAAATGGGTCGAAATTCAGATTCGCACCCGGCGAATGGACGAAATTGCAGAAAAAGGTTTGGCTGCCCATTGGAAATACAAAGGTGGCTCCGGAAATTCTGAAATGGAAGCATGGCTGGCCAACGTCCGTGAAATTTTGGAGAATCCGGAACTGAATATGGTTGATTTCATCGACGATTTCAAGATGAATGTGTATGCCGATGAAATATTCGTTTTTACGCCTAAAGGCGATTTACGGAAACTGGCAGCAGGTGCTACTTTGCTCGATTTTGCCTATGAGGTTCATTCCGGAGTGGGCGACCGGTGTGTGGGTGGAAAGGTAAACGGCAAGAATGTTACTTTGAGGCATAAGTTGCAAAACGGCGACCAGATTTCGGTTGATACAGCTAACCATCAGCGACCTAAAATGGATTGGCTCGATTTTGTGGTGACCACAAAGGCTAAGAATCGTATCAAAGCCAGTTTAAACGAGGAAGTAAAGCGGGAAGCTGAAAATGGCAAAGAAATAGTACTTCGGAAGGTTAAAAACTGGAAAATTGAATACAACGACGATAGTATTCGTAAGCTTCTGAAACATTATAAGTTAAAGCTTGCTCAGGAATTGTATTACAATATTTCGACCGGGAAAATTGATATGCTTGAAATAAAGGATATTCTGGTTGAAAAGAAGGAAGAATCGGCAAAACAATTAATTACTGAAATGTTGCCGAAAGATAAAGTTCAGGAACTTGATTTCTCTGGCGGCGACGATTATCTGGTTATCGATAACAACATTAAAAACGTAATTTATAAGTTGGCGCCATGCTGTAACCCAATTTTTGGTGACGATATTTTTGGTTTTGTGACTATCAGTGAAGGCATTAAAATACATCGGGCAAGTTGTCCGAATGCGCCTCAAATGATTGAGCGCTATCCGTATCGCGTGATCAAAGCCAAATGGCAGGATACGAAGAAAAAATCATCGTTTCAGGCAACCATTCGCATTGCAGGCACTGATGAAATTGGGATTGTTTCACAAATCTCACATGTTATTTCGAAAGATATTGGAGTGCAGATGCGGTCGATAAATATCGAAAATAGTAATGGCGATTTCGATGGAACGCTGAGGGTATTTGTCAATGGCTTGGAACATCTGGACTTTTTGATGAATAAACTTCGAAGTATAAATGGTGTATTTTCAGTATCACGGGCTGATTAAAACAGATAGAAAATGGGAAAAATGGATATTACAGAATTAAAACAATTGGTTGAGCAAAACGAATTGTCCAAATCATTGGAGATTTTAAATGAGCAAATCCGGATGAATTCATCTGATGTTGAGACTCTTCTTCTTCGTGGTCGAATTCATTATAAAATGCAAAAATGGGGTGATGCGATGAATGATTATTCTTCAGTTTTAGAACTGGATCAAGATCATTCGGAAGCAAAATCTGGCTTGGAAATGGCACGGAATATACTTGGATATTTTACTCCTGATATGTTCAATCCATAAAATATTCAGCATAAAGAATACCTGAATATTAACTCTCGCATTTTTTCAAATTGTTGCTTAAAAATTAGGATTCTTAATGGTAATTACTATTTTTGATTTCGATTAAATATGACCTGCGTAAAATTTAACTAAATGTTTTATAACCTTTAAAATTTTTTGAATATGAAGCGTATCTTTTTTGTTTGTATAATGTTGATTGGTGTTTTGGCTGTAAATGCACAGGTGGTTGAGAAAACTTTTGCCGAATTGAAGAACGAAGGTAATGCAGCTGTAAAAGCTAAAGACTTTCCAAAGGCTTTGGAATTGTATGAGCAGGCAATTGCAAAATTAGGCGATAGCCCGATTACTGATACTATGATGGTTTATAATATGGGGGTGTTTGCTGTTAAAGCTAAGAATAATGAAAAAGCTTTGAAATATTTCGATCAATCATTTTCGATGAATCGCATGAAGGTTAGTTCGCTCCTGTCTAAATCTGACGTTTTGAAAGTCATGAAAAATGATGAAGAAAGTCTGAAAGCAATGGAAGCTGCTTATGCAATTGCGCCTAAAGATGCCAAAGTGAAAACGAAATTGGCGAATTATTATGTGAGTCAGGTCTCGCCTCTTATGGCAAAAGGCGGTGAAATTATTAATAAAGCAGGCGCAGAGGTAACAGCCGGGAAATTGAAAACATCTGATGCTGCTTATAAAACTGAAATACAAGAAGCCAAAACCGAATTTGAAAAGGCATTGTCGTTGTGTGAAAAAGCTTTAGGTTACGATGAAGCTAATGCTACTGCTAAACAATTAAAAGCCGCTTGCCAACAAGCACTTAAATAATAAATTTTTAAGAATCTTTGAAGCGAGGCTGCCTGCGAAGGTGGCCTCGTTTTGTTTTAGCTTATTCTCAAATTCGAGCCTTACACTTCAAGAAAACAAATTGGATTCAATTTCGTTACCTTTATTGAACGAAATCAATAATTAATTCGCAACAAAATGCTTCGAAATGCATTCCTGCCTATACTACTTATTATTTTTCTTTCGTGTGCGAAGGATACCGATACTCCTGAAGTGAATTCAGTTTCAAGCTATTTTCCACCCAAAAGTACCACCGAATGGGATATTATTTCTCCTGAATCGCAAGGTTGGAATACTGCCGGAATACCTGAATTGAAAAAGCTTCTGGAAGATAATGGTACCAGGGCTTTTATTCTCCTGAAGGATGGGAAAATTGTAATGGAGGAATATTTTGGAAAGAATTTGACTGGGCTGGTTTCTTTTAATAAAACAACTAACTGGTATTGGGCTTCGGCCGGAAAAACACTGATTGCATTTACCGTTGGAAAAGCTCAGGAAGATGGATTTCTGAAAATTCAGGATAAAACTTCGGATTATCTTGGCGTGGGTTGGACTTCGTTAATCGCTCAGCAGGAATCGCAGATTACCATCAGGCATCAGCTTACTATGGCTAGCGGCTTGGATGACGGTGTAACCGATAGTCATAGTATCGAACCAAAGGACTTGATTTTTAAAGCTGCTCCCGGCACTCGCTGGGCTTACCATAATGGACCATATACTTTACTCGAGAATGTGATTTCAAAAGCTACCAGTCAGACATTTGATTCATATTTCAAGGCAAAACTGACTAATAAGATTGGCATGGATGGATTTTGGCAATGGGTAGATAATGATCATGTCTATTTTAGTACAGCCCGTTCGATGGCGCGGTTTGGATTGCTGATTTTAAATAATGGTTCGTGGAATGGTGAAAAAATTATGACGGATAATGGCTTCTTTACTGAAATGGTGAATTCATCGCAACAATTGAATAAAAGCTATGGCTATTTATGGTGGCTCAATGGGAAGGAATCCTTTCGTGTTCCTGAATCACAACTGGAGTTTAAAGGAAGTGTTTCGCCAAACGGACCCGCAGATATGATTTCAGGAATTGGTAAAAACGGCCAGTACGTGAGTATTGTTCCGTCGAAAAATATAGTTTTGGTGCGCATGGGCGAAAATCCCGAAAGCGTTCAGGTGCCGTTTATGTTTCTGAACGATATTTGGGGAAAACTCAATCAGATCATAAAATAGGTTTAACATGATATACCGCAATCTAATCAGGAATTTTGCAGCTTCGAAGATTTGTTTGCTCTTGATCATCTTATCAGGAGTTATAGGTTCCTGTGCTCCGGATTATGAATACACTTATTTTCAGGCGAAAAAAGTTGACCGCGAATATCAAACCAAAAATGTAATTATCGTTGTTGTCGATGGGCTCAGGTATTCCGAAGGATGGGGCGACTTAAATCATCAGTACATTCCCAGGATGGCCAATATTCTGGCGAAGGAAGGAGTTGTCAATACTCGATTTTACAATATGGGCGCCACTTATACTTCGGCAGGGCATACCAGTATTACCACCGGAATTTATCAATCGATTGACAATGGGGGAGGCGAATTGCCCATGAATCCTTCAATGTTTCAGTATTGGAATCAGGTTTACGGAAATGATCAGCAGAAGTCTTGGTTAATTGCTAGTAAGGATAAACTTGCGGTATTGGCTGACTGTAAAAATCCATTCTGGATCGGTAAATTTACACCATCAGTAAATACTGGTGTTGATGGAAATGGACTGGGAAGCGGTTACCGTGAAGATAGCCTGACGTTGAAAACTGCATTCGAAATTCTGAGTAAAAATCATCCCAATCTGGTCTTAATCAACTTTCGTGATCCGGATTATTCAGGTCATGCCGGAAATTGGAATAGTTATATCAAAGGTATCCGCACCACCGATGAATATGTGTATCGGTTGTGGCAGTTTCTTCAGGCTGATGTGATTTATAAAAACACAACAACGTTATTTGTAACTAACGATCATGGGCGGCATTTAGATGGTGTGGATGATGGTTTTGTTGGGCATGGTGACGGTTGCGATGGTTGCAGGCATATCAGTTTGTTTGCGTGCGGGCCCGATTTTCGAAAAACTATAGTTTTAAATGTTACAAGGGAGCAAATCGATATCCCGGTAACTGTTTCCGAAATGTTGGGGTTTTCTCTTCCAAATTCGAATGGCAAAGTGATGACCGAACTTTTCGAAAGGAGGTAAATTTGTTCCGATCTTATTTAATACTGATAATAGGAAATATATATTTGCAGTAAAGTATATTCATTAACAAAAACATAAAAATGGCACTCGAAACATTTCAAACAATAAATGTGGAGGGGATGACTTGCCCGCATTGCGAGGCCAATGTATCCCGAAATCTTACAAAATTGGAAGGCATTGATGAAGTGGTAGCTGATAGAAATACTGCTCAGGTGAAAATCGTAGGTACAAAAATTAATCTGGATGAGATTGCACGTGTTATTACCGAGTTGGGTTATCAGTTTAAAGGAAGCGTCGAATGAACTGGATTGATTATAGCCTGACAGTTCTGATAAGTTTGCCCATTTTGGCAACGTTTGTATTGGGCGCCTTTCTGGCTCGAAAAGGGAAAAGCGCCATGGGGAAACCAACGATTCAACCGGCCTTGTTTTATACTGGTAAATTCTTGCTTTTCGCTGTCTGGGCTTTGTTCTGGGTTGTCTCTTTGTTTCCTGAATATAGGAATATTGTGCCATTTCAGATTCAGAACCAGATTCCTGACGTTCAGAAACTGATGGCAGTTGTATTTTTAATTCCGGCCAATCTGATTATCGTTCCGGCATATCTTTCAATGGGCTTGATTACCAATATCGGCTTGCCTACCGGGAAGCACGAATTACGAACCGGAGGAATTTACCGTATCAGTAGAAACCCGATGTATGCCAGTTTTATATTCCTCAATACAGCTGCATTTCTATTCATTCCAAGCATACTTTTACTTGCCGTTATGATTTATGGAATGGTCGTTCATCATTTTATCATTTTAGGAGAGGAGAAATACCTGGAATCAGAATTTGGTGCCGAATACCTCGACTACAAATCGAAGGTAGCCAGGTACTTCTGATTTATATAGCCTTACCGGATTTTTGTTTCCATCCACGAAATAAAATCAAATGCATTTAGCAATTGCCTTTCAAATGGATTGTTTCTCAATTCCTGTAAGCTTTCTTTCAACCTCTGAAGTTTCTTGTTCCGTATCTTTAGGTCGGGTTCCTTCACGATCAGATGAACACTTTTCAGAATTATTTCTTCACTTTTTAAGGGTTTTCCCCGTTTCCTCAGTTCGCGTTCAAACGATCGTATTTCGGATTCCAGAAAATCATTGTCTTTTTGCTCACAGCAAATCAGGATATTCATAAACCTGATGGGCTTAGTTTGCGGCAATTGACTGAATGGTTTCCCAACATTCAAAACAGGTCTGATCACTTTCATCGCTTGCCGGTAACTTGCGTTCCAGAAATACACAACCGCAGCTTGCAGAGCCACTTCGGCCTGAGTGGCAAAGGTCAATGCGGGCAGTAATTCTTCCATTTCCTTGTACGACTGATTCAAATGGTTCAGTGCTTCAGTATAAAGTTTCTGATCGGTCAGGATAAGGTTTTCGAAAATGAAAATTAGCGGTCGAATGTTGTTTTTTGCTGATGGGAAATCATGGAGCATATTTTTCAGCTTCTCAATGAAATATGGCATTTCAGTATAATTGCCAAACCATCGGAGGTTATTAAGAATTCCGCGGATGTGATTGAGATAGAAATAGGGAGGATTTCCCCAGAGTTTGCGATTGTTTTCAAACAATTCGTTCAGCTCGTAATAAACTTTCAGGCTCGATTTGGGATTAGCCATTTTCATGAAATAGGCCGACTGAAATAACAGATGCAGTTTCTGAGCTTCAAATGAATTTTTGCTTTGGCCTGAAATAGCCTGAAGTTCATTAAATGCCAGATCGTTGAGTTTAGTTTTCTCGTCTTCGTTTCTCACCGGACCTTGTTTTATTTGTCGTAGCGAAATCAGATTGTAAAGCCCGGTATGGTTTTCGATGGCTCGCTGTTGGCGCGATACCGATTCGATCTTAGCCTGTTTCCGGATAAGCGTATCCTCGTCAACCCGATCGAATTCCAGTTGATTGCAAATGCGTATTTCGAGTTTGGCCAGAAGAAGGAAAGGACTGAATAACTCATAGTCCAGGGCTACGTCTTTGAATTTTCGGATCAGTTGCAGGCTTTCGTCAAACAGGTTTCGTTTATTCAGAAACCTGGCTTGCTGATAGGCCTTCAATACCTGAAATTCGATTTCGGTATCTGTATCTTTTGAGGAAAGGTTATCGAGCAAAGTTTGGTACAAATGATTATAGGTAATCTCAAAACTGGCTTTGGGGCGCAACTTTTGGAATTCTGCTTTTACCGAATCGGCATCGTGAGTCGTTTTCTGAATGATTTGATAAAGCAATTGGTAATCTTTCTTGCTACCATAAATCTTGCTGTGAAGACCAAAATATCTTTTGTCGGCGCTATCCATCGAGTTGATCAGGACAATCAGGCTGTTGAGTTTTGACATGCGAATGTTTTATAACAGAGTATAGACGGAAATGTTATTTAAAATATATAAATTAGTATCTGTATTTAATTTTTAATTCGCATTAATACAGAGTTATATGTATTTTAATTTTTGAATAAATCAAATTCAAAAATATAAATAATTGTGATTATCGGTTTAGATAGATGATTTGAATCCGTTAAATTTGATTCACCTAATTATCCTGATATGATTATTCCCAAGAATATACTCGTTATAGGAAGTTCGAATACCGATATGGTAATCAAAACTCATAGTTTTCCGACTCCGGGCGAAACCATTTTAGGCGGACGTTTTTTGATGAATGCCGGTGGTAAAGGCGCCAATCAGGCTGTAGCTGCCGTGCGCCTGGGCGGAGTTGTCACTTTTGTTGGTAAAATTGGTGATGATATCTTCGGGAAACAGGCCGTTCAACAACTGGAGGATGAAGGTATAAATGTTGATTTCGTGGCAGTTGATTCTGAAAATCCGAGTGGTGTGGCCATGATCACGGTCGATCGAAAGGGCGAAAATTCCATTGTGGTGGCTCCCGGGTCGAACGGAACATTAAGCCCGGCCGATTTTGATAAAGCTATGACCAAACTGGATGAATCGGATTTTGTTTTGATGCAACTCGAAATTCCAATCCAAACAGTTGAATACATTGCTGCCAAGGCTGCTGAAAGGCAGAAAAAAGTAATTCTGAACCCTGCTCCGGCAGCACAACTGTCGAATGAGTTGCTTCAAAATCTATATTTAATTACTCCAAACGAAACCGAAGCCGAACTGCTGACCGGAACCCGGGTTGTTGATGAGCAATCGGCTTTGAAAGCCGCCACGCAACTCCACAATAAAGGGGTTGAGGTGGTTATTGTTACAATGGGCTCTGCCGGTGCGTTCCTGTTTGAAAACGGACATTCGGAACTAATTAGGGCCCCAAGGGTAGATGCCGTTGATACAACAGCTGCGGGCGATACGTTTAATGGTGCCTTAGTGGTGGCTTTGTCCGAAGGCAAATCTATGCGCGAGTCCATTGCATTTGCAAACCGGGCAGCATCAATCTCGGTGACTCGTATGGGTGCACAATCCTCCGTTCCATACCGAAAAGAAATCGTAAACTAAATAAACCAACCATGAGAAGATTTTTGTTGCAGTTGATTTTACACTTGATTGCTTTGTTTTTGGTGTCTTGTGCTCCAAAGCAGGCAGCTGATACACGAACCATTTCCACGGAAACGCTAAAGGATAAGATTGCAGGAGGCTGGGCCGGGAAAATGATCGGAGTCACTTATGGTGCGCCGACTGAATTTAAGGCGCAGGGAAAAACTTTCGAGGATTCGATCAAATGGAAACCTGCTGATGTGAAAGGCTCCATCTGGCAGGACGATATTTATGTGCAGCTTACTTTCCTGATGACCATGGACCGTTATGGTATTGATGCTCCGGCTAAAAAATTTCAGGAGTTGTTTGCAAAGGCTGGATATATGCTCTGGCATGCCAATGTTCAGGCCCGAAAGAACTATTACGACAGCATTTTTCCGCCGCAGTCGGGTCATCCCGATTACAACCTTCATGCCGATGATATTGATTTTCAGATTGAAGCCGACTACATCGGTTTTATGTGTCCCGGAATGCCTGCGACTGCCAATCAAATTGCGGATAAAATCGGCCATATCATGAATTACGGCGATGGTGTATATGGTGGTGTTTTTGTTGCTGCCCTTTATGCCGAAGCTTATTTCGAGAATGATATCAGCAAAATTATCGACAAAGCAATGCTCTCTATTCCGGCGGAAAGTGATTACGCAAAAATTGTGAAAGATGTTATTCTTCTTCACCAGCATTATCCGGCAGATTGGCGTGCTGCCTGGGCCGAATTGGAAGCCAAATGGGGAAAGGTTCAGATTTGCGGCGCCGGAACCTCGTTTAACATCGATGCCAAACTTAATGGCGCTTACATTGTGATGGGTTTGCTTTATGGCGAAGGCGATCCGGCTAAAACGATGGAAATCTCGACCCGTTGCGGACAGGATTCGGATTGTAACCCTTCGAATGCCATGGCCGTTTTGGGTGTGATGAAAGGGTTAAGCGGATTGCCTGCCGAATATCAGGAAGCTGTAAAAGCAATTGGTGATTCATTATTTGTGAATACCACTTATTCGTTCAATAAGGCCGTTGATAAAACGTTACAATATGCTCAGAAACTGGCACTTGAAAATGGTGGCGAAGCTACCGGAAGTGAGTTGAATGCTAAAGTACAGCAACCACAGGCATTTGCACTGGAAGTGGCTTTTCCAAAACTTGTGTTTGATCGGAAAATAAGCGCATTTGCCACTGAAGGAGTTCAAATTAAAGGACATTGGAGCAATGTCGGTCCTAAAGATCCGACTAAGCTTGAAGCAAGATCTCAGGCCACATTCAGCGGAAATGCCGGCGATGAGATTAGTTTTACGTTTGAAGGAACCGGTGTTTCGATTTCAGGGAACTGGTTTAAAGATGGTGGAAAAGCTGATGTTTTTGTGGATGGTCAGTTTAAACGCAGCATCGACTGCTATTTTAATTATTCGAATCAACAGCACGAAAATATGGATCTGTATCATATAACCAATCTGGCGCAGGGAAAACATACGGTTAAAGTTGTTGTGAAAGGCGAGAAACGACCAGAATCAGCCGGCACAAATGTTTACATTACTGAAGCAGTGGTATTTAAAACTGCTGACAAAATCAACGAAAATTATAAGTTCTCATTTCAGAAGTAAATCATAAATAAACCTAAGCCAACTAAACTGATGAAACAATTAACCCGATTCGCTTTTATTTTTGCATTCCTGATGTTATTTTCTGGCTTTGTCGGATCAGCACAGCCAGTTAAGATTATTTTCGATTCGGATATGGGACCCGATTTTGATGATATTGGTGCCATTACTGTCCTTCATGCATTGGCAGCAAAGGGTGAATGTGAAATTTTGGCAACAATGGCCAGCGATGGTTATCCGTATATTGCGCCAACGCTCGAAGTTTTCAATCGCTATTTTCAGAAACCCGCAATTCCGATTGGCGTTCCCGGATCGGATGCACCAGACTTTTCGTGCCCGAATCATTGGAACGATTCTTTGGTTGTGAAATATTTACCCAAGCTGAAAACCAACAATGATTATCCTTCTGCAACTGAAGTTTACCGAAGGGTTTTAGCAGCCCAACCCGATGGAAGTGTAGTTATTGTTACGGTTGGATTTTTATCGAATCTGGAGGCTCTATTGAAATCAGCTCCTGATCAGAATAGTCGACTTTCTGGAAAAGAACTGGTGACTAAAAAAGTGAAAAAGTGGGTAGCAATGGCTGGTGCATTTCCGGAAGGAAGTGAATTTAATGTGAACCGACACGCCACGGCATCAGAATATGTTATAAAGAACTGGCCAACTCCGGTCCTTTTTAGTGGCTTCGAAATTGGTGTGAAGATCATGACTGGAGGCAAAGTGGCAACTAAGGGAACCAAAGGAAGTCCGGTTCAGTGGGCATACCAGTATTGTTTGTCGAATTACGAAGACAGAAAATCGGAGAACCGCAATTCATGGGATCATACCGCAGTTTTATGCGCTGTGCGCAATCCGGAAAACTATTTTTATGTGGTTGGGAATGGAACTTTCGTTTGCAATCCTGACGGATCAAACTTGTGGAACGCTGACAAGAACTCAAATCATTCCTTTTTGGTACACAAATATCCGTATCAGAAAATCGCTGATATTTTGGACGATTTAATGCTTTACGAACCGAAATAAGCAATCATCAATAATAAATTACAAAGCCATGTACATCGTCAGTTCATATTTGTTAGCTGTAATTCTTTGTGTGATTACCATGTTGTGTTGGGGATCGTGGGCCAATACCCAGAAATTGGCGCAAAAATCCTGGCGTTTCGAATTATTTTACTGGGACTATGTGATCGGAATTCTCTTTATGTCACTCATTTTCTCATTTACAATGGGTAGTTCAGGAGAATTGGGCAGAGGTTTCCTTGAAGATATCAGTCAGGCCGAAATGAGTAAAATTGGCAACGCGTTTCTGGGTGGGATTATTTTTAATGCAGCCAATATTTTGGTTGCTGCGGCTATTTCAATTGCAGGTATGTCGGTTGCTTTTCCGGTTGGTATTGGCATTGCGCTAGTACTTGGAGTAATTGTGAATTATATGGCCAGTCCGAAGGGAAATGCAATGTGGCTATTCACCGGTGTTGCATTGATTACAGTTGCCATTGTAATTGATGCCGTGGCTTATCGCAAAAAAGCTTCTCAATCGCATAAAGTTCCGACCAAAGGAATTGTATTATCTGTAGTTGGCGGAGTTTTGATGGCTCTGTTTTATCGTTTTGTGGCAAGTTCGATGGTTACCAATCTGGAACAACCCGAAGTTGGTTTTTTAACTCCCTATACTGCCGTATTTATATTTTCGGTAGGAATACTTATCAGCAATTTTATTTTCAATACCATCCTGATGAAACGACCATTTGAAGGTCAATCTGTAACCTATTCACAATATTTTGGCGGAAATGGCAAAGAACACTTTACAGGTATTTTGGGTGGAATGATTTGGAGTATCGGAATGACTTTCAGCATTATTGCTGCCGGAAAGGCTGGATTTGCCATTTCATACGGATTGGGCCAGGGTGCGACATTGGTAGCTGCTTTATGGGGAGTATTTATCTGGAAAGAATTTCATGGAGTAAAAGGCACGTCGGGTCTTCTGGTAACCATGTTTTTCCTGTTTTTAATTGGTATCGGTATGATTATCTATGCCGGAATTTGAAAATAATCATAATCAGCAAATTCGTTTATTTTGGGGTGAAATATTTCTTTTTGTTGGTTTTGATCAACCAGAACGATAGAATGATAGTTCATTTCTAGGGTTTAGAAAGTGGTCCTTTTAATGACTAGGTTTTTGTTTTCAATTAGTTTAGCTTTGGTAGAGGAATTGAAAACATGAAGAAATCTGCCCTTTCATTTAAGAGTTATTATGAAGGTTCTTTTAGTAAAGATGATCAATCTGAATCTAAAAAACTTGCTGCTGAGTTTTTTGCAGAGTTCATTCATTATACTCCAATTAAGCTTGAATTACTCGATTCGTATCTAAATACTGGTCATATTGACTATTTCTACCAATCGTTATCAGACTTAAAATATCTGGTCGAATTTTCAGATAGTTTAAATCGCTATTGGTACTTGTTACGAGCTTATTCCAGCGCACTTTCAAAATTGAAAGCCGATCAGTCGGTTAAAAATGCAAAAAAACTATACAGTCATTATTTCGAGATATATGGTGACAGACGAATGCTCAGGAATGAGCATTGGTTTGAGAAAAAGCGTTGGGAATTTTTAGATGAGTTACAACTCATTTATAGAGAGGACGAGCTTTCCGATTTTGTCTTTAAATATCAGCAGGTTATGGCCGAAAATCTGAAAATATACGTGTCGTTTATAATGGATTTAATTGCTGATTTAAAAAAGCTTCAGGTTTTGCCCAAGCCAGCCAATAGGTTAAAGGTGGGTTAGTTCTGACTTTGCCGTTTAGTTTCTTTTCGGGTTGATCCTGTTTTTTCGAACTTTCATTCAATGTGGATCATTTAGAACATCGTGATTTATTAAACTTCTTTATCTTTGTCCAAGTATATTTGATCATAAAACTCTTTGATTTTTATCGTTTCTGGCTCAACAAAGATAGATATGGAAATTTTGAAAGACCCGAAAATTATGCTTGTTGATGACAATAAAGTCAATCAAAGGTTAGCATTGCTGATTTTCCGTCAGATCGGATTTACGTGTGATATTGCATCTGACGGGATGGAGGCATTTGAAATGTATAAGCAGAAAAGATATGACCTCATTTTTATGGATATACAGATGCCGGTTCTGGATGGCATGGAATCAACTCAACTGATTCGTGCATTTGAAAAGGATTCGGAAACCTTGCATCGGGCTATGATTGTCGCTCTTAGCGGAAGTGAACTTAACGAGAATAAAGGTGCCTGCCTGGAGATTGGAATGGATGATTTCATTGAAAAGCCAATCCGGGTCGAAAGTTTACGTGAATATATTTCCAAATTGAGTAGCTAATTTTATAAGTTCTTACCGGTATATCTCAGGTTTCTCAATCAATTAAATAATGCCATCGGGAATCGTTTCCCGGAATTTCAATTTCATTTGTCTCGTTAATCTAAATCCCAATTATTTATTTAAGTTTAATTAACTATCTGTTTTGCAGATCGATGTGTCGTGTTTGTTTATAATCGATTTGTTAATAAATCTTATTATTTAGAACCGTATTAAATTCTGTATCTTGTTGTAATACTGATCGATCCTTGATACTTTTACAAAAAATCAATTTAAGCTGTAACTATGAAACTAATATCTGTATTTGTGATTTTGTTTTCCTGCCTGTCAATTATTGCCAATTCGCAGGAAGCCACCAAATGGCGTGGTTCGAATTCTTCAGGAATTTATTCCGTTGATAAACTTTTGCCGCAATGGCCTTCCGATGGTCCACAAATCATTTGGTCGTATGATAATCTGGGGCAGGGCTTTACCTCACCGGTATTTGCCAACAATAAAATATACATCAACGGAATGGTATCCGGACAAGCCGTGTTATTCGTGCTTGATCAAAATGGGAAAGAACTTCAGCAGTTTAAATACGGAAAAGAGTTCGATGCCAGTTACCCCGGAGTCCGCTCAACTCCAACAATAGTTGGCGATTTGGCTTATTTGCTTACCGGTCACGGAAAATTAACCTGCCTTGAACTTAAAACCGGAAAAGTCGTTTGGGCAAAAGAATATACTACTCAATTTGATGGAACAAATATTACCTGGGGGTATACCGACGCCATATTGATTGATGGCGATAAACTGTTTTGTACTCCAGGAGGAAAGAAGAACAATGTTATGGCATTAAACCGGATGACAGGGGAAACCATCTGGAGTTCTCCGGGATTAGGTGAATTATCAGCCTATTGCACTCCTATACTTGTAAAATTACCTGCCCGTCAGTTATTGGTTACGCATACAGCCAACCATGTTTTGGGAATTGATGCCACAACCGGTAAGCTACTTTGGAATTTTGAACATCCCAATCAGTGGGCCGTTCACCCCAATACGCCAATTTATTCTGATGGCGGTTTATTCGTTTTTAGTGGATACGGACAAGGTGGTGAAAAACTTAAATTGAGTGCTGATGGAAGTTCTGTGACCAAAGAATGGGATATTAAGAGTTTCGACAGCCGCATGGGCGGAGCTGTTTTAATCGATGGTTATATCTACGGATCGGGTGATAGTGGTCGCAGCTGGCAATGTATCGACTGGAAAACCGGCGCGCAGAAATACGCTTCAACTGAAGTTGCCAAAGGCGTGGCGATAGCTGCCAACAATAAACTCATTGGCTATTCCGAAAAAGGCGAATTATTTATCGCCGATGCCAATCCTTCCGGATTAAAAATTATCAGCAAAACCAAAGTAACTTTAGGTGCTGAGCAGCATTGGGCACATCCTGTTATTAATAAAGGGGTTTTGTACATTCACCACGGAAACTCACTGATTGCTTATAAAATCTCGGAATAAGAAGGTGACGATGACTCCAAATCTAAATAAACCAACTAAAAATATGAAACGAATAAATCTATCGATTACATTCTTCTTACTTGTTTTAATCGTTGCAGCACAACCAGTTCAATGGCGCGGTGTGAACCGCGATGGAAAATTTACCGATAGCGGATTGCTGAAAAAATGGCCCGATGCCGGTCCTGAATTGTTGTTGAAAGTAGAAGGAATTGGCAAAGGATATTCTTCAGTTGTTGCCACTGATAAGTTCATTTTTGCAACAGGAATGATCGATACGCTCGATTACCTGTCGTGTATCACTCCTGAAGGCCAAATCAAATGGAAAGTAGCTTATGGCCGTTCATGGACCAAATCGTTTCCCGACACCCGAAGCACTCCAACCATCGAAGACGATCGTATTTACATTATCAGCGGAACCGGCGAACTGGTTTGTCTGAATGTTTCGGATGGTGTAATTCGCTGGAAAGTGAATGTGGATAAGGATTACAGCGCTGAATGGCATATCTGGGGTGTTTCTGAATCACCACTGATTGTCGACGATAAAGTGATTTGTACTCCTGGTGGAGCTAAAACTTCGGTCGTTGCTTTCGATAAAATGACCGGAAAACCGGTTTGGCAAAGTGAATCGGTTGGAGGACCACGCTGTTATATTTCACCTATCATTTACGAATACAATCAATTCAGGTATATTTTGGCAGCTACCGGAACTAATCTAATTGCGCTTGAACCTGCATCAGGTAAAGTTGCTTGGACTTTCAAATACTGGGATGGTGCCAAATGGGATCAACCAGGTTTGATATGGGCCAATACGCCGGTAGTTAAAGGACGCGATATTTTTATTTCGATGGGATACGATTACCGCAATGTAATGATTACCATGAGTGAAGATGGCAAATCGGCCACTGAAAAATGGAGCAACATGACTTTGGATAACCATCATCATGGTTTGATTGAGTTGGATGGCAACATCTACGGCTCGAACTGGGAAAGCAACAGCAAAGGTAAATGGGTGTGCATGGACTGGAATTCGGGTGAAGTAAAATATGAAACCGACTGGTTGACGAAAGGCGCTCTGGTTTATGCCGATGGGCTTTTTTATATTCTGGAAGAAAAAAACGGGACTGTGGCATTGGTGAAACCAAATCCCCAAAGTTTCGAAGTAATCAGTTCATTTAAGTTGCAGGGCGGAGCAGGTCCATTCTGGTCGCATCCATTTATTACTAACGGTAAATTGTATTTGCGTCACGGCGATGTTTTGTTTGTGTATAACATAAAGGCATAATTATTCATTGGGAAATTAAAATATATTGGAAAAGCTAATTAAATACGGTATTGGTGTAATTTCTGTTATCCTGCTGATCCTCTTTTTCTGGTGGCTGATGAAAGACCCAACCAGCCAGTTTGCTGAAAGTGTTCCAGGTGCGGATAACCGCGGGGGAGCTGATTCTGCTTCTGTCCAGGTTGTTAATATCGGCGAAAAATTTGAATCCTTCGGAACTACAACTTCCAGCTTAAAAGGAACATGGACTCGGTTCCGTGGTGCCGATTACGACAATATTGTAAAGAATACTGGTCCTCTAAAAAACAGTTGGTCAGGCAACGATCCGGAAATCAAATGGTCAGTTGAACTGGGTGAAGGCCATGCAGGACCGGCTATATACGAAGGAAAAGTTTATGTGATGGATTATGATGAAGCCAAACGTGAAGATGCGTTACGGTGCTTTTCGCTCGAAGATGGCAAAGAGCTTTGGAAACGTTCGTATAATGTCAGCCTGAAACGCAACCACGGAATGTCGCGTACAGTTCCGGCCATTACTCCGGAATACATTCTAACCATAGGTCCTCGTTGTCATGTAATGTGCGTGAAGCGCGAAACCGGCGACTTAGTTTGGGGTCTCGACATGGTTCAGAAATATCAGACCGAAGTGCCTTTGTGGTTCACCGGCCAGTGTCCGATGATTGACGGAAACAAAGCGATTCTGGCTCCGGGCGGAACTTCAGTAATGATTGCGGTGGATATGGCAACCGGCAAAGTTTTGTGGGAAACGCCTAACCCGGGCGGAATTAAAATGTCGCATTCATCGATCATGCCATGGACATTCAATGGCAAAAAAATGTATGTGTATAGCGCCGTTGGAGCAGTTTTGGCTGTGTCTGCTGAAGGTGCTGATGAAGGCAAGATTCTTTGGCAGTCAACAGCCTGGAATCATGCAGTAGTTGCTCCTGCACCGGTTTGTTTTCCGGATGGAAAAGTATTTTTAACGGCTGGCTATGGCGCCGGAAGTATGATGATTAAAGTTACTCCATCTGGAGGTGAATATAAAGTAGACGTTTTGAAACAATATCTTCCCAAAGATGGAATGGCTTGCGAACAGCAGACTCCGGTTATTTGGGACGGAATGATGTTGGGGATTGAACCTAAAGATGCCGGGCCATTGCGTAATCAGTTGATTTGCGTCGATCCGGCAGATGTAACGAAAGTAATCTGGACTTCGGGAAAGGATGGCCGTTTTGGACTTGGCCCCTACCTGATTGCGGATAACAAGATGTTTGTGCTGAGCGACGACGGTACGCTGACTATGATTAAACCCGACAGTAAAAAGTACATTCAGATGGCACAGAAAAAGCTGTTTGATGGTGAAGACGCTTGGGGTCCAATGGCTTTGGCCGATGGATTTTTGATGTTGCGTGATGCGAAGAAGATGTATTGTGTGAAAGTAAATTAAAAAGCTATGAACCGGAAACTGGTAAATATTGTGCTGATCGTTTTGGCTGTGGCCATTGTCGTTATTATTGGCAAGGATTTTATTGGAAAGAAAGCCGGTAAAAACATCGAAAATCCATATGAATATAATATCGATGAATATCGAAAAGTAGATTCCACGAAGATTCTGTATTCCGAAAAGACTCATTTTTCGGTTAAAGTTCATGATTGGGCAGGAGTTGCAGTATCAGATTCTACAATTGTAGTAGCTACCGACAATCATTTGCTGAAATTCGATTATTCAGGAAAACAAATCTTCAGCAAACAACTGATTGATTCGGTATCTTGTGTGGCTATTGATGAAAACCGCCAGATTTGGATGGGGATGAGCGATTATGTGGTGATGTATGATCAAAACGGTACACTGGTGAAACGCTGGAATTCGTTTGGCGACCGCGCGTTATTTACCTCTATAGCTGTTTCCGGAGAAAATGTATATGTGGCCGATGCCGGTAACCGGATTGTCTATCAGTGCAATACTAACGGACAAATTGTTCAGAAAATAGGAGAGAAAAATGAGCAAAAGGGAATTCCCGGATTTGTGATTCCAAGTCCGTATTTCGATGTGGCGATTGACGATAATGGCTTTTTATGGGCAGCAAATACAGGTCGTCATGTATTCGAAAATTATAATAAGGATGGCTCGCTTCGCACATCATGGGGCCTAACCAGTTTCAAAATCGAAGGATTTAGCGGTTGTTGCAATCCGGCGCATTTTGCAATTCTGGACGACAATTCATTTATCACGAGCGAAAAAGGAATGCCCCGGATAAAATTATACGATCAGCATGGACAATTCATTGGAGTTGTGGCTCCTCCCGATGCATTCAGTGGATCAATGGCACCTGATATTACAGTTGACAAGCAACACAGGGTAATAGCTCTTGATTTCACGAAACAACAGGTCCGAATTTTTGAAAAGAAAAAAGATGGAAACAACTAGAAGAGATTTTTTCAGAAAAGCAGCACAGCTTACTTTTCTGTCGGCGATGATCGGCGGTTCGGCTTATCTGCTTGCCGAAGACCGTATCCAGTTGGAAGGCTGTGCCGATAATCAATTTTGCAAAAAATGCCAGAAACTAACGGCTTGCTCGTTAGATAAAGCTAAAAAATACAAGGAAGATGAGCGATAAAAAAGAACCCAAAAGCATCGAACGACGTCGGTTTCTACGAAGCGGCATGCAGATGGCATTGGCTGTTTCTCTTGGTGGTGTAGCCGGGGTTTCGTTTCTGAAGTCCACATCGAAGGATCTGGTGTGGCAGCTCGATCCGTTTAAATGCGTACAGTGCGGTCGTTGTGCCGATAAGTGTGTTATGACTCCTTCTGCAGTAAAATGCGTGCATGCTTACGATTTGTGTGGCTATTGTGATTTGTGCGGTGGCTACTTGAAACCTGATGCGAACGCCCGGAGTACAGCTGCCGAAAATCAGCTTTGCCCAACTGCTGCCATCAAACGAAAATATATTGAAGAACCTTATTTTGAATATGTAATCGAAGAAGATTTGTGTATCGGTTGTGCCAAGTGCGTTGCTGGTTGCACCTCGTTCGGAAACGGTTCACTGCATTTGCAGGTTCGCCACGATTTGTGCAAAAACTGCAACGACTGTTCCATAGCACGAGTTTGTCCGGCTGATGCTTTTCAGCGTGTTCCGGCCAATACACCATATCTGATTAAAGGCGGATTTACCAAAGGCGGAACGAGTAAGGATAATTTGAAAAAGGGATAAAAGTACGTTGTGAGTTACGCTATACGGGTTTCGTGTTTTGAACGCATAACTCGAAACTCGAAATCCGCAACTCGTAATACAAAATAATTTGGAACTTGAAACTATATATGAGACTATTTAAACGATATTTTTTACTGATTTCGATACTGATTTTTGGAGCAATTCAATCTTTTGCTGCCGATGCCAAACAGCGCTTTCCAAAGCCTGAATTTGACTCGGGTTATACGCAGCCTCAAACCACCGCGCCATCGCCCCGGATGATATTTCTGGAATACCTGGATGTACTGATTTTACTGGTTGTTCTATCGGTAGTTACCTGGTTTGTGCTGAAAAAACGCTCCAGGAAAGGTGTTTTCTGGACTTCGATATTTTCCTTGCTGTATTTTGGCTTTTACCGCGAAGGTTGCATCTGTTCTATTGGTTCTATCCAGAATGTAATTTTGGGAATTGTCGATCCGACTTATGCCATTCCGTTCACAGCTTTGCTGTTTTTCCTTTTGCCGTTGATTTTTTCACTTTTCTTCGGAAGGACTTTCTGTGCCGGAGCCTGTCCGTTAGGAGCAATTCAGGATATTGTGGTCCTAAAGCCCATTGAATTACCAAAATGGATTCAGAAAGTATTGGGATTGATACCGTATTTATACTTGGGATTGGCAGTTTTGTATGTAGCTACCAAGTCCGAATTTATCATCTGCAGGTACGATCCGTTCGTCGGACTTTTCAGGTTCGATGCACCGTACAGCATGTTAATACTTGGAATTTTATTTCTGGCAGTTGGCGTGTTTGTAGCCCGTCCGTATTGCCGGTTCTTCTGTCCGTATGGTGTTTTGCTGGGTTGGATGTCGAAGTTTTCATCACGGCACATGACCATTACACCGGCAGCATGTATCCAATGTAAATTGTGTTCCAACTCGTGCCCGTTTGGTGCCATCGACGAACCTGTTGCTGAAACCGGAAAACGCCGCAGCAATGTGAACAGGCTGATGACCTATTTTGTACTTCTTCCATTGTGGATTGGTATTGGTGGATTTGCAGGTTCGATGATGCACGTGCCATTGTCCAGATTCAATCAGACTGTTTATTTGGCTGAGCAAATTGTGGAACATCCTGAAGTAAAGAATGACGCTAAAAATATAGATGTTCGCACCTTTATGAGCTCCGGAAAATCGACTGAACAACTGGTTCAGGAAGCTGATGCTATTCGTCGTCAGTTCTACCTTGGCGGTTGGCTGTTGGGCGGTTTTATGGGATTGGTAATTGGCACGAGCCTGATTAATTTGTCAAAATTCAGGAAACGCGAAGACTGGGAACCCAACAAAACCAATTGCCTGAGCTGTGCACGTTGCATGGATTATTGTCCGGTGAAGAAAGAGGCATAGGGCAACGAGCAAGGAGAACGAAAAACGGAGAAAAGAAACCGGAAAAGGTTGATGGTTGCGACTTATCCTTTGCCGTCTGCTTTAGCTGACGGACATGGCAACAACAAAAAATGATTTAAAATATCTGAATTCAAAATATAATGAATACCTCAAAAACCGATAAAATTAAACTGGCACAACGCATCGCTTGGATCGCTGCCGGATTCGCCCTGATCATGGCTGTTTTGCTGATAACCAACTTTGTGCAGACCAAGCTGAACAAACCCATTGACAACAAAACTATTCCGGCGTTGGTCAAACGGCTGAGCGAAAATCCTTCCGACGAAACCTTGAAAACCGAAATCCGCGCCTTCGACCTTATGGCCCGTAAAGCGTATTTCACCAGCCAATGGCAAATCCGTACAGGCAGCTACCTCATGTTTCTTGGAATCATTATTTCCATTCTGGCCATCCGCTTTGTGTTGTCGGCCAAATCGAAACTGAATGAAATTGATAGAGCCAACGAGGTCCAAGGGCTGGATAAACTGGTGGCGCAGAAGTGGGTCATCTATGTCGGCTCAGGATTAGTTGTGCTGGCTTTGGTCTCCGGAATTTTGTCTTCCAATTCGCTCAAAGAATACATGGTGAACGAAAATGTTGTTGCCGTAGAAGATCCATCTGCAGTTCCGGTTGCAAGTTCAGAGCAGGCTTCTGCTCCTCTGGAACAAACAGCGCAGTCGACAGCTCCGGTCTCCACTGAGAATGCAACTACTGACAATGTTGCTCCAGTTAGTGCTTCGGAAACTAACGCGGGAACGGCTTCTGCAGAAGTGGCAGCAAAACCGGCAGGATTGCCAACTCAGGCAGAATTGAAAGCCAATTATCCATTTTTTCGTGGTCCACAGGGCGATGGCATTGCATTTCAGAAAAATGCGCCAACCGAATGGAACGGTGCTGGCGGGAAAAATGTAGTTTGGAAAGTAAAAGTGCCAAAGGCAGGTTTCAGTTCGCCGATCATCTGGGGAAATCAGTTGTTTGTTACGGGCGCCGATGCTCAGGCGCGCATGGTTTATTGCTACGATAAAAACTCTGGAAAATTGCTTTGGGAAGCTGCCGCTGACAATATACAAGGTTCGCCTTCGGGCATGCCGAAAGTTACTGCCGACACTGGCTTGGCTGCTCCAACCATGGCTACCGACGGACGTGCGGTGTTTGCCATCTTTGCAACCGGCGATGTAATTGCCCTCGATATGAGCGGGAAACGTTTGTGGGCGCGTAATCTGGGAGTTCCCGATAATCACTACGGACATGGTTCGTCGCTGATTGTTTACAAAGACAAGTTGCTGATTCAATACGATACCAACCGGTCAGGTAAATTAATGGCTTTAGACACGCAAACCGGAACTACCGCTTGGGAGACTGCCCGTAATTCAAAAATTTCCTGGTCATCACCGATTTTGGTCAACACCGGAAATCGCACCGAAGTGATCCTGACCACCAATCCGAATGTGAACGGCTACGATCCACAGACAGGGAAAGAACTTTGGAACATTGCTTGTCTTTCCGGAGAAGTTGGCCCATCGGCCGGATATGCCGACGGAATGGTGTTTGCAGCCAACGAATATGCTAAACTGGTTGGGATCAAAATCGGTAGTGGAACTCCTGAAATTGCCTGGGAAGCCGATGAGTTTTTGCCTGAAGTCTCGAGCCCATTAGCAATAAACGGTTTGGTTTTTATTGCTACAACTTACGGTGTTTTTGCCTGCATTGATGCCAAAACCGGTGAGAAACTATGGGATCAGGAATATGGTGATGCCTTTTATTCATCACCAATTTATGCCGATGGAAAAGTTTACATCACTGACATGTCGGGAAAAACGCACATTGTGAAAGCAACCAAAGATTATCAACTAATCGGGACATCCGAATTGGGTGAAAAAGCAGTTTGTTCGCCTGTATTTTCGGATGGACGGGTTTATCTGAGGGGGATGAATAATTTGTATTGTTTTGGAAATTAATAAATATAGCTGCATGTCAGTTGGCTTAAGCCAACCAACGGTAAAGGATAGGCCGTTTCTTGAATAAATGAAACGCTGGATAATTGTGATGATATTCTTTGTCGTCTGCTTTAGCTGACGGACAGGATAATAAATAAAACAAAAAAGTGAACAACGAAACGAATATACAACAAACTGTTGATCAGATTATCGCTGAAAAAGGGGTGGAGGGAAAATCAGTCATTCCGATTTTGCAGTCGATTCAAAATACCTACAATTACCTTCCGGAGGAAGCACTGAAATACGTTTGCGAGAAAACGGAAATCACTCCGGAACAGATTGTCGGGGTGGCCTCGTTTTATTCGCAATTCCGGATGCAACCCGTTGGCGAACACATTATCAAAGTGTGCGTCGGAACGGCATGCCACGTGAAAGGTGCAGGGCAGGTTTACGATGCATTCCGTCGTCATTTTAACCTGACAGGACACGAGGAGACTGATGCGTCACGAAAATATACCATCGAAAAGGTATCATGTCTAGGTTGCTGCACCTTGGCGCCAGTGGTTCAGATTGACGAGATTACATACGGACATGTAGCTTCAGATAAAGTTGGCAATGTGCTGGCTGATTTCGAGAAACACGCCGGAATTTCAGGAGCTAAAAAAGGACTGTTCCGCAACGTGGACGGACAGGAAATTCAGGGCGAAATTCGCATCGGACTGGGATCGTGCTGTGTGGCTTCAGGAAGTGAAGATGTTAAAAAGGCGGTTGAAGAAACGATTGTCGACACAGGTATCAAAATCAGTCTGAAAAACGTGGGATGTGTGGGCATGTGTCATCAGGTACCGTTGGTTGAGGTTTTCCCAAAAAATGAAAAGTCAACTTTGTATGCCAAGGTGAAACCCGAAGATATTGCCGGTATTATTGCCAATCATTTTAAACCTCAAAGTACTTTTGCAATGCTGAAAAACAGCGTTTACAAGTTCTTCGAGAGTGTGCAAACCGACACCGTTTGGGATGGCGTGAAACAATATTCAATTGATGCCCGCGAAAAGCAGGTGTCCGATTTTTTGGATCGCCAGATACCGATTGCGACACAATACCGTGGAATTATTAATCCACTTGACATCGAAGAATACAAGGCGCACGAAGGTTTTGTTGCTATGAAAACCTGTCTGGAAGAATTGACTTCCGAAGAAATTGTACAGATTGTCAACGATAGCGGACTGCGTGGAAGGGGAGGGGCTGGTTTCCCGACCGGCCTGAAATGGAGCTTGGTAGCCGAAAATAAATCGGATGTGAAATACCTGATTGTGAATGGCGACGAAGGTGATCCCGGCGCTTTTATGGACCGGATGTTACTCGAATCGTATCCGTATCGCGTGATTGAAGGTGCTGTTATTGCAGCCAAAGCTGTGGGCGCAACGCAGGGATTTCTATACATCCGCGCAGAATATCCGTTGGCGGTGAAACGAATTCGCCAGGCGCTGATTTATTGTCGCGAAAAGAATTACCTCGGTGAAAACATCATGGGAAGCGGATTTTCGTTCGACATGACCATTTACGAAGGTGCTGGTGCTTTTGTGTGTGGCGAAGAGTCAGCCATGATGGCTTCCATTGAAGGCGAGCGTGGATTTCCACGTATTCGTCCGCCGTTTCCTGCCGTGAGTGGTTTGTGGAAACAGCCCACGCTGATCAACAATACCGAGACTTTTGCACAGGTTTCGTACATCATTCGCGAAGGATCGGATAAGTTTGCCGAAATTGGTCGCGGAACCAGCCGGGGAACCAAAGTTTTTGCCTTGGCCGGAAAAGTGAACCGTGGCGGATTGATTGAAGTACCGATGGGAATAACCGTTCGCCAGATTGTGGAAGAAATTGGCGGCGGCGTCCAGAATGGCAAAAAATTCAAAGCCGTGCAGATTGGCGGACCTTCCGGAGGTTGTGTGCCTGCTCAATTGTACGATACTCCAATCGATTACGAATCCTTACTTGAAGTGGGTGCGATGATGGGTTCCGGCGGTTTGGTGGTTCTGGATGAAGATGACTGTATGGTGGATATTGCACGCTATTTTTTGTCGTTCACCCAGAATGAATCCTGCGGAAAATGTACCTTCTGTCGCGTTGGAACCAAACGAATGCTCGATATCCTGACCAAAATTACTACAGGAAAGGGTACTTTGAAAGATTTGGATGAGTTAGAATACTTGGCAGGCTGGACAAAAAAGGGAAGTTTGTGCGGATTGGGAAAATCGGCTCCAAACCCGATTTTGTCAACTTTACGATATTTCAGGGACGAATATGTCGCTCACATCAATGGAAAATGTCCGTCGGGCAAATGCCAGAGTTTGATTAGATACCAGATCAACGATTTATGTATTGGCTGCACCAAGTGCGCACAGAAATGCCCAACCGAAGCTATTCTGTTCAGGCCTCATGAAAAGCATGAAGTCATCACCGACCTCTGCATCAAATGCGACGCCTGCAAACAGGTTTGCCCGGTTGATGCGGTCGAGATCGTGTAGGTAGAGACGCACGATCGTGCGTCTGCGTATCGGTCGCGAAAGATTTAGAAGATTTAGGATTTTAGACATAAAAGGTTTTTAAACCTGTCAGACCTTTAGAATATAAACGCAAATGATAAAACTCACTATAGATAATCACTCCGTTGAAGTTCCTGCTGGCACTTCAGTCTGGCAAGCAGCCAAATCGGTTGGAATTGAAATTCCGACCATGTGCTACTTAGAAGGAACCGAGCATTTCACTTCGTGCATGATCTGCCTGGTGAAAGACGCTAAAAACGGACGGTTCTTTGCTTCGTGCTCTACTCCGGTTTTTGAAGGGCAAAACATCATTACCAGCGATGAGGAAACCATCGAATCGCGGAAAGCGGCACTCGAATTGCTGTTGAGCGAACATGTGGGCGATTGTGAAGCGCCTTGCCAGTTGGTTTGTCCGGCACACATGAATATTCCGCTGATGAACCGGCTGATTGCCAAAGGGGATTTCGCCAAAGCACTGGAAGTCGTAAAACGCGATATCGCTTTGCCCTCCATTTTGGGGCGAATTTGTCCTGCTCCATGCGAGGCTGGTTGCCGCCGCAAACAGGTGGACGAAGCAGTTTCAATTTGTCTGCTGAAACGATATGTGGGAGACGAAGATTTAAAAACAGAAAAGCCATATCAGCCGCAAATGGCTGAGCTTTCAGGCAAAAGAGTAGCCATTGTTGGTGCTGGCCCTGCCGGATTGGCCGCTGCTTATTATTTGCAGATTAAAGGTCATCAGACAGTAATTTTTGAAAAGAACAGCAAAGCTGGTGGCGAATTGCTTCAGATCGATCAGGAAATATTACCTTCGGAAGTCGTTGATCAGGAAATCGCTCAAATCGTGGCGACCGGTGTTCAAATCAGATTGAATGAAACGATTAATGACAGCCGTTTTGCTGAATTACAGAGCGAATTTGATGCTGTTGTAGTTTCATCTGGTACTGTTCCGGAAGGAAGTTCGGTATATGGATTGAAGGCAACAAAGGCTGGAATCATTGTAGAAAAGAACAGTCATTCGACTTCTGCTCCCAAAGTTTTTGCCATCGGGCATTCAGTTCGTACGTCGAAACTGGCCGTACGTTCAGTTGGTCAGGGGAAAGAGGTGGCTACAGTCATTGACAATTATTTCAAAACAGCCGAAGTTTCAGGATATCCGGAGCGATTTAATTCCAAATTCGGAAGATTGGCTGAAGCAGAATTTATTCAATACAAAAAAGATTCGGAAACTGCTCCACGTCAAAAGGCTGGCAAGGAGGGTTTCTCACGCGAAGATGCAATCCGCGAAGCCAAGCGCTGCATGCATTGCGACTGCCGCAATCCGGAGTCGTGCGTGTTGCGCGAATTATCTGACCGGTATCATGCTGTTCAGAAACGTTTTCAGAGTGAAGAACGTTTTCATGTCGAGAAATTCATTCACCGCGAAGGAATTGTTTACGAACCTTCCAAGTGTATCAAATGTGGCATCTGCGTTCGGTTAACGCGTCAGCATCAGGAAGAATTTGGCTTTACATTTATTGGTCGCGGTTTCGATGTAAAAGTGGGTGTTCCGTTTAACAAAAGCGTTCAGAAGGGATTGGAGAAAACGGCAGAAATCGTTGCCAAAGCGTGTCCAACCGGTGCGCTGGCTATGTTTGGGATTGAGGAGCAATTCTAATTTCAGAATTTAAACATTAAAACGAATAATATGAAAACACGTTTATTAAGTTTTGTTTGTCTTCTGACCTTAACTTTTTCTGCTGAAGCAAAAATAAAGGTGCTTATTGTCGACGGACAAAACAATCACGAGGTTTGGCCCAAATCGACCATCATGATGAAGCAATATCTGGAAGAAACAGGTTTGTTTTCTGTCGATATCAAAAGAACAAAGTTTACCTGGATGGGTGGACGTGAAAAAGCATATCTTCCTTTAGCAGGTGTGGGTGAAACCCAGGATTTGAAAGATCCAAAAACGGATCCTGATTTTCTACTATCTTTCAAAAAATATGATGTAGTAGTTTCCAATTTCGGCTGGAGAGCCGCAGATTGGCCGGAAGCTACACAAAAAGCTCTTGAAGAATTTATGAAGAAAGGTGGTGGTTTTGTTTCGGTACATGCTGCCGACAACTCATTTCCAACCTGGCTCGAGTATAACAAAATGATTGGATTAGGCGGATGGGGCGACCGGACAGAGAAAGATGGCCCTTATGTGTATTACACCAACGAAGGCGAATTGGTTCGCGATAATACACCGGGTGGCGCCGGCGCCCATGGGCCGCAACACATCATTCCGGTTACCATACGGGTTTCTGATCATCCCATTACAAAGGGTTTGCCTAAAGTTTGGTTGACAACCAAAGACGAGTGTTACGCTAAATTGCGTGGACCGGGCGAGAACATGATCGTTTTGGCTACGGGTAAAGATATGTCGGGAAAAGCTCCAAGCGACAGGAACGAACCAATGCTGATGGCATTGACTTATGGAAAAGGGCGCATTTTTCATACCACTCTCGGACACGACGATTATTCGTGCGAAGGAGTAGGTTTTATCACCACTTTTTTGCGTGGAGTACAGTGGGCTGCAACCGGTAAAGTAACGCTGCCTGTCCCAGCTGATTTTCCTACTTCGGAAGAATCAACAAGCCGTAAATTTGAGCTAAAAAAATAAATTGAATTTCTGGGATATCATGTGTTACTGTTTTATAGTTTGAATTAAAAAAGAAATTCATATCCAATGGTTCTGAAAAAAGTCATCTTACCTGCAATTCTGTTTGTTTTTTATTCAGGCTTTCTTTCCGCCCAATCTTCCTGGCCCATCTTTCGCGGGAACCAACAGCTTTCGGGTGCGATTTCTGCCAGTCTTCCGGAGAAACCGAAGCTGTTGTCATCGTTTCAAACGGGCGATGACATCAAAGCGTCGCCAGTTATTTCAGGGCAAACGATTTTTTGCGGATCGACCGACGGAATGATGTATGCCGTTGGGTTCGACGGAAAACTGAAATGGAAATTCGACTCCGGAAATGCCATTGAAGCGCCAGCTTTGATGCTGGATGGTTCTGTTGTATTTGGATCGCTCGATGGGCTGTTCTTCAGGTTAGATGAAAAAACAGGTAAGCAAATCTGGAAATACAAGACTGATAACCAAATCATGGGATCGGCTAACTGGCTGAAAGTTGGTAGTCAATATCGGCTGGTGGTTGGCAGTTACGATTATAACCTACATGCGGTGGATTTTGCAAAAGGCGACAGCATCTGGCAATACGAATCGGATAATTACATTAACGGAGCACCGGGAATTTATGGAAAAAACGCCGTGTTTGGCGGTTGCGACGGTTTTTTACACCTTGTGAACATCGAGTCAGGTAAGGTGTTTAAGAAGATTCAATTAGCTACTTACATCGCTTCTTCGCCTGTAATTGATGGAAAATATGCTTATGTGGGAGATTACGAAGGAAAGTTTTTCAGTATTGATCTGGAGGCCGGTAAAATTGCATGGACCTATCACGAAAAAGATAAAAATCTGCCATTCATTGCATCTCCTGCTTTAAGCGGTAATTTCATTGTAATCGGTAACCAGGATAAATTCATTTACTGTTTGGATAAAAGTACCGGAAAAGTAGTTTGGAAAGTAAAAACCAGCAATAGGGTGGAATCGTCGTCGGTTATTGCCTCCGGAAAAGTAATTACCGGAACCATGGACGGAATGTTGTACATTCATGACCTGAAAACCGGCGCTGAATTGTGGAAATATGAATTAGGCAGTCCGATCATTGGAAGTCCGGCAGTCGTTTCAGGAAAGATTATAGTTGGTGCAGGCGACGGACGGATTTATATTTTTGGATAGAAAAGCAAGTCTTGAACTTTTAGATGGCTTAAGAGAGGTATTCTGCTTGAAATCAGTTTGAATTTGAATTCATAACCATTAAAATTTCGATATCATGAAAACCTACTTCTTTGTTTTGTTTCAGATATTTCTGGTTCAGTGTGTTTTATTTGCCCAATCAGAGAGAAAATCTGTTTTGCTGAATACCGGGAGTGATTTCGTTCCTTTCAATGTTAAGGTTTCCGAAGAGATCTATCAGGAGAAAAAATCATTGACAGTAATCGATCTGGGTAAAGATTCGGAAGTAAAATTCGTAAAAATTAAGAACCTGAATTTCAGGAACGGGAGCATTGAAATAAACCTTGCCGGAACAACAATGGCAAATTCGTCGGAACAAGCTCGTGGATTCGTCGGAATTGCCTTTCGCATCAATGATGATAATTCAAAATTTGAATGTTTTTACCTTCGTCCAACCAATGGGCGGGCTGATGATCAGGTTAGGAGAAATCATTCAGCACAATATATTTCTTTTCCTGAATTTCCCTGGTTTAAGTTGAGAAAGGACTTTCCGGAGAAATATGAAAGTTATGTGGATTTGGTTCCCGGCGAATGGACAAAAGTCAGGATCGAGGTAGAAGGAAATAGGGCAAAATTGTTTATTCATGGGAATTCACAACCTACCTTGATTGTAAATGATTTAAAGCATGGTCCGGAGGCCGAAGGAAACATCGGATTATGGATTGGCCCAGGTACTGTTGCTCATTTTGCAGATTTGTATGTTTCCAACTGACCTGAAAATGGCTCGATAACTTAAATCTTGAATATGAAAATCGCACACATCATACCTGGTTCGGGCGGTAGTTTCTACTGCGGAAACTGCATGCGCGACAGCAAATATATCCGCGCGCTCAAAGATTTGGGTCACCAGGTGATTAAAGTTCCGCTGTACCTGCCCATTTTTGACGATGCTCACGATTTGGATGAGGTGCCTGTTTTTTATGGGGCGGTGAATCTTTATCTCAAACAGCAATTCCCGATTTTCAGGCATATGCCGGCTTTTGTCGAACATGCACTCGATTCGAAAAGTGTGCTGGAAATGGCAGCGCGTAAAGCCGGTTCAACCCGGGCCAAAGGACTTGAAGGCATGACCATTTCGATGTTGTTGGGCGAAGATGGTGGCCAAAAAGAAGAACTGGAACGACTGGTCGATTGGCTGGCCGATGAGGCTAAACCCGATGTGGTTCATCTCTCGAACGCACTGCTTTTGGGGCTGGCTCACCGTATTAAACAGCGGATGAACATTACTGTAATTTGCTCGCTTCAGGACGAAGATGTATGGGTGGATGCCATGGAAGATCATTTCAGAAAAGAAGTTTGGGATTTGATGAGTGAACGAGGCCGGGATGTGGATGTGTTTATTCCCGTCAGCAATTATTTTGCTTCTGAAATTCACCAGCGCATGACAATTCCCGAAAGCAAAATGCAAACCGTTCATTTGGGAGTCGATACAGCTGATTATTCACCAAAACCGATTTCAGAAAAGGGACCAATAATTGGCTACCTCTCGCGGATGTGCGACGAAAATGGGTTGGCTGTATTAGTGGATGCATTTATTTTACTTCGGAAAGATCAGAAGTATACGTCTGTAAAACTTAAAATTACCGGGGGGAAAACTGGTGACGACCTGCAATTTATTAAAGAGCAAAAACGAAAACTGGCCAAAGCAAAACTTGAAGTCGATGTGTTTTGGGTCGACGAGTTTGAAGGTGAAGAACGCCAGAAATTCTTCGATTCGGTGCGCCTGATTTCGGTACCGGTATTGATTGGTGAGGCTTTCGGTTTGTACATGCTAGAAGCCATGGCCTCCGGAATTCCGATGGTTCAGCCTGCATTGGGTGCTTTCCCTGAAGTGATTGAAATCAGCGGCGGCGGAGTTGTTTACGGTGAAAATAAACCGGAATTATTGGCAAAAGCCCTTGGCGAACTTATTTTTGACGATGCCCGCCTTCAGGAATTAAGCACCGCCGGAATTGCCGGTGTAAAAGCACATTTTGATATTCATGCTCAGGCTCAAAAGATGGTGGCGGTGTATGAAGGCGCATTAAAAGTGTAGTCATTCCTTGAAAAGTAAAAATAAAGATCGAAGAGACTTATCCTTTGCCGTCTGCTTTAGCTGACGGACATGAAAAAAATAAACTATGCTACTTAAACTCGAAAAAGTAACCAAATCCTATTCTAAAGACCGCACCATTCTCGATCAGCTTGATCTGGAAATCAATGCCGGAGAACGGATCGCGATTGTCGGGCCGTCGGGTTCGGGGAAAACCACTTTACTGAACCTGATTGGCACGTTGGATCGACCCGATTCAGGCAAAATGTATTTCGAGAATCAGGATTTATCGGCATTTTCAGATCAGCAACTGGCCGCATTCCGCAATGAAAAAATTGGGTTTGTATTCCAGATGCACCACTTGTTGCCGCAACTGACCTTGCTTGAAAATATACTGTTACCAACCCTGACCGACAAGAAACTTCAGGGAAAGCAAACTTTGGAACGTGCGCAGAAATTGATTTCCAGAATGGGATTATCGGAAGTTGCCCGCCAAAAGCCATCGGAATTGTCGGGCGGCGAATGTCAGCGAACTGCTGTTGCCCGGGCACTGATCAATCGTCCCGGACTGATTTTGGCCGACGAACCAACGGGTGCGCTCGATCAGAAATCTGCATTTAACCTGACCGATTTGCTTGTTGAACTGAATCGGGAAGAAGGAGTTACCCTGATTGTTGTCACACACTCTATGGATGTGGCGAAAAAAATGGAGCGGATTTACCGGCTCGAAGATGGCAAGCTGATTTTTAAACCACAATAGGCACATAGGGCACATAGTTTTCTAAATCTTCAAATTTCCAAATCATGCGTTACATCTCCATACTTCGCGGAATCAATGTAGGTGGAAACCGGAAAATCCTGATGAAAGACTTGAAGAGTCTCTATGAAGGTCTTGGCTTTTCGAAGGTGGAAACTTACATTCAAAGTGGAAATGTTGTTTTTGAGTCGGATGAAAAGTTGTCAAATGCTGATTTGGAAGTGAAAATCCAGCAGGCAATAACTGAAACTTTCGGTTTTGAAGTTCCGGTGATTATCCGGACTGCCGATGAATGGGCTAAATCTATTGTGAATAACCCGTTTTGGAAGGAAAAGGATACCGACATCGATCGACTGCATCTCACTTGTTTGAAGGAGGTTCCTTCGCCGGAACTGCTCGAAAAAATTAAACTGTTTCAGTTTCTGCCTGATCGGTATGAAATTATCGGAAAAGATGTTTTTATTTTTTGCGCTTCCGGATATGGTACCTCGAAGCTGGTCAATTCGTTCTTCGAGTCGAAACTGAAAACACCGGCTACCACGCGCAACTGGAAAACTCTGATGAAATTGTATGAAATGATAATGAGTTGAATGCTTGGGGCAAACAACCGAAGGTGAGTCATCCTGAACTTGTTTCAGGATCTGTCTCAATGAATGAATGGACCCCGAAATGAATTCGGGGTGAGGATCAAACAAGGAAATAAACTTAAAATATGTCCATCTATAAACTCATACTGAAATCTGCCTGGTTTTACCGGAAACTGAACCTGACGATTATCCTCGGAATCGCTTTAAGCACGGCTATTCTGGTGGGTGCGCTCATTGTTGGCGATTCGGTGAAATATAGTCTACAGCAAATCACGGTTCAGCGGTTGGGGAAAACTTCGCAGGTGATTACGGCAGGCGAACGCTTGTTTGGGCAGCAGTTAGCCAACGAACTGGCGGAAAAGACCGGCACAGAAACTGCGGCTTTGCTTCGTGCCAATGGTTTTGGGGTAATCGATGGCGGCGACCTGCGGATCAATCAGATGGCGGTTTGGGGAGTTGATGCGACGATCGGGAATTTTACCAGTTATCCTGAATTGTTTCAACTGCAAAACAATGAGGTGGCGATCAACGAAAATCTGGCGTCCCTTTCCGGACTGAAAGTGGGCGACGAATTTTTGCTTCGACTAAATAAACTGAATACATTTCCGGCCAATACGCCTTTTGTTTCTGAAGAGGAAACGACTGTTTCTTTCCGTGTCTCTGTAGCCAGAATCCTGAAACCGGATGAATTGGGGAATTTTAATCTGCAAAATATACAATCCGCGCCACGCAATGTTTTCCTGAATTTGGAGTGGCTGAACGAACAAATGGGACTTCAGCAAAAAGCAAATGTGCTGTTGGTTGCCGAAGGTGTTTCAGGAGAAGAAATGATTCAAAACCTGCAAAAGAGCTGGGAACTGAATGATGTGAACCTGGAAATCAGGGAAAATGCGGAGCTGAATTACACCGAACTAATTTCGGATCGCGTTTTTGTTGAACCGGCTGTGGAGCAATTTTGCCTGAAACAGGTTTCCGGCGCACTCCCTGTTTTTAGCTATTTCGTCAACCAATTTACTCTGGACGGAAATCAAACACCTTATTCGTTTGTCTCCAATGATTCGAATCTGTCCGGAAATGAAATGGCTGTCAGCGCCTGGCTGGCCGATGACCTGAAGGCCAAAGTGGGCGATTGGGTAAAGGTTTCGTATTTCGAGGTGGGCCCGTTGAGGCGTTTGGTTCAGAAAGACACCACCTTTATCATTCAATCTGTTTTCAGGATAGAAGGGGAGAAGGCCGATCCGCAACTGGCGCCAATGATTCCCGGGCTTTCTGATGCTGACAACTGTCGCGACTGGAAAACCGGTGTGCCTGTGGATTTGAAGAAAATCAGGCCTCTGGACGAAGATTACTGGAAGGTACACAAAGGAACTCCGAAAGCGTTTGTTTCGCTCGAAACGGCACAAAAACTTTGGGGAAACCGCTTTGGACAATCGACTGCGATTCGGATTGACGGACTGAAAAAAACTGAATTTGAAAGTCAATTGCTGGCCGGACTTTTGCCTACTCAGCTAGGATTCGAGGTTCGCGATGTAAAAACCGACGGACTCGCAGCGGCCAGTGGTGGCACCGACTTTGGCGGCTTGTTTATCGGCCTCAGCTTTTTTGTGCTGTTTGCTGCGGTATTGCTGGCTTTCCTGCTGTTCAAACTGTATCTCGGGTTCCGCAAAACTGAAATCGGAACCTTGACCGCACTCGGTTTTTCGTTTTCGGCTATCCGCAAATTATTTGTGGCCGAAGCTTCAGTATTTGTACTGGCCGGTATTTTGCTCGGTATTCCGTTCAGCATCTGGTACAACCACCTGATATTAAAAGCAATCAATACGATTTGGGTAGACATTGTCCGCACCTCGATTGTCAACATTCACATTCGCCCGGTTTCGCTACTCATGGGAAGTTTGATTATTGCTGCAATGTCTATCACAGCCATCTGGTTTATCCTGAACCGTTTTTTGAAAAACGAAGCGATTGCCTTGCAGCGAAAACACCTTTCAGGAAAAGTAAAGAGTGGAAAAAAATCGCTTTGGATTGGATTAGCGCTGATTGCTCTTTCCATCATTATCCTGTTTGCAATGGGCTTCCGAAGTGGCGAAATAAATCCTGAAATGTTCTTTATCAGCGG
>JAHEYT010000016.1 GCA_023251455.1 Bacteroidota bacterium
TAAACTTGCGGTATAGCTTTGCAAAATCGTCGTAAATTTCTTCTGAATCAAAGGCTAAGCCTTCATCCTGCATTTTTGCAATTAGTCGTTTGCCTGAATCATCACTTTTTACATACTCAAAGAACAGATCAATTTTTGCTTCAAAGTCCTTTATCAGTTCCTCAATGGCTTCTTCTTCCTGATTCCGTTTCTCTATTACTTTTAGAATATCATATTTGAATTTCTTTTCACCTGGTCCGTTTGAACCGCCTTTGATTTCACGTTTAGGTTTCTCTTTGAGTTCGGCTGGTGCCACAATGCCAATTTTGTTATCGAAGTAAATTTCGACATCATCGATAATTTCGTCTTGTTTGTTGATGTTATTGTATTCGTAATTGAACCGGCGCCAGAAATCTAAAAAGATAGATTCACTGTACTTTTCATCAAGCTCGATCACGTATTCAATCAAATTTAGGATTTGAAAGTAATGGCTGATTTTACTTTTCAGCTCTTTTGCTTCTTTGGATTTCGAAGTAATAAAATCAGCAAAACCGTCCTCCATATCCATAATAATTGAAACATTGAAGTCTCCTTTTTTATATCTGGTAAACGATTCGAAGTGATTAATAAAGACCTCATGTTTAACCAGATCAGTATAGAATATCTCCAGTTTGCCTTCATCCCCAATCGGGTCAAAATCACTCACAACCACATTGCTGAAATGCTCAAAAGCAATCTTTATATTCCGAACATTTACATTTTTATAGGAGAAATCAATGATTTTGCAATCGTTCTTGTATTTGGTCGTGCGGTCAACCCGCGAAATGGTCTGAATGGCATTGATGCCCCTGATTTCTTTGTCAAGGAAAAGAGTATGCAATTTTGGTTCATCAAATCCGGTTTGCAGTTTGTCAACAACTATAATAATCCCGTTTTTCTTAACGGTAAAATTCTGCAATATCTTTTCTTCCGAAAGGTTGTTGTTTAAAGAACTACAGCTTTTGTAATCCGGATTATCGGAGTAAATAATAAACACCGGGGCGTCCTTGAATCGCTCATATTTTGTTTCTTTTACCGCTTTCTTAAAATATTGATCGATAAAGCCTTTGTATTTTATTGCTGATTTAATGGACGATACCGCCAGCATTGCTTTTGCTGTGCCACGTATGTTGTGATAAACGGTAGAAACCAGACGGTCAACTACAAATTTTGAGATTGCTTTAATACGATCGTCGTTTTCGTATATTTTCTTTTTCCTGATGGCGTATTTTTTACCATTTTCATCAATGCCGGTATCGGTATCGTCTGGAATTGGCTCGTATCCATGATCATCCTCAAATCCTTCCAGTTCGTTATCTGGTATCTCAAAAAACATTTTGGCTGATACCGGAACAATTCCTTTTATCGGGTTAAGAATGTATCCATCCTCAATCGCTTCTTTCATGGTATAGCTATCGAACGGTATCCAGATAGGCATGTTTTCAGCATATCGGCTGAATTCGCCAAAACGGGCAAGTGAGTGGTCGCTTGGAGTGGCCGTAAAACCGACGATCAGGTTTTTCTTCTTTTTGTGCTTCTTGTATTCGCTGTTGTTATCGAAACTTGCCTGAAGTTCATCGAACAGGCTCACCATTTCTTCGTGCTGTTCACCGGTGTTGGATCGGTGGATTTCGTCAATCAGAAATGCGATGCGTAATGAGGCTAGTTTCTGGATAACTTCCGGGGCCAATACATCTTTGATGGTGCTGAACTTCTGCAAATTGACCACGACAATCCGTGTGTCGCTTTTCAGGGCATCAATAAATGTTTTTTGATTGGAGGCTTCGACGAACATCTTGTTGCTGATGTTCATGTTATACATTTTGGAGTCGAGCTGGTCGCGTAATTGCAGCCGGTCAACTACCAACATTACCTTATCGTAAATGTAATGGCCTTCCTTGCGCAAGTCTTTTAATTGCAGGGCTGTCCAACCGATAATGTTGCTTTTCCCAAAACCGGCTGCATACTGCAACAGCAATGAATACACATTCTTGTTGTTTTGGTATTTCTGGCGTTTGCCAATTAATTCCTCAATTTGTGCATCGCCAACCCCTTTGGCTTTTAAGTCAGCCTTTAGCTTGGTTGTGAAATAATCGGGTTCATTCTCGTGTTCCAGAAACTCACCGATTTTACTCATTATCTTATCAGTTCCAAATTTTTGTTTGGGACGCGGACTAATGAGGAAACCATCATTGTGCTTGTATTCCTTGGTTTTGCTGCCTTCCTTTTTGATTAAGTCACGCTCGATAAAGTTGTAATAAAGAATCTCCTTCTCAATCATCCGTTTATCGTAAAGCGCTTTGAAAACTTCCTCGAAACGTTCTGTTTTAGTTCCTTTCGGATTCCGTAACGGGTACGATTTGAAGTCTTTTATCAGCTTCTTGTCATAGGTTTCAAAATCATAACTTCCAGAGGCAACCGTATTTTTTATTTCTTCAAACTGATTGGATATATTGCGGATTACATACGTGTCGTTAATATCGGTTGAAGTAATGTGGATGGCTTTTTCAAAGATTTTCAGGAAGTCTTTGCGGATACTTTGTGAAATGTCGTTGCCATCGGCAATAATCAAATATTCCTGAACGGCAGATAAATAATCTTTAGCCACCTTTTTGCGACCGTTGTTCCGGGCGTTCTGGTTGTTGTAGTTGCTTTTCAGTTCGCTATATCCCAAGTAAATGCCATTAAGGAAAAAAGATAAATCGGGGCGAAAGGAATATAGCTGCTTCCCCTGGTATTTAAATGTGTAAGGCAATTCCTGCACTACTGAAAAGATATTCTCATTAAAAAGTTTGTCTTCGCTGAACTCGGAACCTGTAGGGTAAAACAAATACAAGGTGACTCCTTCAAATGTAACCGATTTGTTGCCATTGATAAAAATAGCCATGTTCATCGACGACTTTATACGAGCATTCAGGAAATCCATGAATGCTTCCATCAATTCTTTTTCATTGCCAAATTTGCGGAGTAGCTTTCGGTAGTTGTCTTTGTTGAGCGAAGTTTCGCTGAGGAAATGTTTTAAATCTTCGACAATAAAAAACTGGCGTGAAACGGTATTGGCTTTCACCTCTTTGTATTGTAACCCGTCGGCTCTTTCGCAAAAGAAGTTGATCAGGTATTTGTCTTGAAGGTCGAGTTCGTTCATGTTATCTTTATAAAGATTATTCATCAAACCCGATCGGTTCATCGGATATTAACGTAAAAATTTCAAATTTCAGATCCTCATCAAAATCAATTTCACCATCTAAAAATGATTTTATTATTCTTTCTAACAGGTCTTTATCTATTCTGCCAGCGGCAAGATGGTAGCTTATGTTTTCCATATCCCGAAGGAAACGGGCTAAACAGAACAAATAGCCATTGATCGTCAAAAACTGAACGCCTAGAGTGATTGATAAACGCTTGTTCCCATCAGAAAAACAATGATTTTTATTGATTGACCACACCAGGTGAGTAAGTTTTTCTCCAAATGTTGGGTAATAATCGTCGTTTTGGATATGCTCTAAAACGCTGTCCAAATAACCAATATTGATCACATCGGTTGAACCGCCTCCGCTTAGCTCAACGGTTTTAAGATGGGTAATTTCTGCCTGTTCGCGACTGATATACAGAATCATGGCTAATCCCTTTCTTTAAGGCGTTTCAATGCTTCTTTGTATTCTTCGAGGCGTTGCTCCAAATCTTTGCTTTTCTCGCCTAAAAATCGGTCGAAATCTTCTTTGGGGACAGAGCTAATGTATTCTTCGAGGTTTTGGTGTAAAGCATCACGGAAACACAAATCACGACTTGCCATTTTCTGACGGGCTTTTTCGCGCAATGGTTCCCAAAGCTTTTGTTGTTCAAATTTTCGAAATGCTATATCTACCTCAATAGATGTTAATTTCCGGTTTAACCGAAGATATTCGGTTCTTAGCACATCAGCAAAACCTGTTTCGTAACTCGATATTAAATCCAGCACTTCGCTGTACATGGTGTGTCGAACATTTTCGGACGAATCAAGTTTTAAGATTTTGCGGTACTCGTCGGCGTTTTCTTTAAATATACTGGAGTAAATTTTATTGGTATAAACGATATATTTGAAGTTACCCATTGCAACGTAATCTCTTAAGGCATCGGTAAACTCTTTTCTGTAATCCTCACCACTGAGTAAGTTGAAAACAAAATCTTCATCGCGTTGATTGATGTATTTGGTTCCGCCTCCGGTGCGTTTATTGATGGTGTCAATCACAATATCGAGAATGGTACTGCGCATTTCTTTTGCTTTCTCACTATCGATTAGCAACATTGAAAGATTCAGAAATGCACGAAAATTGAAGACTCCCAATCGTACAGTTTTGATACCGAAATCCATTTCGGTATCAAAATGATTTTCAATAGCTAACTTGAAGTTTATTAAGCGTTTACCTGAAAGTACTCCGTAGCCGTTTTTTGACAGTTCAACGTGATTTTTCTCGATGTAATTTTCTATGGTGCGCTCCGAAACCTCAAAAAACTGAGCCAATTGTTTTTTGGTAAACCGGTATTCGTTCTCAAACAAGACACCCTCCATGCCCACTGCTTTTTGGATTTCCTGCAAAGCATAAGGATTGTTGAGTACATTTTGCCGTGCAATGCCCGATGTTGTTAAATTTTTGCTCATGGTTAATAAAGTTTTACCTTAATTTCCCGATTAAGTAATTAAAATCTGTTTTATATTCTGTTTGATTTTCTGCTTGCATTTTCAAATTCATGTATTACATTTGCACTCAAGAACAACACTAGGGATAGCATCCCTGGTCCGACGCCTCCCACAAAGAGGCGTTTCTTTTTTTAGCCACTTACTTTTATTTTACCCGTTACCACATCGTTTATCAAGGTTTTACGCAATTCTTTCAGGGTTCCGATCTGGGCTTTGATGTGGCTTACTATGCTGTCTATCTTTTGGGTCTTTTCGTCGAGATAGTTGGCAATCG
>JAHEYT010000051.1 GCA_023251455.1 Bacteroidota bacterium
GGTTAATCAAAAAAGAATATCTGTACCGTACTCAAGAATTTTACGAAAAACATGGTGGAAAAACCATTATCATAGCCCGTTTTGTCCCTATAATCAGGACTTTTGCCCCATTCATTGCTGGAGTGGGATCAATGAATTATTGGAGGTTCATTTCATTCAACATTATTGGAGGTATTTTGTGGGTATTCATCTGTTCATTTGGTGGATATTTTTTTGGCAATTTACCATTTGTTAAAAGCAACTTTTCAGTAGTTGTAATGGCAATAATATTCATTTCCATACTCCCTTTGATTTTAGAATACTTAAAACACAAACTTAAACCTAAAAATTCTAAATATGGTTATTGATGTATATGTGTGGGCTGGATTTATTGCTTTTGTAGTATTGTTGTTAGCCATCGATCTGGGTATTTTTCACCGTAAATCACATGAAGTAAAAATCAAGGAAGCCCTTATTTGGAGCGCTGTATGGATTTCATTAGCTCTTATTTTTAATTATGGCGTTTATGTATTCTTAGGAGAAGAGAAAGCTCTTGAATTCCTGACCGGTTATTTGATTGAAAAATCGTTGAGCGTAGATAATTTGTTTGTTTTCATTATGCTTTTCACATTTTTCAATGTTCAGTCCAAATACCAGCACAAAGTTTTGTTTTGGGGGATTCTTGGAGCCTTAATTATGCGAGCCATCTTTATTTTTGCTGGTGTTGCGCTTATTAGCAAATTTCATTGGATTATTTATATTTTCGGTGCCTTCATGATTTTTACAGGGATCAAAATGCTTTTTCACAAAGACGAAGAAATAGTCCCGGACAAAAATCCACTGGTCAGATTATTCAAAAAGTTCTTTCCGGTTTCGGAGCAAATGCATGGAAGCAAATTTTTCGTGAAACTAAATTCAAAAACTATTGCAACCCCTTTGTTTATTGTGCTTTTGGTTGTTGAATTTACTGATTTAATCTTTGCAGTCGATTCCATTCCTGCGATTCTAGCAATATCAAATGACACATTTATTATTTTCACTTCAAATGTATTTGCCATTTTAGGTTTAAGAGCATTGTATTTTGCCCTTGCCGGGATAACCAAATATTTCCACTACCTGAAATATGGCTTATCCGCTATTCTGGTTTTTGTTGGGGTAAAAATGGTCATCGTTGGATTTTATAAAATACCAATTATTTACTCTCTGTTGACCATCCTTGGAATACTTCTTATATCGGTATTAGCATCAGTAATGTTTAAAAATAAGAAAAAATATGAGTAGCAAATTTGAAACAGTATTTGAGAAAATAATTTTCTCAAGCAGGTGGATACAGGCACCTCTTTACGGAGGGCTTATTTTAGGTGGAATGTTATACACCTACAAATATTTGGTTGAATTGATTCATTTATTCACAAGCATAAATGAAATTACTGAGACAGCATTAATGCTTGGAGTACTTACTTTGGTAGATATAACTATGGTTGCAAATCTTCTGATAATGGTTATCGTTGGGGGTTATTCAACTTTTGTTAGTCGGCTTGATATCGATAAACATGAAGATAAACCAGAATGGCTTCAAAAAATTGATGCTGGTTCATTAAAAGTAAAATTAGCCGGTTCGTTAGTTGGCGTATCAAGTATTCATCTGCTGCAAACCTTTATAAATATAAAAAATCATGAATCTGAACATGTCATGTGGCAAGTTATCATTCATGTAGTCTTTTTATTTTCAGCACTTATGCTTGCTTATACAGAAAAAATTTTACATCAAAAACATTAACCCCATTTATTATTTTAAAATTCGATAATTATGAACTGTCCATTATGTAATGTGGCTCTTGTTATGTCAGAAAAACAGGGAATTGAAATTGATTATTGTCCCAAATGCCGGGGAGTTTGGCTAGATCGGGGAGAACTCAATAAAATTATTGAGCGATCTGCACCTGATAGTCTGAACAGAAATTATGGTTCAGATCAGTCGTTTAATCGGCAACGCGACGATGACGATGATCATCATAAATACCAAAGTGATAGTAACTATTATGAGAATCAAAAAACCAAAGGCTGGTTGTCGAACTTATTTGACTAAAGAATTATTTTTAAGGAGGCCGTCTCAAAATACAAATTTGTGATGGCCTTCCTTTCTATAGTCTAGACTTTGGTTTTTACATTCATATACTATGTGAGGATAAACCTGACTGCCAATATTGTTTTGTTGATATTTTGTAGGATTTTTTCAATTAAAAAATCCAAAATCAGGGTTTTTTAAGCCCCAATTTTGGATAACTGTGTGCAAGAGCAATTAATTCAGTCTCAATTTCAACTTTATTCTTACCCCTGAGCATAAATCGTCTGAAACCGTTGTTTTGTTTGATATTTCCAAAGGTTATTTTCCACCTCCAATCGCGCGATACAAATCTAAGGTTACAAAGCTTTTCCCTTTTTGAATATTCGTTAATGCCAATTCTGCTTCGCGTGCAGATTTTTGGGCATTGATAACTTCCAGATAAGTGGCATATCCATAAGCATAAAGGTCGGTAGCCGTATTCACAGCTTTTTCCAGAATGTCCACTTCGTTCTTTCTGTTAACAATCTCCTGCTCTATTGCTGCCAGTTTATCCAGATTTGTTTGAACCTCGGAAATGCTTTGTTTAACCGTTTTTTCATAACTAAACCATGCTTGCCGTTGTTGCGATTGCTTAATCCGATAATTTCCTTTGAGCAAATTCTGTTGCAAAATCGGGGCAAAAAGTCCATTCACCGATTCGAAGACGAACGAACCATTTTTCAATCTTGCAGCGTCGAACCCAATAACCGGTTGTATTTTAAGTGTTGGGAGGAAAGCTTTCCCTGCAGCTTTTAAATCAAAACCGGCCGCTTCCAGCAATAACGATGCTTCCATTACATCGGGGCGATTCTGTAAAAGCTGGAAAGGCACTCCGGCACTCAAAATATCCGGTAATAATTGATTTTGGGTGATCTTTCCGCGAGCGACTGGCTGAGGTAATCGATTCAGGAGACGGTTCAGATAATTCTCGGAGGAAATAATCATTTGCTGAATACTGTTTTTTTGTGCCTGAGAATTGTACAACTGTGCTTCAAATTGCTGAACAGCCAAATCGGTAGCCTTACCAGCCTGTTTTTGTACGCGTACTATATCAAGAGCGGCCTTTTGCAACCGAATATTCTTTTCCATGATTTCAAGTTCAGAATCGAAAGCCAGCAATTCGTAATAAGCCTGTGAAACTTCAGAAATAATTGTAGTCTGAATCAATTGTTTTCCGCTCTGAGATGCCAATAAGCGTGCTTTGGCGGCTTTTTTTGAGTTACGCAGTTTCCCCCACAAATCAATTTCCCAGGAAGAGTTGACGTTGATGGAATAGTCAGACGACCATTCAGGCTTTTCTTTTGATTTGCCAAATGTTGCCGAAGTTCCAATTTCGACCGTTGGATACAAAGTCACTCTGCTCATCTTGTAATACGCGTTTGCCATTTCAATCTGTTCAATCGCCATTTGGGTATCGTAGTTTCTCAACAAAGCCGTGTCAATTAACTGAATCAGGTCTTTATCCAGAAAATAAGTTTCCCAATTAAGGTCTGTTGCAGATACCGTATCGGCTTTCTGTCCATTAAAGGTTTCAGGTAAAGCAGATTTTGTCAGGGTTGTTTGTCTTGGCACTGAGCACGAAAAAACAGTGGCACAAACAATCAGACCAAGTGGTTTCAATATGTATTTAAATTCCATAATATTTCCCTAATTAAGTTTTTTTCGCCTTTTCTTTCCTACGTTTACGAAGATGACATACAATCCCGGAACCACGATCAGCCCGAAAATTGTACCAGTCAACATACCACCTGCAGATGCAATTCCGATAGATTTATTGCCTAAAGCCCCTGCACCCGAAGCAAAGCATAATGGGATAAGGCCAGCGATAAACGCAAATGAGGTCATCAAAATTGGGCGCAAGCGGGCTGCGGCTCCAATCTGTACTGCTTTAATTACCGACAAACCTTCTTTTTGTCGTTGAATGGCATATTCCACAATGAGTATCGCATTTTTTCCAATCAAGCCAATTAGCATGATCATGGCAACCTGTGCATAGATATTGTTTTCCAGTCCGGCGATTTTCAAAAACAGGAAGGATCCGAAGATTCCGGTTGGCAAGGATAGAAGCACAACCAAAGGAAGCAGAAAACTTTCATATTGTGCCGCGAGCAGTAAATAGACAAAAATTAGGCAGACAATAAAGACAAAAATGGTCTGATTCCCTGCCAGAATCTGTTCACGTGTCATTCCCGACCAACTGATATCGAATCCTTTAGGGAGTGCGGCTTTGGCAACTTTTTCTATTTCGCTGATTGCATCTCCACTACTATAGCCAGCCGAGGCATCTCCCGAAATGAGGGCTGAAGTGTACATGTTATAACGCGTAAGTTGTTCAGGTCCATACACCCGTTCAAGCTTTATGAAACTGGAATATGGAACCATCTCACCTTTATCATTTTTGACGTACAATTTCAGAATATCATCTGGATTTGCCCGATATTCAGGAGCCGCCTGCACCATTACACGGTACATCTGACCAAACCGGATGAAATTGGTTGAATACAAACTCCCAACTAACGTCTGAAGGTTATTCATGGCATTCTCAACGGTAACACCTTTTTTTGCTGCCATTTCTTTATCGACGTGAATCATGTATTGTGGGAAAGATGCATCGAAATTGGTAAATGCGCTGCCAATCGCAGGTGATTGTTTCAGTGAATCAATAAACTGATTAACTGTTGCCGCAGTATTCTGAAGATTTCCAAGCCCGGTTTTATCAATTAGCCGCAACTCAAAACCACTTGAATTACCGAAGCCGGGAACAGTTGGCGGAGGAAAGAATTCAATAGCTGCATCGGTAATATTGGTTGTTTTCTCTTTCAACCTCTCAATTATTTCATCAACCGAGGCACTGCGGTTTGCCCACGATTTCAGGTTGATAATTGCCATCCCGTAGGAAGCACCCGGGGCTTCACTGATAATTGAATAACCAGTTAAGACCGACACATTCTCTACTTCAGGAATTTGTTTGGCTATTTTCTGAATCCCATCCAATACTTTATCGGTTCGGTCGAGTGTTGAACCGGGAGGTGTAACCACATTAACATATATGATACACTGATCTTCAGTCGGTATAAAACCGGAAGGTAGGATGGCACTGAGTCCCCAGGTACTTAGAAAGAAAAAGAGGAGTATCCCCCAGGTAACCATTTTTCGGCTTGCAATACGGCCAATCAATGCTTTATACTTACGTTCGGAAATGTTGTATTGAAAGTTGAACATTCGGAAGAACCGGGATAGCCAATCTTTCTTCTTTCGGGTTGAATGTGATTGTTTCAACAGCATTGCGCACAAGGCCGGAGTCATGGTCAGTGCAACGATTCCTGATATCACAATCGAAATTGCCAACGTGATAGAGAACTGGCGGTAGAAAACGCCGACCGGGCCAGACAGAAATGCCACCGGCACGAAAACAGCAGTCATAACCAGCGTGATTGCAATAATTGCAGGACTGATCTCTCGCATAGTTTCAACTGTGGCATGATGAGAATTCAACCCTTTTTCCTTCATTTTAACATGTACGGCTTCAACTACAACAATGGCATTGTCAACCACGATCCCGATAGCCAGTACCAAGGCGAACAAGGTCAGTAGGTTAATCGAAAAACCAAATAAAAGCATAAATGCAAGCGCACCGACCAAAGCGACCGGAACGGCCAATACCGGTATAAGTGTTGACCGAAAATCCTGAAGAAAAAGAAAGACCACGATGAAAACTAAAATGAAAGCTTCGATCAGCGTACGGAGAACTGCACTCATCGAAGCGTTGATAAACCGAGAAACGTCGTAGGCATAATTGTATTCAATATTGGGGGGGAATGAAGTTTCTTTGAGCTCCTCCATTCTCTTTTTGATATTTTTGATTACATCTCGGGCATTTGAACCAGGTCTCTGTTTCAGCATGATAGACGCAGACGGGCGGCCTTCGGTCTTCGAAAGCATATCGTAACTAACAGTCCCAAACTCTACCGTAGCAATATCTTTCAGTTTCAGTATTTTGCCATCTGGATCGGCACGCAAAACAATATCCTCGTAGTCTTTTTTCTGGTTTACTTTTCCGGTGTACCTGAGGATGTACTGAACCGACTGTGGCGATTTTCCGGAACTTTCACCAGTTCGACCAGGTGCTGCCTCAACATTCTGGCTACGAAGCGCGGTAATTACTTCATCCGAAGAAATCTTATAGGCAAGCATACGTTCAGGTTTCAGCCAAACACGCATGGCGTATTCCCTGGCTCCCATAATGTCGGCAAATCCCACCCCATCAATACGTTTTAGCTCATGCAAAATATTGATGTCGGCAAAATTGTAAATAAACTCTTCATTTTGGGTGGTGTCTTTACTAAAAATATTCAGGTACAAAAGCATGGAATTCACCTCCTTCTCGGTTATCACTCCAGCTTTAATCACTTCTTCCGGAAGTTCGTCGAGAACAGTGGCCACGCGGTTTTGAACATTTACGGCGGCAACGTCTGGATCAATTCCAACTTTAAAGAACACCTGTATGACAGTTGTTCCATTATTGCTCGAAACTGAAGACATATAAGTCATCCCCGGAACACCATTAATTGCCCTTTCAAGTGGAGTTGCAACGGCTTTGGCACACACTTCTGCATTGGCTCCGGTATAATCGGCAGTTACAACCACCGACGGAGGTGCAATGTCGGGAAATTGGGTTACAGGCAATTCATAAAGAGCCAAAATCCCCAGTAACGTGAAAAAGATCGATATTACAATTGATAATACCGGTCGGCTAATAAATTTTACAATCATAGGTTTGAACTAAAGTGCTTTTTCAATTGGACAGATTACATTCCCCTCACGCAGAACCTGAACCCCTTCAAGCACAATTTTTTCGTTGGTCGATAGTCCTGAATTCACCAGATAATTCTGACCAATCCTGTTGCCTAAATTGACATTCCTCATTTTTACCACATTTGTTGGGTCAACGACAAAAACATAGTTTTTATCCTGAATTTCCAAAACCGATTTTTGTGGTATCATGATCACATTTTCCACATCAGTTTCGAGATTTACAGTTCCTGAAGCTCCATGTTTTAAAAGCTTTTCAGGATTGATGAATTTTGCCCTAAAGGCAATAGCGCCAGTAGTACCATCAATTTCACTGGCAACGGTTTCTACAATTCCATCATATTTATATAACGAGCCATCGGCTAATTCAAGACTTATTTTTTGCTCATCGGGGATGGAGTCGCCTTTTCTTTTTGCCATTAAATATTTGATATATTCAGCTTCAGGCATGTGGAAATAGGCATAAATACTTGAGATATCAGAAATACTGGTAAGCAAATCACCCTCATTAATTAAACTTCCAATTTTTAGAGGGATACGGTTAATGACACCATCGAATGGAGCAACAATGGTTGTATAAGATAAAAATGCCTCCGCATTTTTCAATGATGCTTTTGCTTCTGATACTGCAGCTTTTGAAACCATGGCTTTTGATTCAGCTAGAACAAGTTCCGATTTGGCGACAACATTCTTTGATGTCAACATCTTTACAAGTTCAACTTCAAGATTTGATGCAACTTCTTCAGCAATAGCTTTGGCTAGAGCAGCCTCTGCTTTGGTATAATCGGCCGTATACTCTGGCGAAGTAAGCTTAAAAAGCGGTTGACCCTTTTTTACTTCCTTTCCTTCATCAACCAAAATATTTTCAAGATATCCCCTAATTCTTGATCTTATCTCAACATTTTTAATTGCTTGAATTTCTGCAACTTTTTTGCTATCAAAAACGGTATCCGATTTTTTGATGGTTATTACCGGTATTTGAGGCTGCTTTTCATTATTCATTTTCTTTTCATTTGTGCAACCCATAATCATATAAGTCACAAGAACGAATAAACTAAACTTGTTCATATTTTAATATTGATTTTTAACCTGCGTTATACATAAAGCTATAAGCCTGGGCTGAAATTCAGCTCAAGCGTATCCAAGTGATTATTTGAATATCTAATTCCTGATTTTAAATTATTTTTGAGAATATCGTCAGTAAGATCACCAAATCAAGATTACAGTGATCGACTAGAGAAAATAGAATAGGTGAAACTTAGGAAATTGTATTTGGTGGTAAGGGAATAATATCAATTGGAACTTTTTTCAATGAATAATATTGGTCTGATGTCAATTGATGGACTAAAAATCGATATGACTGGAAAGCAAATTGTTCGGATGGAATAAAAAAATCAACTTCAAATGTATGATTGCAATTTTCATCACAAGTATGTGCATCAGAATTATGCTTAAAGTTTAATATCTCGATTAAAACAAAATGAGCAATCTTCTCAATATTACTAATTCCAATATGATCTTTCTTTTCTTCTATATAATGGTCTGAAAAGTCAGGGCAAGCATCTAATAACAGTAGCACCAGAAATGCTATAGTAGCAGAGAATAATATTTTCTTTATGACTAAAAACATATCGCGAAAATAGCTTTTTATGAATATTGCCGTATTGTATTTGAGTTAAGAAAAAATTAATTGTGCTGCTCTGGTTTGAATTCAAATAATGGAATAATGATAAAGATTCACAGCAAATTTGATTTACTGTTGTAGTTTGTATGCAGGTATTTTTTCGCCATTGAACCGCCAACTTCACCAATGAAAACTTTGTAGATTGCTTTAACTTCAGGATTTTCGTGACTAAAACGAGTGACATCCTGAGCATCAGCAGCATTGAGTGCCTTGATCTGGTTCTCTATCGCACTGCTGTCAGCAGGTTGTTCGGCACCGCCAACACATCCACCTTTACAAGCCATAACTTCAATGAAATCGTATTTACAGGTTCCTTTCATCACCTGATCGAGCAAAATCTTGGCATTTCTCATTTCGTAGCAAACTGCAACATTCACCGTTATTGGTCCAATGGTTATCATGGCCTTCTTTAGTCCGGAAAGTCCCTGTATTTGCTGTAGCTCAATCAAATTGGAAAGAGGATTTGAATCAGCAATATTTAAGAATAACGTCAAAAAAAATCAAGCACATGATAAACAAGGTGTTCTGTAATGTTTGCATTAACTATTTTTTTTTAATTTAATTGGGTTAAATAAATTTAGAATAGAAGAACATAAGCAACAAATTTGAAATCGTATTTGAGAAAATATTTTTTTTAAAGTCGGTGGTTACAAGAACCTCTATCTGCTTGCCAAAATCCATTAAAGTAAAGGCATCAATGCTTGAAAAAAACAACCGTAAATGAATTTTAGTCCCTGTTAATATTTGACATACCTGATTATTGCCTTGCTATTAATCATCTTCATGCTCATAATATTCGTTGTTTTCAATCTTCGTTTGCTTGTCTTTTGTATTAACCGGTAGTCCATAAGCCAAATAAAAAATATAAAATGGGACAATAAGCCACAAAAAAATATATGCTTTATGGAAATTATTCAACTTGGCATTTTTAGTTTCAGTGTTCTTATATCCGGTGAAAATTGATTGAAAAGTACCTGTTTTCCCATGAAATAATATATCTCCGACTATACCAAGTAAATGGATGCCAATTAAAATTAAAAATAGATTTGCAAGAACTTCGTGAGATTCTCCAAGAAATTCTTCATTAATTCCAATATTCAATATTTTGTTTTCTGTACCATATAATAAATAACCTGAAATTCCGCAAATAAGTCCAGTCAAAAGAATTAGTATCATAACTACTGATGCTGATGGATTATGACCTGCATATATTTTTGTTTTCGAAAAATATGTCTTAATGAATTCTATCTGATTCTTTAATCCAACTGGAAAATCTTTAAAATTTGAATATGTTGGTCCAAATAACCCAAATAATAGTCTGAAAATTATCAAAGCTCCGACAAAAGCTCCAAAAGCAAAATGTAAATTCTTGAAATTGTCAAGATCACCTAAAATGTAGGCAGTTGTAAATCCAATAGCTAGTAGCCAATGAAAGATTCTAGTTGGTAATGTCCAAATATAAGTTCTCATAGAATTTATAAAATTTTAGTTTATTGTATTTTTTTTTACAAAAAGGCGTAACATTCTTATATCGAACAAAGTATGTACTCCTGGCATTAATGCCGTCTCACGAATTTTATTTAAGTTTGTACAGCAAGGAATCAATTCAACCAAATATTTTTAGATAGCCTCATCAGTAATTACAATCACTCACAACAAATTTGATTTACTGTTGTAGTTTGTATGCAGGTATTTTTTCGCATTTGAACCGCCAACTTCACCAATGAAATCTTTGTAGATTGCTTTAACTTCAGGATTTTCGTGACTAAACCGTGTGACTGCCTGAGTATCGGCGGTATCGAGTGCTTTGATTCGTTTTTCAATTGTACCACTATCCGCAGGTTGTCCGGCACCACCAACACAACCACCTTTGCAGGCCATTACTTCAATGAAATCGTATTTACAGGTTCCGTTCAGCACCTGATCGAGCAAAATATTGGCATTTCTCATTTCGTAGCAAACCGCAATATTGAGCGTGATTGATCCTATAGTAACCTTGGCCTCTTTTAATCCAGAAAGCCCTTGTACTTGCTTTACTTCCATCAAATTGGAAGGCGGATTAGTTCCTGTAATATTGAAATAGGCAGTTCGAAGAGCAGCTCTGGTTACTCCGCCTGTATTACCAAAAATAATTCCACCGCCGGAAGCAGCTCCCATCAGGGAATCGAAATTTCCTGTTTGAGCAGTGAGACTGACTTTCCTGTTTTTCATCATTATCGCTAACTCATTGGTAGTAATAACTATATCAGTACTCGGTATTCCTGAACTTGTAAGCTCATCCCGGGTGATTTCGTATTTTTTAGCAGTGCATGGTGCAATGGCCACATGAATAATATTTTGTGGATTAATACCATTTTTCTGAGCAAAATAGCTTTTAATCATCGAACCTTGCATACTTATTGGACTTCGTACGGTTGAGAGATTCTTCAGAAGTGAAGGGTAATAAATCTCGACATACTTCACCCAGGCAGGACAGCAACTGGTAAACTGTGGCAGGTCAGTCTTTTCCTGAAGGCGATTCTGTAGCTCAGCAGCCTCCTCAATAATAGTCAAATCGGCACTGAAATTGGTATCAAGCACATAGTCAAATCCAATCTTCCGACAGGCTCCAACTAAGTTTTTAACCAAAAAAGAACCATTATCCATGTTAAAATAGTCACCAATTCCAACGCGAACGGCCGGTGAAATTGAAGCGATTACAATTTGAGATGGATTATCAATGGCCTTTAGCACATCTGTCCAATGATACTTTTCAGTCATGGCATTTTCTTCGCATTTCAGGATGCACGATCCGCAATGAATGCAAACATGTTTGGTCGTACTTGCCAGATAGGTGCCAAAGACCAACTGTTTTTCTGCACATGCTTCAATACATTCCCCGCATTTCTCGCACTTATCCGACCATCGTACAATTGCCGGATTGTCATTCTGAATTGGCAAATATTTCAACTTTTTGCCTATGACTGCTCCTTTATTCTGATCGGTATATTCTCCTGAAAACACATCAGAACAACTACTTAATAAACTTGCTCCTACAATGACAGAAGCATTACCAATCAGAAAATTCCGTATAAATTTCCGCCTGTTAACTTTATCCATTCTTTGAAGTTTTAAAAATCAAACTACTCTGATAAAAATCTTTTCCTTCCTCTGGTTTGATTTCTGTAACCAGATCGTCCATAATCATAACGATTATCGTGTTCGCTTTCAAATTCGTCATTATGATACGTTTCATCCGGACCATCTTGAACAAATCATTGCTTTCATTATTTACATTTTTATTTTGTGCCTTTCCAGATTGTATCAAGTATTCCCTGAATGCCATTATCGGTGACGTACCCTAAAATTTTTAGAATTAAGGGAAATAGAAATATAATTAAAAGTATTAATACGGCGATGATTACAACTGCTGCAACAATTAGCACCAATCTGATTTTCGGATTGCTGGCTATGCTGTTGATGAGTTTAAGCTTCGTCTCGTAGTGTTGATTATACTGCGGTGATGGTCTGTAGTCATCATTACTGCCGTACTTTTGATTGTAATTCTGCGATGATCTGTAGTCTTCATCATGATTGTTAAACTGTTGGCCATATCCATGTCTTTGATGGTTACGTCCCTGCCCAAATAAATCGTCAAGTTCCATTTTATATCTTTTTAATAATTGATTTTGATTGTATATACTTTAATGTAGGTTAAAATCTTCCAATTTTTAATCCGGTAGAGTAGGTCATTCCTATCAAATCCTTTTCGGTTAAACTCCTGAAAGAAAGATCGCTTACAAATCTATAACCTGCCGAAAGGCTAAACTTCACGTATTTATGAAGATTTATTTCGAGAGCTACACCAGGCTCGAGATAAGCAAACCACACATCATCAGTTGGGACCGAACCTTCTTCTTCATATGAATCTTTCAGATCGAGTTCCGTATCGCCAAAACCAAGCTCAACCGGAAAATTAATATGAACGACTTTTTCAGGTCGCAGGGCATATTCGAACCTTAATCCGCAATACCGTTGATCAAGGTAAAGTCGGGTATCTGATTCATCCTCCGGCGTTTTTTCTGACGCTATGTATTTGAAATTTATACCTAAATAAAGTTTATCATTAAATACTACACCAGCGCCAATGCCAGGAAGAATTGCAGTTGATCCGGCAATATCTCCAAACTGGCAGGTGGGACTTACAAAATATCCAATTTCTAGTTTCCCATTTCCGAAGAATGTTTTTACTTCTTCGTTTGTTTGTGCTGTTGTTGTGCCCGCTATAGTGAAAAATAGCAGTAACAGATTTACTTTTATCATATCTTTACTCATGGTTATTTTGTTTTGGTTAAAATACTTTTTAAACTTTTGCGGATTATAACCAAGTGTATAAGTATGGCACCAACAAATGCAAATCCAACTATCGGATGAAATTCTTCCATTTCTAATTCTCCAAAGTCGGCATCTATGAGTATTACAGCAATAATCTGCAAAAAGAAGGTAATCAACAATAAAAACGTGCTGAATCGCCGTATCATTCTATTCCAATTTATATCGTTGTTCATGTTTTTTGATTTTTTTAAAAGATTAAATTTCACTCTGATTTATTATCACTAATCACTTGTGGCTCTGCATGAACAAAAACTTCGCAGCGATCAATCACTGAACAAATCTCCTTTTCAACTTTGTCGCAGATTTTATGAGCCTGAATCAACGAAAATTGTTCGTCAACGGTCAGTACAACTTTGACAAATGTGTCAGCACCAGCCGTTCTGACTTTCAAATTATGAAAATGCTTTATTTCAGAAAATGTGCCTAATATCAGTTCTATTTTATTGATCGTTTCCAAAGGTGCTTTATCAAGCAATACATCCAGTGATCGTTTACCCAGTTTATATGACACAACCAATACAATAACCGCAACACCCAAAGCAGCGATTGAATCGGCATAGTAGAAACCAAAGTTTGCACAAATTAGTCCAAGAAGAACAACTGATGAACTCCATATATCGGTCGAAAAATGCAATGCATCTGCTTCGAGTGCTTGACTATTGAATTTTTTAGCGACTTCTGAAAGCATTCGGGATCGATTAATATCGATTATTATTGAGCCGACTATAACAACATAGCTCCAAACATTTACCTCAATGTGAGTATTACCGGAAACGAGCCTTATAACAGCTTCGTAAATGATCCAACCACAGGTAATTAATAGCAGAATTGTTTCGAGAAATGCTGAGAAATTTTCAATTTTCCCGTGTCCAAAGTGATGATTTCTATCTGCCGGTTTATCGGAAACGCTGACTGAAAAATAGGTAATTACAGCGGCCACAAGGTCGAGACCGGAATGCAATGCTTCGGACAATATGCCTAAACTACCGGTAACAATTCCGATTATCAACTTAGAGCCAGTTAAAAAAACAGCGGCGAACACAGAAATAAGTGCCACGCTTTTCTTCTCTTTTACCATAAATAGAATTTTAAGAAAAAGGGTTAAATGCAGGAGCCTGCCAATAATCAAATCAAAAATACGGATAGATTATGAGCGTTTTGGCGGTTGCCAGATACAAGTGAGATATTTGCTTTTCAAATCAGCGGAAAGCGCGCTAACCAATTCAAGGTGGTTCACATTCTTATTTGATTGAATTTCAGAACCAAAATAAAAAACATCATCAAAATGATTCAGATGGGAATCATCAGCATGAGTGGGTAACTCGGAACATTGCCTGCTTGAAGATAAATGTTTATGAAATGAAACCTCATCAACCAGCATACAATCAACTATACTGATTGTAATACTGATCGCAAAAAATAATAAGAAGATTTGCTTTAGTGGTCGTTTCATGCTGGCAAATATATTAAAATAATGAAATATAGTTAGTATGTTCTAACTATATTTCATTATTTTAATAATTGCAGACAATTCATTTCTTCGTTTGGAATTCCTATGCCAGTGTTTCCCGGCGTTCAGAAGACTTCATGAATACTAAAAAATTCTAATATCATTGCTTTCTGAATAGATGCCAATAAAAACCGAGCAGTAATCTTAGAAAAAAGAATGGAGATTATCGGCGGGAACATTTTAATTGATCTAGATTTGAAAATACTTTAAATTTACCTGTTTTAGGGAAACTTAAATTCTAAAACTATCACCATTTACTCTTTAAATACATTTGAATAATTCACAGTCTGATGTTGGTAGTATTTTTCCACTCCGGCAAGGATACATTTCATCAACTTGAAAAGTTTAAGAACTATATGAATCGTCACATACTCAGATGAACTCATCTCCTTCTTTGCTCATTTTGAATTCGGTTGCGTTCAATTTCTGCAGCATTTTCTATTAATTTTCGTTCGTATTCCTCCACTTTCTGACGAATCTCTCTGATCTTTTTCTTATCGCGATTAAACTTAAAAATGCCTTCAAGTATATTTAAATTTCCCGGGTTGATACCATTGGTTGCATTGATGTATCTATATTTCAAATCGTTATCCGACATTCGGGAGTTTACTTCAAACTGATGAATGTTCCCGAATAGTGAAGTCAGAAATAAAAAAGAAAGGCAAACAATCATAATGACTACTTTAGAGGATTTCCACTCAATCCTATGGTTATGTAGAACCTTAGAATCCGGCTTCTGACTGACCGTAATTTGTTTAAGTTCATTTATTTGAGAAAGAACATGTTTTTCGGATTGCATAACTATATCAGAAATATTTCTAATCTTTTGATCCGAGTTCTGCATATATGTAGCTATCAATCGGAGTAATTGCTCTTGCTTGACCGTGTCGGTTTGAACATTAGAATTTGGCTCTGTGACGGTTCCCTGAGAAGAATGATTTTCTTTTACGCTCCCTCTTTCATTAAGCTTTTTATCGATTGAAGCAAGCATACCTTTGATCTCCTCAAACATCACGCTGATTATCGAGTTATTGTTTCCCATAGTTTATCTGTTTATTTTTATTTGTCAACTAAAATCTTAGTCTAAAATCTGTTTTCTTTTTCTTCCTATATTTACGAATCGCTGCTGTTTCTTCATTGTTCGTGTAGTAATCTGACGGTTTTTGCAATTGGTACAAAAGATCATTGATTATATTTCCAGTGGATAGTTCCTGGTTTTGAAACTTATTATCCGCATTATTTTGATGTTCGACCTGTTTGAATTTCTGCTCCTTCAATTGCAGTTTTTGGTTAATTTTGGAGAAGCTGAATTGCCGATCCACTTTTGAGCCATTAAAAGTGTAACCATTCTTATTGAAAATGACTCCCTGAATCTCATCCGTTTTTCCTTTGTACTTAAATGACACCCCAATATTCTGATCGTTCAGACCTCGAATTATTTGTTCCCAATTCTGGCATGTAGGGATAATCTCTTTTAACGAATTGTAGATTTCGTATTTGGTTTTATCAGGTTCTTTTAACCGATGTTCCTTTACATTCTCTTTTCCTGAAGCAATATAAAGACTGTTCTCTTTTGTAAGTTCCATACAAATCTTTACGTTCCGCAACCTTTCGTTTTGATCGGAAATCCGTTTCCCGTTGTTATCAATGCGGTTTATCACCAGGTGAATGTGAGGATGGTCAGTGTCGTGGTGACGGACAATGATGTATTGCGTATCCCGGTATCCCATCTTTTTCATGTATTCGTGAGCGACATCAACCATAAACCGATCTGTCAACTTGCTTTTATCTTGAACCGAAAAGTCCAGCGAGATGTGGGCGACTGGTTTTGATATGTTGGGATTCAGCTTATGTTGGACAATGAAACTATGGATAATGGATTCCTTATCTTTCAGTCTTACTCCTTCAGCGTAAAGCAAGCTAGCATTTTCTTTATCAAGGATATAGTTCACTGCACCCTGGAATCCTCGACCCTGTACAATCTTAGCAATCATCTTCAATTATTTTAATTACGTTGTCCAAGCGATCACTTAGAGCAAGGCATTGTCTGTGTACTTCAGAATATCCTACGGCATTGGCTTTATGGGCAATCTGGTTTACGTTATTGGCCATGCCACTTAATTGCTTGATATATCTCGTCTGTTCTGTTGTTAGATGTTGCTTTACCACACTCGACCGGATACACCGGCGAATAAATTCGCTACGGTTGATATCTGCGGAACGTGCTTTTGCTTTGAGGGAATAATACTCTTCAGTAGCCATTTTGATCGTAATTTTATACCCTTTCTTTATAGCAGCTTCTTTGGTTGGCCTGCCATTCGTGTTTCTGTTTTTTATAGTTTTCATGATTCGTACATTAAATTTTCAAATGAGACCGACGGGATATTTTTTGCCTCGCAGAGCAAGGTTTCGGTCTGACCGAAACACAAACTTGCTCCCCACACTGACGGCTAATATTGCAAGTATGTAGCTAATAATGAATAGAATATCTGATTGTATCTAAAAATATTTATTTCTATTTCAACTTATTTGTTCCTATTCAGAATTATTCATAATTCGTCATTCTGCAATAGGGTTACATTTCAGTAATGTTATCCATGGAGGACGGTTTCGCATTGGGATCGGAAAGGTTTGACCCCGGATTAATGCTATTCTTGCATTGCTGCTCCAATAGACGATCCCATATTACTTACTCTTTCTCTCCATCAAAAATCTTCTCAAAAAATTTGCTTTTTATAATAGTATCTTGCTACCCACACTAAAAGAGATCGCCAAATGATCTGATCAGAGTCTTATGCCTTTTTGTTTTTATATGTGAGATTGAGTTGCTGAAACTGTTGGAGAGCTCTGATCCAATACCAAATCAAAGTGTTCAATTAGTTTCTTGAGTTGTGGATTTTTGTTTATCATCATTTGAAGATTGGATTCTTTCGGTTGAACCTGAAGTAGAAAATCAGCAATGTCATAACCTTCCCTGCGTTGTTGGACTGAGGCATTCCGCTCCAGGTAATCAAATATTTCAACCTCGTATCCAAGCTCCTTCATGTGATTTGCTTTGAGGCTCCATTGATCAAATGCACCTAAATCAGGAAATAGAACAATCTTACGACCTTCAAGAACATTTAAATTTTCATCCCTGAAACAGCCATGCTTTCCCCCTGAAGCGATCCAGCAAAATTCAGGAAGATAGCACGAAGCGATTAAGGCACTCTTTTCGCTTTCAACAATAGCAATCGGAAGAGCCTTATTCTGATTCAACATATGCTCGCCAAAAAAGCATTGTTTCAGATTAAATTCATTACCGCCAACCATAGAATGCACCCATGAAATATGGTTGTGTGGTTGTTTTATCCGTCTGCCGTTTGATGGATCGTAAAGCATAATTTTACCGGTACGGACTTTTCCGGATGAGTCAGTTTGCCAGAAAATGGTTGCTCCGGGCCAATAGTTTGCAGTTCCCACCCGATATTTCTTCATCAGATTTAATGTTTGTTCGGTTTCTAAAACAGATGTCAGAAACTGGAAAAGTTTATTTTGATCGTAACGGGTTAAACTACGGCTGACTATGGACTCATCGATAAAGCTGACGGGTACCTGTTTTTGTTGCTGAACTGCTTGTGACCTTGGTGAAAAATCACGGATAAGCTCTGCTTTTTCAGGATTCTGTTCAAAGTATTGTTTTGGAGTGAAGTGGTATCCGCAATTATTCTCGCGATTGCAACGCCCAACATGAGCAGGGAATTCGATGATCTTGTCGCTATCAATGTAGCGTGAAAAACAGCCTTTCTCTTTGCAGGATGGGCAATTATGGCGGGTGGTTTTACCTTTGTATGGTTCTAATATAAATCTATGTGTTTTCATTATTCTTCAAATTATCCGCACTTTCCACACTTTCAAGATCAAGGTATTGATATTGAAAGTTTTATGTCGTTTTCAAAATGCGCAAATGAATTGCCAAAGTACAATTTTGCGAATTTTAGAAATTGAAAAAGCGGGAAAATGCAGCGATTAATAAATTTTTAATTGTTTGAATATCTTTGATTTAAATGTCAAAGTGTGAATAGTGCGGAAAATGCGCTAAATCAATTTCCGATAGTATCCATGTTTGTAATTATCCAGCAGTTTTTCTTTCGCATCGCTTAAAAAGCGTTTGAATCCATCTTCCGACATAGAAAAGTTGGTAGCAATCTTAATTCCTTCAGAAGTTGAGAAATCGTAGGGTAGGGCATGATAAAGTTTTACTTTGTCCGAAGGGAGCTGCTCCAATCGGGTAGTGCATCCAATAAAGGATTGAACCCTAGAAGCGGTTTTCCGGAAATATTCAACTAATTCAATTGCTCCCTGCACACTAACCGAGTCGATACATTCTTTTTCTGCTTCCCGGCAAAGCCATCGGACCATTTGCAATATCAGGCAAAAGCGGACAGCATAAATTTCCAGTTTGCTATACACACCCAGCATATCTTCGTGACTTTCCGTATTATAGAGATCAGTATTTTTCCGTTGCCACACATAAAGCTGTTCTTTGGCCACATTTTCAAACGGAAGTTCAAGCGAAACAGGATCTCCGTTTTCATCCACTTGGTAATCCAAATTGATTAATTCTTTCATCAGGTTATGCCAGAGAGGGAAGATACTTAATGGAAGTTGTCGGTGATTCCAATATTGCTTTTCCGTTTTTTTTGGTAAAACAAACAGAATGCGATCCAAAAAACCATTCTGGTTTCGTTCACCTTTGGCCAGTTCCTTTAATACCCCATGTTGAATGGTGCCAATTACACCAATAAATGAACGCTTTACGGAAACAGAATTTTTTGCCCCGCGTCTATCCAGAATAATGGGTTTGCCGTTGTATAGAGACAGCCAAAACTGTTCTTCAGAGCCTTTAGTATAGCGATTGAAATTTTTAAACCAGGACGCTAACTCATCAGAATAAAGACAGATGCCTCTTTTATTATTTTCATGGATAAAAGCTAGGGATTCAGGTGTCACATCAGAAACTACAAACTTTTTTAGAACTGGTTCCTCCGGAAAGGTTGAGATTCCTTGCGTTTCCAACTCTTTCTTGCTCAGAGATAACAATTCCTCATACTCTTTATACTTCTGCTTAAATTTTACAGATTCCTCAGCATCGTGTTCAAACAGGGGTTGAAGGGCAAAGCTCAATGGATGACTCTTATTCGTTCCTGGACGACCAATGAGCGCTAAATATAAGATGGCACGCTCTGTCCAGCCTTCCTTAACTTTTGCAACATGGGTATTTCCAATTCCAACCGACAAAGCAAAACACAGCGAGGAGGCAATGTAATCGATTGGAAAATTAAGGCACTCTCCAGTTGTAGAAATAATCTCCTGTACCTTTTCAGGAAAGACGTGCACCGGAAATTCTGCCACAATTGATTGGTCTGCATAATTCAAGGCTTCGCTGATAATATCCTTTGCTGTAATTTTCGTGTCCATAACTTTGAGTTTACAGACCTAATTTCTATGCGCAAATGATCTGCGGGGCTTTTTTAGATATAGTTCTGATTCAATTTCAGCTTTTATCTCATCGATTGTTTTCTTTCTCCCATTCGATATCCATTGCATAAGTTCATCCTCAAAGAAATAAAGCTTTTTCCCATTCTTATAGCATGGAATCAATCCTTTGCGAACTAAGGCGTAAATGGTTGGTTTGGCTTTCTTTACAAAGCTGCAAGCTTCATCAATTTCAATAGGTCTTCGTTTTTCAACGGATTGTGGCTTGTTTTTCTCAACTAACTCACGGATTTGAGATACTTCCTGAATGAGAAAAGCTACCGCCTCGGGTAACTTGTCGAATGTAATTTTATCTGCACACATATTCATTTTTTTAATGGTTTATGTGCAAATAAAAAAGGTGTTTTACTGGTGTTAATAGACACCTGTAAAACACCTTAAAAACACTTATAGACAGTGATTATTCTTGCTTGAAAAGGTTACTATTCAGTTTGATTGTGCAGTTTTGGTCTTGAATTCTTAATTTTTTCTTGATGGTTTCTATATCACTTACCTCTTTGAGTGTAGGAGCAAATACTTTTTTCAAGAAAATAGCCATTCCGTATTGATCCGAAATGCGAAAATGGTTCCATATGTTCCATCCAAAATGGTAAACATCTGTTGTATTTATCTGGTCGCTAACTTTAATTGGAGTAATTTGGACTAATTCTTTTCTCTCGGAGTAAAGCTCAATGTAATGGCACAATCGATTCAGATCCTGATCTAAAATAAATGGAGCAAATATGGTTTGAGTATAAAGGATGGCTGTCGCCCGGGTTTCATCTAGCTTCTTTTCTTCTGTCAGTTGATGCGCTTTTCTGATTTCTTCAAAGCTGGCTGAATGTAACTCCGCTTGTGGCTCAGCTTTAATGTCAAGGCTTTGGACTAAAGTTAGTTTTTTAACATTTATACTACGTCTGAAAAATGGGATGAGGACTATGATCTTGCCTATCCAGGGGAGCAATAAGCTCCGTAAAACCACATGAATACTCAAATAAACGGAAAATGAAACTACAATAGCCAAGAAGAAACAGACATTCGCTGTAAAAGCATCAAAGCCAACCATGATTGTGAATAGCCGCACAAAGATTGCAAAAATCCCAGCGGCACAAGCTACAAACAGGTAGAGAATGATATTTTCTAAATTCTTGTCTTCCATCTGATCATAAAGATAATATGATTTTTTTATTTGAGACTAATCCTGATTGCCGATTCATATTTAGACTTATCCATATTTATAGCACAACCTTGAATTATTTTCTGAACGTTTTTTTGAAGACCTAATTATCCTTACTCCTGTATCGTTGCATAGTTGTATAAGTGTTTAGAAATCCATTATCTTTTTGGCAATTTCTCTTTTCTTTTCGTCTTCAAACCCTGCAAAATAGCCGATTGTTGTTTTTAGGTTGCTATGGCTTAATGCTTCGCTAACATACTCCAAACTTGCTCCGTTTCTTATAGCACTGGTGGCAAATGAATGTCTTGCCCAATACGTGCTAACCTTTTCGTTAATCTCAATACTTTTCGCAAATTTGACAAAATGCTGGTTGATATATCGAATGAAATTTTTCAATTCTCGGTGTTGTTCAACAGGGGTTGTGGAATGATCAATAATGCTAAATACATAAGTACTGGGGTCTGTTTGTTCATTCCCATACTTTTCAATAACCGAAAGCGTAAATTTTTCTAAGTATACAATTACTGGAGCTTGTTTTTTATTTGTGCTTGATGTTTTCGCGCGTCTAAAGGAAAGAGTATCACCCGAAATATCTTTGTATTGAAGGTTTGCAATGTCTTTAATATTCATTCCATTACAAGCATATGAAAAAAACCAGAATGCTTTTGCCTTTTCCTGTTCTGGTGTCTTAGGTTGGGTGGTAAAAAGGGCTTTCAACTGTTCTTTTGATAATGCCTTTTTTAAGCTCTTGGGGGCTGGTATGCTGTATTTCTTCTTTCCAAAAGGGTAATATTCGATTTCAATAATCTGTTCTGAAATAGCAGTGTTGAATATTGCTCTTAATGGTCGTAAGTACATTCCAACCGTGGTTGGGCTACAATGCTTTTCATCAATTATAAAATTCTCATAGTTTTTAAGCCACTGGGGGGTAATTGTGTGAAATGTTAAATTTTCCTTCTTATGAAAATCTAAAAGAGATTTCAAACTATATTCGTAATTCGAAGCTGTTCCGATTTGCTTATTTAGTTTGTATTGTTCAATTGCTTGGTTGAAATAGTATTTGATGTCCTTCGTTTCATTAATCTTACCTTCGAACAATTTTTTCTCAAATGCTTCGAAACTAAAGTGATTTAGTTTTTCAGCGACTTCAATCGCTCGTTTCTCAACTGAACTTATTTTTAATCTGGAGTTCTGGAGTTCTTTATTTGATTTACTCCCATGCATAATATTTTCAAACTCATCTTCCGTGAATTCAAATTTTGTTGGATATAGTTTTTGTTTTCTGGGTTGTGGTGTGAATACCCTAAGTTTAACAGGAAACTTTTTGTTTTTCTTTTTCCTTCGGGTATCTAAGAAAATTGAAATGAAGTATTCGTTTGTCATCGTAAAAAATTATTAGGGAAAAATAGTTTGCATATCATTTGCATACAAAGATACAAAATTTGCATACAACAACAATTAACAAACATAAATAATATCTTTGCTATAGCTTGATATACATAGTAAATGATTAATAAATGAATAGCAAATATAAGTACTATATTCTGACTGGCAGTCAAAAGGTCATCGGTTCGATTCCGATATTCTCCACTGAAAATCAAAGAGTTGTAAGGGTAAGATCTTGCGACTCTTTTTTTGTGCTAACAATTGAACTAACATATACCACTTTTCCCTAACATCTTTCAAAAAAAATCAAAGTTAGTTGTAACGAAAACTGTTTTCAGGAGTCTCTTAGGTTATTAAACCATGTCCATGAAAACAAAACTTTATTTGGCTAGTCTATTTCTAGTCACTACTAATTATCTTTTTGCTCAAAATCAGCCTAAAAAGGAATATTTCCCCGGAGAATGTGCAAAAAATGAACTCTCTATTGATGGGAAACTGGATGATCCCGCCTGGACGAAAGCCACATGGCAGGACGATTTTACGCAGTATGAACCTTCCGAAGGGAAAAAGCCTTCACAAAGAACTGAGTTTGCTATTTTGCTCGATGAAAACCATGTCTATGTTGGGTTCAAATGCTGGGATAACCACCCCGATAGCATTGTGCAGAGACTTACCCAGCGCGATAATGTTGATGGTGATTTAGTTGCTGTTCAGTTTGATTCGTACTTCGACAAACGAACCGCGTTTTCATTTTTTGCAAATGCTGCGGGCATAAAACAAGATTTTATTGTTAGCAATGATGGAGAGAACGAAGACAACACTTGGGACCCAATCTGGTCGGTTAAAACCAGTCGCGATGACAAAGGTTGGTATGCCGAAATTAAAATCCCGTTGACACAATTGCGCTTTGAAGGGAATTCGGAACAAACCTGGGGATTGCAGGTCGCCAGAATGCTTTTCAGAAAGCAGGAAGTGAGCTTGTGGCAAGCTTCGTCAAAAAAGACTGCGGGATGGGTTTCGCAATATGGCGAGTTGAAAGGATTAAAAAACCTGAAGTCGCGAAAAGTGGCTGATGTTATGCCCTACGCCGTTGCCCGAACTGACCGCTACGAAAAAGAATCTGGGAATCCATTTAAACAATCCGGAAAAAAGAACCAGCTGGATGTTGGTTTAGATGGCAAACTTGGCCTGACCAATAACCTGACACTGGATTTCACCATCAATCCTGACTTCGGACAGGTTGAGGCCGACCCTTCGCAGGTAAACCTCACTTCGTTTGAAACTTTCTTTCAGGAAAAACGCCCGTTTTTTATTGAAGGCAAAAATATTCTGAGCTTTCCACTCATGTTTGGCGACGGAGACCTGGCTTCGGAAAACCTGTTTTATTCACGACGGATTGGACGACGCCCGCATAATAGTCCTGAACTGGCAGATGATGAATACGTGAAAGCTCCTGAGTTTACCAGTATTTTGGGGGCTGCCAAAATCACCGGGAAAACCAAAACCGGATGGTCGCTTGGTGTTCTTGAAAGCTTGACGTCTGATGAGTTTGCTGATATCAGTAATGGTCATCAGCGTCGCGAAATGATTGAACCATTCACTAATTACACCGTAGGACGTGTACAAAAAGACTTCAATAAAGGCAACACCCTTTTAGGTGGAATATTTACGTCGGTCAACCGTAACCTGGGAGAAGAACAGTTGGATTACCTGCACAAATCGGCTTTTACCGGTGGATTCGATTTTACTCATAAATGGCACAATAAAGATTGGCAACTCGACTTCAGTACTTATTTCAGCAGGGTTGAAGGAAGCGCCGAAGCGATCACCAACACTCAAAAATCATGGATTCACGGGTTTCAGCGACCTGATGCCTCTTACCTGAAATTGGATACAACACGCACCAGCTTATCAGGTCAGGGCGGAAAAATCGTATTTTCGAAAAATGGCGGCAAGCTTAAATTTATGGCAGCTACAGCATGGAAATCTCCAGGTCTGGAGTTGAACGATGTGGGCTATATGCGCCAGGCCGATAATATTCTGGAAGTTGTTTGGGTGGGTTACCGCATTTACGAACCTTTCTCGATTTTCAGGAACATGAACCTGAATTTTAACCAATGGACCGAATGGAATTTCGGTGGAGAATTAACCGGTCCTGGAGGAAACATCAATGCACATACCCAATTGAAGAACTACTGGAATTTTCACCTGGGAGGCAACTGGAATGGGTCAGGCTTATCAACCACCGAACTCCGGGGTGGGCCGGCACTTAAATCTTCCGGAACAAAAAATATTTGGTTTGCATTTGGCTCAAACGATCAGAAACGGCTCACGGGCGAAGCTCAAATTATGCTGCTTGGCGGAAATGAGAAAAATTCGAAACAAATGTTCGACATGGGCATCAGCCTGGGATACCGCCCTTCTAAAAGCCTGAAAATTACGCTTTCTCCAAGTTTTAACTCAAATAACGACGAGCTTCAATATGTAACTCAACAGGATTATTCCAACAAAACCGATTACATTTTTGCACGCATCCATCAGAAAACGCTGAGCGCCTCGTTGCGGATAAACTACATTATCACTCCAAATCTGAGTATCCAATATTGGGGGCAGCCCTTTTTTGCGAGTGGAAAATATACCGAGTTTAAGCGGATTACCGATAGCCGTGCCAGTAATTATACCGATCGGTTTAGCCTGCTGACCGACAACGAATTGGCCTATGTAAATGCTGATGAGCAATATCGGGTTTCTGATCAGGCTGGAAGCCAACTTTACACGTTTGACCAACCCGATTTCAATGTCAAGGAGTTTTTATCGAATATGGTTGTTCGGTGGGAATATTTGCCCGGATCGACAATTTATCTGGTTTGGTCGCAAACTCGTAATCAGTCGGTTTCTGATGGCAACTTTAATTTGCACAACGACTTTACTACCTTATTCGACGATAAACCATACAATGTTTTTCTCCTGAAAATGTCTTTCAGGCTTGGCAAATAACTCGTTTTTTTATTTTAGATAATACCGGAAAGTCCTTTTGCTGATGTAAGAGGATTTTTCTATTTTTAGCCGGAATTGAAAAATAACCCATAAAACTAATAATCATATCATGAACAATCAATTTGCCTTATCAAACACCCAATTGCTCGAAATAGCAAACGATCTAAAATCAAAAATCGAAACTGGTCTTCAGGAAGACGGAACAGAAATCAAGTGTTTACCAACTTATATTCATCCTAAAAAGGACGGAATAAAGGGCGAAGCAACTGTTTTCGATTTGGGTGGCACCAATTTCAGGGCTGCTGTAGTTTCGGTTGGCGAAGAAACCAAAATTACCGGAATGGCCGAAAAAGACATCACCGAGATGAAAATGGCTGGTTTTACCGAAACCGACTTATACAATTCAGAAGCTGAAGCAATCGTGCAACTCAAGCTTCCTGCCAATTCCTCAATTGGCTATTGTTTCTCTTATCCGGCAAAACCGATGTTAAATGGCGATGCAGAACTGATCGTGTGGACCAAAGGCGTAAATATTGCTGGAATGGCCGGAAAACCGATTGGAGCTCCTATGGTAAAATTCCTGAACGAAACGCTGAACGCTGGGTTCAATGGTAAAATTGCTGTTGTAAACGACACCATTACCAGCCTGTTTGCAGGTTTGGCAAATCCGGGATATGATGCTTATGTTGGTCTGATCGTTGGAACCGGAACTAACATGGCTACATTCTTCCCATCAACCTATATTCCAAAAATCGATGGAATGGAAGGTTGGAGCGGAGAAACTCCGGTAAATCTTGAATCAGGAAATTTCAATCCGCCAAACCTCACTAAATTCGATGAAGAAGTTGATAACTATTCGGACAACAAAGGATTTCAGCGTTTCGAAAAAGCTATTTCGGGCATGTACCTGGGACGAATCTTCCGTGCCGTTTTCCCTAACGACGGACTGGACATTAACCTTGATGCTGCCGGACTGAGCAAAATGATGAATAATCCAGATCAGTACAAATTGGAATATGTTGAAACTGCTTTCCAGATTTACGAACGTTCGGCCAAGCTGGTAGCTGCTTCAATTGCTGGTTTAGTTCTGAACCTGAATTCGGCTTATCCATCAGTTAAGAAAATTCAGGTTTTGGCCGAAGGAAGTTTATTCTGGAGTAAGGTTAAAGCCCACGACACCAAATATGTTGATGTGGTAAATGCATGTTTGGCAGAATTATTGGCTGAAAGCGGATTAAGCGATACAGTTGTGGATATTTCTCGCATCGAAAATGCCAATCTGATTGGTGCTGCGATGTCAGTACTGTCGTAAGCGAATTAAATGGATATTTTACTGAGCGGGTGACTCGAAGTCACCCGCTCAGTTTGTTTTAGGAAGATTACCAGTCATCCGCTTATATACGCAACTCTGCAACCACTTTCATCATCTTAAGAAAAACGATTGTATGAAAACTTCAATTCTGACAGCTATAGTTTTGCTTTTTACCCTGATTTCCTGCAAAAATGAGGAGCTGACGAATGCGAACCTTTTGGCAACATGGGAAGCGAAGAATTTCATGTCGCTTGAATCTATCGCTTATCCCAAAAATGAAAACAACAAAATTCTACTGACTTTCGATGAAAACGGTTCATATCATTTGAAACTGGATATCAATAACTGTGGTGGAAATTTTACTTCAGGGGAAAATAATATGCTTGAAATAGAGTCGACTGCCTGTACCGAAGCTTGTTGCGATAGTAAATTTTCGGAAAAGCTGGTGATGATGATTTCAAAGGTAACCTCATTCAACATCGAAGGAAACACTTTGAAATTAAATGTTCCGCAGTGGGGCTACATCGAACTTGAATTGGCAGAGTAATTGGTTCAAATTACCAATGACTCCTCTTTCTTATCCTGATCGACTGGATTAAACTCATTTTCCCATTTGGCAATCACAACGGTTGCCAGGCAATTCCCGATGACATTTACCGATGTTCGGGCCATGTCCATCAGCTCGTCGATACCCAAAATAATGTAGATTGGCCACACAGGCAAACCGAAACTGGTGGCTGTTGCCAATAAAATGACCAGCGAAGCACGGGGAACTCCCGCTACGCCTTTGCTGGTAAGCATCAGAGTGAAAACGATGAGCAATTGTTTGTCGAACGAAAGGGGAATGCCGCTGATTTGTGCCACAAAAATGGTTGCAAGCGAGAGGTAAAGCGTTGTTCCATCGAGGTTGAAACTGTACCCGGTAGGCATCACGAAGGCTACAATTTTGCGGGGAACGCCAAATTCTTCCAACCGTTCCATGGCCACAGGCAAAGCCGATTCGGAACTGGTCGTGGCAAAAGCGATAGCTACGGGTTCTGAAATTGCATTGATAAACCTGCGTACCGGAATTTTCAGGATTAAAGCAATCGGGAGCAGCACGCCAACTAAAAATACGGTTAGCGAAACATACAGCGTGGCCAGCAATTTAAAGAGGTTGACAAATATTTCGAGCCCCATATGGCCGATGCTGTAAGCAATGGCGGCAAACACGGCGAAAGGTGCAAAATACATGATGATTGAAGTAAACTTGAACATGGTTTCCGACAGCGCTTCGGTAAACACGATCATCGGGCGCTTAAATTTGTCTTTCAGCATGGCCACGGCGATTCCGAACAAAACACTAAAAATGACGATTTGAAGCACTTGTCCTTCGTAAATGGCTTTGGCAATGTTCTCCGGAAAGACATGCAGGATCACATCCGTTCCTTTCAGAACCGGGACATTGGTAAGTTCAGCGTGTGCCATATCTTGTGGTACGGTCACTCCAATGCCAGCTTTACTTATGTTGATGGATATTAACCCGATAACAAGGGCTATGGTTGATACAATTTCGAAATAGAGGAGCGATTTCCAACCCATTCGTCCAACTTGTTTCAAGTCAGAATGACCGGCAATTCCCACAACAATCGTGGCAAACAACAAAGGCGCGATGATGGTTTTGATCAGTCGCAGGAAAATCTGACTGACCACATTCAGGTTCACTGCAATATCAGGAAGATCGTGCCCAAACTCGGCGCCTAAAACCATGCTCACCAGAATCCATGTGGTTAATGACCGCTTCTGTACCGCATAACCTATCAAAATCAAAAGAAATGCACAGCGCGAAGCAATTAGCAACGGTTCGTTGATAGCCATCAGTTGGTAATGATTGAGTAAGGTGAGGAGTGAGGTAATAAAGAGTAACACGAGCATCGAAAGAAGATACTTTGCCGGAACTTTATTTTTTTTATTGCGATTATTTGGGGGAGCGGTTTGAGTAGTTAAAGTTGTCAAATCCTATGGTTTTATGGTTGTGTTTTACAAAAATAGCAAATTAGGGCGATTGGCAAGTTTTTGAATGGTTTTGGTGCTTTTAGTTATCGGGTGACTTCAAGTCACCCGATAACTAATCGTTAAAAGCTAAACTTATCTTTCACCTTCGGGCCTTTTTCTCCCCATTCAACGGTGGCGCATTCAGTATAAATGTCGTGTTCAAAAAACAGGATGTATTCTTTTTCGGCGGCTTCGTGCAGAAATCGCTCTTTTTCTTCGAAGGACGTCACCGGATACAAATCGTAAGCAGCCAGCCACACAATCGGGATATTGGCAGCGGTTGGAATCAGATCCGACATGTAAACGTAGGTTTTTCCTTTGTACTGAATAAACGGGATCATTTGTCCAGGTGTGTGCCCATCGTACATACGCACTGAAATTCCGGGAAACAGGTCACAATCGCCTTCAACCAACTGCATGTTTCCCTCATTTTTCAGGAAGTCCAGGATTTCAGGATAATAAGCGGCACGTTCACGAATATTCGAGATTTTGGAATGCTCCCATTGCTTCCGGCTACACCAATGCGTGGCATTTGGAAACTGAAGTTTGAATTGTCCGTTTTCAACAAGGACTGCGCCGTTGCAGTGATCCCAATGCAGGTGGGTAAAAACCACATCAGTAATATCTTCAGCGCAATACCCTTTTTCTGCCAGCGACTTTTCAATTACATCAGTATCTTCATGCCCATTGTTGCGGCGCACTTTCTCCGGATAATGATTGCCAACTCCTGCTTCGATCAGGACTTTTCGCTCACCCAAATCAACCAGCAAGCAGCGCATCACCAGTTTGACAATGTTGTTTTCATCAGCCGGATAAACTTTATTCCACATCGCTTTGGGGATCACGCTAAACAATGAGCCTCCGTCGCAGCTGAAGTTTCCGGCATATATTGGGTGTATTTGCATGAGTCTGAGTTTTTAATTCGGAGTAAAAATAGAGAAAGTTCGGGAGAACGGAACATGGAGTACGGAGAAGGGAGCGCCAGTTGTGAATTGTGTGTTTGACCTTGAAATTATATTTTCCTCTTTCCGGTTTTCGGTCTCCTTTATTTGATTTTCCGGTTATTCTCTGCCCGCTCTTTTTTGTGCCGCCGAGTCAGTTTCAAAGTCCATCACAAACTGAACCACGCCGAAATAATCTTCAATGCCTTGTTCTATTTTATTGGTTTTCAGGTACACATCGTTCACTTTTCCGGCCGCTTTATCAATTCGTTCATTTCGCATATCAGCCCAATGTTTCTGCACCTTCCGGATATCATCAATCACCTGTTTATCGATTTTATGTACCAGATCGGCGAAGTTGTGGAGTCGTCGTCCCTGCGAAAGAAAATAGTTGATCATGCTGATGTTGGCACTGTACCGGAGGTGTTTCGAATTGCTATTGGCACACACCAACCATCCATAAAAATTGGCCTCGGCCTCGCTGGTGATGCCAAACTGATGTGCCGATTCGTGAGCCAGCACCTGCGGATATTCGATCATTAGCAGACTGTCGTTCAGGTGTACTTCGCTGAAAAACGGGCCGTAATAACCAGCGATACCTGCTTTCGCGAAAAATGAGCTTAGGCTTATCGGTTTCGGAACCCGTGTTCCCTGCGGATAATTCAACTTCAGGAATGATCTGTTGTTTTGATACGAAATTTCGACCAATGTGCTGATTTTGGCTTTGCTAATGCTGTCGAACGAGCAGTACGAATCATTGGTTCGGGCAATCAGATTTTCCAGAACACGGACAAACTGCACAGTGTCGGGTTTCGATCGACTGATTTGCAACCTTTCGTTGACCCCGGAACGGTAATAATTAAAACCCCAGAACCAATAAAAAAGCACATAGCAGATGGCCAGTGTTTGCAAAATTGTCAGGATAAATTGTCCAAATCTGATCTTCCGGAGAAACACTAAAATAAGAAGAACAATCAAGAAAATTGCCAGTAGTGCATAAAAAGCATCGTCTATTGAAAAGGAAACCCACTTGCTCACAAACGACAAAATAAAAGCAACGACCGGATAGAATGTTCGTGAATAAACGGTTTCGGTAAGCTCCGGAAAGCGCGCAAATAATTCGGTAAGCCCGAAAGTAGCCAGCGCCAACCAGATGGGCAGCGCCGACTTTCCAAAGAATATTTGTCTGAATTTACCTTTTGCCATATTGCGGGTTCATATGAAATGCGAAGATCACGATTTATCTGATTAATCCATAATTTTGCCTAATTTGGGTGCTTCAAAAATTGAATAAGTAAGAGGGATTATTTTGAGCCCTGATTGAATTGCCAAACACAATCGAGATGGGCTAATCTAATATGAATTAATCGTTTGCGACAAATAATACTTTCATATAAGTTCGTTTTAATCATTCTGCTGAATGTTTTTCCTCTGCTTTTGGTGGCGGAAAATTCGGAGCATCCTGATAGCATCCGTCAAACCTTGCGACTTCATTCACATTTGCTTATTGATCCGTCAAAATTTGACAGCAATGCGCTCGATTCGTTGCTGCAGAAGCAAATCCCTTTGGCATTTCTGCAATCAGGAGAAATCACCGAAAAGTTGAGTGGACTGATTGCCCGGATTCCAAAAGAGAAGCTTCCGGTAGTTGTTATTTCAGAAGGTAAAACTCCAGTTTCGGAAAAGAATAATCCGCAAATAATTGTTTTGTCAGATCGGGATTTGGATAAAATTGACATTCCGGAAGGCGCAGAAATCCTGAAAAAGCAATTAAACAGCAATGAATTTCTTTGGATAGAATTTGGTTCAGATTCAATCTCGTCGGTTGAATTGTTTGTCAAATTATGGGAACAAACGGGCAAGATGCCTAATTTTATTCAGGTTAATCCATCAAAAATTGCTGATGCCACCCGAATTATTACTGCACTGAATGATCATCCAAAGATTTTCGGTGTTGTCCGTAACGGCGATCAATTACTAGCTGATGTGTCGTGGAAAGACCTTCCGAACCGGAAAACAAATGGTTATTTCAGTTTCCCGATCAGTTTATCGGGTAATTTGTCGCTTTCGCCATACAAGGCAGGCTACCAGTTTTCGCCCGACATTGTATTGCCATCACCCGAAAATCTCCGGAACCTGAAAGTCTTCAATGCCGTTCAGCTCGATCCGGATTTCGGTTTGACTGATCAATACCTTTTTTCGAAGAAGATCCGCAATTTGAAGCGGCAAAACGACGATGAAATAATTCCATACAACATGGGTTATGTTCGGGAAAAGACTCGAGGGAATTGTGCATTTTTCTCAGGGAAAGCATACATTGACGGTGGTTTAAAAAGCCGTTCGGCGTTGAAACCGAATTTTAGCATTACGGCGTGGATCAAACCGAATGAGTTGGGCGCCAACAATTGTATTTTGGGAAAAGGGAAAGATTTTGTGCTGAAAATCCATCAGGGGGAATTGACATTTACCGTGCAGGGAGTGAAAGATTACCATTCGGCAAAAACACCAATTCCGCTTAATCAATGGTCGTTTATCAGTTTGGTACATACTGGTTCCGAGAATTTAATCAGTTTTTACCTGAATGGTAAACTGACGGAAAGGATCAGTTTACTGACTCCTTATGCCGGTTCGGATTATACCATGCTGATTGGCAGTAACCTCTGGGAAGAGTATTTTTTGGGTTACATGAGCGAAATCAAAATATGGGATCGCGAACTGAATGGAGAAGAAGTCAGGAATGAATATTTATCAGGAAATTCGACAGAACAACCAATTTCTTCCGCTTGGTTTCTGGGGCTTATTCTTGTTTTAGGGGTTTTGGGTTTTTACCTGAGACGACGATTATTTGGCAAAGAGCAAATTGAATCTGATCAGAAGCCAAAATCCGACATAAGCCTGACGAAGGTGGTACTTCCAACGGCTGGTTCGAAAGAAATGAAGGAACAAATTTGCTGTTTTGGTGGGCTGAAAGTCATCGATGCCGAACAAAATGATGTAAGTAAAAAATTTTCGCCAAAAATTAAGCAACTGTTTGTACTCATTTTGTTGCATAGTATCGGTGGTCAAAAAGGGATAAGTTCTAAAAAACTTTCGGATTGTTTGTGGCCCGGAATGAACACACAAAAAGCCAAAAATATTCGGGGTACCAACATTCAAAATTTGAAAGCTCTGTTGGCTTCTTGCTCCGGAATAAAACTCGTTTTTCAGGATAAACTTTGGTCGTTCGAAATTGCCGACCAATATTTTATTGATTATGCTTTTGTTGAAGCATGGCTGAATATGCCAGATTTGAATAACGTTGATCAGCTTGCCAGTCAGCTGCCGGAGCTTTTGTCGATCCTGAAAAAAGGTACTATGTTCCCAAATATGAGCGAATCGTGGGTCGATCCGTATATTGACCGGATGAGTAACCGGATTATTGAATTTGGACTGAACATGTTTCGTCTGTTACCCGAAGAAAAATGCGATGCACTGCTTTTGGAAGTGGCCGAGGTAATCAGCATTAACGATCTGCTTAACGAACCTGCACTGCGCAAAAAAATCAGTATTCTGACTCGCCAGGGCAAATTGAGCCTGGCGCATTCTGTATTCGACAATTTCGGGAAACTCTATTTCGAACTGTACCAGGAAAAGTATTCTGTTGATTTCAAATCATTGGTAACCAATGACGTTGATGGCGCAGATCTTTGATCAGATGGAATGGGTTATTCAAGTAGAACAGAATTGCAAATTACCTCAAGCCGTGACACTTGAGGCGTGTTGGACATTTACGCAACCTTCGTGAATCGCTGAAGCCACATTACGAACAAATTTTTATACTCCTGGCAGTTCATTTTTTTGGATTGATGGCAATATTCAGGATTTCAGCTTTAATTTATTGCTGAAATGAATGACAGCATTAGTATGAAGTTCAGAAAATAAGGTAAATTGAGGCGGTTTTCTTAACTTACTAATTCCAGAAAATTTATGAGAACGGCTAATGTTTTTTCCCGTGCAACACGGTTCTTGATTTCTTCGTCGTGTATTGGTTTTATGATTTTGGGATGTGTGATAAACACCTCCGGTCAAAAGACCATTCAGCCCATTTTGGGCCATCGGAGTGTTGAAATTCTGAAAATCGATAATCTCGAATTCAAAGACTTGAATAAAAACCATCAGCTCGATAAATACGAAGACTGGCGGTTATCGAATGAGGAACGGATCAAAGACCTGATCTCAAAAATGACCATTGAAGAGAAAATGGGTTTCATGATAATTAGTACTACGCGGTTGGCAGGCGATCAATCGTTTCAGGCTGGTGCTCCAAAAGCTGAAATTACGAGCGGTTTTAACGAAGAAGATCTCGTTCAAAGCACCAACATGTTTACGCGTAAGCCATTGCCAAATCCGAATATGACGGCAGCAGGAACAACCAAGGCTGTCCTGACTTTCAATTTGCGTCATTTCATTTTGCGGGCAAATACCAATGCAAAAACAATGGCCGAATGGTCGAACAACCTTCAGGCTTTGTCCGAAAGTTCACGGTTGGGAATTCCTTCCATTGTAGCTTCAAATCCGCGCAACCATGTTACGGTTGACAATTCGATTGGTTTGAGTGTTGGTACTACTGTTTTCTCGAAATGGCCGGGAGAATTGGGACTTGCAGCCATGCGTGATTTAAAACTAACCCGCGAGTTTGCCGAAATTGCAGCTCAGGAATGGACTGCCGTTGGCCTGCGGAAAGGCTACATGTATATGGCCGATTTGGCTACTGAACCACGCTGGCAGCGTATTGAAGGTACATTTGGCGAAAGTCCCGATCTGGCTGCTGATATGATCCGTGAGATCGTTTTGGGCTTTCAGGGTACCAAATTGGGTAACCGTTCGGTCGCAATGACTACGAAACATTTTCCGGGTGGAGGACCTCAGGTCGAAGGACAGGACTCTCATTTCGACTGGGGTAAAAATCAGCATTATCCCGGCGGAATGTTCGAATATCACCTAAAACCGTTTAAAGCTGCGATTGAAGCTGGAACTTCGTCAATTATGCCATACTATTCAAAACCTAGCGGTACGAAATTCGAAGAGGTTGGTTACTCTTACAACAAAGCAGTTATTACTGACTTATTACGTGGACAATTGGGCTTCAAAGGAATCATCAATTCGGATACTGGCCCGATTGACATGATGCCGTGGGGTGTCGAAAATCTGACGATTCTCGAACGCTACCAAAAATCGATTAATGCAGGTGTCGATATTTTCTCCGGAAGCGCCGATCCGACTTTGTTACTCGAAACAGTCAAAAAGGGATTGGTCATGGAAGAACGGATCAATGAATCTATTGCCAGACTTCTGAAAGAGAAATTTGATCTGGGACTATTCGAAAATCCGTATGTTGATGTTGATGCCGCAGTGAAAATTGTTGGCAATGCCGAATTTCAGAAAAAAGCTGATTTAGCCATGCGGAAATCCATCGTATTGCTTCGAAACGATGCCCAGGTTTTACCTCTGAGAAAAGGCACAAAAGTTTATTTTGAAACCTGTTACGACAATGGCCGGACCAAAACACCGAACACAGTTATTAAACCTGAACCAAACAAATGGAACCTCGAATTTGTATCGACTAAAGAAGAAGCCGATGTAGTTTTGCTGTGGCTGATACCCAATGGTGGCAGCTTATTTGGTTCTACCGGTGCGCCGATTGAGTTGGGTTTATCGAAGAATAAAGTAGATGTTGCCCGTGTCAACGAGATCAAAAGCAATAAACCGACAATTGTAGCCATCAATTATACCAATCCTTGGGTGATCGATGAGATTGATAACGGGAATTTAAAAACAGTGCTGGCAACTTTTGGAACCACTGCTGATGCTGTGCTTGATGTGGTGAGCGGAACGTTTAATCCAACCGGTAAAATGCCATTTACAACACCGGTTTCAATGAAAGCTGTTCAGGAAAACCAGTCGGATGTGCCCGGTTACCTGAAGCCCAAAGGGTATGCGCTGTTTAATTTTGGCGATGGATTAAGTTATAAGTAGTTGGTTTTTTGATCTGCAATAAGACATTAAAATGTTTAAAAATCCTTCAATTTTGGTTGAGGGATTTTTTTGTTCCCCTTTGCTATTGGTAATTATTTTGTATTCGCGTTTTATTACCCAAAAAGTTTTAGATAAAACGAAAGTTCTTTCGTCCAAAAGTCTTTATTTTGTAATATAACCTAAACCTAATCTTTACCATGAAACTGAAATCCATAACCTTACAAATTGCAGTCATTCTGCTCCTATTTCCGTTTCTCACTTCCAACGCACAATCCAGAGAACTCATCACCTTGCAAACTGGCTGGAAATTTTCGAAGGGGAATTTCGAAAAAGCCTCTCAACTGAAATTTGACGATTCGAAATGGCAGAGCGTTACCATTCCGCACGATTGGGCCATTGCAGAGCCTACCGTTGTTGATGGCGATGGAAATACCGGTAAACTTCCGTGGAAAGGCGAAGGCTGGTATCGCAAAAGTCTTGATATTCCGGCAGCATATTCCGGCAAAAATATAATACTGATTTTCGACGGAATTATGTCGAGCCCCGAAGTATATCTGAATGGACAACTGGCTGGTAAATGGGATTACGGGTACAATTCGTTTTACCTCGATGTTACCAAGCTGGTGAATTTCAGTGGTAAAAATCAGTTGGCGATTCATGCCGATACCCGCGATCACGACAGCCGCTGGTATCCCGGAGCCGGTGTTTACCGGAAAATTCAGATGATGGTTGTCGATCCGGTTCATGTTGGAGTGTGGGGAACCCAGATAACCACACCGATTGTAAAATCCAATTATGCCGAAGTCAGGATCATGAACACCGTCAATAATAATTCGGGAACCACTGAAGAAAAAATCAAAGTTGAAAATATCATTCTGAACCAGAAAGGTACAGAAATGGCCCGGAAAGAAGCTACTGCTAATATTGCTTCTGGAGCAAGCAAGGAGGTTGAAACCAATATAGGGTTAACCGATCCGCAACGCTGGGATGTCGTCAGCCCGGTGATGTATCAGGTTAAAACGAACATCTACAAAGGTGACAAGCTGGTCGATTCGTCGGTTAATTCGTTCGGAGTGCGTACCATCCGGATCACACCAAACAATGGTTTATACCTGAACGATAAACGGGTTCAGCTAAAAGGCGTAAACCTGCATCACGATCAGGGACTGCTTGGTGGTGCATTCTATCCACGAGCTATGGAACGCCAGATCGAGATTATGAAATCGATGGGTTGTAATGCGATCAGGACCAGTCACAACATGGCCGCCCCTGAGTTATATGACTTGTGCGACAAAATGGGAATTCTCGTTTACGATGAGGCTTTCGATAAATACGACAAAAAAGCGGATATTTCAGAAACTACCGATTTCGAAGAATTTGCCCACCGCAACATTAAGAATTTTGTTGAGCGCGACCGGAACCATCCGAGTATATTTATCTGGAGCGTGGGGAACGAAATGGGCGATATTCAATACAATGTCAACAATGGTTTTAAGCGCCTGCAAACCATGATTAATTACGTTCGCAAATACGATCCTACGCGTCCGGTGACCATGGCTTGCGACAACACCAACAGCGCTGCATTGCGCCATTTCGATTTTTACGATGTGCACAGCTGGAATTACAATCGCCGGTATAGTCTGGCCCGCCAGATGGAACCCAATAAAGCGGTTATTGTCAGCGAATCGGGATCGACGGTGAGTACACGTGGATTCTATGAATTGCCACTTCCGGAAAAAAGAAGCGAATTCACACCCGCATTGCAGGTGAGTTCGTACGATTTGAATGTGCCTGCGTGGGCCGATTTGCCCGACGAAGATTTTATGTGGCAGCAGGACGAAGAATACATTGCCGGAGAATTTGTTTGGACTGGCTTCGATTACCTGGGTGAGCCAACGCCTTACGGAAACGATTATGCCAAAGGTCACGGTTTGTCGGATAAAGAGGCTTCGCGAAGTTCGTATTTCGGAATCGTTGACTTGTGCGGTATCCCGAAAGACCGTTATTACCTGTATAAAAGCTACTGGAAACCCGAGGAAACGACCGTACACATACTTCCTCACTGGAACTGGGCCGGAAGCAAAGCCGATAAGGTTCCGGTATTTGTTTACACCAATGGCGACTGCGCTGAACTTTTCCTGAATGGCAAATCGTTGGGCAAAAAGTGCAAAAGTCCGAATTCATTGAAGTCAACCGAACGTTTTCGCCTGATGTGGAACGATGTGACTTACCAGCCCGGCGAGCTCAAAGCGGTTGCCTACAAAGAAGGCGTTGTAATTGGCGAAGAGACCTTGAAAACTGCAGGCGAACCTTATCAAATACGACTGACTCCTGATCGCACCAAAATTCAGGCTGACGGATTGGATCTGTCGTATGTTTTGGTTGAAGCCGTTGATAAAGACGGAAATGTTTGCCCGTTGGCCAATCATAAAATCGAACTGTCGGTCAGTGGCAAAGGGCATATTGCCGGTGTCGGAAATGGTAACCCACAGTCGTTTGATTCCTTTCAGGCAAATTATGTCAATCTATTCTACGGAAAGGCGATGCTCATTGTGGGTTCTGGGTTTGAAAAGGGTGACATCAATGTAACCGCTACTTGCAACGGTTTGGTGAAAGATTTAAAACTGATTAAAGTTGAATAGGAATCAATCTGAACGTTTATCGCAATAGTTATGAAACGATTTGTTGTTTCCGGATAGAGGTATTCAGTTTGACGAAAACCGAAAGATTGGTTCGTCTGAAGAGACTAAAAACCACAAGTCATTTTTTAGTTCGTGCTTGATAATGTATTCTGTGTTGTCGGCGCTGCGAACCTTAAAATAGTCAGCTACGGGTGAGTCTTTTGCCTCATAGGCCTGATACCATCGATCAGCAATCTCTTTGATGTTGAACCTGACATTGGCCCAATAAAAACATATTGGATACTCATCAAATTTGTACCCTGAGTGGCATTCAACTTTTATGGGAATCAGTTTCATTGGTTTGTGGGTTTTAAAAAAAACTTCTCGTAACAATTTAGAATGCCTTTGTTTCGGTCGAGTTTTTTTACCGGCGACAGGCCGATTTGCATTCTTACATTGTTTACTCTTTCCAGCGAAAGTGGTTCCTGAAAATTGACAAATCCTGCCTTTAAAAGATAGACGGTTTTCAAAGTTGAGCCTTTAAAACGGGTTGTGAACAGACTTGTTCTTGAAGGATGCAGATGGATATAACGTTCGGCCTCGATGCCTTTCCGAACCACCCATTCGGAGTGGTCTTCCAACTGAATTTGCTGGTATCCGTTTTTTAATTCGACCCAATGAGCGAAATCTTCAAGCCGAAATACCTGCTTTGATTTCAGAATGTCAATAACTGCATTGCCGATAGATTTGGGAGTCATCGCACCGGTATAAATGTCGATGTAATTGTTGCACACCGGATCCAATAGATTAATGATCGCTTCCGGAGAAACATTTTCAAGAATGCCTAGAATGTAATTCCGGTGGTGCTTAAACGGATTAAACCGGACCGGAAATGGTATGTCAGATTCATTGGTCATAACAGCAATTTTTGCAATTAGGTCTCGAAGCTAATTTTGAATCGATAACTTTGTGCAGCAGTCACTTTGTAAACTAATCATCCGATGCATTGAAACTATTTTTATTCTGTTTTACCGGTTCGCTTCCATGTGTTTAAATACGAACCTGATTTCGGAATAGGTATATTGATTGCCCAATCCGGAGCGGATGTCAGCCATTTGTCCTCCGCGGTGTTTTTCGAGATATTCCATTATGGCCTTGCTTTTTTGTGGCTCAACCAGCCGATCAATATTCAGTTCTCCGGTTCCCACATAATGTGCCAGATGTGCCTCTATGGTTGATGTAGCCAGGTTTCGTTCTTTGGCAACTTCAGGAATGGTCTGGCCATTTTTAAACATTTCGAAACTGGTTTCCTGAGAATTGAGGCCAGCTTTTTCAACTTCCTTTTCAGCACCAATCGGAAGATCCATATCTTTCTGTTTGCGATAAGCAATAACCATCTCCAGGATTTCTTTGCCGAATTGTTGCATCCGGGTGCCTCCCATTCCTTTTACCATTTTCAACTCATTTTTGTTGGCGGGCAGGGTTTGAACAATGTCGTGCAGAGTTTTCTGCGGAAGAATTCTTCGGATTTCAACATTCAGCAATTCGGCTTTTTCGTCGCGCCATTTCTTCAGACTGGTATAAAATTCAGGATAAATCGTGAACGAGGATGAACTTGACGTAGACGTTCCTTTGTATCCCGCTTCCGGAATTTCGATGGCCGATTTCGACTTGGTTTCGAGGTAAGTTTTCAGGTCAAAACCACCTTTACACAATTCGAGGCACACTTTTTTTGTGTGTATTTCCTTCCGGAGTTTGTCTGCTGCTTCGTTGAAACTTTTACGGATTGCTTTGTTGTCGGTAGTGAATGAAACTGCTGAAAACGGCTCTTCCACAAGGATAAAAAGCTTTCCGGAGAAATAGTCGGCAGCTTTTTTAACCCTTTCCTGAAGTTGCTCGTTTTCTTCGGCATTGGGCGTATTACTGATCAGCTGCCTGATTTGATTTTCGAATTTTTCCGCCACATTAATGAGTTCGGTTTGAAGCGGGATAGTCATGCCTTGCAAGTTGGTTTTCAGAGTTCCAAGCAATTGTGCCTGATGTTCTTCCCAAAGTTTTAGCAAATACTGAATCTGTCGTGACATTGGTTTGAAATCGAACAGCTCTCCCAACAATTGCTTCACGTATTCTTTTCGCGACTGTTCCAATTCGACCGGGCCGGGTTGGTTGCGTTCTACATCATCCGAAAACTGTATGACGGTTGTATCATTCTTTACGCTGAAATCGGCAATTGGTGAGCTCAAAACCAATCCTTCGAGGGTTTTGCAGCGGCTCAGCGCCACATAAACCTGGCCGTGAGCAAACGACGACCGCGCGTCGATAATGGCTTTTTCAAAGGTCAGTCCCTGGCTTTTGTGGATGGTAATGGCCCAGGCCAGTTTCAGTGGAAACTGCGTGAAGGTGCCGATCACCTCTTCTTCGATTTCCTGCGTGGTTTCGTTCAATGTGTATTTGGCATTCGACCACTCCGCTTTCTCCACATCAATGGACTGGTAATCGCCCGGGCATTGCACCTCAATTGTTTCATTGTCGATGCTGGTGATCTTCCCAATTTTCCCGTTGTAGAAGCGCTTTTCGACTGAAATATCGTTTTTGACGAACATGACCTGCGAGCCAACTTTCAGTTCCAGTTCCTGATCGGTGGGGTAGGAGTACTCCGGAAATTCACCCTGTACTTCAGCTTTAAAATGGTGCGATTTGGTACTCAGCTTGCCCAGTTTCGATTCGTTAATTTGCTGCGACTGGTAATTGTGCGTGGTGAGGGTGATGTAGCCTTCCTTTTCTTCCGGATTAAACCCCGGGATGTACCGCTGGTTTAATTCCTGAAGGGTGGCTGCATCCATCCGGTTTTCGCGCACTTTATTCAGCAAGTCGATAAACTTTTGATCGCTTTGCCGGAATATGTGGTTCAGTTCGATGCCAATGAATTTCGAACGTTTCAGGGCATGGCTGCTGAAGAAAAAACAGGTGTCGTAGTATGGTTTCAGGATGGCCCAATCGTCTTCTTTGACCACCGGCGCCAATTGCTGCAAATCGCCAATCATGAGCAATTGAACTCCACCAAAGGGTTTGTAGCGGTTTTTGTAACGACGCAGCACGGCATCAATTTCATCCAGAATGTCGGCACGAACCATCGAAATTTCGTCGATTACCAGCAAATCGAGGCTTCGCATGATGTTGACCTTTTCGCGGCTGAACCGTTTGATACCGGCTGCCATTACTGGTTCTGGCCTCGGTTGATCGGGGTTTTGCGGTATTTGGGGACCAAACGACATCTGGAAAAACGAGTGAATGGTTACTCCTCCCGCATTAATTGCAGCCACACCGGTTGGCGCAACCACCACCATCCGTTTGGGCGATTGGATCTTCAGGTTACGCAAAAAGGTAGTTTTTCCGGTTCCGGCCTTCCCGGTCAGGAAAATATTTTGATTGGTGTATTGGAGAAAATTAAAGGCAAGCTCTAATTGCGGATTCGACTGAAATTCCATTGCTGCGACTGTTTATAGGAGTGGTGGCTCAAAAAAATGTTCGTTCTATTGCAAAGGTATTAAAAAGAGACTTATCTGGCGAAATTATTTGCGGTTGTGTCGTGTTCAAATCAGACGCTGATTTCCCTTGTTTTTATGTGTTACCGGCACAATTGACTGATTAATATCAGTCAATAAACTATTGATAATGATAGGATTCTCAAATCGAATTTAGTAAATTGGTCATTGAAACTACCAGCCTGTCTCATCCAAAAAATCCGGGGGCGAATAGTTGCATTTCAAGTCTGTTTTCAGAAATAGATAAAGTAAAAGGAGGCCTCACTGATGAAACAAAAATCGAAGAACCTTTTAAGCTTAATTCTTATTTTCCTGACTGTAAATGTTGCTGTTTTTAGTCAGAATATTGGGCTAGTTGATGTGAAACAGTCGGAACAGGTAATCACTGTTGGAGGTTCTGGCGCGGATATTCCGGCATTTACTTCCAGGGCGATTCAGATTGCTTTGCATGCCATTCGGGAAAGAGGTGGTGGTGTGGTGAAACTCAATCCCGGAACTTTCCAAATCATTGGTCCGATTCGACTTTCGAGCAATATCTCGTTGGTTGGCTCCGGAAAATCAACTATCCTGAAAAAGTGCGACGGCTTCAAAACCAGTTTTGTTATCGATGCTGACTGGGGAATGTTAAAAGCTGAGGTGAAAGATGTCAGCGGATTTCAAAAGGGAATGGGGATTCAGTTGTACGACGACAAACACAATCAGGGATGGGATGTTACCACTGCCGTAATTACCGATATTCAAGACCATGTGATTTATTTCGATAACCAAACCGTTAACGATTATTTGTCGGAGTTAAACGGAACAATTACCAATGGTTGCTCAATTATTGAAGTGGCTGCTTCTGAAAACGTGAAGATTGCTGACCTGGTAATTGAGGGTAATAAATCGACCAACGATTACCTGAATGGTTGCCGTGGCGGTGGAATCTATATAAACCGATCGAAAAATTGCACTTTGGAGAATATCCTGATTAATGAGTTTAATGGCGATAGTTTTAGCTGGCAGATTACCGAAAATATTACAGTAAAAGGATGCGAGGCCTCGAATGGGGGAGGACTTGGGTTTCACCCCGGAACCGGGTCAGATCGTTCCATAGTCGAAAACTGCATTAGTCACCACAATCGGGGCGATGGAATCTTTTTGTGCTGGCGGGTGCAAAACAGTATTTTCAAAAATAATACACTTTATGCCAACCGTAATGGAATTTCCATTGGTCATAAAGACACCGACAACCTATTCGAAAATAACCGTGTTTACGAAAATGAAAACCATGGCGTTTTTTTTCGTAATGAAAATGAACAGAACAGCGGACATCGCAACGTATTTACCAACAATGTGATTGAAAACAACGGAATGATCCGGGAATCGTGCGGTTTTTACATTGGCGGTGAAACACATGATATTACCATTATTAATAACACCATTTGCTCAACCGGAAAAGGGAACCAAACGACTGCAATACTGGTTGGCAAAAAATCTTCGAAAATAACGGCCAAAGACAACCAGATTGTGGGCTTGAAAGAATTGGTTCAGGAGAAATGATTGGTTAATCTTTTTTTGCACCGTAGAGACGCTGAAGCCAGACGGCAAAGGATATCAGATTTTCAACTGAGCCTATTTCCAAATCAGAATGTAAAAAATCGCTGAAACCCGCAGCGGGACATGTCCCCCATCGGCAGGACGGCTTCCCGGCCAGCGGGACGGTCATATTTTCAGCGGGACGATGATTTCTGCCAGCGGGGCGGTAAAAACTTCAGCAGGACGGCAATTTTCTCCGGCAGGACGGCGAAAAACCCAGCAGGGCGGGTGGCAGTGGGCTTTTCTGCATTTGCGAACATTTGCTAACACAGCCGCTGCCTGAGCGCGAAGCAGTTGAAGGCAGAAGGCGGGTGTAAAGCGCTATTACTTTCCCACATTTTATCAACAATCCTCAAATTCAGCATAATGCTTTTGTAACTTTAAAAGAAAAATGGCCGACGATTTACTTTCAATCCCAATTAACTCTATTGAAACAGATTTTGATGATTTTCTATCTCCTGATTCTAACAAACGAATTATCTTTTCTGGTCCTTTTGGTATAGGTAAATCCTATTTTCTAGACAAGTTTTTCAAAAATCGAGAATCCAAATTTCTTCCTATTTTCCTTCGTCCAATAAATTATTCCCTTCTCTCAAATGAAGACGTTTTCAGACTTATTAAATACGATATCCTCCTTCAATTAATTAATGTTGAAGGATTTGAAATTGAGAATGAGTTTGATTTTTCAGAAGCTGATTTCAACAAGTCTTTCATTGGAGAGAATGGGTTTCTCATTTTGTATAACCTTTTGAAGTTGATACCTAAAATTAAAAGTACAATTGATGGAATTGAAAAATTAGGGGAAATACTTGATGCATATAAAAAAGGTAAAGAAAATTTAAACAGGCACCCGGATATAAAAATACTCTTTGATTTTCAACATGAAACGCAAGAGAATTTTCTGCTTGAGTACGATCATGTTTCACAGTTCATTGCAGATAAACTAGAAGAGATTGGGAAATTAAATGATTCTAATAATCCTTTAAAAAGAGTACTTATTATAGATGATTTGGATCGCCTTGATCCTGAACATATCTTCCGTTTATTCAATGTTTTTAGTGCTCATTTTGATCATGTAAATTACTATTCGGATGGAGAGGAAGTCAGGGATAATAAATTTGGCTTTGACAAGATCATCTTTGTCTGTGACATTGAGAATATTCGAAAAATATTTGCTCACAAATATGGTTCAGGAGTTGATTTCACTGGCTATATTGACAAGTTCTATTCCACCAGACCCTATAATTTTTTAAATTATTCAAGTATCAAAAACTACATACAAAAAGATTTAATACTTAAAGAAATTTCCATAGAGTCGAATTATTTTATTCAGATTATTTGTTTGTTTTTGATGCACAATAAGCTAATTAATCTTAGAAAGATTGAGAACCTCTTTAAAATACATCAAAAACATGAAGCATTAAGAGAATCAGATTTAATTACAATAAAAGATGTGAGCACCAAATCAAATTCAATAGATTGGATTAGGCATTTATCTCCGTTAAAATCATTGTTTGGCAGCTATGCTGAATTAATTGAAATTTTAAATAATTCAGCCAGTTTAATTCAACCTTCAATTGAATTTACTGGTCTTGAAAGAAATTTTACACAAGCAATAATAGTTTCTGCTTTGCATAGGTCGATTAGAAAAAATAACAAAGAAGTTGGACGCTCCGCGAATATGAATAAATCCATTAACATAGATTATGGAAGTGTATTGATTCGGGTTGATTACCGGGAATATATTAATCCTGATCATATACTTTTGATGGACTTTCGGGTGGAGTTCAATCTAAAAGGCTCAGAGCCTGTAAAGTTCTCTGATTTTAAAGAAGCACTAATTTCTGTTTTAACTGTTGGTCTTAATCTGAAGATTCTGAATGAATAATAGCATTGTTTTCCCATTTCAGAAATAATAAAGACGTGCAACAAAGCCACCTTCCTTTTCTGGAAAGTGGCTTTGTTTTACGCCATAGAGACACCCTATTAGGGCGTCTCTGCAAAAAACAACTAACCCAGTTTTTGTGCACAAAAAAGAGGCTGTCTCCGTTGAGAACAGCCTCTTTGTGCAAATCTAAACTTATGGAAAGTTCAAATATTAGAAATTAGCTTTGCCAGTATCGAACCACAAACGGGTAGCGATATTGTCAGGTCCGCCAAGTTTTGTAGTTGCATCAGCAATACCGGCAACGTTACCAGTCCGTTCAGCAGTAACAAATGGCATTCTCTTAATCCATTCGCCTGCAGGAATAACGCCCCAATCAGAGTTGCTGTCGTTTTTGTAAACGTTAGGCAGTTTTGGATAGCCAGTTCTGCGGAAATCGGCCCATGGTTCGTTTGGATTGTAGAATCCGGCGATCCATTTCTGGGTAATGATTTTTTCAAGCTTTAATTCGTTCGAATCAGCTTCGTTCCATTTTACTGTTACTGTTGAGCGTGAAACGAAATCATTTACAGAACCTGTAGCTTTTGGGTCGTTGTAATCAATTGGTTTGCTTGTGTCGTCAGCCAGGTAAGAATCTACACCGCCTGCACCCCAATCGGCAAATGACAATTTAACTCCATTTTCGTAGTTGCTTTTTGCATCACCTGCGCCAGTCCAACCTCTTAAGCCGGCTTCAGCAAGGTCGAAATAAACTTCAGATGCGGCAAGATAATTACGTTTTGTAATGGTTTTGAAGCTTTCATTAATCATTGAGAAATTTGAATGATCGTCTTTTGCTACCAAAGATGCTCCGTTACGGATACCTTTGTATGGCACATCAGCGTGGTCGGCATAAACACTTGCATCTGTTGCTGGCTGGAAGAATTTTTCAATACGACTGTCTTTCAAACCAACCAAAATTGATTCCATTCCGGCTGACATTCTGGTATCACCCCATTCGAAACAGATAACCGACAAATACAATTTACCTCCGTAAAGAGAAATAGTCATGTTGTCAGCATTGGTCAAAATCAATCCGGCAGGATCAGCAATTGCTTTTTCGCCCTGAGCTTTTGCTAAGGCAGGAGCAACTTTTGAAATACGGATAGCCAAACGCAAACGAAGTGAATTAACAAACTTTGCCCATTTGGTTACATCGCCACCATAGCTGGCATCGAATTTTTTCATACCGGCATAAGTCTTGTTGGCAGCAAATGTGGCCTGAATTTCGTCTAACTGAGCGAAAAATTTGGTGTACAATTCAGATTCGCTATCGTATTTGATGGTTGATTCTGAAGAGCCATAGTTGGAATAGATAACCGGACCATAATAGGTAGTTAATCTAGATACTCCCATAATCTGGATCAGTTTAGCCCATGATGAGAATACTGTATAACCACCTTCGTCGGCAATTTTAATTACCTGGTTTGCAGGTGCCATCAGGTCTTTGTAAATACGATCCCAGTAGGTATTCCAACGAATGTAATAGGTTGTATTGTTAACACCTCCGGCAAACGGAGTTGGAGTAGCCATATAGTCGGCGAATGATTCGGCAACCAGGTTTTCTTCAATCTGGTGACCAAAAATATTGCCTAACATCGAAGAATAATAAGCTCCAACATGGTTAAAATCCTGTTTGAGAGACTCGCCACTGATTTCGTAAGGATTGGTATTCGCCTCTTCAAATTTATCAGTACATGCATTCATAAAGAATGCTGCCATTAATAGAAATATGATTTTTTTCATGGTATCAATTTATTAGAATGTAAATTTAAGGTTGAAGCCATAGGTTCTGGTAGAAGGCACGTTGAAGTTATCCAACGATTGAGATCCTGTTCCAGTACTCATAGTCAACTCCGGATCGAAAGGAGCTTTCTTGTAAAAGAAGAACATGTTGTTTCCAACAACTGAAAACGATGCTGCTTTAATTGGCAGTTTCAGCTTGTTCACATCCAAATCGTAAGTCACAGCAAGTTGAGTTAACCTGATGTTGGTACGGTCGTAAACGTAAGCTTCAGAAATACCGTTACGGTCGCCTACAGTTGTATAATACAATTTAGCATCAATTGAAGTTACAGGAGTTGTACCCTGAATTGCATTAATAGCTACTTTACCGCCATTGTCGCGTGCTTCTCCTGAACGTGCGCTAACTCCATATCCGTCGAGCATAGCTTCGGTCTGGCTAAATGCTTTTCCACCAATTTTAGCATTGATCAGGAAGTTTAATGAGAACTGTTTGTAAGCAAAGCTGTTGTTCCAACCTAAACTGAATTTAGGTTCCAGGTTGCCCATGTATTCTACATTGGTAGTTTTACGTGGAGCGCCTGTTTTTTCGTCAAGAATAATCTGTCCGCTTTCATTGCGAAGGAACTTATAACCGTATAAGTCACCGAATGATCCGCCGGTATAGATACGTGAAGTATAACCTTCGGATGAACCAAAGTCGATGTATTTATCAGGTTCTCCTGGCAATAATTCAACTACTGTATTTTTGTTTCTTGAGAAGTTTACCGAGGTGTTCCACTCAAAATTATCGGTTCTTACAGGTACTGCAGTTACAACAACTTCAACCCCTTTGTTTACGATTTCTCCGGCGTTGGTAAAGAATGTAGTATAATTACCTGTGTTCTGACTTGCAGTTGGAGTATAAGTTAAGTACTGGTTAGTACTCTTGATGTTGTAATAAGTAAAGTCCAGACCAAGTCTTCCTTTAAAGAATCTCCAGTCGGTACCAACTTCCCATGTTCTCAACATTTCAGGTTTTGCATTTGCAAACGGAGCCTGTGTGTTACGGTCGATACCGCCACCACCATTGATGGTGTTGCTAGGTGCAATCCGGTTGAAAGGAACTTCGTTGGCAACTGTTGCGTTTGATACGCGAACTTTAGAGAATGAAATAAATGAAGGCATATCAATCATTTGGCTAAGAATACCTGTCAAACCGAAAGAAGGGTAAAAGTACGAATCGTTTCCGGTTCCGGCTAATGTAGAAGCCCAGTCATTACGACCTGATAAGTCGAGGAACAACATTTCTTTGTATCCGATTTGAGCATTGGCAAATGCACCTTGTTTAATCACTTCGCTGTCGTAGGTTGATTGTACCTGAACATTGAATGGAAGGTTCTGGAAGTAAAATTCGTTTGGATAAAGCAAGCTGTTTGTTCCGTTATCAACGCTAACTCCGTTGCCATAAACCGATTTTTGATAGCTGGCTCCTAAAACTCCGTTGAGGCTAAAATCACCAAATTTATCCTGATAAGTGAAGATTCCGTCGGTGTACATCAACATGTCGTTGTATTTCTTGTAACTCCATCTTCCGTTTTCAGAAATGTTGGTTGAGTTACCACCTGCATAGAATTTCTGTTCGTACGATTTTTCAGCATAGTCATAGCTGGCCCTGGTCTGGAATTTCACTGTTTTAGAAATTTCGTATTCGGCAGATACACTCGCAATTACCCTTTTTGTTAAGTCGGTTTTTGGCTGGTTGTTGATTAACCAGTATGGGTTCGACTGATGGTGGTCGTTCACAAACCAGTTCTGAAGGTTCATGTTACGTGCAGTGCTAAATGTCTGGTAGCTATCTTTGTATGAAGCAAAATCTCTGTCGCGTGGAAAGAAATACAAACCAGTCAATGGGTTCAGGTAATAACCTGCAGTGTTACGGTTTTCAGCTTTTTCTGAAGTCAACATCACATTAGAACGAATAGTTAACTTGTCGTCTAACAATTTGGTTGACTGCTGAAAAGTTACGTTGTTTTTCTGGTATTCGTTATTTTTAATAACCCCAGTTGCCGAAGTGTTTCCGTATGAAAAGTATGCGGTAGTTTTAGCGTTACCACCACTAATGGCTACTGTGTTTACCAGGTTTGTTCCTGTCTGGAAGAAATCTTTCACATAGTTGTTTGCATAATCGCCTTTGGTGTACGACCAGCTTTCTTTTGCTCCGCCAACACTTCCATAGTTAAACTGCAATTCAGGAGTAGCAATAATGCTTTCCATAATTGTACTTGAACTGAAGCTAACGTTGGTTTTGCCTTCTTTACCTTTTTTTGTAGTAATAATTACAACACCGTTAGCACCCTGGCTACCATAAAGTACTGCAGCATTCGATCCTTTCAGGATACTGATGCTTTCGATGTCTTCAGAGTTGATCTGAGAAAGTCCGTCACCTTCGTCGGTTCCTCCCCACATGCCTGACTGACCACCTTTGCGGTTGACCATCGGGATACCATCGATTACATACAATGGTTCGCTTAACTGGCTCAACGATTTGCTACCGCGTAAAACTGTACGGGTAGAACCACCGGCTCCTGAAACACTTTTTTTGATTTCAAGACCTGCCGATTTTCCACTCAAACTGCTCATGAAGTTGATGTCTTTTGCTTTCAACATCTCGTCGCCTGAAACTTGTTGTGAAGAATAAGTCAGTGTTTTTTTGTCGCGTTGAATACCCAAAGCTGTTACAACAACTTCATCAACACCAATGGTTTCGCTTACCAATGAAATATTGATTTCTGTTTTACCGGCAATGTCGGTATCCTGCGATTTCATTCCAACAAAAGAAAAAGTTAATGTTCTTGCATCGGCTGGAACGTCCAATGAATATACACCATCAAAGTTAGTAATGGTACCAACGGTGGTTCCTTTTACAAGAACCGATACTCCCGGAATTGCTTCCCCGTTTTCATCAGTTACTTTACCTTTTACAGTCTTTTTCTGCTGTTCGGCTTGCACCGAATTTAAGTTTGCATTGTCACTATTTGCCACCTTTGCTGATGCCAAATTAGCTGAAAAAGCAATAAACAACAAAAAAATACTGATTCTCAATAGTTTTGAAGTTCGAATCCCAAATTGTCTCAAAGGGACAAAAGATTCACAATTGTTCTTTTTTTTCATAAATTTGAAATGTTTGTAATTAATAATGTTGCTTTTCGCAATGTTATTTCACACGTGTCGGAAGGTGTAGCAGCACCTTTCGGCATTTTTCCTTTTAACGAGTTTTTCATAGGCATTCTTTTTTATTATATTCTGGTTATTATTATTTGATTATCAATGTTTTCCACCTTTGCGTTTATCAATTCAGCAATAATCTCAAGTACCTGGGTGGCCGAATTGCGTAAATCCAAAGGACCAGTAAATGTCTCGTCGGCCAGGCTTTGATCGTTCAACTGGATCGACACGTTATAATATCTCGATATTTTTTTTAGAATTTCTCCAAGGGATTGACGTTCGAAAACAAAATACCCTTCTCTCCACGATGTATAAATTTTCGTATTTACCTGTGTCTGCTTAACCGTCTTTTCGTTTGGATCGTAAACAGCCATCATCCCTGGTGTCATTTTTACCTTCGACTGGCTTAGCAGTGAATTGGTTTTGTATTTCATTTCAACCGATCCGCTTTCCAAAATAGTGGTCGAAGTAGCATCGTCGGCATACGCGCTGACGTCGAAAACTGTTCCGAGTACTTTTACTTCAATGTCGTGCGTAATAACCATGAAAGGCTGTTGTTTGTTGTGGCTAACCTCAAAAATGGCTTCTCCTTCAAGGTAAACTTCCCGTTTTTCGGTTGCAAACCGGGCAGGATAAATCAACTTCGATCCTGAATTAAGCCAAACAGAACTATTGTCCGACAGGGTGATTTGTGTTCTTTTGCCATAAGGTACAATAACCGTATTGTAAACCATTTTATCGTCCTCAACAACTTGTTTAACGCGGTTTGAATCGATCTGTATTTCCTTTCCATTACCGGCATATGCTATTTTCGATTCGGCTGAATTGATCTGAATCTCTTCTTCTCCTGAAAGAATTAACCGGGTATTTCCGGTTAAAGGAATCGATTGGTTGTTTCGTGCAAAAACACTGATTTCAGATTCTTTATTCATTGCTAAAAAGGTAGTTATGCCAATAAGCAGTAGAAAAACCGCAGCGGTGCTAATCCTGATAATTAAATTCCTTCGTTTAGCGGTATTTATGGTGTTCGTTATCCGTTTGCCAAGCAATTCTTTTTCTGAATCATCTAAAATGCTGCTGTTTTCGCTAACCGCATATCGTATTTTGCTGACCAATTTGTATTCATCTTCCATCAAAGGATCGGCTGATTGATTCTCTTCTTTCAGTCCTTCAACCAAAAAATCATCATTCAAGTTTTCCTCCGCCTTCTTTTCCCAATCTTTATTTTTCATCCCTATTTTACTATCCTTATTTCTTCTGCTCTTTTCAATGCCCGAATTCATATACCATAAGCGTGATTTCGCGAAAACATAGACACGAAAAATTAACTTTTTTTCACTTTTTATGAAATAAATTAAGGGTTGCGATATATTCTGCTGATTATGTGGTGTCTGTGGGATTTTAAAATTTTATAAATCCGTCGTAAAACTTGTGATTTATTTTGGAAATGGACGGAATGAAACCCCAAAAGCTTAATCGCGTTTTAAAAGGTTATCTTGAAATCGAATCCGAATGTTCGGGTTGTGGGCAGGCTAAAGTTCTCAATTGCCTGATCAATCATTAGGGTATTCAGGGTAACCTCGGGATCAAAAGGCGCGTCCTTATAAATGAAGAATAAGTTTGACCCAATTAGCGAAAAAGTAGCCTGCTTAATTGCGGCATTTTGAAAATTCCACTCGTGCGAAATTGAAGCCTGTGACAACCGGATGTTGGTACGGTGATAAGTGTATGGTTCTTTAATTCCGTCTCTGTCGCCAACCGTGGTGTAATATTGTTTGGCATCTATCCGGTTAACTAATGTTCCGTCGGGCATAATCCCGTTAATAATTACCCCTCCATTGCTGCGGGCATCGGCAGATCTTTGGCTAACGCCATAACCATCCAACATCGCTTCGGTTTGGCCGACAACCATGCCTCCGACTTTGCTGTTGATCAGGAATCCGAAAGTCAGGTCCTTATACCTGAAGCTGTTATTCAACCCAATGCTCCAGCGCGGATTTGAATTTCCGATGTATTCTTTCTGTTCTGTTTTTAGGATATTGCCTTTTTCATCAAGCTTTATCCGGCCCTGATCATCCCTTAAGAACTTATGCACATAAATATCGCCAAAAGAGCCACCTTCTTTAATAATAAGCTGGTAACCATCATTATCCGACAGTACAATTGGGTTTTTAAGGTCAGGATGGAGTGAAATTATTTTGTTTCTATTGCCTGAAAAATTAATGTCAGTCGACCAGTTGAAATTTTCCGTATCAATGGGTTTTGCGCTGAGCGTTAGTTCAATGCCCGAGTTGACTAATTTTCCGGCGTTCACAAAATACCGAGAGTAGCCCGACCCTGAAGGTGCAGGCAATGAAATAAACTGATCGCGGCTATTGATGTTGTAGTAAGTAAAGTTAAAACCAAACCGTCCCTTGAACAGCTTCCAGTCGGTACCAATCTCAAAACTTCGAATCAATTCTGGTTTCAGGTTGTTAAATGGCTTTGTGGTATTTCGATCGATTCCACCAGATGATGATATGGAGTTATTCGGACTTACACTGTTGAACGGAACTTCGTTTGCAACAATGGAAAAGGAACTTCTTACTTTGCCAAAACTGACAAATTGGGGCAATTTGAATATTTCGCTAAGCAAAGCGGTGACGCCAACACAAGGATAAAAATAGGAATCGTTCCCCGTTCCGTATAAACTCGAAGCCCAATCATTCCGGCCTGAGATATCTAAAAATACCCTTTCTTTATATCCAAGCTGAGCATTGCCAAATACCCCTTCTTTAATGAGGCTGCTTCCAAGCATGGAATAGACCATCACGTTTTTTTCGATATTCTGGAACGAAAACTCATTGGGATATATTAGTCCGTAGGTACCGGTATTTACACTTATCCCAAGGCCATATTTACTTTTCATGTAGCTGGTTCCCATAACAGCATCAACACTAAAATCCTTAAAAGCTTTCCTGAACGAGAGAATTGCATCGGCATAAATTAACTCATCGGTTGTTTTTTGAAAACTCCAGGAACCGTTGGTGTGTACATTGGTTTCATTCGACCCTGCTTTGTTTTTTTGCTCATAGGTTCTCTCCGAATGATCAATGTTGCTCCTCATTTGAAGATTAAAATGATCGTTTATTTTCCATTCGACCAGCATATTCGCGATTACTCTCTTGGTCAAATCTTCTTTTTTCTGGTTGTTGATAATCCAGTTCGGATTCGACTGAAAATGATCTTTCACAAACCAGTTTTGAAGATACATATTGCGCGAATCGCTGAAAACCTGGTAGTCGCGGGCATAACTCGAAAAATCCCGGTCTCTGGGGAAAAGGTACAAACCGGTTAGTGGATTTAAATAATAGCCAGCCGTATTCTTGTTTTTTATGAGCTCTTCTGTCAGCATAATATTCGAACTGGCAGTCAGGCGCTCGTTAAATAGTTTCGTTGATTGTTTAAAAGTAATGTTTGTCTTTTGATAGTTATTTCCCGGCATGATACCGCCCATTGCAGTATTTGAAAACAGGAAATAGGCTGTTGTATTTGCGCCTCCTCCACTGATCGTTATCGTGTTGATTCGTGCCGTTCCAGTATTGAAAAAGTCTTTGACAAAGCTACTTGCATATTTTCCCTTAGTGGTCGACCAACTTTCTTTGGCATTGTTAAAACTTCCATATTCAAACTGAAGGTCGGGCGTACTTTGAATATTTTCGAAGGTAAATATTGAACTAAGCGTTGCTTTTATTGGCCCTTCTTTTCCTTTTTTTGTGGTGATAAGAATTACCCCATTTGCACCCTGACTTCCGTAAAGGGCTGATGCATTGGCTCCTTTTAGAATACTCATGCTTTCAATATCTTCGGTGCTAATCTGAGAAAGTCCGTCTCCCTGGTCAGAACCACCAAATATTCCAATCTGGCCACCCTTGTTATTGGCCATCGGGATACCATCAATAACAAATAATGGTTCGCTCGATGCACTCATCGATTTATTCCCGCGCAAAACCACTTTGGTCGAGCCTCCGGCGCCAGCGGCGCTTCGGGTTATTTCAATTCCTGAAATCTTTCCTGATAAGCCTGATACGAAGTTAAATCCCTGGTTCTTCGATATTTCATCGGATCCGATATTTTGCGTGGCATACGTTAAGGCTTTCTCTGCTCTTTTTAATCCAAGCGCCGAAACGATAACCTCATCAACACCAAAGTTTTCGGATTCCAAAACCACATTAATCTCAGTTTTATCTTTCAGCGGTTCCTCCACTTTCTTATAACCGATATACGAAAAACTCAGAAACAATGATGTTTCCGGAACCTCCAGGCTATAAGTTCCTTCGGAGCTGGTAATAATACCAATTGTAGTGCCCTTAACAATTACCGAAACTCCCGGAACCGGATTCCCATTTTCTTCGGTCACTTTGCCAATAACAGTTTTCTTTTTTACCGGTCCTTTACCCAACTGGCCAAATTCTGTAGATAATTCCTTGTCTTTAACAATTATAATCTGTCGATCGAAGACTTTGTAGTTCAGGCTTGTTCCGGTCAGAATCTGGTCGAAAATTTCTTCGATTGTTTGGTTGTCGGCATTAACCGAAACCTTCTGAGATAAGTTGACCTGGTTGTCTTTGAAGAAAATAATGTATTCGCTTTGTTTTTGAATGATGTCAAATACCTGACCCAGACTAACCTGATTTAAATGCATAGTTAGTCGGTTGTCTTGTGCCGCCGAAGTGAGAGAATACCCTAGGAAACAGAATAGTAGTAAAAATGCTTTATTCTTCATATTGTCAATTGCACAAATACAATTCTATCTTTTGGGGGGAAAGATACCAGAAAATTCAAGTTTTTTTATTCAAATCAGATCAATTTTTAATCAGGAAGCCATCCTTGAATGGTTCAAAAAAGTAATCATTCTTTTCGCATTCCTGTCATTTGAAATCTCTTAGCCAGGAGTTTGCTTTTTCCTGATTTTGATTAAGTGGTCAGACTGCTCCAACTCAATGTCCATCATTTCAGAGATCAGCGATAGTACCTGTTCTGCCGAATTCCGCAAATCCAGGTAGCCCGAAAACGTTTCCTCCGCTAATTCGGTACTTTCAATTTCTATTGAAACATTATAGTAGCGCGATAGTTTTTTGGCGATACTTCCAAGCGATTTTTTTTCCATAACGAGATATCCGTCTTTCCAAGAAGTATAATCTTTGGTATTGACTTTCTTCTGAACCATAGTTTCGTCAGCCAGGTCATATATAGCAAGCATTCCGGGTGTCATTTTTTCTTTCTTAGCACCAAACAATGAACCTCGTTTGTAAATTAGTTCGACAGAACCCCGTTCGAGCACCGTATTAACAGTACTGTCGTCGGGGTATGCACAAAGATCAAACACGGTACCCAGCACTTTGACTTCCATGTCATGTGTAATCACATGAAACGGGTGGTTTTTATCTGGAGCAACCTCGAAAATTGCTTCACCATCAAGGTAAACCTCGCGTTTATTATCGGCAAAACGAACCGGATAAACCAATTTCGATCCGGAATTTAGCCAGATGGTGCTGTTGTCTGATAACGTAATCTGAGTTCTTTTTCCATAGGGAACAACCACCGTGTTATAAGAAGTAACAACGGCATCAACCGATTGATTTATCATATCCTGAGCATCAATCTTTACTTCTTTGCCGTTACTCGAATAGGCTATTTTCGATTCCTGCGCATCAATCTGTACGATTTCCTTTCCGGAAAGCATCAATTGGGTAAATTCTGAATCAGACCTGGCAGAAATCCCTGATGCAAAATCGCTAATATCTGATTGTTTTTGCAATTGAAAGAATATGGTTAATCCGACCATTACCAGTAATGCCGCCGCGGAGCTAAACCATACAAATGTTTTGTTTCTTTTGGAGCGACGAATGCTATCGAGTATTCTCTGATCCAGTAAATTTTTCTGATCCTCTCTGAATGCGGTCCTGTTGGAGCTGATGGTCCGATGAATTCGACCAGCCAGAACAAGCTCTTCCGCCTGAAATTCGTTCTCTTGTATTTCACGGTTGATCAAATTCTCTGAAAGAGAATCATCGGAGAGGATGTCTTCTGCTCTCTTCGTTTGATTATCATCATCTTTCATCTTCAATTCTGTAGTTTAGGTATTAAGTCAGTGGTCTTAGGTTTTTTAGTGCGTTATTAAAATCCAGGTGTCTGCAAATAAAACAATATTAGCGCATTGTTGCTCAGTTTCAGTTCTTCTCGTATTGTTTTTACCGACCGGTACACCAGCGTTCTGGCGGATTCAACCGAGATGTCCAAGATCTTGGCGATCTCCGTATAGGATAACCCAACCTGAAACCGAAGATTGAGGACTTCCTGTTGCCTGTCGGACAGTTTGCCCATAGCAATCCGGATATTTTCGATATTTTCTTCCTGATATTCTGATCCTTCAGTTTCGGCCAAAGAAATTTTATGGTCATTTTCTTCCTGAAATGTGTTCGTGAAAACCAGCTTCAATTTTCCCGATTGTGGTGATTGAATCTTTCGTTTTAATGATTTGAACAGGTAATTTCGAATATGATCGTTATCCGACAAATTTTTCCGGTACTTATACAGGTCGAAGAAAAGATCATGAATGCAATCCTTTACAAGTTCCTGATCTTTAGTGTAAATCGATCCGAATGAGAAAAGGATGTCAGCAAATTGCATGTAAAGTTCATGAAAGGCAAGAGTCTCCCCTGCCTTAATTCTCTTCCATAAAAGATAATCCGAATTGACTTCCTTCTGCATAAATATACAAGTCTGTCGCCAAAAGTATAAATTTTAATGTCACCGATGAAAGATAAAGGATTGAATTGAGAAACTTCCAAATCTGATTTAAGTTTATTTAATGAATAAAAATAAATTGAAACAGGGAACAGATTAGACGTTATCTAAGTGTATCCGGTTAAGAAAAACCGGAAAATTTAACCAATGACAATCATTGAAATGGACCAAAAATAATATTAGTAGAATAAAAGATTCATATATCCTAACATATTTGAAATATATACGTAGTATGGTTTGTGTTTCGTCCTAAAGAACCTCAAGTAGTAAAAATACATTCAATCAAAACTTCATAAATCCTGAAAAGGGTTTATTCAAAATAACAAAGGGAAACCCCATTGGCTCTTTAATAAATTAGTTAACTGTCATTCAATTTCAGGTTGAATCCGATAGAGTAGCAATTTTACAGGTGTGTGATTTGCTTTTTAACCATAGGAGACTCGCCTAAAGAGATTCACATGTTTAAGAAATGCATACTTCCGGCTAGTTTCAACCAATTATTAACTCTTAAAATTACAACAATGAAAAGACTATTAACCTTATGTTTGGTCATTTCTATGACCTTAAGTTTGAGCGCACAAAACAATCCTCCACAGTTGTATCTATTATTTGAGTTTATGCTGGTAAAAGGAGAGAATGGATCAGATTACCAACAGGTTGAGGAATTCTGGTCAGGTATCCACAAGCAACGGGTGGCCGACAAATCGATTCTTGGATGGGACCTCTGGTCTTTAACGCCTTCAGGAACAAAACAAGGATCGCAATTCCTGACCGTAACACTTTTTGCCAGTCTTCAGGATATGCTCACCGCTATAAATTCGTTAGATGTTGACGGATATGCAAAAAAGGCCTATCCAAACAAAACCGAAAAAGAGTTAACAGCCATGTTTGATAAGACCGGAAAATCCAGAGATATGTCGAATCAGGTTCTGTTTAAAATGGCTGATCAGACAAAAGATGAATTCCAGATGAAAGTTGGGACTTTGGCAACATTGGATATCATGAAACAAGTGGACGATAGCTATGAAAAAGCTGAATCAGAAATTTTTAAGCCATGGCATCAGCAATTGGTCGATCAGGGTAAAAAAGGAAGCTGGGGATTGCTCCGCGCCATTTTGCCTGCCGGGAGTGAAGTTTATGGCACACATATTACCTTCAGTATGTATAAGGATGAGGCGCAATTGGCTACATCTATGGAAGATTCGGGCGGAACGATGGATTTGATGACACAGCTTGCAGTAAAAGAAGGATTAAAAACCAGGGAGTGGAAAGAAGTGAAACTCGCCAAGCTAATTATGACGGTGCAATAATCTATCTCATGCAAAAAAAGGTGGCTTGTAAATTTTCACAAGCCACCTTTTTCTGCTCTATCCGGATTGTGAAACCCGGTTATCTTGCGTTTCTTACTTTTCCGGAGCCGGCTATCGATTGGTCGATCATCGGTTTGCCTTTGTAGGTTACATTTCCGGAGCCTGCCAAACGAACATACAGATTTTTATTGGCTTCAATGTCCACATTTCCAGAGCCTGCAATCTTAACCGAAACATCATCAGCGCTAAAGTCAAATCCTTTAAAGTTTCCACTGCCTGAAATCGCAACACTCAAATCTTGGGCAGCTGCTTTGCCGGCCAAAACAATGTCGCCCGAACCCGAAATGGCTGCTTTTACGCGTTCCGCTGACAGTTCCGACAATCGAATGTTTCCGCTGCCGCTCACTCCCAAGTCAAGAATTTTGGTTTTGATGTCATTTTCGGCAATAATATCGCCTGATCCGGAAACGCCCAAACCATTGATTTCAGGAGTAGTGATGTAAATGGTGATTTCGCCTGGCTGAAATGTTTTCCAGAAATAATCTTTGTTGGGGAACCGGATAATCAGCTTACCGTCTTTTACTTCGGTAACTATTTCGTCGAGTGTCGATGATTTGGCTACAATTTCGAGATTTTGTTTTGCACCTTGTTCCAGATGTAGTTTGGCACCAATCCGTAACGAAATTTCAGTAAAAGGATCAACCTTCCGGTTTTGTTCTTCGGCCTGAACTTGGATGCCAGTAAGGATAAAAGCGATTAAGATAATTGCTGTTGCTAATTTTGTTTTCATGTGTAAGTAATTTGATTGTTTTCTCTGAATTAACGCTAGTATAGACGGCAAATTATCCGGGAAGTTGCATTGATGCAGAAAAAAGTGTTCAGTGTTCAGAAATGCAGTTTTTGAACACTGAGACTGAATACTGAAAACTGAGGTTTACTCGTCGTCCAGATTGAACAAACCTTCCGGAATTTGCAATTCAATTTCTCTGTTTTCTTCATCCAGACGGACAATCAAATCTTCGTTCAGCGGCACCATGGCTTCTTTTTCCTGATAGACAACCGAAAGCAAAACATTTCCGGAGAAATCGTTCACTTCGGTAATTTCACCAATTAGCCCGAGCGTTTCATCAAATAACTGATAACCGACCAATGCGTTCGGACTCATTTCATCTTCAAATTCAATCACGTCATCCTGATTGACGAAAACAGATAATCCGCAAAGTGCTTTGGCTTTTTTGTCCGAGTCAATCCATTCGAGGTTTGTAATTACAGCTTCGCTCGATTTAAATCGTAGTCCTTCTTCGGAAATGAAAAAAGGAACGAGCAAATTATCTATTTCGAGAAAAAGAGTCGGGCATTCTTCGAGAGTTTCGTAATACTGTTCCTCGAACCGGATGACCAGTTCGCCATGTATTCCGTGAGGTTTCTGAACGAAGCCAACTTTTACGCAATCGCTTTTGGGTATTGTTTCCATAGTGGTAAAAATAGAAAAAAGCGACAGATTTCTCTATCGCTTTTATAAGTTGTCTGTTTTAATCCGAAGTTTAAAACAGGATTCGACTAGTTGTTATCCTTCAGTTTCTTCAGGAGCAGCTTCTTCAGCTACTTCTTCTTCAACAACTGGAGCAGGTGCAGGAGCAGAAGCGGCTCTGGCAGCAGCTGCGGCTTCTGCATTGCGTTTAGCAATTGCGTTGGCTCTTTCTGCATTCTTTTTAGCTTCCATTTCCAGCTGAGCCTTACGTGAAGACTCTGCGTTGTTAACTAATCCATCTTTTTTAGCCTGAACTTTGTTCGCTTTCTCGGCTACCCAAGCTTCGAATTTAGTTTCAGCTTCTTCAGCAGTGAAAGCGCCTTTGGCTACACCACCTAAAAGATGTTTTTTATACATTACTCCTTTGTAAGATAAAATAGCTCTTACTGTGTCGGTTGGTTGAGCACCATTGGCAAGCCATGTTAAAGCTTTGTCAAAATCGAGATCAATAGTAGCAGGATTTGTGTTTGGATTATAAGATCCAATCCTTTCGATGTTACTACCATCCCGTGGCGCCCTGCTATCAGCTATCACAATGTGATAGTAAGCATACCGTTTACGACCATGTCGTTGCAATCTAATTTTTGCTGGCATTTTGCTTAAATTTAAATGAT
>JAHEYT010000052.1 GCA_023251455.1 Bacteroidota bacterium
ATTCTGTACCGCTGCTGCCACTGTAATGGCCATCGGTCGGTATAAAATACCTTCCATTCCGCTGAAAGTCATAATCGGAACATACACCATCAGAATAATCAGTACTCCGAAGAAAATGGGACGAACCACCTGTTTGGAGGCTAAAATAACCACATCGTCAACATTTTCGCCTTTATTTTTTTGCAGCCGGTGAACGATATTTTCGATCATCACTACCGAACCATCTACTACCATCCCAAAGTCGATGGCGCCCAAACTCATCAGGTTGGCCGCCAAGCCGAATTCGCGCATCCCGATGAATGCAAACAGCATCGAAAACGGGATAACCGCAGCCACAATCAAAGCTCCTGAAATTTCTCCCAGAAGCAGCAACAGCACCACAATAACCAAAAAACCTCCTTCAACAAGGTTGGTTGAAATCGTGGAAGTTGTGCGGTCGATCAGGTCCGACTGATCGTAAAATTTTTCAATCTGAACGCCCTCAGGAAGCGACTTGTTGATTACCGCAATTTTATCCTCGATTCCTGAAATCACTTCACGGCCGTTGCCACCGCGAAGCATCATCACAATACCGCTCACAATTTCGCCTTTCCCGTCCTGAGTTACGCCACCCTGACGGATTTGAGTCCCCAGCACCACATCGGCAATGTCTTTGATGAAAACAGGTTTATTGTTGATGTTCCGGATGATGATATTCCGGATGTCGTCGGCTTTGTTAATTTGTCCGTAGCCCCGAATAATGTACTGTTCGCGGTTGTGCTCCAGAAAATTTCCACCCGAAACACTGTTGTTATTGGCAATCGCATCCGTAATTTCTTTGATGCCAATGCCATAAGTCCGTATTTTTTCAGGAGTAATAATTACGTCATACTGCTTAACAAAGCCACCAAACGAATTTATTTCGGTCACACCCTTCACCACTTTGAGTTGAGGGGCAATTAGCCAGTCCTGAATTTCGCGCAGTTCGGTGAGCGATTTGTTTTCGCCACGAACGGCGTATTGGTAAATCTCTCCAAGCGCGGTTGATATTGGCCCGAGTTGAGGAGCTGAAACATCAGCTGGCAAATCAGAGGAAATGGACTGAAGCCTTTGACTCACCATCTGCCGCGCAAAATAAATGTCGGTTCCCTCTTCAAATTCGATGGTTACAGCCGACAAAGCAAACTGCGAAGTTGACCTAACCTGTTTCACGTCGGGCAAGCCATTCATGGCCGTTTCAATCGGGTAGCTAACCAGTTTTTCGACATCGAACGGTGAGTATCTTCCGGCTTTTGTTATGACCAGTACCTGAACAGGCGTAACATCGGGCAGCGAATTAATGGGCAATTGAATCAGCGAAAAATAACCCGCTACTGCCATGAGTACAACCAGCGAAAGTGCAACAAACTTTTGCCTGACACTGAAAGTGATGATTTGATTGAGCATGATGGTTTGTTTCAGGAGTTAGTTTATTCTTCGGCAATTTTATCGAAGCGCGAAAGCGCTTTCAGGCTAAAAATTTGGGTTGATGCCAACCGTTCATTTTTCTCAAGCCCTTTTCGAACCACGGCATATTTATCCCTGAATTCCTGAACGTCGACCTTTCTTTTTTCATAAGCCAGTTCGCTGATCTGCACAAAAACTATCGGGTCGTTTCCTTCATAAGTCAGCGCATCCATCGGGATAGTTATCACTTCGGTGCGCGAAGCTGTTTCAATAGAAAGGTGCAGGTTCTCGCCCGGCTTGGGCCAGTTTTGATCGGTTGCCAGCAAAACATTAACGATCACCGAACGGTTATTTTCGTCAAGTCCCGGATTGATAGAAGTTACAACTGCATTCATTGCCAGATGATCGTTTTGGCGACGCGAGATTTTCACCGAATCGCCGGCTGCAATGAAACGGGCATCTTCAGGAGAAACATACCCACGAACCAGCACATGACTGATGTCGAGCACCCGTGCCAACATCTGTAAAGCATTTACCGATTGCCCCAGTTCAACCGACCGCTGATCGAGTATTCCACTGATTGGAGAATGTATTTTAAGAGTGGGGTCAATGCTTTCGGCAGTTTTAAAAGCATTGATTTCTTTGTCCGGAACACCAATGGCCTTCAGTTTCGAAACCGCGGCAATGACAGATGTTTTGGCGCGCTGAAAATCAGATCGGGCACGGTCGAGCTCACTTTTCGAACTGATGGTTTGTTCAACCAGTTGCTCCAGCCTTTGAAACCGGGAAGTCTGAAATGTTTCTTCAGAAACAGCCTGCAAATACTCCGAAACCATGTTCCCAAATTCAAGGCTTTCGATACGAAATAACTCCTGCCCCAATTTTACCGGATCGCCTTCCTGAACCAGAATTTTGCTAATGCGACCATCAATCGGTGTGCTGATGATACTGATGTGATTGGGCGCCGGAAAAACAACTCCCGGAACCGCAATGTTGTACTTTTGCAAACTACTGGAAACGAGAATGGTTTGAACTTTTAGTTCGCTCTTCTCTTTTTCTGAAAGTTTGATCAGGTTTTCAGGTTTAACTCCTGAAAGAGAAGGCGGAGTGTCGGGACTTGAATTTACCTTTTGTGCGGTTTCGGTTTTGCTTCTGCAGGATGAAATAATCAAAAGCAAACTCATCAAAATGCTGAACAATGCAATTTTGGTTTTGGCGTAAAATGCTTTCATGAATATCTGATTTCAGGATGATTAAAAGGTTAATAAACAAGTTCCAGATCGAGAAACCGTTCGAGTTCGACCAACTGGATATAAAAATCGCGGAGAGCTGATAAGTATCGTTGCTGGCTGTTGAGGTAGATTTGTTGCGCATTGATCAGGTTTAGCAAATCAATTTCACCCAGCCGGTAGGCACTCAACGTAAGAGTTCTCAACTTTTCAGCTTTACTGCGAATTGTTTCGTCATATCTTTTTATGGTCGAGCGGCTAACCTCATAACTGTGCCAGGCATGTTCTATTTGTTCTTTTACACCCGACCTGATTTCCTTTTGCTTCCACTGAATTTCTTCCTGACGAGCCAAATTCATCCTGATTTTGCCTTTTTGTTCCAGCGGATACCAGATCGGAAAACTTAATCCAAGCTCGAAACCATTGAAATTATAGCCCGTTCCATAATCCTGTTTATAGAGGTTGAACCGGATGTCGGGGAGAATGTTGCTTCGGGCTTCTTTCAGGAAATAACCAGAAGCCGCCAATTCTTTAGCTGATGATTTATAGGAAGGCTGTTCGGTTAAAACCGACAGGGCAGTAATCTGCGAGATTTCCACATCTTTGCTTTGCAGCGTATCCATAAACTCAATGGTGTATTTCTGGTTTTCAGGCGGCAAACCCATCAAATTAAAAAGAGAATAACGGGCCTGATGCAACTGACGACGGGAATCGTCGATGTCGTTGTTCGACTCGGCCACCTGTAATTCGGCCTTCGTCAGGTCCATCCCGTTTCCAATTCCGGTTTCGAACTGGGTGAAAACAGCATTGTACAATTCAGTTGCCAGCTTTAGTTGCTGGTCGCGAAGCTTCTGAAGATGAATTGCATAAATCACTTCGATGTAGCGCGATTTGACACCAGCCTTCACTTTTCGCTCTTCTTCCTGAATGCTGAATTCCATTGCTTTTTCTTCCTCCTTCAAGGCTTTCAAACGGTAGGCAGTCGTCAATGGAAAATCAATCGATTGCGAAACTGTCATTCGTTGTTCCTGAAAAGGGTCGGCAGCTTTGTTGTTGATACCCTCTTTCATGTAACTGAATTCGGGAGCCGAAATACCCATTTGAGTGCGCCACTCTTCCTTTTTCTGATTCAGTTGTGAACGCATCTGATTGATTTGCGCATTGTTTTTGATGGCCTGATCTACAGCGTCGTTGATGGTCAATAATTGGGCGTGGGAAGGGTTCAAGAAACCCAACAACAGAAATAAGAGCGAAATTTTTGGGAAATAGCTCATGATTTTTGGTCTTTGTATTTGAGTACTAAAAGTTAGCGAAATTTTTCTTATAAATTTCTGGCGCTTATTGAACAATTAAAATTCAAAAAAGATTATTTCCAAACGAATCAAAAGGACGATTTATGTTCATTTTTAGGAAATAAAATAGCCTCCGGCGCCATACCGGAGGCTATTGAAATGTTATTTATTGGAAACCTGAAATACCTTCAAACCGGAGTCAGAAGTTCATGCTTGTTTCCTGTGTTTTCGAGGACGTTTGTTAAAAAAGTAATAATACAACAGTAAATACAATTCCGACACCCACCAAAATCATACCTCTTCGGAACGTTTTGGTATTTGCTTTAAACATCCAAAGCGACGAAACGGCCAGAAATAGAAAAACAAATCCAAAAACAAGATTAAACCAATGCGTGGCCTTACCACTTATCGCTTTATGAAAATTGATAAACTTGTTAAATGGAAACATAACTTCTTTAGAAGTAAATACTGCTGCACCTGAGGTTTTGTTGTATGTTCCATTCTGGAAAGTGATGATATCACCTTCGGTTTTAATGACTTTCACCTCGCGCATTCGAAGTTCTTTGCCAACATCTCCAATTTCCATATTGGGTTTTAACTGCCGCTCAACGGTGACTTCACGTTTCAGAAAGTCAGTATCGCGATAAATAAGTACAATGCCACTTAAAATATAAATGACAACCAAGCCAAAGGCGAAAAAGCCAATGTCGCGGTGTAAAGTGCGCATGTAATAATTAAATGATTTGCTTTTTTGGGGTTCCATAAGGTAAACTTTAAGCGTTTATTGTTTATTAAAATGAATTAATTGCTTATCCTAAATTGTTTTCTAATTTGTAAAAAAGAAATCTTCTGGAATTCAAAAGAATTAGCAGCCTCTGGCAATTCGTGAGGCTGCTTATCCTTTTAACTTATCTCATTCCCTTCATTCCACTATCGCCTCTCATGTGATTTTTGGTCCTGTCAAATTTCAGACGTTGCTCTTCGGTTAACTGTGCCCGCATGTCCAAACGATGCTTTGCCTGAATCTTTGCCATTTCGACTTTTAATGCGCCGATTTTTTCGATGTTTTTGTTGATCGCTGCTAAATCTGGTTTTTCTGCAGTTGTCAATGTTTTTTGGCGGGCTTCTGCTTCGCCAATTTCGTTTCGGATAGGCTGCAATTGCTTTTCTAAAACCAACCTACTTTGCTTGAAGGCCTCTTTTTGAGCATCGGTCAGGTTCATTTCATTTGCCGAACCTCTTTCTCCATCTTTCGCTTGCATTTCCCGCCCTTGTCCACGAAATGAATTCTTTTGATCACGACCTGCCGGCTGGGCAACTAAAACCGCAGACAAACTCATCAACACAACGAACATTAAAATTTTTGTTTTCATAACCTTTAATTTTTAAAATTTGTTTTCTGAAATAATACTAAAATTTCTCGTTGGATTGGATTGAATTTAAATGGTTTAATCCGGAATGACGTTTTAGGTTTTCTTTAACAGTTTTTTAAGTATTACGAGGTAGCAACGAGAACCTCATCGCAGGCTCAATTTAAAGATTGGCTACCAATTGTAATATTTCATTATCCCTTTTGCTGCACAACTTAATCCGATGCTAATCATTGTGCAATATGTATAGCCGTATTTTGCACTCAGAGTCCTGAAAAACTATAAAAATTTAAGATTTCATGAGTTAGGAAGCGATATAATTTCAAAAGCAGGAGACATATACTCTAATTATCAATGTATTACACGAAACAAAACGCATCCTTTCTTTTTTTTGGGTAACATCATAATTTATTATTAATTTATCATTAAATTTAGTGGTATTATAAATCTAAACTTGCTGATCTATGAAAAAAAAGCTATCAAATGATCTTCTCTACAGAGACGGTCTTAAAAGTTCGTGGCGGATTTTTCGCTTGACTTTGATTTTCATTTTGGGATTTTTTCTTATTGTATCTGCAGCGCCTGAAATTACCTCCCAGCAGGGCAAGCAGATTTCCGGTCTCGTTACCGGAAAAGACGGATCTCCAATCCCCGGTGTTTCCATTGCTGTAAAAGGCACCACTCAGGGAACGATTACTGACAACAGCGGTAAATTTCAGATGGAAATTCCACCAAATGCACAAACACTGGTCTTTTCCTTTGTGGGAATGAAACCGCAGGAAGTTGCCGTGGCAAACAAAAATCGGTTCGAAATTCAGATGGAAGAACTGGAAATCGGGCTGGAAGAGGTAGTTGTTGTTGGTTATGGCGTTCAGAAAAAGGCGAACCTGACCGGCTCTGTTGATCAGGTAACCAGCGAGGTATTTGAAAACCGAACAATGACCAATGTTTCGCAAGGGCTAAAGGGTGTTATGCCCAACCTGAACATTCGGTTATTGGATGGCAAGCCTAATCAATCACCAAGTTACAACATCAGGGGAACAACCTCAATCGGCCAGGGCGGTAGCGCTTTGATCCTTATCGACGGAGTAGAAGGCGACCCAAGTTTATTAAACCCGAACGATATTGCCAGCGTTTCAATGCTTAAAGACGCAGCTTCTGCATCTATTTATGGGGCAAGAGGTGCATTTGGCGTGGTACTTATTACTACAAAAAGTCCGGTAAAAGGAAAAACAAGTGTGACAGTCACATCCAATTTTTCTATAAAAAGACCTGTAGCTCTTCCAGAATTTGTTACTGACGGTTATACCTGGGTAAAAATGTTTTCGGAAGCCTTTTTGAATGGCGATGGTTCTTTCCCTCAGAACATTAACAAAACCCAGAAGTTTTCGCAAGCATACCTCGACGAGTTCAAAAAAAGAGCTGAGTCTGGCCAACCTTACAATCAGGTAGAGGTTGATCCGGTTACCGGCGAATATGTTTATTATGGCAGCACCGATTGGTATGGCCTGTTATACAAAAACCACACTGCTTCAACCGAGAATAACGTTACTGTTACCGGAAGCAGCGACAGGGCATCGTACCTGGTTTCAGGGCACTTAACTACCCAGAACGGATTATTCCGCTACAATACCGATGATTACAACATGAAGAACTTCCGTGCCAAAGGATCGATCCAGGTATTTCCCTGGTTGCTGGTAGATAACAACACTGATTATTCTGAAATGAATTATCACAACCCGCTGAACGTAGGTGAAGGAAGTGGTATATGGAGGAACATTGCTGATGAAGGGCACCCTTCAGGAACCCTGTTTAACCCTGATGGATCGCTGACAATGGTTGCCGTTTATAATGTGGGCGACCTCTGGTATGGCAAAAACGGGATAGATACCAAAAAGCGGGTAATCAAAAATAAAACCGGATTTACAACTTCGTTCTTTAATGACAAATTCAGGGTAAAAGGCGATTTCACTTTCTGGAATACCAATAACAACACAACTCAAAAACGTGTTCAGGTTCCCTATAGTGCAAAACCAGGAGTAACTGCATATGTTGGAACAACCACCAACGACCTAAGCTTAGACAATAGGGATACTCAGTATCTGGCCACTAACATTTATTCAGAGTATGAAAATACGTTTAAAGATGCTCATTACCTAAAATTTATGGTTGGTTATAACTATGAACAGTCAACCTACAAGAGACTTGCAGTGCAAAGAAACGGAATCATCTATGAAGATGCTTCCGACCTTAGTTTAGCTCTCGGCCAGGCAATTACGACCGGAGGTGGATGGGAAAAATGGAACATCCTCGGAGGTTTCTCAAGGTTAAACTATTCTTTTAAAGATCGATATTTACTTGAAGTGAATGCCCGTTACGACGGGTCTTCAAAATTCCCTTCCACCCAGAGATACGCCTTCTTCCCTTCATTATCCGCTGGATGGCGCTTATCAAAAGAAGCTTTCTGGAACGTTTCGCCTAAGTTCCTCTCTGATGTAAAACTGAGGGCTTCGTACGGTTCGTTAGGAAACGGGAACATCAGTTCTTATATCTATCAGGAACAATTTAGCATTTCTCAGTCTGGAAACATTCTTAACGGAGTAAAACCTCAATACACAAGTCGTCCGAGCGTCCTTCCTGACGGAATTACCTGGGAAACATCAACCACTACCGATTTAGGTCTGGATTTTTCGATGTTGGATAACCGATTAACCTTTGTTGGCGACATGTATCTTCGTAATACAACCGATATGTTTACCATTGGACTAACTCTACCCGCTACTTTCGGTGCAACAGCTCCAAAAGGTAATTATGCCGACTTACAGACAAAAGGCTGGGAGCTTTCGCTATTATGGCGCGATAAATTCAATGTCGCAAAAAAACCATTCAATTACGACATCAGGCTAACGCTTTCCGACAATAAATCAGAGATCAAGCGATACAACAATCCAGACAAGCTTCTTTCTGATTATTATGAAGGACAGATCCTTGGTGAAATCTGGGGTTACGAAACTGAAGGATTTTTCATTGACCAGGCAGACATTGATTCTCACGCGAAACAAAGCCCACAAATGAGGGCCTCGCCAACAAACATCTGGTATCCGGGTGATATAAAGCTGAGAGATTTAAATAAAGATGGATTTATCAATATTGGGGCAAACAAAGTCTCAGATTCAGGCGACAGAAGAATTATAGGAAACAGTTCTCCTAGATATACTTTTGGGGTTAATCTAGGCGCCGACTGGAATAATTTCTTTGTATCAACATTCTTCCAGGGAGTCGGGAAACAAGACTGGTACCCAAGTACAGAGGCCGAGTTCTTCTGGGGGCAGTATAACAGACCATACAATAACATACCTACATTCCATCTTGGAAATATGTGGACCCCCGAAAATACTGACGCCTATTTCCCCAGAACCATGTCGCGAGCTGCATCAAACGCCACCACAAGGGAACTTGGCGTAGCCCAGACCAAGTATCTGCAAAACATTGCCTATGTAAGAATGAAAAATATACAGATTGGCTATAATCTACCCAAAAATCTGATTTCGAAAATCGGTGCAAACGAAATTAAAGTATATTTCTCAGGAGAAAACCTCTGGTCATGGTCGCCACTCTACAAAATTGTAAAACACCTTGACGTTGAAAATACAGGTCCTTCAGATCAGCTCTTCACATCGAGCAATGCAGGTGATGGTTATAACTATCCGATGTTAAAAAGTCTGTCATTTGGATTATCCGTAGTATTCTAACCAATTCTTAAAATTTACAGTTATGAAAAGATATTTTTCACTGATTTTCCTCATAGCAACCCTTTTTATCAGTTGCGATCTGGAACAGGAACCAGTGTCCACTGCTACAAAATCGGCAGTATTTGGCAGCCAACAGGGATTAGATTTATATGCCAACTCCTTTTACTCCATATTACCAGGTCGTTCAACCAACTTGGATGCCATGTCTGATTATATGGCCGTAAAATCTGTTTTCACATTTGTTCAGCAAGGTGCTTTCACCTCAACCTTAAGTTCTGGGTGGACTTGGACCGATCTGAGAAACATCAATTATTTTATTGCAAACTGCAACGATCCGAAAGTAGCTCTTGACGTTCGAAAAAACTATGTTGGTATTGCCAAGTTTTTCAGGGCATACTTCTATTACGAAAAAGTAAAACGCTTCGGAAATGTGCCTTGGATTGGGAAACCACTCACTGTAACCGACGAAATCCTTTTTGGAGGCCGTGATCCGCGAACATTGGTTATGGATTCTGTCTTAGCCGACATCGATTATGCCTGCGCCAATATTAAGTCAACAGCCGATCCAACCCGTAGTTTGGTTACCAAATATGTTGCTTATGCTTTAAAATCGAGGATTTGTCTTTTTGAAGGCACATTCAGAAAATACCATACCGAACTGAATCTTCAAGGTACGGCTTCCAACTGGTTAAATCTTGCAGCAACTTCGGCTCAGACAGTAATGGATGCCGGAATTTACTCGATTTATACCACTGGCGGACCAGGCAAATCATACCGGACCGTATTTACAAATGGCATTCCCATCGCTAGCGAAGTAATGCTTTCCGCCATTTGTGATCTTACCTTATCGGTACTGAATGATGCAAACTGGTATTGGACAAGTGGTACTTATGGAGATAAGGCCAGCTTCACCCGAACCTTTATCAACACTTACTTAAATCTTGACGGGACTCCGTTTACCAACAATGCGGCTTATCCAACCATGCTATTTAAGGACGAGGTGAAAAACAGAGACTTAAGGCTCAAACAAACCATCCGGTTAGGAGATTACAAGCGAATCAGCGGCGGAGCACAGGTCCCGGCGCCTCCATTATTCTCCTATACGTTTACAGGTTATATGCCAATTAAATGGACCCTCGATGACATGTATTATGACACACGAGACCTCAACATTAATTCTATTTCCGAATTCCGATATGCTGAAGTTTTGTTGAATCTGGCAGAAGCAAAAGCCGAGTTAGGAACTCTGACCGACGCAGAGTGGGCAAAAACCATTGGAGTACTTCGCACCAGAGGTGGCATAACCGGTGGATTAACGACCAAGCCAACAGTGGCCGATCCTTATCTCGTTGCCAACTATTTCCCGGACATTACCGACCCTGTAATTCTGGAAGTACGGCGGGAAAGAAGTATTGAACTGTGCCTTGAAGGATTCCGGTTTGCCGATATCCTGAGGTGGAAAAGAGGTGAACTTATGAACCAGGAATGGAACGGGTTCTATGTTCCTGAACTTAAAACACCGATGGACTTGAATGAAGACGGCATTCTTGACGTTGCCTTCTATCAGGGAACTAAACCATCGCCAGCAGTTTCAGGAGTTACCTACGTCGACGTTTCAGCGACAGTAAGCGGGAAAGTAAATTCGCAGCTTTTGAAAAATGGCACCAGTGGTGAATTGACCTGGATGAATAATATCGTCAGAAAGTGGGAGGATAAAATGTACTATTATCCAATTCCAAAAACTGATCTGATCACGAATCCAAATCTGGGACAAAATCCGGGATGGTAAAAAATGAATTTTCAACGGGTTTAACTTCCTACCGGCAAGTTGCCTGATATATGATGATCCTGCAGAAACATTTCTGCAGGATCATTTTCAAAACTGTCGCAAACAACCAATAATCTGAAATGAAAAAACTAATTTATATTTTATCGTTTATGCTGATTTTTCCTGCTCTGACCTTTGCAAAAGGAGGCAAGTCGGGAAAACTTCAAAATGCGAATTCATTCAATGTAATGACATACAATATCAGGATGAATACACCCGATGATGGAGTGAATGCCTGGCCACTACGGAAAAACAAGGTAATCGGGCTTTTAAAATTTCACCAGCCCGACCTGTTTGGTGTTCAGGAAGCACTCCCGGAGCAGGTGACTGATTTGGTGGCAGGGCTTCCGGATTTTGAACATCTTGGCGTTGGACGTGACGACGGGAAAGACAAGGGCGAGCATATGACGGTTTTTTACCGCAAATCACGGTTCGAGAAGTTGGACGGCGGAACCTTCTGGCTAAGCCAAACTCCGGAAAAACCAGGTTTCGGGTGGGATGCCGTATGCAATCGCACCTGCACCTGGCTTAAACTGAAAGATAAACTGACAAAAAAGACATTTTACTTTTTCAATACCCATTTCGACCACCGTGGGCGCAATGCCAGGATTGAGTCAGCGAAACTCATTCTCAAATTTATGCATGAAATTAACAAAGATGAACTTCCATTTATCCTTACCGGTGATTTCAATTCGACAAAAGAAAATGAACCGATACAAACAATTTTGACGGAATTAACCGATTCCAGAGTAATTTCTGAAACCGAACCCTATGGACCGGAAGGAACAAGTGGAGGTTTCGATGTTAAAGTTATGCCACGGATAATCGATTATATTTTTGTAAACAGCAAAATCAAAGTATTACGGTACGCGGTTTTATCCGATTCGTTTGGCTTGTTCTATCCATCCGACCACCTGCCTGTTTTTACAGAACTACAAATGCAATAAACAGCAGGGTAAAGGATTTTCCAGATGAAGAATCATTTCCCAGGCTTCAGAATACCTAAACATTTCCAGTCCAAACCATTGAACTGGGAATGTTTAGTCACAATAAAACTCCCCTGCGATACTGAGCCATCAATAAAATGCCACCCAAATATTAGTTGAGCGTATATCTTCAAAAAGTTTATCTTTGCGCCTTCTAAAAAATTAAGATAGAATGATTTCAGTTGACGGAGTTACGGTGGAGTTTGGCGGAGCAGCGCTTTTTTCGGATATCTCGTTTGTAATTAACGAAAAAGACCGCATCGCGCTGATGGGGAAGAATGGAGCAGGGAAATCGACCCTGTTAAAAGTAATTGCCGGAGAGCGAACTCCCAATAAAGGAAGGGTTTCGACACCCAAGGATGCCGTGATTGCCTATTTGCCACAGCATTTGTTAACCGAAGATAACCGGACTGTTTTCGATGAAGCGTCGCAGGCTTTTGCCCGGATTTTCGAGATGGAACGCGAAATTGCGGCCATGAATGAAGAACTCACTGTTCGCACGGATTACGAATCGGATTATTATGCCGATCTGATCGAGCGTGTTTCAACCTTGAGCGAAAAATACTATTCGATTGAAGAAATTAATTTCGATGCTGAAGTTGAAAAGATCCTGTTGGGACTCGGTTTCATGCGCGAAGATTTTACGCGCCCTACCAGCGAATTCAGCGGTGGATGGCGCATGCGCATTGAACTTGCTAAAATTCTGTTGCAAAAACCAGATCTGATTTTATTGGATGAGCCAACCAATCACATGGACATTGAATCGATTCAGTGGTTGGAAGATTTCCTGATCAACAGCGCCAAAGCCGTGATTGTGATTTCGCACGACAGGGCCTTTATTGACAACATAACCACCCGTACCATCGAAGTGACGATGGGTCGTATTTACGATTACAAAGTTAATTATTCACATTACCTCGAATTACGCAAAGAACGCCGAGAGCAACAGCAAAAAGCTTTCGACGAACAGCAAAGGTTTATTGCTGAAACGACAGAATTCATCGATCGTTTTAAGGGAACTTATTCCAAAACGTTACAAGTTGGTTCGCGTGTAAAAATGCTTGAAAAACTTGAAATCGTGGAGGTGGATGAAGTTGATTCGTCCGCTCTCCGCCTGAAATTTCCACCTTCTCCACGTTCCGGAAATTATCCGGTTATTGTAGAAGAGATGACAAAAAAATACGGTGATCATGTGGTTTTCAAAAATGCATCGTTGACGATTGAGCGTGGCCAGAAAGTTGCATTTGTTGGTAAAAATGGCGAAGGAAAATCGACCTTGATAAAAGCCATTATGAACGAAATTGATTATGAAGGCAAAATGATGCTCGGGCACAATGCCCTGATTGGCTATTTTGCACAAAATCAGGCTTCTTTGCTGAATGAAGATCTCACCGTTTTTCAAACGATTGATGATGTTGCCGTAGGTGATATCCGCACAAAAATTAAAGATATGCTGGGCGCATTCATGTTCAGCGGCGACAATATTTCGAAAAAGGTAAAAGTACTTTCAGGAGGCGAACGCACCCGTCTGGCTATGATCAAACTGCTACTCGAACCGGTGAATTTGCTCATTCTCGATGAGCCAACCAATCACCTGGACATGCGCACCAAAGACATCCTGAAAAGTGCACTGAACGATTTCGATGGCACCATCATTTTGGTGTCGCACGACCGTGATTTCCTTGACGGACTGGCTGAAAAAGTGTATGAATTCGGCAACAAACAGATCAAAGAACACCTTTACGACATCAAAGGCTTCCTTCAGAAGAAAAAGATGGATAATCTTAAAGAACTGGAACGTAGCAAAAAGTAATCAGTGTTCCCCGCCTGACGGACGGGCAGGAGTCGCAGTGTTCTGGCTAAAATCAATCCTTCAGCAAATCAGTTTTTCCTGAGCATCGGGAAGATTCGTTTGATTTCCTCATCATTTGGGTAGCTGCCATATTCGCATATTTCAAAGGCTTCAGCATAGTTTGCCTGGTTGCCTTTTTCGCCGTACCATTTGATTAATCCGGTTCTCATTTTTGCGGGAATGTTACCTTTTCTACTTTCGGCCAACCATTGTATGCGGTCTGATTCCGATTTCGGAACATTTTCCAATTGACCGGCCAACCAAGGCAACCACTCAAAGAACTGAGATTGATGTGCCGACATAGCATATATTTTCTGGTCGAACACAGTTGAAATATCTACCACAATATCCGGAGAAAAAGGATTCGGTTTCATAAACCGGTCTTCGGTATACAGAAAAATCGGATTCTTCTTGAGGGCCGGAGTTTCAGGAGCAATGTTCGGAACAATTACCAGAAAAGCAGCATCCTGAATGGCAATGGCCGTGTTTCGGTGATCGGGATGATAATCGTATGGGCGCGGGCCAATAACCACATCAGCCTTCCACTCCCGAATCAGCCTGATCAGCTGCAACCTCACGGTCAGATCGGGCACCAATAATCCGTCATGATTATCCAAAACTTTATAGGTAACTCCGAAGCGTTTGCCGGCTTCTTCAGCTTCAGCTTTCCTGATTTTAGCAAGAACTTCACCACCTTTATTGAAATGTCCGGCATCGCCATTGGTTGTTGAAATAAACAGAACGCGATGCCCCATTTGTGCAAATTGAATTGCAGTTCCTCCCGCATCAATATCACAATCATCGGGATGAGCCCCAATAACAACCACGTTTATTTTTTGATCCTGTGCATTTACTACATGAATTGATATGACAAATACGGCTAAAAAGAAGATTTTTTTGAGCATACGATTTGATTTAAAAGAAGCATTAATTTTTAAATATTGTTTACACACCCAGTTCCCATCTCCGGAAATACAACCCCTGACGGACAATTGGCAAGGTTTTAAATTCAATCTCCTTCATTTCCAATTCGCTGAGTGGTGAAAATTCGGAGGCTATTTTTACGTCTTCTTCGATTTGAGCCACATTGTCAATGCCAATTATTGTGGTGCTCACCGGCAAACTCATGTTGTAACTCAAAGCTTCTTTAATGGTTATCGTGCCGGGTTTTGGTGTACGCAGCCGTTCAGGTTGTTCTTCCAACGGCGGAGGGGTCCAGGTCGAAAGCATTCGTCCGCGGGTAGCAACTTTCATTCCAATAATGGCAATTCCACGTTTCTGAGCTTCAGGAAGCAAATAATTTTTGAAACTCAGATAATGCACATCGGCAGCATTTACAGCCAACAGAATGGAATCAAAAGGGTATCGTTTGATCGCTTCCAAAAGTACCACTGGTTCGAAATGCCCGGTAATTCCAATATTTCGGATCATCCCTTCAGCACTTGCCTTTTCCATGGCTTTAATTGCCCCGTCGGCAGCAAAAATTTGCTCAAGTTGTGCCATGGTCTGCACATTGTGTAGTTGCCAGGTATCGAGGTGATCGGTTTGCAGGTTTTTCAAACTTTCTTCGAGTAAGCGCATGGAGCCATCGTATGTTCGGTCGTGCGTTTTTGAGGAAAGCCATACTTCGTTCCGACGGCTTTTCATTACCCGTCCAATATTTAACTGGCTGATTCCACCTCCATACGAGGCAGCTGTGTCAATATAATTTACGCCCAAATCGATGGCCCGGTTAATAATTTTCTCAGATTCCGCTTCGGTCCCCTTCATTTCGAGGGTTGCCTGCCCTCCCAGGCTCAGCAGACCAACTTTGTATCCAGTCTTTCCCAGCGATCGGGTTGGCATGGCCCCATAGGTTCGTTCATTAAACGGATGGCCATCGCTCTTTTGAGCAGGAATTGGTTTAATCCCACTTTCGGAAGCAAATGAATTTCCAACGGTTACTGCTGCTGCAGCAGCCAAACTGGTTCCCAGAAAGTTTCTACGGTTAATGTTTTTCTTTTCCATGATTTGCATTTCTATAGGTTAGCTTGATCCATATCCCCAAATATACTCATTTTAAGCAGGATAAAACAAGCAACCATCGGGCAAAATAATCTCTAACTCGTTGTTGGCTGTTTCGCCTTTACCTTTTATGACTGAATTATTACTTCCTTTTTGTTTAGTGCAGATAATTTTGCCTTCACCGGTAAAAAGTAGCCATTCAACGAAAAAAATACTTTTTTCTGATCTTACCTTCCTAATTTTGGTAACGAAATCAATTTTCAAACGTCTATCAACTAAAACAATCAAACTATGAAAACGAAACAAATTCAATTGATCGGAATTTTTGCATTCTTAACCTTCGTTCTTTCATCATGCTGGTTCATGGGACCATCGGTCAAAGGCAACGGAAATGTAACTGAAGAAGTCAGGCAGGTTGCTGAATTCGATCAAATCCATGTAAGCCGTGGAATGAATGTTTACGTTTCGCAGGGAAGTCCGGCCAAAGTTGTTGTGATTGCTGATAACAATCTGCACGAAGTTATTGAAACAAAGGTAGAAGGCAGCGTATTGAAAGTATATGTCAACGAAAATATTCGTTGGGCCAAAGAGAAAAAGGTAATGGTAACTGTCGAGAAACTCTCGGGGCTTGAAACCTCATCAGGATCGAATGCCTGGTCGCAGAATCAAATCATGTCTGAAGATCTTGATATGAAAGCTTCTTCAGGAGCAAACATTACGATGGATGTGAATGCCAAATACTTAAAAGCTGATTGTTCTTCAGGAGCAAACATTAAGATTTCAGGACTGGCCAAAGAGGCTGAACTGGAAACATCTTCAGGAGCAAACTTAAAAGGTGAAGAATTGAAGGCTGAAAATTGCAAAATGAAAGCTTCAAGCGGAGGAAATGTTTCGTCGACAGTGAACGGAAGACTGGAAGCCAAGGCATCGAGTGGCGGGAACGTCGTTTATTATGGAGAACCAACTGAAACCGATGTAAATACTTCTTCAGGCGGAAATATCCATAAAAAGTAAAAACACAATCTGAACTCAGAACAGAACTCACAGAAACTATAGAAACACAAAACACATGAAAACAATTAAACTATTTACATTCATTCTATTTATTGCTGCTTGTGTACAGGCATCAGGGGCCAACGCCGGTCGCCAAACACGGCATATCACCGGATTTCACGGAATTTCAGTTTCAAGCGGAATTGATTTGTACCTGACACAAAAAGCCGTTGAGGAAGTCTCAGTGGAAGCCGAATCGGAAGATCTTGACAAGATCATAACCGAAGTTGAAGGCGGTGTCCTGAAAATTTACATCAAGGAAAAATCGTGGTTTAACATGAAATGGGAAAGCAGACCACGGAAGGTTTACGTTTCATTCAAAACGCTCGACAAACTGGACGCTTCGGCAGGTTCGGATGTCGTTTCGGAAGGCCGCTTAAAATTGGACAAGCTTAATTTAGATGCCAGCAGCGGATCGGATGTCAAACTGGAACTTGAAGTAACCGATTTGAGCGTTGGTTCGAGCAGCGGATCGGACATCTCGCTGAAAGGTACTGCAAACACAATTCAGGCCAATGCTTCGAGCGGATCGGATATTAACGCGAGTGAACTTCAGGCCAAAAACTGCAATGCAAGTGTTTCAAGCGGATCGGATATCAGTGTAAACGCGACTGAAAATCTGGATGCCAGTGCAAGCAGTGGCGGTGATATTACTTATTCCGGAAATCCCAAAACGAAAGACATCAACGAATCGAGCGGTGGCGATGTTCACGGAAGATAGCTGAAGTTCCAGGTTTAAAATTCCAAGTTTCAAGTTGGTTTAAATACTGTCAGTTTATGACTGATTCAGGATGTCTATGCCTTTATCGAAGATAAAAAAAAGAAAAAATAATTCAGAAAAACCCGATCTGACGCCATGCAGATCAAGCAATTAAATAATTAATAACAATTAAACAATTCAAAAACAGAACACCATGAAAACAATGTTAAAAGTTACTTTTTTGTTCGCTTTTGTAACATTTGCGAACGCCTTATTTGCATCAGGAAACCTGAAAGTAAACATCCTTCCCTTAAATGCTGAAAAAGCAGTAGTTGCTATCTCAACCCTTTCAAACAGTAATTTCAATATTACTATTGCCGACGACAAAGGCCAGATTGTTTATTACCAGGAAAACTCGAATCCAGGCGAGAATTACCGTAAAGTTTATAATTTTTCGGATCTCGAAGATGGAACCTACAAATTGACTGTCGTGAGCGACGATGTGACATCTGAGCGCCAGTTTAAAAAGTCACATAGAATAATCAATGTTGGTGAAGAAAAGACGACCTTAGAACCTTACTTTGGTTACGAAGACGGCATTTTGAGATGTTCGTACCTTAATTTCAACAAAGAAAATATGACGATTCGCTTCTTTAAGAATAATGAGTTAATCTACACCAAAAATATTGGTCATTATTTCAATATGCAGGAAGCAATGAACCTTTCGAAGCTCGATAAAGGAAAATATGAAGCAGTTCTTACTGCTGGCGGAAATGATTATTCATACCCGATAGAAATTCAATAAATAACTCCGATTGATCTTGTGAGTTGGTTTTGTACTTAGTTTGTTTTGAACCTTTCAGGCGTGCAATCCTGAAAGGTTTTTTTATATCAGCCTGATTCCGCTAACCATACGTCCAGTGTCTGTTCCATCGCGGCGGGCCGAGTAAAACAGGTCGGCTTGTTCGAACGAACAAAGTCCCATCAATTCAATGTTTTCTTCCTGAATGCCCGATTCCATCAGCACAGTTTGATTGGCTTCCCATAAATCGAAGTATGCTCTTCCTTCATTCATCGACGGTTTGAGCAATGCCGGAGAATTACTGAAACTGGCTTCGACGGCTTCAACCACTTCCGGCCCAACTTCGTAGGCATGAATATGTATGGAAGGCCCAATTCCGGCAACAATATCTGCCGGATTACACCCAAATTTTTCGGTCATTTGCCCGATTGTTTTCTTTGCAATTTTCGAGATGGTTCCTTTCCAACCGGCATGAATAGCGGCAACCACCTTTTTCACCGGATCGAAAAGCAAAATCGGCACGCAGTCGGCTGTCTGCACGCAGATGAAAATACCGGGCTCATTGGTTATCAATGCATCGGTATCGTCAATTGTGTTTGTAAAATTTTCTGAAGTGACAACGACAACCCTGTCGGAATGTGTTTGCCGGGGAAAAACAAACTGATCGGCATCCAACTCGCATGAAACAGCAAGTTCCTTGCGATATCCAGCATAGATCGATTCAGAATCGCCCGTAAAACGTGGTTTATTGCCTACCCAACCCTCTTTCGTGGTTACAAAATGGGCTATATTTTTGTATTTTTTGAAGCTTTCGAATTTAAAAACGGAAAGTCTTCCTTGTAGCATCTTTCTCATATCCGTAAAATTTTGGCGCGAAAATACGAACCAGAAATGACGAAATAGATGATTTGCCTCACAAATTTCAGCATAGAGAAAGCTTTTGACTTATCTTTTACTGGATGTTTTTCCGGTGTTTGACTATTTCGCCTTCAACCACAAACGTAATCGATTCGGCAATGTTGTTGGAGTAACTGGCAATGCGCTCAATCAGGTTGACAATGATCAGGATGTTGGAGGCTACCACCACCACTTCCGATTTGTGCATCATTTCGTTCAGGATTTGGTCAGCAATCTCGCGGCAACCTTCTTTTACCGAGGCCGAACGCTGATAAATTTCCTTGCAGTATTTCATATCGTGCGTTTTTACCAAACTAAGTACGTCGGAAAAAAGCAGCGAAGTTTCGTTGCCAACCCGGTCAACTCCCAAATCGGCAATGAGTTGGCGATAATCTTCGAGTGGCTCAATGCGTTTGGCAATATTCACGGCATGGTCGCCAACGCGTTCCAAATCGTTGTTGATTTTCAGGGCCGAAAGAATATATCGGAGATCGGAAGCGACGGGTTGCTGCAGCGCGAAAATTTTCTGGCAAAGCCGGTCGATTTTTACATCGAGCGTATCGGTTTCGTTGTCGTTTTTCACCACTTGTTTGGCCAGCTTCAGGTCGTATTCTTTCAGCGCGATCAACGCATCGTTCACCTGCTGATTAACCTGAGTGCACATTTGAATGACTTTATGCGAAAGTTTCTCAAGTTCCGAATCGAATATTCTGTTTTCCATAGAATTGATTTATTGAAGGATTGAAGGACTGATTGAATTTCAAATTCCAGGTTCCAAATTCCAAGTCAAGCGCAATTACCAAACTTTTATTGAACACTGAGACTCCTGCCCGTCCGTCAGGCGGGGAACGTTTCCGGTGAATCAACCAAACCTTCCGGTGATGTAATCCTCTGTTTGTTTCTTTTCAGGATTGGTAAAAATCTTCTTTGTTTTATCGTATTCAATCAGTTCGCCCAGGTAAAAGAAAGCGGTATTATCGCTGATACGGGCGGCCTGCTGCATATTGTGAGTGACAATTACAATGGTATATTTCTCTTTCAGCTGCACGATCAGCTCTTCGATTTTCGAAGTCGACAGCGGATCGAGCGCACTGGCTGGTTCGTCCATCAAAACAATTTCAGGATTAACAGCCAAAGTACGTGCAATGCAGAGCCTCTGCTGCTGCCCGCCCGAAAGTCCCAGGGCTGAATCGCCCAAACGGTCTTTTACTTCGTCCCAGATGGCGGCATTTTTCAGCGCTGTCTCCACAATTTCGTCGAGCTGCTTTTTATCTTTTAATCCATTGATACGCGGACCATAGGCGATGTTTTCGTAAATCGATTTCGCGAACGGATTCGACTTCTGGAACACCATTCCAACCTTTTTCCGGAGGGTGACCACGTCAATGTTGTTATCGTAAATGTTAATGCCGTCGATTAGGATATTTCCTTCAATTTTTACGCCGTCAATCAGGTCGTTCATGCGGTTCAGACTGCGAAGGAAAGTCGATTTTCCACAGCCCGATGGTCCAATAAAAGCGGTTACTTTTTTCTCCGGAATCTTAATGGAAATATTCTTCAGAGCCTGTTTTGCTCCGTAATAAAGATCCATGTTCTCGGTATGTATTTTTTCAACTGTCATAATTAGTTTGATTTTTTTTGCCTGATTCGGTATCTTAAAACAATGGCTGAAATATTCAGGATAAAAGTTAGCGCCAGAAGTACCAAAGTGGTGCCAAACTGGATGGGTAAAGTCTGATCGACATTAGCCGATTGAGTTGACATCACATAAATATGATACCCCAAAACCATAAACTGATCGCTGAACGATCCGGGAAGTGTGGCCACATAATAAGCTACCCCGGTAAAAAGGATGGGAGCTACTTCGCCGGCTCCGCGGCTAACGGCCAAAATGGTTCCAGTCATTATTCCTGAAACCGAACCCGGAAGAACTACTTTCCAGATGGTTTGCCATTTGGTAGCCCCAAGTGCCAGGCTGGCTGCACGTAAATCTCTTGGAACTGTTTTCAGGGCTTCTTCGACCGAGACAATCACAACCGGTAAAGTTAAAAGTGCCATGGTTAAACTTGCCCATAAAATATTGGGTTGCCCCCACTTTAACTCACCGCCAAGGAAAGTGTCGTCCACAGTGGTTCCAACAAATTTGATAAAAAACCCGAGTCCAAATAAGCCGTAAATAATGGATGGAATTACCGCCAGGGTGCGCACAGCAAAGCGAATAACTTTAGCTATTATTGAATTTTCGTTGGCATATTCGGTGAGGTAAATAGCGGTGATGGTTCCAAACGGCACTGCTGCAACCGACATGATGATTACCAGCAAAGCAGTTCCGTATATTGCCGGAAAAATTCCGCCTTTGGTCATTCCGTCTTCCGGGAAACTGGTCAGAAATTCCCATGATATTTGTTCTTTTCCACCGATAACAATCACGGTAATCATTACCACTATAATCGCGATAATGAGTAAGGCTGCAGAAAGCGTGAGTCCTTCTATCAGAATACCTTTGATATTATTTTTGAAGCTCTTGATCATTTTCCCTGTATTCTTTTCATTAATTTTCCTTTCACATAGAATTCAGCAATGGCATTCAGGATAAATGTAAAGATGAACAGCAACGATCCGATGAGAAAGAGTACATTGTAATGCGTATCGCCAAAAACCACTTCGGCCATTTCGGCGCCGATGGTGGCAGCCAGTGTCCGAACCGATTCGAACGGATTTAAACCCATTTGAGCAGCATTTCCAGTCGCCATTAAAGCAATCATGGTCTCGCCGAAAACACGGCCAATGCCAAGTAGAACTGCTGCAAATATTCCTGGGGTAGCTGCCGGAAGTATCACAAAAAAGGCAGTTTGCCACTTGGAAGCTCCCAAGGCCAGACTGGCTTCGTTAAAGGTTTTTGGGACGGCAGTCAGCGCGTCTTCGGTGATTGTAAAAATAATCGGGATGGCTGCAATTCCCATCGCAATACCACCAACAAATGAGTTCAGGCGGGTGTCGTACTGAAAAACACTTTGCAGAAAAGAGGCCAGCACCATCAATGCAAAAAAACCGATGACTACGGATGGAAATCCGGCCAGCAGTTCGATGGTTGGTTTGATAATTTCTTTCATCCGCTTGCTGGCAAACGAAGCGGTGTACAAGGCAGCCAGAATAGCCAGTGGTGCGGCAAATAATATGGAGATAACTGTAATCTTGAATGTTCCGATAATTAATGCTAAAATTCCGTAGCGTGGCTTTTCCGAAACCGGCACCCATTCTTTGGTCACCAACGTCTTCAGTGCGGACTTGTTATCATCATGCCCGCTTCCGGCGCTTACTGTATAACTTTCGTCAGCAGCTGCAACTTGTGTCGAGGTATCGGTTACTTCGCCATAGGTCTCCTGAACGTCACTATCAACTGTGTTGTCGGTTACCTCTCCGTAGGTTTCCTGAACTTCCGGAGTACTTGACTGATCGGTGATTTCGCCATAGGTCTCCTGTACTTCGGCCGTTTCGGCAGCTGTTTCTGTTTTTTCAAGGGACTTTCCCGAATTAAAAATCGGGAACGATTCTCGGAATACAAAAATGAAAATCAGGACAACGATCGTTATCGACAAAAAGGCAACCCCTTTGATTATTTTCTCGGCCAGAAAATCACTCCACCTAAATTTCCGCCGGGTAATGTCGATCAGACCAGCGCTGGGCTCAGCTGAAGTTTTCCCCTTCTTGGTTTTTTTTGTCATACAAACAATTGATAAGCTCCGTTTAAATTGAAAAAGCGACAAAGTACCTAAGAATAAACTTAGGCACTCTGGTACTTTGTTCCTTAAAAATCAAATTACTTTATAGGAAAATATCCTGCTTCAACAACCAGTTTCTGGCCTTCAGGGCTTAATATCCAGTCGATATAACTTTTTAGTGCACCTGTAGGTTTGTTTTTCAAATACATATAAAGATAGCGTGAAATTGGGTATTGATTATTTTTGATGGTTTCAGCAGATGCAATATATGCAGGGCTGTTATCATCTTTTTTTACTTTACAGATTTCAATACCTTCAGCATAAGCTGCACCACCGTACCCAATTGCATTCGGATCTTTCTTCACCGCATTCACCACAGCAGCAGTTCCGGGTAAAGTCTGACAACTTGGAGCATAATCGCCTTTCACTACGTTTTCCTGAAAGAAAACATACGTTCCGGAGCTGTTTTCGCGGCCGTACAACTTAATGTTCTGGTCAGCGCCGCCCACTTGTTTCCAGTTTGTAATTTCGCCCCTGAATATATCTCCGAGCTGTTTTACTGAAAGTTCTTTTATTTTATTTGAAGGATGCAGATAAACGGTTATCCCATCTTTAGCACAGGCAACTTCAACTCCAAGAGTATTGTATCTTGCTTTCAGCTTGTCTTTTTCTGATGGTTTCATTTTGCGACTTGCATTGGCAATGTCGGTTGAACCATTAATCAATGCTGAAATGCCAACTCCAGAACCACCACCTGTAACTTGAATGGCTGTATTTGGATTGCTTTTCATATAAACTTCGGCCCATTTCTGAGCAAGGATTACCAAAGTATCCGAACCTTTTACGGTGATCCGATCGGCAGCAGGAGCAAAAGCAAATCCTACAAGACCAAGAAGAATAGCCACAACTGCAAACTTTTTAATATTAAGTGTTTTCATTTTTTCTGATTTTTGATTGTTTATTCTTTTCAATTAAAATTTAGCCTGAATTCTCAGGGTGAGAAGGTTATTATTCACATTCTTGCTGTAATCAAGACCCTTTAGAACTTTAGTCCCATCAGCTTTAGTATAATCTTCTGTCAGATTACTAACTCCCGATGTTGTTCCAACTTTTTCGTTCTGAACGATGTCGTAGTTGAGTGAAATTCTTAGATTGTCATCAAAATAATGGTGAAGAGCGAGTCCAAAAGTTGAAGTAGCCAGGTCACTTTTCCCACTTGTTCTACTTCTTAAGGTTGTTGCATCGACAGAAGTATATTTGGCAATAGTTACATCTTTACCGCTGATATCGGTATTAGGATCGTAGTAGTCGTAACGGAAGGCAAACTGGTTTTTCTTGCCTAAGTTCTTGATGAAATAAAGGTAGTATCCTGAAAAATTATTCTGGAAATTGGCAACTCCTGGTATTGCAGCAGTTGTTCCTGCGGCAGCAACTGGTGAATAACCAATTGAAGCGTTTTTACCTGCAATGTATTCACCTTTTACCGACAGACCGCCTAGTATATCAGCAAACAACTGAAACTCACCACCAACCCAGTTACGTTTTACAGCATCTCCAAATTTCACGTCTTCAATAGTGGTATAATCACTGCTCAAAGTTTTCAGCGCATTCGACTTGTACGATCCGAAGTAACCATGTGCCCCAAAATCGAGCCCACCGAAGTTGCCTAACTGGAGGTTGTAGGTTGCGCGAACCATAATATCTTTATAATTATCGAAATCTTTGTTTTCGGTCGTGTTCAGGTTTGTTCCTGAAGCATTGCTAATGGTAATTCCATCGGCGCCATTGAGCAAAGCCACCTGAAAATGGAAAGGAACATTTACCGGATTATATTCCAGTTTGGCGCCAATAGCGCGTTCGCCCGGGTAAAGTGTCCGGATAACTGTAGAGCGTTCTGCCAGTTCGCGACTGCTCGATGAGTATTCAACTTCGTAGTTCGGACGGTTGAATTTACCCATCCATACACTGAAGGTTTTTGACCAACGGTCGTTTAAAACTACATAAGCATCTTTAACTGATAGGTTGCCTGGAACAAATTCCGGCGTGAGCACAAATTTAACTCCGTCAGTCATTTCGTAAGTAAACTTTACGCGGGCTCGACGTAGCGAAAAATAGTTATTGGGTTGAATCGAAGGATTTTCGAAATATTGATACTGAGCCTGCATGTAACCCGAAACTTTGATTTTGGTCAGTTTTGAAAGATCACTTTCTGCTGTTGCAAGTCGTTCAGTTAAACCGTTAATTTTGTCATTAACTTCAGTCAGTTTTTCGTTTACGGTTGCTTCCTGTGCATTCGCGTTATATGTTAAAGTTGAAATGAACATCAGGGCAATCAAACTTAGTCTTTTCATATTTTTCAGTTTTGTTTTTATTCTGATTTAAACTCGGTACAAATTTTCCCCAATATTGTTACAGAACGATTACACAATTATTAATTGTAGATTACAAGTTCAGAAACCCACAATAAATCGTTGATATTTTGACGTTTATACATCCCAACTGAGGTTACAAAACAGTAACAAAAGGACGTATTTTTAGAAAGGTGATTTGAATTAGTATTACACGATAAGTTCGGCAACCAGTAAATTGGATACTGAATACTGCGACTGCAAACTTTCTTAGCCTTTCAGCAGCAGATTCATCCGGTTTTTATCGAGAATTTTGATAAAACGACGGTCGGTTTCAATAAGTCCTTCCTGGCACATTTCGCCCAGAGCGCGTGCCAGCGAAGGCCGGGTTACACCAAACATCTCGGCCAGTTGCCCCTGCGACTGTTGAACTTCAACCGTTTGAAGCCGATCGCCAGCCTTTTCCAAAAGGTAATGGGCAATTTTTTGCTTGATGGTTTTAAAGGAAAGAAACTTCAGCTTTTGCGATAAAAATTGCGCCCTTGTAGAGATGGTATTCAGGTAATTATTCAGGATCAGTGCGTTCAACTGCAAAAGTTTCACAAATTCAGGTTTTGGAATAGAGACCATTTCTACATCGGAGGTTGCCGAAACAGTTACCGGAAAACGGTTCTCTTTCCCGAATAAAAAAGCAGTTGCCAATGGCCATGGGGCCGACATATCTTCAATCTTGATGGTTTTTCCGGAATAGTCGGTCATTTCGGCTTTTACACTTCCTTGCTGAATAATGAGCAACCGATCGCAAATTTCACCACCAATTGTGATCAAATCGCTCTTCTGATATGTTTTAACCTGAAAGTGAATCTGATTAAAAAGTTCAGATAGTTCTTCCGGAGAAATGCCACGGAAAATGGGCGATTGGCATAGTATTTCGGTTTGGATCATATTTTAAGTTTCCTTTGTTCCTGTTTGTTTCTATTGTTTTTTCTTTGTTTGTAACATTGGTTACATTTCAAACAACCGAATGGCTGTACTTTTGTTTCAGAAAAATACAAAATTAGTAACTGAAAAGATGAATCTCGATTCATCGATCATAAATAATCAATCAAGATGATACGCGAAATTGTAAATATAGACGAAGACTTGTGCAACGGTTGTGGAGTTTGCGTTCCAAATTGCCACGAAGGCGCATTGCAAATTATAGATGGTAAAGCCAGGCTCATTAGCGAATTGATGTGTGACGGATTGGGAGCCTGCCTTGGCCATTGCCCTGAAGGAGCGATCACCATTGAAAAACGCGAAGCCGACGAGTACGACGAAGTGGTTGTGGTGAAACAAATCATCCCGAAAGGCAAAAACACACTGGTTGCCCATATGAAACACCTGAAAGAACACGGCGAAACCGGGTTCCTGAAACAGGCAGTTGGCTACCTGAAATTACACGCTTCGGAAATTCCGTTCAGTGTTGATGCGGTAATTGCTGAAGTTCACAATACTAAAGTTGAATCATCGGGAGGATGCGCTTCGGGTGGTTGCCCCGGCTCGCAGGAAGTAAGTTTCGAACCCAAAAATCTGCGTTTTGCACCAATGGGAGCTGCAACCGAAGTACCTTCGGCATTGCGCCAGTGGCCGGTACAAATGCACCTGATCAATCCGGCTGGAGCAACTTTCCAGGGAACCGACCTGCTTTTGGCAGCCGACTGTGTGGCTTTCAGCCTGGGAAATTTCCATTCCAAACATTTGGCCGGAAAATCATTGGTGATCGCCTGCCCGAAACTCGATCAGGGCAAAGAAATATACGTCGAAAAAATCCGTCGCCTCATCGACGAAGCCCGTGTGAATACCATTACTATTATGATGATGGAAGTTCCGTGCTGCGGAGGTTTATCGCAACTGGTTCAGATGGCAGCAGCCCAGGCAACGCGTAAAGTTCCGGTAAAAGAAATCATCGTCAGCATCAAGGGCGAAATCCTGGACGAAAGCTGGGTGTAACCGGGTTGCGAGTTTCGGGTTACGGGTTCCAAAACATGCAATGTTGATCAATGGAGCCATCCTTTGCCGTTTGGCTTTAGCCAACGGACATCCAACAATTATTAATCAGTATCTTATCAATTAAATTTCAAATAATTAATTGAGAATCTGGTGTGTGGCCAACCAAACAAGCCATGCACAGCCCTTCTCATTTCCAAAAAATTAGCTATGGATATGTTTTGTTTTCAATGTCAGGAAGCAGCCAAAGGAATTGGTTGCACAATTAAAGGTGTGTGCGGAAAAGACAGCAATGTTTCAAACCTCCAGGACACGTTATTGTTCGTACTGAAAGGCGTTGCCGCCTTGAATAGCGAATTGCGCAAAGCCGGAATGGCCGAACCCAAAGTAAATAAAGTGATTTTCGATGGACTGTTCAGTACCATTACCAATGCCAATTTCGATGATGTGGCTTTTGTAATCCGCATCAAGAAAACACTGAAAGTACGCGACGAATTAAAAGCCAAAGCAATTGAAGCGGGTATCAGTCTTCCAACCCACGAATCGGTAAACTGGTCGGCCTCAACAACCCAAGAATTCGAAGCCAAAGCCGCTGAAGTGGGTATCCTGAGCGAAAAGAACGAAGACATTCGCTCGTTGAAAGAGCTGATTATTTACGGTTTGAAAGGTTTGGCTGCTTATGCTGAACATGCTTACAACCTGAACCACGAAAACGAGGAAGTATTTGCCTTTCTGGAACGCGCTCTGGCTGCTACAACTCAGGATTTATCAGCCGACGAACTGGTTGCGCTGACTCTCGAGACCGGAAAATTTGGTGTCGATGTAATGGCTCTTCTTGATAAAGCCAACACTACCAGCTACGGAAATCCGGAAATGACCAAAGTAAACATTGGAGTTCGTAAAAATCCGGCTATCCTGATTTCGGGTCATGATTTGCGCGATTTGGAAGACCTTTTAGTTCAGACCGAAGGAACCGGAGTGGATGTTTACACCCACAGCGAGATGCTTCCGGCCAACTATTATCCGGCTTTCAAAAAATACAAACATTTGGCAGGTAACTACGGAAACGCGTGGTGGAAACAAAAAGAAGAATTCGAAAGCTTTAATGGTCCGATCCTTTTCACCACCAACTGTATTGTTCCTCCAATGGAAAAAGCTGATTACCGCGACCGCATTTATACCACCGGAGCAAGCGGATTGCCGGGCGCAGTGCATTTTCCAGACCGCAAACCGGGACAGCGCAAAGATTTCCACGCGATTATCGAACATGCTAAAATCTGTGGTGCACCAACCGAAATCGAAACAGGCGAAATTATTGGAGGTTTCGCTCACAACCAGGTATTCGAATTGGCCGGACCAATTGTTGAAGCCGTTAAAACCGGAGCAATCCGCAAATTTTTTGTAATGGCTGGTTGCGATGGTCGCATGAAAGAACGCGATTATTATACCCAATTTGCCGAAAAACTACCAACCGATACGGTTATCTTGACAGCAGGTTGCGCCAAGTACCGCTACAATAAATTGCCTTTAGGCGACATCAATGGTATTCCGCGCGTGATCGATGCCGGACAGTGCAACGACTCCTATTCACTGGCAGTGGTAGCCTTAAAGCTGAAAGAAATTTTTGAGTTGGAAGATATCAACGATTTGCCAATTGCCTACAACATTGCATGGTACGAACAAAAAGCGGTAATTGTTTTGCTGGCTTTGCTTTACCTGGGCGTGAAAAACATCCATCTCGGGCCAACATTACCTGCATTCCTGTCGCCAAACGTGGTCAATGTTTTGGTGCAGAACTTTGGAATTGCCGGAATACAGTCGGTTGACGAAGATTTGAAACTGTTCCTTCAGACCGAAAAAGAACTGGAAGAAGAATTTGAGAAATAAGACTTAGTTGATTGTTTTAAATTGAAAACCTCCCGATCAAATGATCGGGAGGTTTTTGCGTTTTACCAATTACCAATACTCAATTACTTTTTTCAATAATTGAGTATTGGTAATTGAAATACAATAATTGCATTTGTTTAAATATGGCAAATGCAAACAGTCAATTGTCCTTTCAATACGAGTGGTTATGTCTAGGAAGAAGAGAAAGAAATAAAATCGTGGCTATCTTAGCTCTTATTCACCCAATCGCCTTTAGCAATTCATTTTAACCTCAATTAGTTTGTCAAAATAATTGCCCTAATCAAAACGAAGATTTAAGCACTTTTTGCCTCCTGTGAGTTAAGCGCGGTCGATTGGCTAATCTGATATCTACGTTCCACTTCTTCAAGGTACACAAGAATCTTACTGATTAGTGGATCGGCATCGAAATTAGCCTTTGCAGCGTCAATTTGTGTGTTCTCGGATTGCATAATAATTGTAACTATTTAAATTTTGATTAAAGATTTGCGGTAATACAACCGAAAATCTATTTACCCTACCCTATCTTGAAATTTTTTTCCCTGAAAACTCATTTTTTCTAGTCAGACTTTCTGAAGATTCATTAATTAGGCTTCTCGCAGGCTATATTTCCTTAAAAAATAAACATCAAAACCAACATTTTTAAATTATTTCTTATTCCAACAGAGTTTTTATTTTCCGCTATCAATTTATTAAATACTGAATTTCAATAGATTAAAAAATATATTCAAGAAAATTGAAATATTTCAGTACTTTGTGTTGCATAGTTCCATTTTAAATTCGTATGTTTGTAAAGCCAATAACAATGTAAGAGAAGGTAGAAGTTTTAAAAGAGTTCCTTAGATCTGTAACGAAACTGAAAACCCAACGTCTTACCGTCAAAGAAAACAAGAAAACAGCATCAGAAAACAAGAAAACGTGTTCGGAAAACAAAAACAGAAAACAGAAACAAGCTAACAACCAAATCTCAAAGCCATGAGAACAACAAACAACGTTCAGAAAACAGAAAACAAGCAAATTAAAAAAACAATCAGCAAAACACTCGCCATCGTTCTTAGTTTGGTATTGATTAGTTTTACGGTAAGTGCCCAGGGATTCTGGAAGCAAATACTTACAAACAATACCTATGGGAAGATGGCCGAGTTAATGGTTGTGCAGAAAAATGCAGATGATCAGCTCTTGAATGCAAACGCTCATTCTTCAGAAACCAGGATAGCAAAGCCAGTTATCCAATCAGAAACAGCACAAGAAATGACTTTTGAAAACTACTTCGGTTCACAATGGATTACCAATCAGAATGTGATGAAAGCACCGGCTCAACCAGTTTGGAGATTGGATGAATAAATCTGTGATAATTAGGAGAGACTATTAAAATGAAATTTAAGGAGGAAAAACAATGGATTTAAACAATACAAAAGCTCAAATGCGCAAGGGCGTTCTCGAATACTGCATCCTGTTGGTAATCGATGGTAAACCTTTGTATGCAAGCGATATCATTGAAGAATTGAAAAACTCGAAGATGATCGTTGTTGAAGGAACTTTATACCCCCTACTCACCCGTTTGAAAAATGACGGATTACTGGCTTATAAATGGGAAGAATCGACTCAGGGGCCACCGCGTAAGTACTACGAACTGACTGAAGAAGGGCGTTTTTTCCTAAACGAGATGGGCGCTTCGTGGGATGAGTTAGTCGAGGCAGTGCGAATGATTAAAGAACATAAATAGGTTCATTTCAGTATAAATCAAGCAAAACGGAAAAACCTCAGAAAAGATGAAAAAGACATTTACAATAAACATAAGTGGAAGTATCTTCCATATCGACGATGACGCTTTCGAGAAACTCCAGAAATATCTGCACATGCTGAACAAGCATTTCGGTCCAGCTATCGAAGGTCAGGAAATACTTCAGGATATTGAGGCTCGCATCGCTGAATTGTTCCTCGAAAAAACAAACAATAAAGTTGAAGTAATTACCGATTTCATGGTTGATGAAGTGATTGCCCGTATGGGTAAACCTGAAGACTTTATGGAAGCGGGAGAAGAAGAGTCGGAAAAAGCTGCGACAGAAACGGCCTCGCAAGAAAGCGAACCAAAAATCAGACGTCGGCTGTATCGCGATGGAGACAGTCGTGTTCTTGGAGGTGTTTGTTCTGGCATGGCTGCCTATTTTAACATCGATGTGGTAATGATGAGAGTAATCTTCTTTTTACTGTTTTTCCTGATCGGACCATTTAACCTGTTGTTGTATTTTATCCTCTGGATTGTTGTACCTAAAGCAAAAACTACAGCCCAGCGGCTTGAAATGCGTGGGAAAGAGGCCACTATCTCGAACATTGAGAAGTCGATTAAGGAAGAAATGACCGAAGTTGGCGAAACCTACAACAAGTTTGCAAATGCAAAAAACGAAAAAGGAGTATCGCGTATCGATAGTTTTGGCGAAGTCGTTGGCAGTGTGTTACGTGTGGTATTGCGTGTTATCGTTCTGTTATTTGGAGCAGCCCTCATCATCGGTGGAATTGCCAGTTTGATTGGGTTCATAACCACAATGGCAGTTGGACATTCGTTTTTGAATGGTGGCCCATGGAACTTTGGATGGGATTCAAATGTTGATATGGCGGCTTTACTCAACAATTTTGTTAGTCCCGGAGCCTATACCATTTCATTGATTGCGATTTCAATTCTGGTCGGAATTCCGATTTTACTCATACTTTTTATCGGGACAAAGTTGTTGTTCAGATACAAAACCAATAACCGGATGATTGGCCTGGGAACATTCGGATTGTGGCTTGCTGCTTTGATCGCTTTGATTGTAGTAAGTGTAAATCAGGTTGGTAATTTCGGGAAACAAACCAGCCAGACTGTTACCCAAAAGGTGGACTGCGCCCAATGTAAAACCTTATATCTGGAAACCGCTGATGATCTATACGAATCGTTGATTGACGACGAAATTTCGCTCGACCGCATGAAAGTTGCGATGGTAAACGGCAAGGAAAAATTACTGGGGCATCCACGATTTACGATCGAAAAAAGCAGTACCGGCGAATATTTGCTTCTGATTAAAAAACAATCGAGAGGCAGCAGCACAGTTGACGCTCAAAAAAATGTAGAAGAAATTGTGTACAATTTTGCCCAGAAAGATTCAACCCTAAATTTCGATCCATATTATTTACTGAAAGAGAATGCCAGATGGCGAGACCAAGAGGTTTATTTAACCCTGAAAGTTCCGGAAGGGAAATCGGTATACCTGAATGAAAAAATGAAAAACATCATTAACGATATCCAAAATACCGAAAATATGTGGGACGGCGATATGGTAGGCAAAACCTGGACAATGACAGCCGATGGATTGGCTCTGAAGAAAGAAGTGGTTTTGCCAGTCGAAAAGGGAAATATCAAAAAGTAAAATCACTTAAAATAGCAAAAAAGGCTGCCCGGTTGGGCAGCCTTTTTTGCTGAAATCCATTTCTAAAAAATCATCGAAAAAACAGTCTCTTTTCCGGGAATGGAACGCACCTGAAGACTGCCGCCATGCAAACGCATAATCTGACGCGAGAGGCTGAGCCCAATTCCGGAGCCATTTTCGCGTGTAGTAAAAAACGGAACAAACACCTGTTCCATAATTTCATCAGGTATTCCGGGACCATTGTCGGCAACAGTTATTTCAGGCCGATTATTTCCAGCCACTTTTACGATTATCCTGATTACTCCATCAGTCTTACCATTCAAGGCTTCCAGCGCATTCTTCAGCAGGTTGAGCAGTACCTGCGAAATCAGGTTTTCGTCGGCAAAAAGTTCCATTTCCGGAGGATTTACCGCGATTGCCAGCTTAACCTTGTCGTTGTTTTCAAACGACGAATACAGCACTCTCATGCGGTTAACCAGCTCTTCAGCCCTGAATACCTTTTTATCCGGCTTAGGCAATCGGGTCAGCTTCCGGTACGACTCAACAAACTGAATTAATCCGTTACCCTGTTCGCCAATTACACTTAACCCATGAGCGGTAGTGCTAATGGTCTTTTCGTCGATCTGCTCCCGAAGTACAAGTTTTCCGTCGATGGTAAAAAGCTTGCTCAGGCTTTCCGATAGCGAAGTGATCGGCGCTATCGAATTCATGATTTCGTGCATCAAAACACGGATCAGCTTCATCCAGGAATCAAGCTCTTTTTCGTCGAGTTCGTTCCGTATATCCTGAACTGACAGCAACAGTAATTCGTCGGCCTGCATTTTAAACGAAGTAGCCTTCAATGATAATTCAATAGTGCCGCGTTCGCTGGTCACCGAAACAAGTTTTTGCTCAAAGGGTTTAATTTGCTGTACCGCTTGAAAAAGTCCATGGCTGATGCGATCCAATTGATTAATATGGGTAAGCACATCGAGCCCAAGCATCCGTTTTACTGCTGAGTTGGCGTGAAGTACAAATCCTTTGGAATTGCAGGTAATAATACCCGTCCCCACGTTTTCAAGTATCGTCTGAAAATACTGTTCGCGTTGCTGATTCTCTATTTTGAGTTGTTTGATCTGTTCGTTGATCTTGTTTAATCCTTCATACAATTCGCGTATGGGTTTGCCCGAAATCTGACTTGGAAAAATCAAGGTTGAATCGTTATTCTGTATAGATTCCAGAAAATAACTCATTTTTCGGTTGGTAGTATTCAGGAGCCGGATTAGGTTAAAAACAATGGGAATGATAACCAGCACACAAATACCGGCCAGAAAATTATACCCTGAAGCAACAACAAAACCTGCACCCAATGCCGCGATTACCAGCAATACAACCCGTAAAATAATCTGAACATAGAAGTTTCGGCTGATCATTGTCCTGATTTTTTGATTTTGTTATAAAGCGTTTGTCGTGTAATGCCAAGCTGCTCGGCTGCGGCGCTAAGGTTTCCATTGTTCTTTTCGATGGCGAGATTGATCATCCGCCGTTCCATTTCTTCGAGTGTCATCTCGGGAGTAATATTTTTTCCTGAAACGACTGGCCTCATAAAGAAATCTTCAGGTTTTAACACATGGTTATCGCTCAGGATAACCGCTTTTTCGATGGTGTGCTGCAATTCGCGAATATTTCCGGGCCACGAATATCCGAGCAACTTGTCCTGAGCCTGCTGATTGATTTTCAAGTTTGGCTTGTTATATTTCGAGGCATACTTTTTCAGGAAAAAATCGGCAAGTACCAACACATCGGTTCCTCGTTCGCGCAAAGGCGGAACCTCAATTTGTATGGTATTAATCCGATAGAGCAAATCTTCGCGGAAAAGTCCTTCGTGAACCATGCTTTCCAGGTTCTTATTGGTGGCGCAAATCAGGCGGATATCAACCGGAACGGTTTGATTGGAGCCAATGCGCGAAATCTGCCGGTTCTGTATGGCTGCCAATAATTTAGCCTGAAGATGAAACGAAAGATTGCCAATTTCATCCAGAAACAGGCTGCCTTTGTCGGCCACCTCAAATTTTCCGGGGCGACTTTCGCGGGCATCGGTAAAAGCGCCCTTCACATGCCCAAAAAGCTCACTTTCGAACAAAGTTTCGGTAATGGCGCCCATATCAACACTCACCAAGATTTCGCTCGAACGACCCGATAAGCGGTGAATTTCCTGGGCAATCAATTCTTTCCCGGTGCCGTTCTCGCCCGTAATCAGCACATTGGCTTCAGTTTTTGCAACTTTCCGAACAAGGTTCAGCACATTCATCAACTGTGGCGACGAACCCACAATATATTTCTGCTCGCGGTTGATTTCGCTTTTCAAGCCTTTCTCCTTTTCTTTCAGTTGGCTCACCTCTTTTTTCGACAAATTGAGCTGAAGAGCCGATTTCAAAGTTGCCAGTAATTTGGCATTGTCCCACGGTTTCAGCACAAAATCGGTAGCCCCGGCTTTCAATGCTTTTACAGTCAGTTCAACATCGCCATAGGCCGTAATCATAACCACCGAAATCTCCGGGTTGGTTTCTTTGATCCGTGTCAGCCAGTAAATGCCTTCGTTTCCGGTGTTGATTCCAGCTTTGAAATTCATGTCCAGAATCGCCAGGTTGTATTCATTCCGGCGCAATTCCGAAGGAATCAGATTCGGATCAGACAGCGTTGTTATGTATTGAAATTCGGGAGAGAGAAGTATCTCCAGTGCACTTAAAATGCTTTTGTTGTCGTCAACAATCAGGACGTTCCCTTTGGCCATTTTTTATTCAAAGATAAAAGTCGGTTCAGAGGAAGTCAACTGATTGTAAAAATATTTTACACAACCCTGTCAATTATTTTTACCCAAAAGTTTTCTCCTGAATCGATACATACACATTATCAGTAAATTACAAATCTGGCATTATTCTGGCACAGCACTTTCCAAACAATTAAACAATGAAGCGGAAATTTTTTATACTTCTTTCATTTTTTTGGTACGTGGTTGGAAATGCACTTGTGGCTCAAAACACATGGAACCTGAGCCGGTGCATTTCTTTTTCCATTGAAAACAACATTGGACTAAAGAAGATGGACGTACAGCAGAAGATTGCTGCAGAAGAGTTGAACCAGTCGAAACGCGATCTTTTACCGGGAATCAGCGCTTCGTCGCGTGCCGGAATCAGCTTCGGACGTTCGATTGACCCCAATACAAACGACATTGTGAACAATGAGTTTTTCAACAACAGTTACGATCTTGGCGCTTCGATTACCCTTTTTAATGGTTTTAGACTCGTTAACCAGATTGAATACCAGAAATTCAGAAAAAAAGCTACAGAACTAAACCGGCTGAATGCCATTGATGACCTGGCTTTTGGCGTGATGAATTCGTATTTTGATGTACTTTACTACAAAGGAATGCTAAAAATCGCGCAGGAACAGGTTGAAACTTCGCGTATTAACCTGAATAAAATCGAAAAACAAGTGGAACTTGGTATGAAATCGAAACCCGACTTACTTGAAATGCGCGCCAATTTCGAAACCGAAGAATTACGTCGCATCCAGGTTGGGAATAGCCTGAAAACCGCTACCCTACAGTTGAAACAGCGCATGAATTTGACGGATACCACAGAGCTGGTATTGGATGAAGAACAAAGTCCGATGGCAATCACCGAAAAGCCAGACCAGCAAAATCTTTTTTCGTCGTACACCCAATGGTCACCTTATTATCAATCGTTCGAAGCCCAATTGAAAGCAAGCCGCAAATTGCTTTCAATCAGCCGTTCTCAGTTATATCCGGCGTTAAATGCCTATGCATCGATGGGAACCGCCTTTTACGAAACCACCAAAGACGAAGCCGGAAAAACCATTGGATTTAGCACGCAGTTGGATAATAACCGGAACCAATATTTGGGAGGTGCGATCAATATTCCGATTTTCAGTCGTTGGGCAGCACGCTCTGACATAAAAAAAGCCAAACTGCAGGTTGAGCAGGCTCAGAATACACTCGATGAAGAAAAGCAGAAGATGTATTTTGAGATGGCCAACAACCTGAACGATCTGGAAGCTCTTGAAAAAGAATACAATCAATACCTGAAACAACAGGAAGCCGATCAACTAGCATTTCAGGCTTCGGAGAAAAAATTTGAACAGGGTTTGGTCAGCGTAGTCGACTTCTACATTGCCAAAAACCGACTGGCCAATTCGGTCAGCCAGGTTTTAAACGCACGGTTGCATTGGGAAATCAAGAAAAAAGCGCTCGATTTTTACACCGGGAAACGGTTCTGGGAATAGGCAACTCTCGAAAACTGAAATAGGAGAACGGAGTGAGAAAGCCGGAACTTGAAACTTGAAATTTTGAACTTGAAAAATATTAGTCATGGGAATGGATAAAGTAATTGAAAAGGAAAAGGGCTTGAGACCCAAACACATCGTCTGGATTGTTGGGGGTTTGGTATTTACCTTTTTGTTGTATAAGGTTATTTTTGCCGAAAGCGGTTCTACCTTTAGGGCCGAAAAAGACAAGTTGACTATCAGCACGGTAGAAGACGGCTTGTTTAACGATTACATCACCGTTATTGGGAATGTTGAGCCGATAACAACCATTTATCTGGATGCCATCGAAGGCGGGCAGGTGGAAGAGCGGTTCATCGAAGAGGGCTCTATGGTTAAAAAGGGTGACGTTATTCTGAGGCTCGAGAACCGACAGCTTTACCAAACGATCCTGAATAGCGAGGCTGCCCTGGCCGAAAAAGAAAACTACCTGCGCAATACCCGTATCAGCTTTGAAACGGAGTTGATACAGTCGCGCAAAAACCTGTTGGATAACCGTTACCGCCTGAACCGCAAGAAAAGGTCGTTCGAGCAAAACAAAGCTTTGTACACCGACGAGTTGATCTCGAAAGAAGACTTCCTTCAGGCAAAAGAAGATTTTGAATACGAAAGCAATATGCTTGAAATTAACAAGGTGAAATCAAAGAACGACTCCCTAATCCGCATTACCTCAATGCAGTCACTCGAAACCGACATGGTAAAAATGCGCCAGATGCTGATACTTGTCCGTGAAAGACTCGACAACCTTAATGTAAAAGCTCCTGTTGACGGCCAGTTGGGAATGCTGGATGCCGAAATCGGCCAGCGTATCAACGAGGGCCAGCGCATCGGGCAAATCAATGTACTCGACAATTTCAAGATAAAAGCCTTGATCGACGAGCATTACATCGACCGTGTCAAACGCGACTTGCCGGCCAGTTTAGACCGCAATGGCACGATCTTTACCCAGAAAGTCAGGAAAGTTTATCCGGAAGTCCGAAACGGACAGTTTGAAATTGATATGGTTTTTGACGGAACCACTCCGGACAATATCCGCACCGGACAGACCTACCACATTAAGCTCGAATTGGGCGAATCGGGTAAAGCGGTTTTGCTGGCACGTGGAGGATTCTTCCAAAGCACCGGCGGACAATGGGTTTATGTGCTGAATGAAGATGGAACGGAAGCGATTAAACGGAATATTAAAATCGGGAAACAAAATCCGCAATATTACGAAGTTCTGGAAGGCCTCAATGCCGGAGAAAAAGTAATAACTTCAGGATACGAAATGTTTGGAACAAATGATCGGATTGTGATGAAGTAGATAAAAGATTTCGGAACTTTATACTACAAATTATAATTAGTAACTAATAAACAACCTAATAGCCATGATAAAAACAGTAAAACTAAACAAAGTATTCCGCACCGAGGAGATTGAAACCAGTGCGTTGAGCGAAGTGGATCTTCACATCCAGAAGGGCGAATTTGTAGCAATCATGGGACCTTCGGGCTGCGGCAAGTCAACCTTGCTGAACATTATTGGCCTGTTGGACAATCCAACATCAGGCGAGTATTATTTCGACAATCAGGAGGTTGGTGCTTTTAAAGAACGCAACCGCACTCTGCTTCGCAAAGGTAACATTGGCTTCGTTTTCCAGAGTTTTAACCTGATTGACGAACTCAACGTTTACGAAAACGTGGAACTTCCGCTCATCTACCTTAAATTGAGCGCCAGGGAACGCAAAGAAATGGTTGAAAAAGTATTGGAACGGATGAAAATCAGCCACCGGAAGAAACATTTTCCGCAGCAATTATCCGGAGGACAACAGCAGCGTGTAGCCATAGCCCGTGCCGTGGTTGCCAACCCCAAGCTGATACTGGCCGATGAACCAACCGGTAACCTCGACTCGAAAAACGGTTTGGAAGTGATGAATCTGCTCACCGATCTCAACCGCGAAGGAACTACCATCGTGATGGTAACCCACTCGATGCACGACTCCGAATTTGCTCACCGCGTTATCAATCTCTTCGATAGACAGGTAATTACCGAAGAGGTAAAGAAGCAGATGGGTGAATTGCTGATGTAAAAAATGTCTGAACTATTATTTTAAACTAGAAACAATCAAAGTCCGTCATAAAATCAGGCAAAACAAAGTTATAGACAATACCCCTGACAAATAAATATACAAATTCTGTCAAATTTTTTGACGATAAAATTAGCTACAACAAATTTAAATATTGAATATCAGATAGTTAATATTATGGTATGGTTTCTGGAAATTCAAGAGACAGATATCAAAACCATTTGAAAACTCAAAGCCATGATCAAGCATTTTTTCATAAGTGTTTTACGCAACATCCGCCACAATAAGGTTTTTACTATAATAAACCTCACGAATCTTGTAATCGGATTTGCCGTTTTCATCTTGTTCAGTGCATTGATAACCCACGAACTGAACTACGACAAGTTCAACACGAACTACGACAACATTTACAGGGTACAAACCAAGCAGGAAGATTCATATCCAACCAATTACTGCACTTATAGCCCTCCTGCTTTTCGGTTTCATTTAATGGCCGATGTTCCTGAAGTTGAACAGGTGCTGATTATGCGTGAGGTTTCAGGTGGTGCAAAAGGTTCAGGACAGTTTTTTACACTTCCCGATGGCAGTCAGCTGTATCAGCTAAACGGCTACTGGAGCGAAAATACCATCTTTGATATTTTTACCATTAAACTTATTGAAGGAAATAAGAGCAATGCACTGACAGAGCCCGGTACCATTGCCCTTTCAGAAACTTTGTCGAAAAAACTTTTTCCTGAAGGCAATGCGCTGGGAAAACAGGTTACCATTGGGAAACGATTTCCAGCAACAGTTTCGGCCGTTTATGCTGATTTTCCACAAAACTCAGACCTGAAGGCAACTTATTTGGTATCGATGCCAACTTACGATGTGCTGGGCGATGGCCCAAAATATCGCGACAATTGGACCAATATTTCATTCGACAACTATGTGTTGCTAAAAAAAGGTGCTGACCCGAAGCTTGTTAATGCTAAAATAAAGGATGCCTTTAAGGATGTGAAGAATTTTGAAAAAAGCACTCCATACCTGCATCCACTTTCAAAATTGCATATCTCGCCCAACAGCCAGTCCGACGTGATTATCGGTTTGGGAATTCTTTCGCTAGCCGCCCTTTTGGTACTCATTCTGGCAAGTGTAAATTACGTGAATCTTTCGCTGGCGAATTCCACCCAGCGCTCCACCGAAATCGGGATTAAAAAGGTAATTGGTTCTTCGAAGAAACTGCTCGCAACCCAATTTTTAGCCGAAACCATTCTGCACACCCTATTTGCCACCATCGTTGCGCTGTTTGTTGCGCAGGCTTCCTTTCCGTTGCTGAACCGAATCCTGAATGAGAATATCGATTTCTCTCTTTGGAACAATGGCCAGTTATTGATCTTCGTTTCATTGGCTAGCTTGCTGGTGGGTGTACTTTCAGGATTATATCCTTCGCTGGTTATTTCGGCCTACAATCCGGTTAAAGTCCTGAAAGGCAAAATATTCAGCAACGGCGGAAACTCATTAAGTATCAAAAAAGTATTGGTTGCGGCACAATTTTCCATCTCGCTGTTCATGCTCATCGTAAGTTTCATCCTTTTCAACCACGTCAATTTTATCCTGAATAAAGATTTGGGATTCGACAACAGGAATATTCTCTATACCGAAATCAACCCACGGGATAAAATGCCGTTCGAAACCGTTAAAACCCGAATGTTGCAGCATCCCGAAATCGCCGATATGTCGTTTTCAAGCACCATCCCTTTCATTGGCAATATTGGCGGATATGTTACCTGGGACGGAGCCGGGCAGAATGAAAAAGAAATGATCAGCCGCAACTATGTAAACTATGATTTCATTCCGACCTACAACCTGAAAATGGCATACGGACGCAATTTCTCAAAGGAATATCCGGCTGATAACAAGGCTTGCATCATTAACGAAACGGCTTTAAAAGTTTTCGGGTGGAGCGATCCGATTGGAAAACAGATTTATCTGGAAGGAAAACCGTTTCCTGTTGTCGGAGTTGTAAAGGATTTCCATCCCTATTCTGTTCACAATCCAATTCCAACCTACATCATGTTCCTGAACAGCAATGTCATTTCAGGATCAACACTGCTATCCGTGCGATTTACCGGAGACGAACAAAAAGCCAGGGCTTTAGTAGCCAGCGAAATGGGGAATATTTTCCCAAACGATCCATTCGAATTTAAAGATTTTAGCGTGGCTTTTTACCTCGACGATGCCATCCCGTTCTGGCAGTCGATGAAACGAATGTTCATGTTTTTTGCAGTGGTAACCTTGGTTATTTCAACCATTGGGCTCTTCGGGTTAATCCTGTTCACGGTGAAGCGCCGTACCAAAGAAATTGGTGTCCGAAAAGTGCTGGGAAGCTCAGTCGGTTCAATTTACTGGCAACTTTCGACCGAAGTAGTTGGAATGCTTGGCTTTGCCATTCTGGTCGGATGTCCGGCCGCTGTATACATTTACAAAACAATGCCGGGAGCCTACAAAGAACCCCTTTCGATCACTGCATTTTTTATTTCTATCGCTCTGGTTGCCGTCATTGCACTCCTGACAATCAGTTTCCATGTACTGAAAATAGCTGTGAGCAACCCGGTGGAAGCGCTGAGGTATGAGTAGCCTTAAACTATGATAAAATGATCAACTGAAAACCTTGATTCAAAAAGATATGACAGAAAATAATTATACCAATGAGAAGTATCCGCTATCCGATTTGACCGGAAAAATAATCAAATGTGCGATTGAAGTCCATAATCATTTAGGAAACGGATTTCAGGAAGTCATTTATCAACGTGCTTTGGCCATTGAGTTTGATCTTCAAAATGTTCTTTTCGAAAGAGAATTTGAGATGCCCCTTTTCTACAAAGGAACTCAAATTGAAACAAGGCGCGTCGATTTCTTTGTTGACGGGAAAGTAATGGTTGAAATAAAAGCAGTTATTCAACTTGAAGACGTGCATCTTGCACAAGCCATCAACTACCTCGAAGCATACCAAATGGAAGTAGGACTTTTGATAAATTTTGGAAGCAAAAGTCTGGACTTCAGAAGAGTAATGAATAAGAAGTCTAAACTTTGATTATACTGATAAAATGATTGCCATGATTTTGGAGACCGAAAGAATCAAGATCAATCATAAAATCAAAGTCCAAGACAATATCAAAGTCCATCATAAAATCATTTAATCAAAGTTCAAGACTATTATGATACACTTAACCAACATCGACAAGTATTACGATTCAAAGTTCCAACGGACTTTCGTTTTGAAGGCAGTCAATCTGGAAGTAAAAGAAGGCGAATTCCTGAGCATCATGGGGCCAAGCGGCTCCGGAAAATCGACTTTGCTCAATATTATAGGACTATTGGATGCCCCGTCTGCTGGTGAATATTCGCTTCACGACAAATCGGTACTCGACCTGAAAGAAAAAGCCAAGGTAGATTACCACCGCAATTTCATGGGCTTCATCTTTCAGGCTTATCACCTGATTGAAGAAATGACCGTTTACGAAAACATCGAAACTCCGCTGATTTACAAAGGGGTGAAAAGTAAAGACCGTCAGGCAATGGTGGCAGATCTGCTCGACCGGTTCAACATGGTTGCCAAGAAAGACCTGTTTCCGCAGCAGCTTTCGGGCGGACAACAACAACTGGTAGGTATTGCCCGCGCCATTATTGGCAAACCAAAGCTTCTGCTGGCCGACGAACCTACCGGGAATCTGCATTCGTCACAAGGCGAAATGATCATGGAAACCCTTCAGCAACTTAATAACGAAGGAATGACCATTATCCAGGTGACCCACAACGAAAAGTTCGCCGAGTATGGGAAAAGGATCATCCGTCTGGAAGATGGGATTATCAGGAAAGATGTTGCCAGCAAGATTGTATTTGCGATATAAAAACGATCTTAAATTTTAAAGAGGAATCAGCAGTAGCCCTCGAAACATGAAAAGATTATCATTTAACTCTGAAACAATGATCAGACACTACATCAAAATAGCAATTCGTAATCTGGCCAGGCAAAAAGCGCTGGCACTGATTAATATCCTGGGATTATCAATTGGCCTGGCTTGCTTCAGCTTATTTCTGCTTTATACCGTTAACGAATTTAGTTTCGACCGCTTTCACGCCAATGCATCCCGCATTTACCGGGTTTACGATTGGTGGGCATACAGCGATCGTGAGGGAAGCGAACCCTCATCCGCCACACCACTCGGACCCGCCATGAAGCAGGATTTATCGGATGTTGCCGATTTTGTCAGGATTAATTCGAGCGGCAAAAGATTAATTCGCGTTGGGAATCGGATACAGCGCATCGATGTGTCGTTTGCCGATCCGCAACTATTCTCGGTCTTTACATTCCCGCTAATCGAAGGAAATGAAAGTACGGCACTTGAATCGCCCAATCACATTGTTTTAACCCGAGAAAAAGCAATTCAGTTATTCGGCGAAACCGATGTGGTGGGAAAAACAGTGGAAATAAGAACCGGTGATCAGTTCGAAGCTTTTGAAGTCGGTGCTGTGGCTGAAAACATTCCGGTTAACTCAAGTATCCGGTTTGACATTCTTGGAAACTTCAATTATGTTTTAAACTCTGATTATGGAAGAGCCAGCATTAACGACTGGAACATGACAATTGGCATTTCGGTGTTCGTTATGCTGCACGAAAACAGTACCCTGATGAACGAACCTGCACGGCTGGCTTCGTTCCGGCAGAAATATTTTCCGGCAGAAGTATCAACCATTCAGAAGAAGGGCAAAACAGGCAGTTTGCCAAACGGATACGGACTGCAGCCATTAACCGACGTCCACACCGGCATCAAAATTGACAAGTGGGGAGCTTCCGATCCCAAAAACAGCTGGATACTGATCAGCATTGCCATTGGAGTTTTACTCATTGCATGCATCAACTTCATCACACTGGCCATCAGCCGCTCCGCCAGAAGGTCAAAAGAAGTCGGAATCCGGAAGGTTACCGGCAGTCACCGGTATCAGCTAGTTTACCAGTTTCTTTCCGAATCGCTGTTGCTGAGCGTCATTTCCGCAGTTTTAGGAATTCTGCTGGCTTACGCGTTATTGCCCTTTTTCAATGAGCTTTCCGGGCGGTCATTGTCGTTCTCGTTCAGTCAGTATCCTGAAATGATTGGAATACTTTCAGGAGTTGTGCTTTTGGTTGGTTTATTATCAGGCATTTACCCGGCACTGGCGATATCGGGGTTCAAACCTTCGGAAGTGCTGAAAAGTAATCTTCGGTTCTCCGGATCAAACCTCTTTACCAAGTCGCTGGTCACTTTTCAGTTTGTGCTTTCCATCGGGCTAATTATCTCCATGATTATAATTATGCGTCAGCTGGCATTTATGCGCTCGAAAGATCTTGGGTTTGACAAAGAAAACGTGGTGATGATTGACACACAAAGTCTTGACATACAGAAAAACTATCCGGTCTTTAAACAAACCCTAAAGTCGGAAAGCAGCGTACTGGGAATTGCGGGATCGGTTATCGGGCTTGGAAACGGAGAAGGACAAATGGGCCGGGGATATAAGTTTGAAAACAGAGTCGAGACCGTTATCGAATATCCAATCGACTCTGATTTTCTTGAAGTTTTAGGCATGCAGCTTGTTGCAGGCCGTAATTTTAATCCTGAAATAGCTTCAGATGCGATAAGTTCTGTAATTGTAAATGAAACGTTGGTTCGGAACGCCCTTGGCACCAATCCTGAAGAAGCGCTGGGTAAGGAATTCACAAGCGGGAAAGAGGGTAATCGAAAAGTAATCATCGGGGTAACCCGTGATTTTAATTTCGAGGATTTAACCCGAACCGTTCGCTCTCAGATGTTTCTGTTTCCGTCTGATTTTAAACCCAATGCGCTGTTTGTACGAATTAATCCGGGAGATCCGTCAAAAGCCCTTGCAGTATTAACCGCAGCCTGGAAAACCATTTCACCTGACTTGCCCATTAAATATAGCTTTCTGGATCAGAAATTTGACGATTTCTACCAAAAGGAAAAACGATGGAGCAACATAGTTGCCTGGGCCGGAGGAATCTGCATTTTCCTGGCCTGTATGGGACTGATAGGCCTCACCTCGCTGGCTGTCATCAATCGTTCTACCGAAATCGGAATCCGAAAAGTAAACGGGGCGCGCGTTTCGGAAGTGATGACCATGCTAAATAAAGACTTCATAAAATGGGTAGCTGTGGCTTTCATCATTGCCACACCCATTGCATGGTTCGCCATGCACAAATGGCTCGAAAGTTTTGCCTACAGAACCGAACTCAGTTGGTGGATTTTTGCGCTTTCTGGAATATTGGCTTTGGGAATTGCCTTACTTACTGTTAGTTGGCAAAGCTGGAAAGCCGCAACCAGAAACCCGGTGGAGGCATTGAGATATGAATAAAGTCGTGAACTATGATTCTTTTGATGAAATGAAAACTATGATTTTGGGAGGATACTTACATCAAAGTCTATCAGGAAATCAGACGAATCAAAGTTTAGACGATGTAAAGGCAAAGCTGGAAAGACACCACCTGAAACCCGGTGGAAGCATTGCGATATGAATAAGAATCTTGAATATGGTTTGGAGAAAACCGTAATGAAACTATAGTAATCAAAAAAATAAAAAACGATCAGATATGCTAAAATATAATCTACTATTCATCTACAGAAATTTCAAAAGAAACAAAAGTTCGTTTTTTATTAATCTGATCGGGCTTTCCACCGGGTTGGCCGGCATATTATTGATTTACTTATGGGTGAACGACGAGTTGCATTTTGATAAATTTCACCAGAAAGGCGACCGTATTTTTCAGGTCATGGAACATCAGGAAACGGAGGGTTCTATAAAAACTACTGGTCAAACGACCGATTTTCTGGCAAGAGTTTTAGTTGAAGAAATGCCTGAAATTGAGACATCAGCAGTAGTTACACCACCTAATTTTCTCCCTGCTTTTACCGTATCTGTTCCGGAAAAACAGGTAAAAGGCGTCGGAAAATTCGTTGATAAAGATTTCCTGAATATCTTTTCGTATCCTCTCCTGGCAGGCAATTCAAGTACGGTATTGGCAGGCATGAATGATATCGTCATTTCAGAATCACTGGCAAAAAGCCTGTTCAATACAATTGATAACTGCATCGGAAAATCTATTGAATGGCAGGTAATGGGATCTAAAAGATTGGTTTCCGTTACAGGAATCATGAAAGACGTACCAGCAAATTCATCCGAACGGTTCGATTTCCTGTTGACTTTCGATGCGTTTAAAGACTTGTTGGGAATTCAGGGTGCAGAAATTAATTGGAACAGTACCGCCCCCTTCCTGACCTATGTATTGGTAAAAGAGAAAACAGACATCGGCAGGCTTAATACGAAAGTGGCCGATTTAATTAAAATTAAGAGTAAAAATGACCAGCATCGCACATTGTTTTTAAAACGCTACACCGACAATTACCTCTATGGTGATTACAAAAATGGCACAGAGGCCGGAGGTAGAATAGAATATGTGAACCTGTTTTCAATCATAGCCATCTTCATCCTGCTAATTGCCTGCATAAACTTTATGAATTTATCTACGGCAAAAGCTTCAAAAAGAATCATGGAAGTTGGCACCAAAAAAGTTTTTGGAGCTCAGCGAAAAACACTCGCCTGGCAATTTTTGGGCGAATCAATGCTCATGACCCTTATTTCATTTTTAATCGCCCTGGCACTTGTATGGTTGTTTCTTCCAGGGTTCTGTGAAATTACCGGAAAACGTCTCGAACTCCTGTTCAATTTAAATTTCATAATTGCCAGCGCTGCAGTTGCCTTATTAACTGCTTTTTTGGCTGGAAGTTACCCGGCTTTATACTTGTCTGGTTTTAAGCCGATCATGTTATTAAAAAGGCAGCTTAATACTTCGTCAGGCGAATCCTGGTCCAGAGAGGGATTGGTTGTATTTCAATTCACGATATCCGTAATTTTCATTGTATCAGTTTTGGTGGTGTATAAACAAACTGAATTTGTTCAGAATAAAAATCTTGGATACGACAAAGACAATGTACTTTACTTTGAGATTGACGGAAAAATAACCGGAAATACCGCGGCTTTTATAGCGGAAGCAAAAAATATAGCTGGTGTGGTAAATGCATCGAGCATGTTGGGCGGTATTATATATGCCCAGGAAAGAGGCGGCACACCGGGAAAAACCCTGTGGAACGGCAAGGAAATCACGATAGAAAATTCGGCCATAAACTATGATTTGCTCGAACTTCTTGATCTCAAAATTAAAGAGGGACGCACTTTTTCCAGATCATTTGCTTCGGATAAGGATAAGATCATTTTCAACGAGGCCGCCATCGAGGCATTGGGACTTAAAGATCCGATCGGGAAAATTGTTAATGGAGTGGAAATTTTAGGTGTCGTTAAAAATTTTCATTATCAATCGTTTCACGAATTAATAAAACCAATTCGTTTCAGACTTGAACCTCAGTCTTCAACCAATATCTTAGTCAAAATCAGGAAAGGCTCAGAAGCTCAAACCATCAGCAAATTAGAACAGTTATACAAATCGTATAATCCCGGACTTGTTTTCGATTTTAAATTTCTGGATCAGGATTATCAGGCGCAATACGTTGCAGAGAAAAGAGTGGCTCTCCTTTCGCGATACTTTGCCGGATTGGCCATTATCATATCCTGCCTTGGGTTGTTTGGATTAGCTTCTTTCACGATCGAGCGAAGAAACAAGGAAATTGCCATTCGGAAAGTTTCAGGTTCCAGCGAAATTGAGATCGTTCTCCTGCTATCAGGTAATTTTACAAAAATGGTCATTGTTTCAATCTCAATTGCGTTGCCGGTCAGCTATTTCATAGTGTCGCATTGGTTGCAGAATTTTGCCTACCGGATTGATTTAAACTGGTTGTACTTCTTTGGCGCTGGTGCTTCGGCTTTGCTCATTGCATGGTTAACCGTAGGCATACAAACCATAAGAGCGGCAAAAATTAATCCGGCCAAAAGTTTAACATCGGAGTAAATTAGACTGACATAATTATATCAAAAAAATTCAATGAATCAGAAAATTAGCTAATGAAAACAGAGCAAATTAAAGCTGCAAAACTGATCTCTTTTATTTGACATCCATTACTAATAATTCCAATTTATGTTGCAGTTGTGATGTTTGCATTCAAAGATTTTACAACAGCTCCGTTTAATTCGGCTTTAATTATCGGTGGTATTTTCCTGCCTTTGGATGTGAGGATGTACATTATGAGTTTATCCATGTTTTACACAGAAGGATTTCTTAAATAACTATAAACATAAAAACGAAATCGATGCAAAACATTTTTAAATCAACCTATCGGAATTTCGTCCGGAAACCGGTAACCAACCTGATTAATCTGGTTGGTTTGGCTATTAGTCTGGCTTTGGTCATCATCCTGTCGGTATACTCGTACAGCGAACTGACCACCGACAATTACCACAAAAATGGCGACCGGGTTTACCTGTTTGGCGAACTGAACAAACGCATGTACATGCCCGCTGTGCTGAAAGATCAGATTGATTTGAATGTGCCGGAGGTTGAAGCAACCGTACGGATGGCGGCCACCTGGGAAGAACCGGTTTTTCAGGTTGAAGGACGCGACCCCATTAGTTCGGATCTGCTAACTGCTGATGCCGATTTTTTCAAACTTTTCAATTACGAAGCTGCTGAAGGGAACCTTGAAACGGCGCTGAAGGAGCCAATGACCATTGTTTTAACGCAGCCAATGGCTGAAAAATTATTCGGGAAAGAATCGGCCGTAGGCAAAACCCTGAAGATAAACAACAAGCAAACGCTTACCGTTTCGGCCGTGGTTAAAGTTCCAAAAGCCAACACCAGCTTGTCGTTTAACGCGGTAACCAACCTCGAAACCCGCAAAATTACCCATCCCAACCAAGGTGAATTTTTGGAATGGGGTTGGAATAATTTTCAACTTTTCGTGCTTTTGAAAGAAGGAGCAAAACCTACCGAAACAGCCAGTAAAATTGCTGAGCTGTTTCCCGAAAACAACCAGGGCAAACAAGACAATTCATCACTGAAACTGAATTTATTCCGGGAAATTTACTTCGCCAATTTCACCTTGTACGGGAAAACATACCTGCACTGCGGCGACAAAAGAAAGGTATCCATTCTGCTTTTGGTGGCCGCCCTGGTGCTGATTATCGCCCTGGTGAATTTCATCAATATTTCATCGTCGCATTGGCTCGAAAAAATTAAGCAAACCGGTGTGTTGAAAGTGATTGGCGCCGATAAAATGTCGATTATGCGCAATGCATTAACCGAAGCATTTATCCTGTTTTTGCTTTCTCTTTTTCTGGCTATTTTGCTTATTCAGCTTTTGCTGCCATTCGTAAATAACTACACGGGCATTTATTTCAACCCATTCCTGATTTATAAGCCATCGTTCCTCCTTATTTCCATTAGCGGGGTGTTCCTCCTGAGCCTGATTTTCAGCTTTATTCCCGCCATGCGTATTTCTTCGTCAAAAGCGGTAGACAACCTCCGAAAATCGGTTGATTCGGGGTCATCCAAATCGATATTCCGCGGAGTACTGGTAACCACGCAATTTGCCATAGCCATTGTATTGATTGCGTTTACCATGCTGGTACAGAAACAAGTGAATTTTGGCAGTAGCAATTTCGGGTATAATCAGGATAATGTCATCGGTGTAAAACTTACCCCTCAGCTTAACGAGAAACAGGAAGTCCTGAAAAAAATGATTCAGGAAATGCCATCGGTAAAAAAGGCATCGTTTACGCAATATTTCCCCGGAAAACTAAATGAACACTGGACTTCGTTTCAGCAATTAAATGGAGAAAAGAAACAACTCGATTTCGACACATTTACCGGCGATGCCAGCCTCTGTTCGATTATTGGCCTTGAACTCGTTCAGGGACGGCTGTTTTCGGACGACCTGAAAACCGACGAGCATAAATTGCTGGTGAACGAAACCTTTCTGCGCCAAAACAAAATGGAAAATCCAATCGGACAGAAATTTGTGATGGGTTTTGGCGATAATCCCCCGCTTGGCGAAATAATTGGCGTAGTGAAAGACTTTCACTACAAACCAGTTAATGTGCCAATTGGCTCGCTCATTATTCAAAACGAACCTCGGGCATCCTATTGCCTGGTGAGTTTTAACACCAAAAATTTTGCAACACTCACCAGTTTCATTGAAAAAATAAAAACCGAAACCAACGAGCTTTCGCCATCCTTCCCTGTCGAAATTAGTTTTTTCGACCAGGCCATTGAAAACCTGTACCAATCGGAATTGCAGTTCAGGAAAACCTTTTCGCTGTTTGCCGGATGTGCCATCGTTATATGCTGTTTGGGCATTTTAGCCATGTCGTTGTTTACCTGTCAGCGCCGGATCAAGGAAATTGGCATCCGCAAAGTGAACGGGGCCAAGGTTTCGGATGTTTTGACCATGCTCAACCGCGACTTTGTGAAATGGGTAGCCATCGCTTTTGTAATTGCAACGCCGGTTGCCTGGCTAATCATGAGCAAATGGCTCGAAAGCTATGCCTATAAAACCGAATTAAGCTGGTGGATTTTTGCTCTATCCGGCTTTATTTCGCTCGGAATCGCCTTGCTAACCGTTTCATTTCAATCCTGGAAAGCTGCGACAAGAAACCCGGTGGAGGCGCTGAGGTATGAGTAAATATGTCTGAATTTGGGTTTGCAGGATGGAAGGTTAAACAGGATTAAAAATTAAAAAAACAGAATATGATTCGATTTAAAATAAAACTGGCATTCAGAAACTTGTTGAAAAACAAACTGTACTCGTTTTTAATCATTGGTGGTTTTGCCATTGGTTTTACTGCATCCATCCTTATCGGATTGTTTTACAATGCTGAAAAGAATGTAGACAGGCATTTTGCAGATTACAATAACATTTACCGGCTTTACGATGCTAAAGAGAGCAAATCGGGACTTGATTACAAGTTGAATGCTGTCCTTGCCGAGAATTATCCTGATATTAAGAAAACTTGTCCGCTGGGTTTTTCCTATTACCCGATAACACTGAAGGACCCGGAAACAAAAAATTATATCCGCGTGGAACATGTCATTTCGACCAACAACAATTTCTTCGATGTTTTTTCGGTGAAAATATTGTCGGGCCTTGAAGGCAAACCTTTCAGTCAGCAAAATTCGGCGGTGATAACGGAGTCGGTTGCTAAAAAACTCTTTGGTGATAAAAACCCGTTGGGCCGCACTGTTAACCAGGAATTCTTTTCGGCAACGGTCACCGCAGTTATGGAGGACCTTCCCAAAAACTCAAGTTTCGGGGCAGAAATGCTGCTGAACAGTGAGAATAAAGAGTTTCAGATGTCGCAGGAGTGCAATAATGGAGTTTGTATTTACCCGGTTGAACATGTGCTTTTATTGAAAAGCGGAGTAAATCCGGACGACCTGACAAAAAACCTCAACGCTTCAATCAAACAATTCAACACAACAACCGACAGCCTCGCCCTTCAAAATTTCTCCGACATTTATCTTTCCACAAAGGATTTGGGTTGGGCTGATGACCATTTTAAAGGCAACTCAAAAATGTTACTGATATTTCTGGCTATTGGTATCCTGATAATTCTGCTTTCAAGCATCAATTATCTCAACTATCTGGTTTCGATGCAATATGCCAAAATGAAGGAAATCGGTATCAACAGAACCAACGGCGCAGAAAAAATTCATCTGTTAGCCGATTCACTCATTGAGGTTTCTCTCGGGATTTTTATTGCCCTTGTATTTTCGGTATTCCTTGTTGCTTTGCTGTTATCATCAACCGGAATTTTGTTTGGTAAAGAAATCCATTTGTCCGACGTCAGCTTCTACCAGTTCCTGCCGATTGTTGCCGCGGTTGTTGCCGGGATAATTTTGCTCAACAGCCTGGCTCCCATTTATATCTTATCGAAATTCAATATTTCTGATTTCCTTTCAGGAGGAAGAAAAAGAACCGGCAAACAATGGGGAAAACAAGCCATGCTCACTTTTCAGCTTACGGTTTCAATTGCATTGATTGCCGTTGTAATGCTGATTTTCAAACAGCTCCAGTTTGTAAAACATCACGACCTCGGTTTTACTAAAGAACTTCTTGTGAGAATGGAACTTCCCTATAAATTCCAGAATCAGAAAGCGCTGAAAAATGAAGTCGCCAAACTTCCGTTTGTAACCAGCAGCGCTCTAAGCAACGGCTATCCGGGGCATATTAACCTGTCGATGGGCAGTGGTGTTGACGGTGATGAATTTTCAGTGAAATGCATCTATGTTTCCGAAGATTTCCTGAAAACTTTTGGGATTAATTTAACCGGAGGACGCGGCTTTTTGTCGGGCGACAAAGACCACGCCTGCCTGATGAATGAAGCAGCGATAAAGCGTTATGGCTGGGACACGATTGAAGGCAAAAAATATAAAAATGGCCGTGAAGGCGGCTACGATGTGGTGGGTGTGGTTAACAATTTTAATGTACAGTCGCTGCACTCGGAGATGACCCCGGTTGCACTGCTTTACGAACCCGACAGGGAATTTAACACGCTCTCAATGAGGTTAATGCCCGGAAATATTGGCCAGCAAATTGACGAATTGCGTAAAGTATGGAAAAACCTTCTTCCTGAAGACCCCATGGAGTTTGCTTTTTACGACACCCAGTTTCAGGCCATGTATGAAAAAGAAGATAAACTGGCCAAGTCAATTACCTTCTTTTCAATAATCGCGCTTGTGCTGACTTGTATGGGTATTCTCGGGCAGATATTTATGATCAGCCTGAACCGCACCAAAGAAATCGGGGTGCGCAAAGTAAACGGCGCCCGAATTTCAGAAATAATGGCGATGCTCAACAAAGACTTTGTAAAATGGGTAGCCATTGCTTTTGTTATTGCCACGCCCATTGCATATTACGCTATGAATAAATGGCTCGAAAACTTTGCTTACAAAACGACCTTAAGTTGGTGGATTTTTGCCATGGCCGGTTTGCTGGCATTGGGAATTGCTTTACTCACTGTGAGTTGGCAAAGCTGGAAGGCAGCCACGAGGAATCCGGTGGAGGCTCTGAGATACGAGTAAAATTCTGAACTATGATTCTTTTGATGAAATGAATACAATGATTTTGGGAGAATACGACATCAAAGTCAATCATGAAATCAGACAAATCAAGGTTCAGACAACAGTTCACAAACATGGAGCGCCAGCCGAAACCTGGCAAAATCGCTGAGGTACGAGTAAAAATGTTTCACCCCAAACCTTGAAGTATATAGTGAAAATTAGGTGTAACAAAAGAATAAATATGGCGTCTATAGATACGTTAATCCTATTTAAACAATTAAAAAACTAGTTATGAAAATTCTGACTACTATGAAAATGCACACCATGATTGTAATGCTCATATCTTTACTTTCAATGAACGGATTTTCGAAGGATGACCAGCCTACTATCACAAAGACCTTCGAGATGAAAGAGCCTGGCTCACTCAACGCCTCATCGTCGGGTGGAGGAGTAACTGTTCAGACACACGATCAACCTCAGGTAATAATACAGGCATTTGTGCGGAAAAATGGGAATGTCTTATCTCCATCAGATCCAATGGTAAAAGATGTTTTGGAAGCATTCGATCTGAATTTTTCAAAAAGTGGTTCAGCTATTACTGCAATTGTTGAACGCAAGTCGCGCATGAACTTCTGGAATAATACAGGTATTTCATTAACCATTATTGTCCCGAAGGAAATGTCGTGCAAAGTTTCGTCAAGCGGTGGTGGTGTAAAAATTTCAGGAGTGAAGGGAACACACAATTTCTCCAGCAGCGGTGGTGGTGTACACCTGGAAAATGTAACTGGTACTACTGAAGCAAAGTCGTCTGGCGGCGGTGTGCATGTGGCGAAACAGAACGGGGATATCCGTTTAAGCTCTAGCGGAGGTGGTGTTACTTTAGATGATGCACAGGGAAGCGTTTATGCACATAGTTCAGGCGGAGGTGTAAGTCTGAAGAATATTCACGGTAATGTGGATGCCGGCAGCAGCGGTGGAGGAGTAAATGTTTCAGGAGAGTGTGCTTCGGTAAAAGCCAAATCCAGCGGGGGATCAGTTCATGTCGATATCAGCAAGTTAAGCAAGGAATTAAACCTTGAATCCAGCGGTGGTGGAGTTGATGCACTCATTCGCAACGGTAAAAATCTTGGCCTCGATCTGGATTTGCAATCCGACAGGGTAAACATTGAACTTCAAAATTTTTCAGGAAAATCGGAGAAAAACCGTGTAAAAGGGACCATGAATAATGGAGGAATTCCGGTTTACATGCATGCATCCGGCGGAAACGTAAATGTGCGGTTCGAAGAATAGCAGAAAGTGAAAATAAGGGGATCAAAAACTTTAATTGCATAAAATGAATGGCTATGATTGGAGATTACTTTCAAACATAGCCATTCATAAAATCAGGGGAATCATAGTTCCCGACTATATTGTTATTTGATTCGGGTCTTCCCCCATCCGGACATTTCGGTCCAGTTTGTCGATCAGTGCCACATCTTCTTCGGCCAGTTCAAAGTCGAAAACAGCGGCATTGCTGATGATTCGTTCAGGGGTTACTGATTTGGGGATGGTAACCACTCCTTTCTGAATGTCCCAGCGCAAAACGATTTGAACCGGCGATTTTTGGTATTTAGCTGAAAGTTTCTGAAGCAATTCAATTTCATTCACCCGGCCTTTCATAATCGGGCGCCATGCTTCGGGCTGAATCTGGTTTTCGCGACAGAATTTCAGCAATTCGGGCTGTACCAACTCCGGATGAAACTCAAACTGATTGATCATCGGCTTGATGCGCGAATTTTCCATCAGCCGTTTCAAGTGAGGAATCAGAAAATTGCAGACACCAATTGCCCGAATCTGACCTTTTTCGTAAAGTTCCTCCATGGCTTTCCAGGTTTCGAACGTGGTGCCCGTTTGCGGCCAATGAATCAGGTAAAGATCAAGGTAATTGGTTTGTAACTTTTCAAGGCTGGTTTCAAAAACTTTAATTGTTGAATGATAACCCTGATCGCTGTTCCAGACTTTTGTGGTCAGAAAGATTTCTTCGCGCGCAACGCCACTTTCGATGACTGCCTCGCCCACCCGATGCTCGTTTTGGTAATAGGTAGCCGTATCGATGCTTCGGTAGCCTGCCTGAAGCGCGCACTGAATCGCGGCAATAACTTCGGAACCGGAACCGGCCCGGTGAACGCCAAGTCCCAGCCAGGGCATTTCAACACCATTGTATAATTTCGTTGTTGGTATTTTTGTATCAGCCATTAATCCTGAATTTTAACGAGATTACAATTTTCCGAATATCCCAACGATTGTCCGGTGGAATTTATGGACCGATTTCACCGGCGGAGCATACATCATGATGCATTTCTTAGAAACTACCGGTAATTTTAACTGATCAATCGTTTCCTGAACTTCTTTTGACCAGGCACCTTGCTGCAACCAAATGTTTTTCAGGCCAATTTGTGCGGCTTCTTCCAATACCGGAGGAACATTTTTAGGTGGAATGGAAATCCACACACCATCCACTTTCCCGCTTAAACTTTTCAAATCAGGATAGCAGGTCATTCCATCAATCTCCTTCGCTTCAGGATGAACCGGAAAAATTTCATACCCTTTTGCCTTCAACTCTTTACTGGCCATGTTGCCAAACTTTTTGCCCGAACGCGATATGCCTACAACGGCTATTCGTTTTGAGCCGACGAAATTATCAATCAACGGATTCATAAGTTGAGTTTTAAAGTTTTGGTGAATTTACGGCTTTTGGAGCAAGTCATCATTACCTTTTAATGGATTTTGATTAGTTAAATTTTTAAAATCAAAGTCCATCCTGAAATCAGACGAATCAAGGTTTAGATAATCGATCCTGAATCTCTTTCAAAACCTTCCGTGAAGCAAGAAAAATGGCAGGTTTGCCCGAAAGTGGATTATTTTGTGTGACCACAACGGTTTGATAAACGTCTTCGATGTTCTGAAAAGTCAGTACTTCTTCCGGAGTGCCCTGCGTGTGTATTTTGCCCTGATTAACCAGAATCAGCCGGTCACAATATTCCGAAGCCAAATTCAGATCGTGAATAACCATCAGAACCGACAATCCCATTTCCTGATTCAATTGCTGCAACACATTAAGGATGTGAACCTGATGCGTAATGTCGAGGTGCGATGTTGGTTCGTCGAGCAAAAGCAGTTGTGGTTGCTGGGTCAGGGCGCGGGCTATCCCGGCTAGTTGCTGCTCGCCACCGCTCAATTCCGACATCAACTGATCTTTAAACCGCCAGGTATCGGTCATTTCCATGTATTTGCGGGCAATTTCGAAATCTTCGTTGGTCTCAAAAAAATTGAAACGGCTGTGGTAAGGAATCCGTCCCATCAAAACGTAATCTTCCACGCTCATGTCGCCCGCTTCGATAAACTGACTGACAATGGCAATGTTCTGCGCCCGTTCACGCAACGAAAACGACTTCAGGTTTTTGTCTGAAAGCAATATTATACCCGACTTCAATCCCAATATTCCTGTAATTGCGCGGAAGAGCGTAGTTTTTCCCGATCCGTTGGGGCCAATAATTCCGGCAAACGAACCTCGCGGAATCTCGAAATTAATGTCGGACAATTGGAATTTTGGATATCCGCAACTCAGGTTTTGTATGGTCAGGATGTTGCTCATCGGCTTTTATTGAGTGAACGGATTGATCTGCGGCTCATCATCAGCAAGAAAACAACTCCGCCAACAATTCCGGTAATTACACCAATGGGCAATTCGTTGGGCGAAATAATGGTTCGGGCAATAACATCCGACAAAACCAGGAAAATAGAGCCCGACAAAAAAGAACTGACGAGCAGAATGCGGTAGTCGGAACCCACCAGAATGCGCATCAGGTGCGGAATAATCAATCCGACAAAGCCGATTACACCCGCTACTGCCACTGAAACTCCGGCAAGCAGCGAAGCCATCAGAAACAAGAGTTTGATGGCGGTATCGGTATTAATTCCGAGGTGCTTGGCCTTTTCCTCACCCAATCTTAACGCATTGAGCGGCTGCACAAACAGGTACGAAACGGCTAGCGAGCAAACTGAAAGTATGAGTGTGATGTATATCAGCGACATATCAGGTTCATCCAACGAACCCATGATCCAGAAAATAATGCCGTGAAGATTTTCGGAGCTGGTGGTGGCCATCAAAAGCATCATCGACGATGACGCGATGAAACTGATCATCACACCGGTAAGCAGCATGGTTTGAATGTTCACCCTGCCATTACGTGTGCTGATCGTATAAACCAGGAAAATAATCAGGAACGATCCGGCAAACCCGGCAACCGGCAGCACAAACGACCCGATGAGTTGATGCAATCCGAAGACAATGGCAAAGGCAACACCAAGTGACGCACCGCCAGAAATTCCAAGTGTATAAGGCTCAACCAGTGGGTTGCGGTAAACGCCTTGCAAAAGTATTCCCGAAAGGCTGAGCGCACCACCAACAGCAATTCCCAACAGCACGCGCGGAAAACGGATCTGGCTCAAAATGGTGTATTCCATACTTTCGTGCCCTTTCCGGAGAATGCCGAAAATGTCCATGAATCCGAGGTTCATTTCGCCCATTGACAACGACAAAACGACTGAGGCAACAAGTAGGACCAGCAATCCGGCCAGATAAATCGACCAACGAACATATTTTTTACGAATTTCGCTCATAAAACACTTGAATCTCTGGAAAAGTCAGCCAAAATTAGTCATTCACTGTCATTACCAACGGTATTTATTCATTTTTTCTGAAATACCTCAATCGCTCAAAATTCAATTCCCTGACGACTGTATATTTTCCGGTCGAACGGGTGCTTCACTTTCTGAATATAACTCACGTAATCGGCCACTGCAATTAGTCCGTCGCTGGCGCCACGACCTGTGAGTACCAATTCGAGTTTAGCTGGTTTTTGCGCAATAAATTCTAGCAATTCTTCTTCAGCCAAAATCCTGTCACGCACCGAGATCAGAATCTCGTCAAGAATAAGCATATCCAGGTTTTCAGACTGAATAAATCCTAACAGTTGGATCAGCCCGTTTTTCACATCTTCGCGACTACTTTCGCGGGTTACCTGGGGGTTAAACGACCAATGTCCTTCGGTAAACCCAAGGATTTTAGCACCCAGCTTCTGCAAGCTTTGAATCTCGTTGTAGCCATACAACTCGGGCCGTTTGTTGAAATGCACATAACAAACTTTCAGACCATGGCCCAGCGCAAGAACCGCCAGCCCAACCGACGCGGTGGTCTTGCCTTTTCCTTCGCCGGTATAAATGTGTATTAATCCAGTTTTCATTTTGTTGCGTGTTTCGGCTTACGAGTTTCGGGATGCGTGTTTCAAGTTAATCCCAATTCGAAACTCTTAACAGTCCTAATTATTGGTTCTCTAATATTTTGTAAATGTATTCCATGTCGCAGCATTGGCGAATGTGATTGGCCAGCTTATCGTATTGTTCGTTTTTATATTCCGCATAGTTAAATTCTTGAAGTTGTGATTCTTTTCCGCAACTTTTCAGGATCGACTGAATCACCATCAAGTTGTCGAAAATTCCGTGAAGGTATGTTCCCCACGTTTTGTCGTTCAGGAAACAGCCGTCAGCCGATCCGTCGCCAAGTATCGCCAGTGGCGAACCATCGAGCAATTTGGTTTGTCCCATGTGTATCTCATAGCCCCGACAGCTTTCCGGTTCATTCCTGAAGGTAAATTCGCTCTGAACCGTTCGCTTTTCGGCCGTAAGTGTGGTTACAACCGGCAAAATTCCCAGTCCGGGCATGTACGAAATTTCGCCCTCCACATTTTCCGGATCATGAATTTCGCGGCCCATCATCTGGTAGCCACCACAAATACCATAAACTGCATTTCCCTTTTGATGACTGTTCAGGACTGCCTTTGCCAGCCCGCTTTTCCGAAGGTAATTTAGATCGCCAATCGTATTTTTCGATCCGGGAATAATCACCACATCCGCCTTTTCAATTTCTTCTGGATTGGCCGTGTAAAACAGGTTAATTTCGGGAACCCGTTCCAGTACATTAAAATCGGTGAAATTCGACATGTGGCGCAACAACACTACGGCAATATTTACGCGGTTGGCCTGTGTTTTTCCTGACTTATGATCGATCACCACCGAATCTTCATCGTCGATGTGTATATCCCGAAAATACGGAACCACTCCCACGACAGGAACCCCAGTCAGTTGCTCCAGCAGTTGCCGCCCTTCGGCAAACAAATCGATGTCGCCCCTGAATTTGTTGATAAGGATACCTTTCACCAGCGCACGTTCTTCAGAAGGAAGCAATTCGAGCGTGCCGTAAACACTGCCGAATACTCCACCCCTGTCA
>JAHEYT010000020.1:0-137930 GCA_023251455.1 Bacteroidota bacterium
GGGATTAATGGACAAAGCTTCATCCAGAAGATTAAGTGATTTATTGAGAAGTTTACTTTCATAGGCAATTCTTGCCTGTTCGAACAGCTTAGTTGTCTTTTTATCGTTAGAGGAACTCTGTCCTGAAGCAAACAAGTTAACCAACATGAAGAAAAAAAATAAATATTTTTTCATGGACGGAATAATAGCTAAGAGGGTTTTAAAGCTACTAGAAATTTTTTAGATCGAACAATAACATTTGAATACATTTTATCGTATTTAAATACATTTTGAGGTATGTAGCATAATAATCAGATTATCAGGGCATCTAAAAAAAAAGTCTATATTTTTCAGATCAAAATATTTGGACGTATCTATTTTTTTCATAGTTTAACAAACGGATATTAATACAATTTATTAACTTTTAAAACTTTAATTATCAAACTTTTAGATTTTTCGCAATGAAAACAAACAAGAATCTGAAAATTACGAAGAAAGGTATTGAACCTTTAAAAACAGATGGCGATTCTATTAAAAACACAAAATTGCACAAAGAAAAGAGCTCAAAACGGAGATTATCTATTTACGACGATTTTGCGGATGAAAATCTTGATGAACTTGATTATAAATATAGCGACGATCAATCAGACGAAGAATAAAATGTAAAACAAACAAATTAAGTGTTGCCCAAGGGGTTAACATTTACATATAAAAACATCAAAGGACCAGAATTTCTGGTCCTTTCTATTTTACTTATCCGTTGACTCAATTTTTTCAATAGTTCCGTAATAACTTATCCATTGTCGGTTCCGGAAATTAATTTTCAGATCAGCGTATCCATTTAAACCGGCATTCATAAAAATGGAATACGAATCGTCAGGACCTTCCAACTCTGCGGAAATCACAAACATTTTTTTCTTCTCGTTATAAATACGATCAATTTTTTTTGCCGTCAAATCAAATTTTACGCCGCCATTACTGCCGCCATATGGAGCTGAATATGCTCTTCCGTAATAAGGCAAATAAGCTTTTACCTGAAGACTATCAAAAATCATGTCGTAATTTGAGGATAGATTATTAAAGTTTCCCAAATCAGAGTTGGCCGAGCGGGCAATAAACCGAAAGTGCCCGGTCTGAATGAGGTTAGCCATCTCAAGTTGCTGGCTGGCTTTAGTTTCTTTTTTATCATTCTGACTAAAACCAGCTAACCCAAGCAACAGGGTAATGATAACAAATAAGCCAATCGTTTTCATTTTACCTGATTTTAAATTTTAACTACTATTATCTACGATAACCGCAGTCGCCGGGTTGCTCAAAATTACACCAACAGATTATTTCACCATATTCTGAGGATTACCGGTAATAAAGCTTTGCAGGTTATCGATGGTGATATTTAATAAACGCTGGCGGGCTTCAAATGTTGCCCATGCAATGTGCGGAGTTATAAAGCAATTTTGTACCGAAACCAGCGGATTATCGGGCAATGGCGGTTCTGTTGAGAGTACATCGAGACAAGCCGCTGTTATCTGTCCTGAATTAAGTGCGTTGGCCAAATCCCGTTCGTTGATCAACCCTCCCCTTCCGGTATTTATCAGAACTGCAGTTGGCTTCATTGTTTTCAGCAGATCGCGGTTCACAAATTCTCCATTTTCGGCAGTTAGCGGACAGTTTAAACTCACAAAATCACTTTCAGCAAAAACTTCTGATAGACTCTTTTGAATAATTCCGGATGGCAAATCAGTTTTTTCTGAACGGTTCTGGAAGATAATTTTCATCCCCAAAGCGAGCCCAATTTCAGCCACTTTACTGCCAATACGTCCAAATCCGATAATTCCAAGTGTTTTCCCGGCAAGTTCAACTTGTGGGCTTTTTGAATACGAAAAATCCGGACTCTTTGTCCATTCTCCGTTTCTTACCGAATTGGCATGAAGTTCAACCCGATTGACCACATTCAGGATATGCGAAAAAACCAATTGAGCAACCGAATTGGTGCTGTATGCCGGAATGTTTGTAACTACGATATTCCGCTCAGATGCAGCATGAACATCAACTACATTGTAGCCTGTTGCTGTAACACCAATGTATTTCAGCAAGGGCAGTTGATCCATCAGAGCTTTATTGATGATGACTTTATTGGTAATCAGCGCTTGAGCACCTTTGGCTCTTTCCAGAACTTCTTCAGGTTTTGTCCGGTCAAAAATCACACATTCGCCCAATTCTTTCAGGTTCTGCCACGACAGGTCGCCCGGATTGAGGGCAAATCCATCCAATACAACTATTTTCAAAGTTTTCAGGTTTAAATGATTTTTAATGAAAGTTTATTTGTTGATAAAATCGGCAACAACTATGGGTTTCCGGTCGAAAGAATATGCTGAAAAATAGCCCAATGCCCCATTGTTGAAATTACTGATCGGGTTGGCCGGTGAAGCTGATTGAATCATTTCTATTCCGGAGATACTTTCGAGGGTTGAGAAATAATCGTATGTAGCTTTGTCAATTGCCTGAAGTTCAACAATTATAGTATCTGTTTTTTTAAAAACTGCCGAATGCTGAACTAGTCCAATTAACTTGCCATCAAACAGTTTATCTGAATACAGGTTGATTTCTCCTTCATCGGTAACAAGTTTTCCGTTGACATAGATCTTCATCCGGTAATAATTCTCAACACCGGCAGGATCGCGAATAAAACAATTGACTTTGTAGCCACTATCGAAAATTCCGAACCCATCGAAATAAGAAAGCGTAAAATCGGCAATTGGAACAAGTTCATTCAGGAATGAACGGGCCGAATAGATGACTCCATCATATTCAACATCAACAATATACCAATAATTAGCCAATGCAAGAGTCTTTTCCAGTTTATAAACACCTGGCGATGTTTCTTTAAAATACTTAGCTTTTCCATTCTCAGCCCTTACACTCACTTTTGCACCTGAAACCAGTTCAGACGATGTAGTGCCAAAATATGGTGAAGTTTTTGAAACCAATACAGTAAAAGGCTCTCTATTATTGGTCATGGTAGCTTCAATCACGATGATTGACTTTGAATCGGCCAAATCAAACTCAATCACCTTTTCGCATGACGAAAAAACGATACTGGCAATGAAAATGACTCCTATAGAAAGTAACTTTTTCAATTAAATTTAGAATTTGAATTTATAACTAACTGAAGGAATGAACTTAAACAATGAAATCTGGACTGCTTCAGTTTGATCCGGATTATCTTTATTTTGCCTGAAAGATATGAAATAAGCGTTTTCGCGGCCGTAGGCATTGTAAACCGAAAAGTTCCAGCTCGATTCATACCGCGCTGTCTGTTTTCTGATCCAGGTAACTCCCAAATCAAGCCGGTGATAGTCAGGCATCCGATAGCCGTTTCGTTGAGTATAGTACCCTATCGTTTTTCCGTCGATAGTGTATTTTCCATTAGGGAAAGTTACAGCATTTCCGGTATTGTACACCCATGTGGCCGAAAAATTTAGTTTCCGGCTTAAATTATACATTGCAACTATCGAAACATCATGCCTCCTGTCCTGCCTGGCCGGAAAAGGATTGCCATTGTTGATCTGGTCGAACTGCCGCATGGTTTTCGACCAGGTGTAACTCAGCCAGCCAGTTAGCTTTCCGTAATTTTTTCTGAATAGAAATTCAGCCCCATAAGCCCAGCCGCGTCCATAAACCAATTCGGCTTCAACAGTCGAATTAAAAACCAGATCGGCACCGTTTCTGTAATCGATCTGGTTTTGCAGGTTTTTGTAATAAACCTCGACAGACGATTCAAACATATTCTTCTTCATGTTCCGGAAATAGCCCAGCGACCACTGATCGGACAATTGCGGTTTTACATTGTCGCTGCTTGGCAACCAGACATCGGTTGGTGTTGAAGAAGTTGAGTTGGAAAGTAAATGAATGAACTGGTAAATGCGGTTGTACGATGCTTTAACAGCCGCCTGACTGCTCAGCTGGTAATTGACCGCCAGTCGGGGTTCTGGTCCACCCTGTGTTTTTACCCATTTGAAACTATCGTAACTAATCGATTCTTCAAGTTTGCCATCTGCATCAAACCGGTAAAAATCGCCTGGACCGACGTTCGAGAACAAAGCCAGCCGCAAGCCATAATAAACCTGTAAACGATCAGTCAACTGCTGGCTATTTGAAATATAAACTGAATTCTCGAAAGCCCTCCGTGGCCTGACTGCCAGAGAATTATAGATACTTGTTGGCGAAGCATCGATTTCACCGGGAACAATTTTATGGGCTATCAGGTTAATTCCAAATTTCAGCGTGTTTCGGGCATTCGGATACCAGCTGAAATCTTGCTTCAGGTTAAAATCCTGAATGTGCGAGCCCATAACCACATCGTTATCTCCCGATAAATCAATTTGGTACGAATAATTGCTGAAAATAAAAGAACTATTCGAAAATAGCTTTTCGTTAAAGGTATGGTTTAGCCGGACTGTTGCCGTTTTACTTCCCCAATCAAATCCGAACTGATCTTCCAGTCGAAACTTGTCGCGACCGAAATAGCCAGAAATAAATAACCGGTTGGCTGGATTCAGTTTAAAGTTGGTTTTCAGGTTAATATCGTAGAAATACAGTTGGGCATCGCGAATGTCTTTGTCAGGCGCAAATTGCAGAAACAAATCAGCATAAGTTCGGCGGGCACTCACCATAAACGAACTAACATCTTCCTTGATCGGTCCTTCAAAGCTCAGGTTCGACGAAATCAGTCCTATATTTCCGGTTGTTTCATATTCTTTCATGTTTCCTTCCTTCATCCGGATATCCAATACCGACGAAGCACGACCTCCATATTCAGCCGGTATTGATCCTTTGAGCAGGTTAGCGTCGCGAATGGCTTCTGAATTGAAAACTGAGAAAAAACCCAACAAGTGCGAGGCGTTGTAAACCGGGGCTTCGTCGAGCAAAATCAGGTTTTGGTCCAATCCGCCGCCCCGAACATAAAAGCCGGTATTTCCTTCACCGGCCTGTTTCACGCCGGGCATCAACTGCATGGTTTTGATCAGGTCGCGTTCGCCAAAAAGCACCGGGATATTTTCAATTTGTTTCGGATTAATCTTCACGTTGCCCATTTCCAGGGAAGTAATGTTCCGATCGCCACGAGCACCACTCACTTCAACATCTTCAAGTTCATAACTTACAGCATTCATCTTGAAATTAATTTGCTGACTGGAATGCAGATTCAACGTAATAAGCTGTTTTGCATAACCCATTTGCCTGATATTAATGCTGTAATCGCCTTCAGGAATGGATATGGAATAAAAACCATAGGAGTTTGAAACCGTGGAATAATTGGTGTTTTGAATCGTAACAACGGCGCCAATCAGGTCCTCGCCACTCGATGCATCCGAGATCGTTCCGCTAAGCGTATATTTCTGCTGCGAAAATGCTCCAAAGCAGATTAAAACGAAACTGAAGACAGATAAGATGCGGCAGACAACCATAGATTCAGAAATAGGTTTTAAATATAGGTTTATTCCGTTGTATGTTCGTTTTACCCTACAATAAATATTGTATTTTTATCACCCTTAAACGACAAAAATGGACAACACAATCAGATTTACACTTCCGGCCCGGTTTGAGCAAATTGTATCGAAATTCGGAAACCGTCCTTCACTTTCATTTGTGGGTGAAGAACCTTACTGCTATACCGAATTAAATCAGAGAATCAACGCACTGATCAAACTTTTGGAAGATTTGAGTGTGCAACCCGGCGATAAAGTTGCTATTTTAAGCGCGAATATGCCCAACTGGGGAATCGCTTATTTTGCCATTACGTTTATGGGAGCCGTGGCTGTTCCGCTTTTGCCCGATTTTACGGTTACTGAAATCGAAAATATTATCAACCATTCTGAAACCAGGGCCATCTTTATTTCAGAAAAACTGCTGACGAAAATTGATCAGTTGAAGGAGAACTCGTTGGTTCATCAGATCAGTATGGAGGATTTCAGAGTTTTCAAAACATCTGGTGAAGCACCGGTATATCAGCAGGAACAAAAGTCTGGCAACCATTACGATATTCAGGAGGATGATTTGGCTGCGATTATTTATACTTCAGGAACCACAGGTAATCCGAAAGGTGTGATGCTGAGCCATAAGAATATTTCCATTACAGCCGAACAGGCTCTATGCTGCCGACCGGTGAACGAGAATGACCGTTTCCTTTCGATCTTGCCTTTGTCGCACACCTACGAAAATACCTTGGGCTTTGTGATGCCGATGCTTTGCGGATCGTCTGTTTATTATCTTGGTAAACAACCTACTCCATCGGTTTTACTTCCAGCTTTACTCGAAGTGAAACCTACCATGATTTTTGCAGTTCCGCTGATCATCGAAAAGATTTACCGGAATAGAATTCTTCCGGCTTTTACCAAAAAATGGACTGTTCGGCAATTGTATAAAGTGCCGTTTATCAGGAAGACACTGAACAAGGTGGCAGGTAAAAAATTGATAGAAACCTTTGGCGGAGAGATTGAATTCTTCGGAATCGGCGGTGCAAAACTCGACCGGAAAGTGGAACAATTCCTGATTGAAGCCAATTTCCCATACAGCATTGGATACGGCCTGACCGAAACCGCGCCACTTCTGGCCGGGATGAAAACATACGCTTTCCGCTTGCAATCTACTGGTCCGGCAATTACGGGTGTTGAGCTGAAAATTAACCATCAGGATGCAAAAACCGGTGAAGGCGAAATATGGGCCAGAGGGGCCAATGTCATGAAGGGTTATTACAAGGAACCCGAATTAACTGCCGAGGTAATTACTCCTGATGGCTGGTTTAAAACAGGCGATTTGGGCGCTCTCGACAATGACGGGTACTTACACATTCGTGGCCGATTGAAAAACATTATCATTGGCGCGAGTGGCGAAAATGTTTATCCTGAAGAAATTGAATCGATCATCAATAATTTTCCTGATGTACTTGAATCGCTGGTCGTTCATCAGAAAGGCAGACTGGTGGCCCTGGTTCATTTGAATATGGAAGAACTTCAAGCCAAATATTCGGAACTGATTGAAAAAGGTTCTCAGCAGGCCGAACAAAAGATGAATGAAGTTTTGAAGGAATTACAAAACTACATCAACGAAAACGTCAACAAATTTTCGCAGGTACAGCTGGTAACGATTCAGCCCGAACCTTTTGAGAAGACTGCCACACAGAAGATTAAACGGTTTTTGTACAATTAGCGACCAGTTTGCCACAAAGGCAGAAGTTGATTTAAGTAAACACTGCCCCATTACGAACATAAAAGGGCAGTGCAGCATGTGTGGCCTCGATTAATTATTTATTCTACGCTTTTTTTGCGTGATTTAAAAACATACCCAATTCCTAAGCAAAAATCACCGGTTGAGTAAGTTTTACTTCCATCCAAAAGATTCCCTGTCATGTTTATGAGAAAATTCTTTTTTTGAAGCATCAATCCACATTCAATTTCATATCCTGATTTAGTCCAGCGTTCCCATCTGTAATCCCACCACTGACCATATCCTATTCCTAGTTGCGCAACTAATTTGAAATCATTTTTAATGATAAGAGGCTTATTTATACCTCCTGTCAGTGAGAATAAATCAGACGATATCGTCTTCATATCACTATCCGAATTATAAATTTTACCTTTTCCATATCTAAATCCAACATATAGGCCCGGATTACACAGGTAGCCTATTTTTACGCCAATCGGAGTATTTAAAACTCCTGAATTGGAAGATATAAAGAATTCTTTCTTCATATGGGTTGGATTAAAAATGGAATAATTTTCATTCTTGATTTGGCCTTTTGATGTCATGGCGATGAAAAGGCAGATAACAATGACGTAGTTTCTCATGGGATTGGTTTTTTTGTTTGTTTTTGTTTTGCAAGGATTCTGAGGTAGTCAACTCTTAAGCTAACGATCACTTTAACTTAATAGTGTTCAATGGTCATTACTTTTTGAAATCTTTTTTCATGTGCCGCACCTCCGCACTGCCACTCGTTACAAACGAGTGGCAGTAGCTAGTAGCTTGCTGTTATAAGTTCGGGCTTCCTTTTTTGACTGATCCGTCAATACTGCACAATTATTATACTAATGTGACTTATCCTTCATTTTGGGTTCAAATACAATACGTGTAGATTTCTCGTAAATCTTTATTTCACTGTCATCGATATGGTATCCATTGGCAATATGTTTCCAGCCCTGATTTTCGTAGAATGTATTTAAATGTGTTGAAAGATAAAGTCTCTCAAATCCTTTTTTGTACGATTCAACAAGGCCGTGTTGAATGAGTTGTCTGGCAATACCTTTATTTCGGTGTTCTTCGTTTACAAACAAGCAAGCAAACCATGGCATTAGGTCTTGCCGACTAATTATGTCGTTAGTCAGCAATGCATACGAACCTACAATCTCATTTCCGATCAATGCAAGATAAAACTTAGGTAACGAGTTCTTGTTGTCCAACGAGTTTTCGATACAGTCTTTATAAAATTTATAGTTTGAATCGTTACCCCAACATTTCCAAAAGTATGTTATGCCATCGCATAGAAGATCCGTTCTATGCGATAATTCAATTATTTCAATCTTCATTTTATTCAATTTCTAAATTCTCCAACGATGAACCTGGTTTGATCGCTAACATTGGAAGCTACACGTAGTAGGGGCGGGTAGCTGAAGTTAGCGGTTGTTTTTTCACTACCTATGTTTTTACATTTCATTCCAAGTCCTTTAAATTTCTAGGAGGTAAAGTGCTATCAGGAACCTTTGCTATTGTTCCTCTGCCTGGTAGCGGACTCCCTGTTTTATTCTTTGCCCAACATGATTTAATTAGATTTTCTGTTTGTCTTAGTTCTTTTTGAATCATAAGTTTAGTCGTATAATTATGACGCAAGTTTGAATACAAATCGCCTAGGTAATATGAATTTTTACCGACACTACCGATATAATCATTAATAGATTCTTGCCATTGCAAAGGTCTTCCAGAGCATATTGTTAAGGCTATAATGTGCCTTACTGTTGGGTCGGGAAATTCAAGCATATATTTTCTATATAATAACAACAGCTTGTCCGAGAAAAAGTCATCTTTATACCAATTCATTATATTAAAAGGCATATTTACAATTACCTGTTTAAGGCATTCTCCATATTCCTTTGGAAAGTCTTCGGTCAGATGAAACCTAGCCCCGCCAACACCACCGAATCCATTTTTTGCCAATACAGGTGCAATTAGAAATATCACCCTTATGATTTCTTGCCATGCCTCAAAAATGCTATTGGCCAATTCTTCTTTCAGATTAGATGAAATAAACTCACTATTTCTTAAAGCCCTAGATGCTGATCTAGTCAAATTCATTAAATTCTGAACATCATAATCTTCAAAAAATTTCGCGATAGTTTGGTTATAAGGTTTTACACTATCATAATCTTTGTCTGCGACGACATCCTTTATTTCATCGGGAAGTTTAGATTTTTTCACATTTTCTTCTAATTGCTCTTGCGTCATCCCAGTTACAGTCTCATTCAACGCCCATTTTAATTGGTCAAAAGGCTTTAAGTCATCTTTTAAGCCAATCTTTGAATGAACTTGTTTTGCTAGATGGTTTAAATCAGTAATTATCATTTCAACAACATCCTCCTGAGCACCGTCAATTCCAGTATAAAACTCAATTATTTCGGGATAATAAAGAGAATGTTTTTGCTTAAACATATAATCTGCAAACTCATCTGAAATCTTCATCCTTCTTGCAGCAAAGTAGTATATCCAGTAATTAAATCTAAAGCGAAGAGAACCGTTAAAATTTACCAATATCTGATTCTCTTTTAATACTTGTAGTAGGTCAGGAATATTTGTTGAGTTGTAATTTTCTTCACAGAAGGGTACTGATATATTTAGAAATTCTTTCTCAGTAAATGATTCTTTCTCATTTTTTAATAAAAACTCACAGAAATTACCAAGGATATAAATACAGTTCTTATCATCCAAGGTGTTACCATAAAATAAATTGCCTGGATTATCAAAGATTACCTTCAATAAATACGAAAAAACATTAGAACGATTTATTGGCCTGTTTTCAAAATTATTTAAAAATGCAATAAGAAGTTGCAAACAATTTAATGGAGTTCTATGAATATTTAAGTCAATCAAATCAAGATTTAATCTTTCTAAGACCACATTTTCTTCTGCTATTTGCTGTCCTTCATTAAAATGTTTCACAATACAACGTAAGCCACACTTATCTAACTCACGAAGATATAGTTGGATAAATCCTTCATGGCTTTCTTCAGAATCTAAACCATTAATAACAATTGAATCATAGCAATTGGATAATATAATCAATGGGACATTCGGAAACTTACTTTTCATTTTTTCAAGAATCTTTGATGCAAATTTTGCCCGATTATCCCAGTTGTCGAGTAATAAACATTTAACGTCAGTGACATTAATATTATAGTCAGTCAATGCATCGTCAATGTCTGATATTGCTTTCGAAAGGCTCCAATTATCACAATCGAAGTATATCCAATTCTCTTTTTTTATCTCCCATGCTTTCAAAGCTAAATATTTCCCATAACAAGTAAGGCCAAATTGAGCTGCTGCTATTATTTGATAATTATCTGGTCTATTTATAATGTCTAAATAATCTAATTTATCTTCTTTCTCATTTGAAGAGGTATTTGGAGCTTTTGAACTTAAAACCCTTTCTATCCATTCTGGTTTTTGCGAATATGATTTCATGGATTTATTAAACTCTGCGTTTAACTTTCGAATTATGAAATCGTTACTTTGTTTTTCTTCTTGTACAGCAAAAGAATATGTTCCCGTTTCATTTCCAGTAAAATCACGACCAGCCATAAACTTTCTTTGCCTCTGAACCCATTGCCGATATTCAATAATTTTCAATTGAGCGCCTTTAAATGAAAGTATTGAATAGCCTTGTAAATCGGTTTTATTAGAGTATAACTGCGGAGAACAACATTTAACATGTCCATTAGACTTTGTAACAATCTCTTGATCATGTAAATGGCCATTGATTAAAATATCTATGCCGTTATTAAGCATTGACTTTAATTCGTTCTGTGCAAAATTTGTTAAGTCCTCTATCGGATGATGCATAACAAGTACTTTCGTCCTACCCTCATTCTCATGAATCCATTTATTCAATTCTGAGGTCTCAATTCTTAAAAGGCCCTCATCTTTAATATTATTAAAGCCTCCATAAGAACAAAGCGCACTGTTGAGAAAAAAAACACTAATCTCAGGAATCAATTTTTCTGAATACCCATACAGATTAAATTGATTTGAACTTAGTTTATCGGTGCAAAACTTTTCAAAAGGCTCAAACTTTTTTATTATGATATTTTCTTTTGTCTTAATAAAATCATTAAATTCTATTTCATCTATAAGCGTTGAAATCTTTTCTTTATGTTCGTCATAATGACTATCGAAAATTCGTCTATTTAAATCATGATTTCCTGGTGTACAATAAATGTTTTTAATTGGGACGAATTTCACAAGTCGAATAATAAAATTTTGGTAAAATTCACTGTATATCCTATCTGTAGCACCTGCATTCACTAAATCTCCAGAAATAATACAATACGTAGATTCAAAATTAAATTCAGCTTCTTTTGCTTCTAAATCGGCAAAAAATGAATTCAGAACTAAACCTTGATTTTCAGGTTCATTTTTGTCATAATGGATATCGGAAAGGTGAATGATTTTTATTTCTTTCATTGTAATAATTATTTGAATTCAGTTGTCTACAATTTATATACTACCTTGTGTAATGGAGTCCTCTTAAAATAACCGCTAACTAGTGAATAGCGGAAAGTTTATAGTACTTTTTCAAAGGTTTGTTTGCCTTAAACACTGCCTCCTCCATTCATGTTGGTTTGTTTTTCAAGTTTCTAAAAGTAAGGAGTTATGTTTATAGATCAAAGCTATTTATCACATCTTTTTTTATATTTTCTTTGGGTATACTCCCATTCTCTTTGGGGTATAATTTAATTTTTTTCACCTATAAAGTAATTTTATTGGGTTGTAATATCGTTTTGTTGGGTTATAATTCCGTTTTATTGTATTATAATCTCGTTTTGTTTGGTTATAATTTCATTTTGTTGTATTATAATTTTGTATTGTTGGGTTATAATTCCTTATTGTTGTATTATAATTTCGTTTTGTTGGGTTATAAAACTACACTTCCTATTTATTTAATCGTTTCAAAATCAGGGTTTAAATAACTATCAACCGATTGACTAAAATAAAAATCCCTTTCGAACAGACCCATTGATAAGTTATTTATATTTATCAAAAATATTGAACCATTGCCTGAAAGCGATTTTTGTCAGGCAAGAGACCGCAAAAAAAATTAGATAAATTAAAACCACATAGACACATAGTGCACATCGTTTATTAATAATTTTTCTCTCTATGTTGTTCTATGTGTCTATGTGGTAAAAACTATACTATGAAGGTAGAAAATATAATTTTTGATTTCGGCGGTGTTTTGGTCGATTGGAACCCCAGATACCTTTATCGTGATTATTTTCAGGAAGAAAGCGAGATGGAAAACTTTCTTCACACAGTTTGTACCGACGAATGGAACATTGAACAAGACCGGGGCCGTTCGTTAGCCGAAGGTACCTGTTTATTACAGGAGCAATTTCCTGAATTTCATTCACTGATTCAGCTTTACTACGATAAATGGGAAGTGATGCTTCACGGTGATATTTCCGAAACGGTTTCGCTATTATATCAATTAAAGGAAAAGTTTAATGTCTATGGGCTAACCAACTGGTCAGCCGAAACGATAACGATTGCGTACGAGAGGTTTCCGTTTTTCGGCGAATTCAATGGCATAGTGGTTTCGGGCGAAGAAAAAATGATCAAACCCGATAAAAGGCTCTACCATTTACTGCTCGACAGATACAATCTGAAAGCCGGGAATACCATTTTTATCGACGACAACCTGAATAATGTCAAAGCCGCTGAAGAGCTTGGTATGAATGCCATACATTTTAAAAGTCCGGATCAGTTAAAAACGGAACTACAGTCGATTGGAGCTATCTAAATTTTATTTTTTGCCCATCGGGCATTAATATCAATAGAAAAAACAACGTTAAAATCGATTGTCCGTTAGGACATTAAGCGGTAAAATATTAATTCCCGACGGGAAATATGTTTCAATGATGTGCCCTTTCTATTGACATTTATCTCCCTTCGGCAAGCTCAGGGAACACCTACGGAGAAAATTAAAAATGGTTTTTGATATTGTACGATATTATTTTTTTATTCCCTTATTATGAAGAAATACATCTTATTCTTACTCTTAGTTGTCCTGATCGCAACAATTTCCTGTTCACGGAAACCGAATTACGGTTCGCCCAATGTTGATATTGAAAGCATTAAGAAAAGTCAGTCGTTATGGTGGACCTACCACAATGAGAACATCATCTTATCGTCCAATTTTATAGCCCTCGACAATTTGTCGAATCGGATCAGCAAAGATCTTTTTCTGAAAAGCCTGATTACCGGTGAGTTTATTCCTTTAAAGCTAACATCCACCGATAGTATTTATTACCAGCTGTTTAAATTAGACCAAACCTCCGACAAATCAATTCCTGATGTGATTGCGAGTGTTGCTGACGAGGCTTATAAAAACTTCAGGATTGAAGGCACCGTATTTCCAAAATTTAATCTTCAGGATTTAAATGGTGTTGAATACACCAACGAGAATACCAAAGGCAAAATTGTTGTCCTGAAATGCTGGTTTTTGGCCTGTGCTCCCTGCATCGAAGAATTTCCCAAACTGAATGAACTCGTTGAGAAATATAAAACTCGTGAAAATATTGTCTTTGTTAGCCTGGCATTCGATTCAAAGGAAAAGTTAGAACCCTTTCTGCTGAAAAAGCCTTTTCGCTATGCTGTTGTTCCTGATCAAAAGCAATTTACGTTCTATGATCTGGACGTAAAGTCATACCCAACGCATTTCATCATCGACAAGAATGGAATCATTCGAAAAGTAGTCACTTCGGCCGATGAAATGATTGACGCTTTAGAAAATGACGTACTTTTGAATGCTGATGCATCGTAACGTTCGTTGGCAGTCAACCCAAAATAATGATTGAGACTTTATTAACCACAGGAGCTGTTTTATTACGAATACTTTCCAATCCGTTTGGAAACGTATTTCAGAAGCAGCTCACGGCGAAAAAGAATCATCCTTTATTGGTTAATTTCCTGACCTATCTCCTACTCTCTTTCATTTGCATTTTTATCGCGCTGAATGTGCATTGGCAAGAGTTGCCGCAGCAGTTTTGGCTTTATTCAGTCTTAGGAGGAATTGCCGGTGCCCTCGGAAATGGATTCCTGGTGAAGGCGCTTCAAAAAGGCGACCTTTCGGTTCTTGGACCAATCAATTCGTACAAATCGGTGGTAGGTATTGTTGTTGGTATTTTTCTGCTGAAAGAAATACCCAATTTCTGGGGAGTCTTGGGTATCGTGCTGATTATTTACGGAAGCTATTTCGTATTGGACACAACCGAAGAACGGTTCTCGTGGGCTTTACTGAAGAAAAGTGAAATACAGTTCCGGATCTGGGCCATGATACTGACCGCCATCGAAGCGGTATTTATAAAGAAAATAATAGTGGTTTCATCGGCTTCCTTGGCTTTTATAAGCTGGTGCTGGTTTGGCGCCGTCTTTTCGTTTCTGCTCCTGTTCGTTTACCGGCTCGATTTGAAAAAGGAATTGACGAAAGTAGATCGGTCGCATTTAAGCAAATATGCCCTTTTAGTGGTTTGCGTTGGAACCATGCAATACACAACCAATTACACGTTCGATCACATGCCGGTTGGCTATGCATTGTCACTCTTTCAGCTTTCGACTATTGTAAGTGTATTGCTCGGACATCGGATTTTTAAGGAACTGGGTATCCGCAAAAAGTTGATTGGTACGGCGATTATGATTGTTGGTTCAATCGTAATTATACTTTTTAAGGGGCATTGAACAGATAAAAAATTGCACTTTTGCATGTACTCTATAACGATTTAAAACATTTCCAAATGTATAAGAAACTAACCTTAATTTGCATTGCCACAATTCTCCTGATGTTGGGAGCTCAAACTTTTGCCTGTACAACTTTCCTCATTTCAGGAAAATATACTGCTGATGGCAAGCCAATGCTTTTTAAGAACCGCGATACCGACGAGATGCAAAATTCGCTGGCCTATTTTACTGATGGCAAATACAAATACATTGGGCTGGTTGACGGGTCGAAAGACTGGAGTAAAATGGTTTGGGGCGGTTACAACGAAGCCGGATTCGCAATCATCAATACCGCTGCTTATAACAATAACCTGGGCGATACCACCAAGTTTATGGATCAGGAAGGCGTAGTAATGAAGCTTGCCCTGCAAACCTGCCAGAGTTTGTCTGATTTTGAGAAACTTCTCGAAACTCTGCCCAGACCAATGGGCGTTGATGCCAATTTTGGGGTAATCGATGCTTTTGGTGGTGCGGCTTATTATGAAACAGGAAACCGCGATTTCAAAAAATACGATGCCAACGATCCTGCAATTGCTCCAAATGGACTCCTGATCAGGACCAACCACTCAATGCGTGCCGATCTGACCAAAGGTTTTGGCTTTTGCCGTTATCACACCGCTGAAGGTGTTTTAAATCAAGCTGCCGCCGAAAAACAACTGACTCCTGCGTTTTTATTCAATCACTTATCGCGCAACCTTACCCACTCCTTAACAAAAACCGATTTGTGGGCTGAACTTCCAGAGAAAAGAGAAGTTCCTGAATTTAAGTTTTTCATCGACTACATTCCACGGGTCATCACTTCGGCAGCCATCTGTATTGTTGGCGCAAAAGATCAGGAACACGTGAATCAGGCTATGATGTGGACTGTATTGGGATTTCCGCTGACTTCAGTAGCAATTCCGGTATGGATAGCGGGAGGTGAAAATTTGCCAAAAGCCGTGACGATGAATGATCAGTTTAAATCGCCCATTTGTTCTGCAGCATTAAAATTTAAAGAGGAATGTTTCCCTATGACCCATGACCGGGGAAATAACTATATTAATCTGTCGGCTGTAATTAACAAGCAGAAAACCGGGTACCTGCAATTATTGCATCCCATCGAATCGATGATGTTTGAAAAAACTGGAGAATTGGAGAAAGGAAATCACACACCACAAGATATACAGTCTTTCTACAACTGGACTGATCGGTTTTTGGAGAAAACCTACCGCGAACAATTTAATCTTGAGCTGTTTAAAAACTGAGATTGAAGAAGAGTTTATTCTGCAGTTTCAATCAAATAACCGAAAAATCTTATCTCATATTATGGGTTCCAAAGTGGCGTTGATTACTCCAAGTTTTCTCTTGATCAAACTTTTGGGAATCGTCACCATTTTATGAAGCTTAATGACAGAATCAACGGTTAATCCGGTACCAATCGAATTCTCAGAATCTTTAAGCAGAATCAATTCGGTATCATTTTGCTCTTCTGATATTCTGCTGGAAATAAATGCAATGATTATATGATTGTATTTCCCTATTTCATTGGTCAAACAAAGGGCTGGCCTAACTTTATACGCAGATAGATCGTCAAACGGAAAAGGAACGAGTATAATGGAATTTTTAATCATTCAATGGCTCTCCATCTTTCAACGAATATATATCCTCTTCCGGTTCATTCAGAAAATTAAATGAAGGACTTTTGGCGACGGAATTGAGCCAGAACTTTTCATCTTCTTCCGGGTAGGTATTTTCATCCAGCAAGATCAGAATTCGAACATTCTGCTCCGATTTACCAAGCTGGTAATCAAGTTTTAAATGTCCGGATTTATCTGTTTTTGAGTTGATTTCAATAGCTCTCATAATTCTTAAAGATTTGAATATGAACAAAGATAAATAAATTTGAACTTATTCTTCCGATTGCGATTTGTAATACCTCCGGTACAAAACTTTCTTCAAATCGCGGAAAATAACCTGATGAGCCAGAACCTCCAGATCGTTGTAATGGGGCAACTCGATGTGAGCTTTGGCAATCTCTTTTTCGGTAATGTCAACCTGGTACAAAACGGCCATCAATCGGCTGTAATCGCGGTCGAGATAGATTGAAATCTGGTTAATCAGCTGCTCATGCAATTCATGGTAGGCATTTTCTACATTGCCTGAGAAGGTAATTTCGATGCCAAACATGCCAAAATCTTTCATGATCTGGTCAGCAGTTTCACGTACAATGTCCTCCTTATTCAGGAAGAACTCAATGTTGTTGTTGTGCAGGTTGACTATTTCCATAGCTATATAAAAAAGTGAGCGGGTAACTCGAAGTCACCCGCTCACTAAAGTATCATTTTTTGTTGATATTACAACTGTTTAAAGAAGTCGTTTCCTTTGTCGTCGACAATGATAAACGCAGGGAAATTCTCAATCCTGATTTTGCGGATAGCTTCCATTCCAAGTTCTTCCATGTCGATCACTTCGCTTGATTTGATGCTGTCTTTTGCCAGAATCGCTGCTGGTCCACCAATAGAACCGAGGTAGAATCCACCGTGTTTTTTGCAGGCGTCGGTAACAGCCTGACTACGATTTCCTTTGGCAACCATGACCATCGAACCACCATGACTCATAAAGAAATCAACGTATGGATCCATGCGACCGGCAGTAGTCGGGCCGAAACTTCCTGAAGCCATTCCTTTTGGAGTTTTAGCTGGCCCGGCGTAATAAACCGGGTAGCGTTTCAGGTATTCAGGCATTGGCTGACCAGCATCCAGCATTTCTTTCAAACGAAGGTGAGCCATGTCGCGCGCTACAATCAGAGTTCCTGAAAGATTTAAACGCGTTTTAATCGGATATTGCGATAGTTTTTTCAATACATCTTCCATCGGTTGATCCAGGTCAATGTCAACAGCGGGTTGCATGTGTGGAGCCATTGCCGGAAGGAAGCGTGAAGGATTTTTTTCTAATTCTTCCAGAAAAATACCGTCTTCGGTGATTTTTGCTTTGATGTTTCGGTCGGCCGAACAGCTTACGCCCAGACCCACCGGACAAGAAGCTGCGTGGCGAGGCAAACGGATCACCCGAACATCATGTACAAAATATTTACCGCCAAACTGGGCACCAAGGCCACATTCCTGAGCAATTTTTTCAATTTTCTTTTCCCATTCCAGATTGCGGAAAGCTTGTCCACCTTCGTTTCCTTCGGTTGGAAGGTGATCCAAATATCCGGCCGATGCTTTTTTTACAGTTGCCAATGTGGCTTCAGCTGAAGTTCCGCCAATGACAAGCGCCAAATGGTAAGGAGGACAAGCTGAAGTTCCCAGATCCATGATCTTTTCTTTAACGAATTTGGTCAGGTTTTCATCAGTCAGCAGCGATTTGGTCTGCTGATATAGATAGGTTTTATTTCCAGATCCTCCGCCTTTGGTGATGAACAAAAATTCGTAGGCGTTTCCCTTTTCAGCGTAAATGTCAATCTGGGCAGGAAGGTTTGTTCCTGTATTTTTTTCTTCCATCATGGTAAACGGAACCACCTGCGAGTAACGTAGATTCCGTTCCTGATAAGTATTGTAAATTCCTTTCGAAAGGTATTCGGCATCGTCGGCACCAGTATAAACATTTTCGCCCTTTTTACCCATTACAATAGCCGTTCCGGTGTCTTGGCAGGTTGGTAATTCACCTTCCGCAGAAACAACCTGATTCATCAGCATGGTATAGGCTACAAAACGATCGTTATCGGTTGCTTCAGGATCATTCAGGATTAGCGCCAGTTTTTCGAGGTGCGCGGCACGCAGGTAGAACGAAACATCGGCAAATGCTTCTTTGGCCAGAAGTTCGAGTCCTTCAGGAGCAACTTTCAAAATTTTACGACCATCAAACTCAACAGTCGATACAAAATCTTTGGTTAAAAGACGATACGCTGTGGTATCTTTCTTAATCGGAAATGGTTTTTGATAAGCGAATTTGGACATTTTATTGTGCTGTAAGTGAGTGATTAATAGATTTAATTCCGGATCAAACATCAAGGTTTGAAACGGTAACAAATATAATCAATCCATCAGGATTAACAGGTAAAACACGCCAACCAATTCTTTTACAGCACGACTTTTAACACAAAGTTCAGAAGGACTGGCATGAGCAGGTCTGCATGTAATAATCTGTTCGAATCAGACAATAAGAATTATTCTATATTTGTCTTGCTGATAAAATTGATTGTTCGGCGCAAACTTCATCCTGTTATAAATTATTACGAAAATGAATATTCAGAATCTGAAAAAAATACTTCATAGCCGGTTTGGCGGAATCCTGTTGTTATATCTGGTTTTTATAGCTATTTCGCTGGTCAGCCGAACAGTTTTATTATCCATGTCGTTCAAAGATGTCAGTCTTAATCCGCTGAATATCATCTGGTCGTATGGAGCTGGTTTAATCATGGATACCTTTGCCTATTCGTATTTCATGATTCCATTCGTGCTTTTCCTTATGTTTGTTTCCGACCGGTTTTTCAATTCCAATATTCACAAATGGTTCGCTTACGTAGTATATTTTATCACTTTTTGTATTCTGATTTTCAATGGCGTTTCTGAATTCTTTTTCTGGGACGAATTTGGTGTCCGGTATAATTTCATTGCTGTTGATTATTTGGTTTACACGACTGAGGTTCTGGGAAACATCAAAGAATCGTATCCACTACCGGCATTAATTTCTGGAATACTGATTGCTGGTATTGCTCTTACATGGGCCGTCATAAAATTGAAATTACTCGATGCGTCGCTGGTAAGTAAAAGTATTTTAAAAACCAGGATTCGCACCGGTTTGGTCCTGCTTGGCATACCCGTTTTGTCGTTTATCCTGATTAAAAATACAACTGTTGAAATCACCAAAAACCGCTACAATAATGAGCTGGCTAAAAATGGGATTCATTCGATATTTTCTGCTTTCCTAAACAGTGAGCTCGATTACGAAGTTTTTTACGCATTACATGATAATCAGGAGAATTTCAAACAACTTCGCGATTTGCTGAAAAGTGAAAACAGCAAGTTCATGAGCAGCGAAACCTTTAATATAAAAAGGGAAATCATCAATTTGGGCGAAGAAAAACGATATAATGTGGTATTCATCACGGTTGAAAGTTTAAGCGCCGAGTTCATGGGGTTTAAAAGAAATAAAAAAGAAAATCCTGCAGATTTCAGTGGAAATGTGACAAATTACAAAGGAGATGTTACACCCTACCTGGATGCCATTGCCGATAGTTCTCTGCTATTCACGAACCTTTATGCTGTTGGAACCCGCACCATATATGGATTGGAAGCTGTTACACTTGGTGCACCACCTAAACCCGGACAAAGTGTCGTTAAACGTCCGAATAATGAAAATATGTTTTCTGTTGGTCAACTCTTTAAAGAACGTGGCTACGACCTGAAATACATTTATGGCGGCTACGGTTATTTCGACAACATGAACTATTATTTCTCGAACAATGGTTACCAGATTGTTGACCGCAGCGACCTGAGCGAGGAAGAGATTACGTATACAAATGCCTGGGGCGTTTGCGATCAGGATCTTTTTAACCGGGCCTTAAAAGAGTGCGATAAATCGTTTGCTGAAGGGAAACCATTTTTGAATCACCTGATGACCACTTCAAACCATCGTCCGTTTACTTATCCCGATGGTGTAATTGATATTCCGTCGCATACAACCAGGGTTGGTGGTGTAAAATATTGCGATTTTGCCATCGGAGAATTTATCCGGAAAGCAAGTGAAAAACCATGGTTCAAAAATACAGTGTTTGTTATTGTTGCCGATCATTGTGCCGGAAGTGCCGGTCAGGCCGAATTACCATTTATGGAATACCAGATTCCTTTTATGATTTATAATCCGGGACTGGTGCGTCCGCAACAAATTGCTAAACTGTGTAGCCAGATTGATGTTGCGCCAACTTTACTGGGCGTTATGAACTGGAGTTATAAAACTAAATTCTTCGGGAAAGACATTGTAAAGATGGCTCCTGAAGAAGAACGGGCATTTATCTCGAATTACCAGAAGTTGGGTTATATCAAAAACGACCGCTTGTCGATTTTAAGTCCACAGCAAAAAATTACGCATTACAAGATTGATCCTCAAACCGGCGAAATGAAGCGCGAAAAATCTGCTCCAGAAACCGATAAAGAAGCCATTATTTATTATCAATCGGCCAACTACGTGTACAAGAACAAGCTAAATAAGTGGGATTGATATGAGAGCTGATTCTTGGTTTCGTTTATTAGGTAAAGGATTGGTTCTGATCTTTTTGTGCCTGATTCAGGTCTTTGGGCTGAAAGCAGAATCAAAACGGGATACCTTGATAAATAAGGCTTGGCGCGATACCGTTCGAATTCGAAAAGCACAAATATTCGAGACTGATGCCGCAACGATGTTGTATTACCGGCCCAAACCTTTTCAGTTTGCAAAAAATGTTCCTTCAGATATTTATTTGATGGGCAAAACAGCTTTCTCGAAAAAGAACTTACCCAAACTGGGAGCCATTCTGGCCGGATCGGCACTTTTGGTTCTTGTTGACCAGCCAGTTACTGATGCTGCTAAACAATTTGGTCGGTACATTAATCTTGATCCTGCAAGAAAATCAAAGACAGTTATTGAATTCAATATTGGAAATTTTCATGTGAATGCGATGGAAGTTCCGGACAATACAAACTCAGCAATCTATTATTTGGGCGAAGGCTGGGGCAGCATGTTAATCGCTGGTGGATTTTACAGTTACGGTCTTATTGCCAACGATTACAAAGCCATTCAAATTACTTCTCAGATAGCCGAAAGTATATTCGCACTTGGCTTTACCACACAGTTTTTGAAGCGAATTACCGGACGTCAAAGTCCGTTCAGGGCGATGGAATCAGCGAATCCCGTTCCTGCTGGCGATTGGCACCCGTTTCCTGCTCCTTCAAGATACCAGAAAAGCGTTTCAAACTACGATGCATATCCTTCGGGCCATTTAGCCACAGCAATGGCTACAATTACCATTCTGGCTGGTAACTACCCCGATAACAAATACATTAAACCTGTTGGATATTCGCTTTTGGGCATTCTTGGTTATTCAATGCTTAACAACGGTGTTCATTGGATAAGTGATTATCCGCTGGCCATTGCTATTGGTTATACCTGCGGCAAAATTGCAGTATCGCGTGGCCATCAGGTAATTCCAAAAATAGGACATGATAAAGGAGCTTCATCAGCGCTGATGCCAGCATATTTGGGAGCCGGAAATATCGGATTAAGCTACCGGGCTACTTTCTAAAAGGAAAGCAATTAGAAGGGGTCATTAGTCAAAGGGAAAAATACTTTCCAAATGACTAATGACCCTTTCAAATTTTGATGTCTAATGACTTTTTACTGCCTTTTCTTTTTCAGGAAATAGAATTGAGAAAACAACACTCATTACCAGAGTTGCAGCAATAAAATACAACGAATACGATGATTTGAACCCAATTTCATCGAGCCAGGAGTGTGCAAGAAGTTTCACTCCGACAAAAATCAACAGTATGCTTACGCCAACATTCAGGAACCTGAATTTATCGACCATATTGGCCAACAGGAAGAACAACGAACGAAGTCCGATAATGGCGAAAATGTTCGAAAAGAATACCACATAAGGATCGATAGATACTGAAAATACAGCAGGAATGGAGTCGAGAGCAAAAACCACATCAGTAAATTCGACAAGCACAACAACAAGCATCAACGGCGTAAAAAACACTTTTTTGGCATATGTATAGGCAAACTTATCGCCATGAAATTCTTTGGAAATATTGAGGTATCTGGAAAGAAATTTCACAATAGGTGAATCATGAGGATCCTTTTCATTGCCTTCCTTTTTTACCAGAATTTTAATTCCCTGAAATACAAGGAAAGCACCAAAAACATATAGTATCCAAGAAAATTTATGAATCAGTGCAACCCCGGCAAAAATGAAGATAAACCTTAATATGATTGCTCCAAGGACACCCCAAAATAACACCTTTTTATAGTTTTTTAGTGGAACTGAAAAGCCTTGAAGGATAAGCAATATCACAAAAACATTGTCGATGGAAAGTGTTTGTTCTATGAAATAACCAGTCAGGTAACTCATTGACATGTCGTTGCGGTATTCTGCAAGCATTCCCTCAAAATCTGTTAGTTGAAAACGGAGGGCTGGAGCATATTTGCTTGCCACTTCTGATAGCTCTGCCGGAGTCTCAATTCCGTGCAACAAGTGTCCATAGAATTTCAGGAATACGTAAAATCCTATCGAAAGCATAAACCACACACTGGTCCAACCTAATGCTTCTTTGGTCGAAACAATGTGCGAATTTCGCCCAACGACCAATAAGTCGATCATTAAAACAAACGAGATCAACAACAAAAAACCACCCATCAATAATACTTCTGTAGACATATAGTTTATTAATTTACTTTAGTTACACCTCCTGAAACCGCAAACTTCATCACCTCCGACGGACTCAAATCAATCGGGATTACAGCGTCTTCGGGCACCATCATCATTTCTCCGTTTATACTGTATGAAAAAGGAAAGTAAACGGCAACCATCCCTTTCATTCCAAAATCATCTAATTTTTTCTCTGTAATAAACCCGATCTTCCATAAATTGTTTTCCTTGTCCATGCAAACCCGCACAGGTACAGTAAACTTTTTTTCTTTTCCAACGAATGCAGTAAACAAATCATTGATAGAAGAATAAATGACATTTAACAGCGGCAGGCGTTTTAGAAGCCTCCGTGTAAACCAGGTAAATGGCTTTACAATAATGGTTTGACCGATAAGTCCAAGAAGCGTAAGGGATATAAACAATACCACGATTCCAATTCCAGGAATATCCACTTTATAATGCTCTTTTAGCGGGTCGCCTATTAATCTGTCGGCATAATTAAACATCAGAAAAACACTATAAAGCGTCACTGCTAAAGGTCCTAATAGCAATAGTCCCTGAAGGAAGTAGGTAAATAGTCGTTTCATCTTTTTTTTCCGAAAGATACAACATTTACCCGTCCCAAAACGAAGCGGGCATTTAGGTTCGCTTAATAAATTGTTGATATTTTAATAAACAATCAAGGTGTCTGAATTGTATATGCTTAAAAAATAGGACGATGAAACGGGTGGGAATAATCATACTAATTGCATTGGCAACAGTTGTCAATGGTCAGGATAAAAGCAAACAGAAAAAAGATAGCGAAATGAAATTCAATGAACTTACTGAATTTGAACGATATGTAATTGAGGGCAAAGGAACTGAAAGACCTTTTACGGGTATTTATTATCAGAACAATGACGCCGGAACCTATTTGTGCAAGAAATGCAACGCCCCTCTCTACCGGTCGGCTGATAAATTTGATGCCCATTGTGGCTGGCCAAGTTTCGACGATGAAATAAAAGGGGCAGTAAAGCGGACAACTGATGCCGATGGCCGAAGAACTGAAATTACCTGTGCCAAATGCGGTGCTCATTTGGGGCATGTTTTCATTGGCGAAGGACTGACTTCAAAAAATACACGGCATTGCGTAAACTCGGTTTCACTCAATTTTTTGCCTGAAACGAAGAAATAAAAAACACAATTCAGTCAACTATCTGATTTATTCAAATTATTGATTGAATTGTGTTTATGAATGACTACCGAAAGTTACAGTTAATCTTATTTATTTGGTTTGTACCAATTCTAAACCATCAATATAATATACCGGAACATAACCTTCTTTACTTGCGGCAAGCTTTTGATTCATGTCTTCAATCTTTTTTGCCTGATTAATGCTGTCATGGTTTCCGCCATCAACCGAATGCAAGGCCGTTCCATCATGACCCAAAGCATGATCTTTGTTGGCAGATTCGCCTGCCGCTGCTGATTTTTCCATTTCTGCCAGATCTTCTTCATCGAGCTGAACTTCCATTAGGGTGCCACGAACCGTAATATCGCTACCCATTTGCTCCTGGGTAAACGAACCAATTCGACCCGCTTCAATCCGGATGCTGATATCTTCGGTACTTCCCATTACAAAGCAACGTGCGCCGGCTTCTTTGCAAACGTGTGTCACAGTGCCTTTTATCATCACCTCTTTACCGACGAGGTCTTTTCCCTGAGCCTGTAATTCATCAACTGTTAATACCGTCAATTCAGCAGACTTTTCGTCTTTTTTCTGGTTAGTTTGGTTGGTACACGAAAAAAGAACTACCAAACCGAAAAGCAAAACCATCGTTTTTTTCATCGTATGAAGTTTTAGAGTTAATAAATCAGGTTAAATAAAAAAGAATGATTACCAGCGGAATAACTATACCGATAGATGTCAGCCAAAGTCCTCTGCCTTTTATACCAAACTTTCCTTTCAGTAAAAATAATCCTGAAATAGCTACGAATAAAAGGAATACAGCCATGGCATCCGAAATCCAAATCCACAACCGGTCAGTCTGTGCTAAATGTATTTTGTTGATCTGAAACCAAAACGGACGTTTTTTCAATAGCTCAAGTTCCGCTTTTCCTTCCAGAGGAGTATAAATCACGGTTCCTTCCGATACAAATATCTTGATGGTGGCATCTTTTGTAATAAAGTGTTTCTTGTAAACCGGCTGATTCTTGAATTTTCCCAGAAGAGAATTGATCTCAGTTTTCGAATACTCCATTTGATCAGATGCCGGAATTGTAAGTTCTTCTGAAACTAAAGAATAGTGCGGATTCCAGTCCTGCCGGTGATTCATTGCAATACCCGAAATGGTATAAATAAATGTAATTCCCACCACCAAATAACCAAAATCGCGGTGAAGCGACCGTAACGATTTCCGAATGTTCATTGAAGCAAATTTTTGTTTTTCCTGAAACCAGAGGATTTAATAAAATTCAAGGTCATTTCAGTGATTTTAGTTCTCTGGAATCACACTACTTCAAAATAAAGCTAATTTAACTTAAGAAACAAGGATGGGAATTAGTCTTTTTTTGAAAAAGTCAAGTGCTTTCAGGCTACAAAGATTTGGAATTTGAGTCGTGTAAATCGATGATTAGCAAGGATCTTCAGTTGCAGTTTCCCTATAAACAATCCTATATACCTCTTCAAATGTATGGGCATCCATCAGGTCAGCACGTAGTTTGGCCGCCCCCGGAAAGTCATTGGTGTAAATCTTATAAAACCGGTTCAGGATATTGAGATTCTTTTTGCCTCCCCAATTTCGCTCAAAAAGCTGGGTGTGAAGTAATAATTGTTCGAGTTTTTCTGCTTTTGATGGTGAATGATGCAATGGATTAAAAAACCACGGATTGTGAAAAATACCCCGACCAATCATAATGCCGTCAAGTCCGTATTTCTGGCAAAGTTCTTCGCCTTGCGACACCGACAAAACATCGCCGTTTCCCAGAAACTTAGTCTCCGGATTAATCAGATCGCGAATTCGGGCCCCTTTTGCAATTTCATCCCAATCAGCTAATCCGTCTGATTGTTGTTTCTGTGTTCGTCCATGTAAAATGAGGGCGGCAGGTTTTGTTTCCAGTAAATTGGCAATCCAATTTTCGGTATCGTGTGCTTTTATTCCGGTACGGGTTTTTACCGAAACCGGCAAATGCGTGGCTTCTTTGGTTGCCAAAACAATTTCCTTTGCAAGGTTTGGTTCATTAATCAGGGCCGAGCAACAGCCGTTTTTAACGACATTTTTTACAGGACAACCCATGTTAATATCCAGCCCGTCAAAGTCATATTCAGCCGTAAGTTCAGTAGCTATTTTATGAAACAATTCCGGCTTCCGGCCCCAAATCTGAGCAATAAGCTTAATGTTTTTTTGCTTCAGCAATTGCCTTTCCGATTCGCTTATTATGAGTCGCTCTCCCACCCTGATTTTACCAACCGGATGGTTCATGCCGTCAACCGAAGTAAATTCAGTGTACAGAATTGAAAGGTAATTCGGGTCGGCAAGTCCGGCCACAATTTCACGGAAAGAGGTATCAGTTACATCTTCCATAGGCGCTAAGGCAAATATTGGTTTCTGAAGTCCGTTCCAGAAATTAGGCATACTCAAACAGGTTTTTATCTAATTTTAAATGCGGTGACAAAACTATTCTTTTTTTGCCAGAAGAAAGCTTTTTCGGTAATGGCGGCTGTTGCCAAATTTTCGATTATTTCTAAGCCTGAATTGATGCTTTTCTGATATCGAAGCATTCTTCACATCACGACATTCTGCAGAGCAGCAATGGTCGTATTTCTCGGCACATTCAGGGCATTGAATAAACAGGATATGGCACAGTTCGTTGGTGCAATTGACATGCGTGTCGCATAATTTACCGCACTGATGACAATGAGAAATGATTTGTCCGTTAACTGATTCACCCAAACGTTCATCGAAAACAAAGTTTTTACCAATGAAATTTGGTTCAAGATTCAGCTGTTTGATCTGTCGTGCATATTCCAATATTCCACCGTGCAACTGATTTACATCTCTAAAACCATGGTGTATTAAATAGGCACTGGCTTTTTCGCAGCGAATTCCGCCGGTACAATACAACAAAACCTTCCGTTCTTTCTGACTAGCAAGCATCTCGGTAACAAGTTTAATCTCGTCCCGGAAAGTGTCGGTTTCGGGGCAAATAGCGCCTTTAAAATGCCCGATTTCCGATTCGTAATGGTTTCGCATATCAACCAAAATATGCTCTCCTGATTCAACGAGATTGTGAAATTCTTCAGCGCTCAGGTGGCGACCAACATTGGTAACATCAAAAGCATCATCATCAAGACCGTCGGCAACGAGCTTTGGCCGAACCTTAACCGTAAGTTTATAAAACGATTTTCCATTGTCTTCGATGGCAAATTTAACGGGGATCTGATTGAAGATTGGATATTTCGTTAACGTTTCAAGAAATGCCTCATAATTTGATTCGGGAACACTCATCTGGGCATTAATTCCTTCGCGGGCAACGTATATCCGGCCAAAACAGTTTAATTCGGCCCAATCCTGATAAATCTGGTCTCTGAAGTCCATTGGATTATCGATAATGAAATAGCGGTAAAATGAAATTGTTTTCCGGACAAACGTTTCTGACAGCAAAATTTCTTTCAATACATTACTATCAACAATGTTATACAAGCGCATATTTGTTTTTTGCTGCAAAGTTAAAAAATCGTTCATCATTTAAGATGTAAAGGTCTTTTATTCTAAAATAAGCAATTGAAAGAGGAATGAGCCGGAATAAAATGTGAATGTTGAAAGGTAGTTAGCGTATTCTATCAAACAATATACAATCAAACGTATCTATATTTCGGGTTTGATTGCTGGCACAGTGATGAAACAATCTTGATATTATAAAACATACGCAGAAAAAATGATAACTGATAAACAGACATTTAGAAGGACTATTTTTTTGTTGTATTTTCAACATTAATAAATTCTTAAAAATTCTTAATAAGAGTTATGAATAACTATTATATTCGTGACGGTTTTAAAAAATAGTAAACCTTTTCTCTTTTAACCAATATCTATTTTCAGATCGAACTAAACTAAATTTGAAAAAGGATTATCAGGCTCTGATAATCCTTTTCTATTTTAGAGTTGTTTTTGCAAAAAAACAACTGAGATGTACGCTCGACTCCGAATTTATAAGCTAAAAATCATCGATTAAATTTTCCGGATTATTTCCCAAAGACAATGTTGGTATCACTAATTTAGTTTCTTGCCCCTCAAAACAGTCATCTAAACTTTGCTCTATTTCATTTGCAGCTTCATAAAAATAGTTAAATTTAAGCATGTGCGAGATTGTTTTTACCTTTTCAAGTATGCGCTTTGCTTTTTCAGTCTTCCCTGTGTAAATCATAAATTCAGACTTAATAAGAAAAAGCCTGATCTTGACGTAATACTTCATGTGTTCAGGAAAATTGATGTTATTCAAATCGACTTGACTGTAAATCTCCAGGGCTTTTTCAGTCTCGCCAGTTTCGTGCAGCGCTTTTGCATAAACCGATAAGAAAAGCTGATAAAAGCACAACGACTTGATATTGCTCAAATCGTAATTTTGGAAAACATAATTTGAAAGATTGATGATTTCGCGATTCAACCGGCCAAAGTTCAATGAAAATATGATTGCAAATTCAAGGTGAGGAATATCCGTTTTGCTCTGTGTTCCTTCCTGAAGAAAGGTTTCAGACAATATGTAAATATCATTGAGAATATTGACATCTACCTTTTTTTCATTAACCGACTGAGCTATAACCTGCGGAATATAATAATATGCAGATCTTAATGAGTTGTCGACCAATTTAAACTTTTGTATTAAGATTTTTGCATACTCATTCATGTACAGTTCCTTATCTCCATGCAGAAAATGCTGCATAAACTTAAGGTATCGTGCATACTGAATCGTTTCTTCTGTGAGGTTATTGCGCAGATAATAATTAATGTCATTCCCGGAATAAAGCACTAAACTATCAAGGTCGTAGTAACGTTCGAAGTAAAGTCTACGTCCGGCTTCGGATTGAGCAATATATGGAATCAAAACATGACGTAATTTTTTGTTAACTCTCATTTCAACACCAATAACCTTCGACAAAATAGCATATGATTTATCGAGAGGAGAATCCTTTTCAGGGAAACCCATTTCCTCAACGATGGAAAAAATATTCTTTAGTATTTCAACCTTTTCATCCCGAAATAAAATTTTAACAATGAATTTTAATATCTCACTTTGCAGTTGTGGCGTTTTGTTATATTTAGTCAAAAGACCTTTTATCGTGTCATGATCCAACCCATTTTCTTTAATTAAAATATTCGCCAGATAATAGGCAAACAAAATAGTGTGCGAAAATTTCACATAAGTTTTCCGCGTCAGATAACTTTCGATAAACGAATATTCGTATAGAATGCCGGTTCGAATCAATTCAGAATAACCATTATTCAACTCGCCAGACAAGTTCATGTCTTTCTTATCCACTTCCATCCCATTTATTCCATACTCACACCGATCGAAAAACTGTTTGATAATTTGAAATTTTTCGTCAGGATACGGCGCTGATAATACAATATTCTGGATATAATGATTTAGCAGATCGATGTCTTGCACGCCCCCTCTCCTTTTGTGATCCATCAAGAATAAATGCAACAAGTAGGGTTTGTTTATAATTTCCAGAATATCCGGATGCACATAACTCAATTCTGGCATTGTATGTGCAAAATTGTTTCTCTTAAATATCGATTTGATTTCTTTCTTTTTTAACAATGGTACATTCACAATATCGTCATCCGATCCATTAAATATTACATTGAACCAAAGTGATTTAAGTTTCTGGTTGTTTTGCATCCGGTAAGTAAATATCTTCCATTTTTGTGGGCTACAGGTTATAATTAGTTTAAAGCCACTTATATTCTCGAAGGAAGATATCATACGTAGCAGGTTGTCGACAAAGTAGTCTGTCTTTTCATTTTTCGGATAAATTTCATCCAATTCTTCAATGATTAAAACATACCGGCCTTTTACCAGTTCCGGGGCATCACGAAAAACTGCGCTAAAACTATTTGTCGGTTTATTCTCAACCAAACATTGAAGTTGGTCAGCTTTCGGGTTCCGGAAAAGCAGGTTATAAAAGATACTTCCGTCAACAAGACATACAATGTCGTCCGGATATTTCGGATGTTCACCGGAAAAGTAAATTTCGGTGATTTGGGCTATAAATGTTGATTTACCATAACCTGCCGGAGAAATAAAAGCTGTTGCTGTTTTAGGGGAAGATAAGAACTCTTCGATATTATTTTTAGCGAATTTGCGGATTGGAAAATTAACAAACCTACTCCCAATCCTGGTTTTTATCGCTTTAAGACTATATTCAGTAATTAAATTAGCCTCCGTTTTTAAATTATCCCAGGTTTGGTCCTGAAGTAAAAAGTGTTTCTGCTTTTGATAATTATTCTTGTAATCCTGCCAGCCTTCATAGTTTAAAAAAACGGCAAGGGTATCGAGGGTATATTTTGAAGGAGCAAACGGATACTCAATGATTCCAAAAAAACGTTTAAGGGTTGAAATACTTACCTGGCGTTTGGTTATGTTCAAAATTTCTTCGGAAAGAATATGACAATCGTTGGCATATAAAATCCGCTTTCCATATTTAGTTTGGATTTCTTCTTTAAGGGTGGATAAATAAACCGAAATATCAATTTCTTTATTCATAAATCAACTTCCTTGTCTTGAATAAGTTAAGTTACAACTTTTTTTTAACTTTTCAATGTGACTTCATCTCTTTTTAATTTAATTCCCCGCCTTGTGCATTTGAGTTTTTGATACCTCGTGGGCTTGCTCTGGAGTAGTTTATTCAAAACCTATCGACAACGAGATTTATACCCTGAACAAAATGAACAGATAATGAACAGCAAAATTCGAAGGAGACTTACTTTTCGGATATACTTTTGGGCGTACAATGCATAAACGAGTGTGCTTATTTTCAAACCATAACAACAGTTTCGGCTATGAAGGAGAGTAATTTAGGTGCAATTGTGTTTCAGAAAAATGATTGCCGTAAAGATTTCAGTGCAATATATCCTCAAATTTCAGGCATCACACTGACCTGCCATCCAAATAGATTGCCAAAATTTGGCAATGAGACCTACCCTTTTGTTGTGGATTGGCAAATGCCAAATTTAGAACAAAACAAACAAGGCGAAATCATCAATCAGAGATAATTGTTTTCAGGTTTTATGTTCGCACGAGATTGACTGTACCAACGATAGAATTGTTACTGTTGGTCAAAAAATCTATGGCGAAAATTGAAAGAAATGGTGCAATTGATTAACTTTAATATGCGGTTTTTTGAATTTGATTTGAAAAGGAGGTCACAATGAAAAGTACAGATGATCCCGAGGCAGTTTTATTGAGAAAAAGAGCTGTAAAACTTCTTAAGAAAAGAACGCCTGATCTTGAGTCGCAATTGGCTGAAGCCGATGTACTGAAATTGGTTCACGAACTCGAAGTGCATCAGATTGAACTGGAACTGCAGAACGAGGAACTCAAACTTGCCAAAGAAAGGCAAGCAGAACTGGCTACTGAAAAATATGTAGCCCTGTACGATTTTGCCCCTTCAGGATATTTCACCCTATCCAAAGAAGGTCGAATTATTGATTTAAACTTAAGTGGAGCAAAAATAATAGGTAAAGACCGGTCACACTTAAGAAACAGCAGTTTTGGTTTTTTTGTATCAGCTGATAATCAACCAATTTTCAATAAATTCCTCTCCGATGTATTTAGCCGAAAATTCAAACAAACCTGCGAAGTAGCGCTTAAATCGTTTGATAATTTGCCAAGGTATGTTTATCTGTCGGGTATAATTGATGAACAAAGTAATCATTGCCTGTTAACCATGGTTGATATAACCGACCGAAAACGGGCTGAAGAGGATTTGCGCAAAAGTGAAGAAAAATACCGTAGCATATTCGAAAATGTACAGGACATATTTTATCAGATTGACCTTGACGGAAAAATTATCGACATAAGTCCATCAGTTAAAAACTATTCAGAATATATAAAAGCCGATTTAATTGGTTCGTCGGTTTACGATTTATATTTGACTCCGGACGAAAGGGCAAAATTTCTGGAAGAATTAAATAAAAACGGAGAAGTCAGGGATTATGAATTAACGCTTAAAACCAAATCCGGAGAAATTAAATACACATCAATTAACGCCCGTTTGATTTGTGATTCAGAGGGTCATCCGGATCATATTGATGGCATGATCAGAGACATTACCGAGCGCGTTCTTGTGTATCAGGAATTAAATAAAGCGCTGAAAAATGCCGAAGAAAGTGATCGGTTGAAATCTGCATTTCTGGCCAATATGAGTCACGAAATAAGGACACCATTAAATGGAATACTTGGTTTTGCCGAACTTTTAGAGGATATGAAAATTTCAGAAGAATCCAGGCAGCATTATGTGAAAGTTATAAGGAATAGTGGCATGCGAATGCTAAATATCATCAACGATATTATTGATATTTCAAAAATTGAAGCCGGACAGGTAAAGGCTTCATTAAAAGAAACAAATATTAATGAACTGACTCATAACATCTATTCCCTTTTTAAGCCTGAAGTGGAAGCAAAAAGAATAAAATTTATTGTGAAGAATAGTTTGCCTTTTGAAGAGGCCTATATACAGACTGACGAAGATAAAGTGTACGCAATTTTCGTTAATCTGGTAAAAAATGCGATTAAATTCACCAATAAAGGTCAAATCGAATTTGGCTATACCTTTAATGTCGGAAATACATCTTCCGAATCGGTTGATTTGAAAAATGGTAAGCCAAAAGAATTGGTCTTTTTTGTGAAAGATACAGGCATTGGAATTCCTGCAGAAAAGCTTGGGATTGTTTTTGAGCGGTTTCGACAAGTAAATGATACGAATACCCGGAATTTCGAAGGTGCCGGATTAGGGTTGTCTATTTCGAAAGCATATGTTGAAATGCTTGGCGGAAGAATTTGGGTTGAAAGTGAATATGCTAAAGGTTCGGTATTTTATTTTACGATACCTTATATCATCCAACCGAAAACCGAAATAGAAAAAAAGGTTGAAGTCATGCCAAAGCCCGAAGTTAAGCCGAACAAAAAATATAAAATCCTGGTAGTTGAAGACGACAAATATTCGGAAATGCTGCTCACCCTTGCTGTCGAAACTTTTAGTAAAAAGTACTTTAAAGTTAAGTCAGGTATTGACGCTGTTGAAACATGCCGAAAAAATCCAGATCTGGATTTGATATTAATGGACATCAGGCTGCCTGAAATGGATGGTTACGAAGCAACCAGGCAGATCAGACAATTTAATAAAAATGTGACTATTATAGCCCAAACTGCTTTTGGTCAATCTACAGAAAGCGAAAAAGCATTGGAATCGGGATTTAACGATTATATCGCAAAGCCTCTAAGTGTTAGCTCTTTGGTTTCTGTAATGAAGAGGCATCTTGTAAAATGAGATAACAGTTACATCTTTGGACTTTTGTTTCAAATTGAATATCCGGTATATTTCTCCTTTAAATATTTCGGACTGAAAGCCCAGTTTATTCTAACCCCAGCCAAAGCGAAGCGTCAGCTATTCGGCAAAAAAAGAAAACCCCAACTTAGGAATAATTCAATAATCAAAACACGACATTAATTTCATATCGGCCTGAGGATGGAAAAATTTGAGTACAAATAGATCATCATTTCTTCCCACATGAATATGAATTAATCAAAAAAACAGAAGCATTTTCTGAACAAAATGAACAGATAATGAACAGGGAAATTCATTGGAAACTTAGTTTTCAGCTATACTTTTGAATTCGCATTTAGCATGAAAGAGAGTACCGATTTTTCAAATTAAAACAATGGTTTCGATGATGACTGAGAATAATTTAGTTGTAACTGAGCAAAAGAAATTAGAATCACGAAACGATTTCAATGCGATATATCCCCGAAAATCAGGCGTCAAAAAAAACTATCACATCGTTACACTTCCAAAATACAGCGATCAAACCTTTCCATTTGTTGTGGACTGGCAAGTACCAAATTTGCATCCGAGAAAAACAGACAAGTCCAACTCTTCAATCAAGGGTAAATATTGTAAGAGTCTACCATATATATAATGTGCAACTAACGGAACAAACCAGTATAACACGAACCAAATTTTATAGTAGAGAGAATGTATTTTCCGAAAGGATTGGATATTACCATGATTTTAACAGGTCGAAATTCTAAATAAAAATGAAAGATATGAAAGTTTTAATGTTTGGATGGGAGTTTCCTCCTAATCTTTCCGGAGGTTTGGGTACGGCATGTTATGGCTTGACCAAAGGTCTTTCAACGATGAATGATGTGGATGTCACTTTTGTTGTTCCCAAAGTATTTGGTGGCGAAGACACCAGCAACATTAAACTGATTGGGGCTGCTGATGTGCCGATTGTCAACCGAAAAATCAGCTTTACACAAAGTAATAAAACCTTCGAATGCATCGAGGTCAGCTCAAAGTTGGTTCCTTATGTCGACCCGGAAGATTACTACAAACAAGTATCGTATACAGTAGAAGGTACCCGATCGCTGATTGAAACAGACAGCCAGGGCAGAGTGAAATTCAGCGGAAAATACGGACCCGACCTCATGGCCGAAATTGAGCGGTATGCCATGGCTGCCGGTGTAATTGCGCAAGATGTTGATTTTGATGTAATTCACGCACACGACTGGCTTACTTTTCCGGCAGGAATTGCGGCCAAACAGGCTTCAGGAAAACCCCTGGTAATACACGTACATGCAACGGACTTCGACCGGAGTGGCGGACACGTGAATCCTAATGTTTATTCAATTGAAAAGCAGGGAATGGACGCAGCGGATACAATCATTACAGTAAGCAATCTGACCCGAAATATAGTGATCGAGAAATATGGAATTGAGCCGCAGAAAGTTGTAACAGTGTACAATGCGGTTGAACCTTACCTGCATAACGACAAACCTACGGTTAATTGCGGCTTTGATGAAAAAATTGTGACTTTTCTGGGCCGTATTACCATGCAAAAAGGACCGGAATATTTTATTGAAGCTGCCAACCTCGTGCTTAAGCGGATGAATAATGTTCGTTTTGTGATGGCCGGAAGTGGCGACATGATGAATAAAATGATCAGAAAGGCGGCTCAACTCAAAATAACGAATAAGTTTCACTTCACCGGATTTCTGAAAGGCGACGATGTTTATCAAATGTACCGGATGAGCGATGTTTACATTATGCCTTCGGTTTCAGAGCCATTTGGCATTTCGCCACTTGAAGCGATGCAAGCCGGAGTTCCTGTCATTATTTCCAAACAGTCGGGTGCAGCCGAAATCCTTTCCAACGCTATCAAGCTTGATTTCTGGGATGTTGAAGCCATGGCCGATGCCATTTATGGAATCATCAAATATCCGGTTTTGTCAAAAACCTTAGCCCGAAATGGACGAAAAGAATCGCATCAACTAAAGTGGAAAGATTCGGCATGTGCAGTAAAACATGTCTATAGAAAAAGCATTATGAGCTATGCATAGTTTATTCATTTTTAACAGTACTTATCATGAGATCAATTTGTTTGTATTTCAAGGTGCATCAGCCAATCCGTTTGAGGAAATTCAGATTTTTCGACATTGGCAATGAGAGTTATTACTACGACGACTACAACAACGAACTAATCCTTCGAAGAGTAATCGAAAACTGCTATCTGCCAGCAAATAAACTGATTCTTGATCTCATTAATAAATATCAGGGCCGCTTCAGGGTTTCTTTTTCAATTTCAGGAACAGCTATCGATCAATTTAAAATTTTTGCTCCTGAAGTTCTTGAAAGCTTTAAAGAGCTTGCTGCTACCGGCCATGTTGAATTTCTTGCTGAACCTTATGCACACTCATTGGCGGCCGTGAAAGATCAAACTGAATTCAGGAAGCAAATAGAAACTCATACTGCTGAAATTGAATCGCTTTTTGGGAAAAAACCTGAAGTATTTAGTAATACCGATCAAATTTATTCCGATAAAATAGGAGCTTTAGTTGCTGAAATGGGATATAAAGCTATACTGGCTGAAGGTTCAAGCCATGTCATGAAATGGAGAAGTCCAAATTATTTGTATAGCAATGCAATTAATAAGGAACTGACTGTAATGCTAAAAAACGACATGCTGAGCGACGATATTGCTTTCCGTTTTTCGAATAAACACTGGGTTGGATGGCCTTTGACCGCGCAAAAGTATGTTTCGTGGCTGAATAAAATACCTAAACACGAAAAAATAGTCAACCTTTTTATCGATTACGAAACCTTTGGCGAACGGCAGAAAGCAGAAACCGGTATTTTTAATTTTCTGGAAACATTACCTTTAAATGTATGCCGAAAATCAGATTTTCAATTCCAGACGTTTTCCGAAGCATTGAATCATCACGAGTGTATTTCAATATTGAATATGCCTGAACCAACCTCTTGTGCCGATCACGAGCGTGATCTCTCGGCCTGGTTGGGTAATGAACTTCAAAAAGATGCTTTCGAAAATTTATACGAATTGAGTGAGCAGATTCTTCATTGCACCGATCGCAACTTACTGAAAGACTGGCAATATTTGCAAACCAGCGATCATTTCTATTATATGAGTACCAAACATCACTCCGATGGTAATATCCATTCTATCCTTAATCCATACAATAGCCCTTATGAGGCATTTCTGAATTACTCAAATATTCTGAACGATTTCACACTCAGGTTAAACCGGAAAGTGAGAGTTAAGACTTTGGATATGAACATGGTAAACAAAGATGAAAGTCTGCCCAATCCGCATAAATCTTCTGCAAAAAAAACACACAAAGCCTCAAATAGTAATATTTTTTAAAAAGTACATTTTTATTAAAAAATATTCACTAACTTGATGATAATGATATATATATATAATTTAGTTAAGTATCCATGACAAGTATCGCCAAACCTATAAAGAAATCGATCAAAATTAGGATAAAATCAAAACCGAATTTTGATTCTTCGGAAGATCAATTTTCAAACGAAATCTCCGAAACAGAAGAGGTAAAATCTGTCCTGAAGGATAATGAAAAAGACTCGCTCGGTGCGTCTGGCAGCGAAACCGATGGAGTTTGGACCTGGGATATGGAAACAAACCAGGTGTTTTTTTCGAAACAATGGAAAGCAATACTTGGTTACGAGGATTCGGAAATTAGCAATACGCTGGAGGAATGGACACAACGAGTGCATCCTGATGATTTGGAATTGGCTTTAAAAGCAGTTGAAAGATACATGAATGGCGAAGTTGATCTTTACCAAAGCGTGCATCGGATAAAATGTAAAAACGGCAATTATATCTGGGTTTTAGATGAAGGTAAGATTATTGATTATGAAGGTATTGGAAAAGTTTTACTTGTTGTTGGCACCCATTTAAACATTACGCAACATCGGAAAAGAACATCTGAACTTGAAGAACGGCTCAAAGAGTTAAACTGCCACAATCAAATTTCAAAAATTTTAGCTGAGCCGGGGCTTTCAACCGACGAAGTCATTAATGAAATTATACAAATCATTCCTCCTGGTATGCAATTCCCTTATTTGGCCGAGGCTTCAGTAATTATCAATGACCGGGTCTATCAAACTCCCAATTTTAAAAAATCTAACTATTCGTTAATCCAGGATATTAATCTTAAAAACAAGATTATAGGTCGTGTAGAAGTTTGTTATCCCGATGACCAAATACCTGTTGCGGATCCGGTTTTTCTTATAGAGGAAACGGAGCTGTTATTTTCCATAGCCGAAAGGATTGGCAAATTCATTGAACGTAAAGAAAACGAAACCGCGCTCAACCAAAGCGAAGACAAATACAGAATGATGGTTGAAACAATTGATGAAATCATTTATGATTTTTCGGTTGACGGACTTGTTAATTACATCAGCCCGTCAGTCAAACGAATATTAGGTTTCGATCCTGAAGAACTGGTTGGGAAAAAAATATTTGATATCGTTCATGACGCTGATCGGGCCATTCTTGCCGAAAGGTTAGCATTACCTGATAATCACATGTCTTCGTTTGAGTACCGGTTTATAACAAAATCAGGTGAAATTCGCTGGTTAAGAAAATCAACAGTCTCTCTGCGGAAAGAAGAGTATTTGATCAGCAAGGTTGGCACTTTAACCGACATAACCGAAAGCAAACAAACCAAGGATTTTGAAAACCAATTACTGCAGTTATCTCCCAAACTGACATGTACTACCATTTCTGAAATTGATAATACCCTTAATCTGGTGTTGAACAAGATTGGCGAATTTTTAAATGCCGGCAGAGCCTATATTTTTGAGTTCAGTGCTGACGAAAGTACATTCAGCAATACCTATGAATGGTGCAGCAAGGATATCCATCCTGAGATCAGAAATATGCAGGAAATACCTGCGAAATTCTTCCCCATGTTAATCTCAACTCTCCAAAATCATGATGATATTCTAATACCCTCAGCATTCGATTTGCCTGATAGCTGGCACGCTGAACGTGAGTTTTTTCTATCCAGAAGCATCCGGTCAATGATATTAATCCCAATATTTACTGAAGAGAAAATGTTGGGTTTTGTAGGATTAGACTCGGTTCTGGATCAAAAAGTATATACTTCTTCTGAAATAAATAATTTAAAAATCTGGAGTAGTTTAATAGGCAGCCTGATCAATAGTAAACGGATAGAAAGAGCATTTCAGCAAACGAAAAAGAACTATGAAACCTTCTTTAATACCATCGATGAATTTGTATGGGTTTTCGACGAGAAGGGAAATATAATCAATGTGAATAAAACGGTAACAGAAAGACTTAAATTTTCGTTTAGTGAGCTTTATAATCAACCTATTCTTACTGTGCATCCGAAGGAAAGAATAGACGACGCCGCAAGGATTTCTGAAGAAATGTTAGCTGGAACTACTGAAATTTCGATGATCCCGCTTGTTACCAAATCGGGAGCTCAAATTCCGGTTAAAACGCACATAAAACAGGGATTTTGGGACGAAAAACCAGTCATTTTTGCGGTTAGCAAAGACTTAAGCCAAATCATGCTATCGGAACAAAAATTTTCAACTGCATTCCATTCCAATCCAGCCATAATGGCAATTGTTGAATTGAATTCCGGGAAATTTGTAGACATTAACGATGCGTTCATCGAAACAATGGGTTTTCAACGCGATGAAATTATTGGCAAAACCAGTAAAGAATTGAATCTTGTTATCGATTACAATCTCAAAAAAAAGGTTCTGAAGCAAATAAACCAAAATCAGCCAATTAAAAAGCTTGAATATTTCTTTCTGACTAAATCCGGACTTAAAAGAACAGGCATTTTGTCAACCAGTTTGATCTATATTGGAGAAATACGTTGCCTACTTCTTGTTCTCATTGACGTGACGGGGATTAAGGAAGCAGTACTTGAATCCAAAAAATCGAGGATTGATGCCTGAGAGGCAAGTAAATCAAAAAACGAATTGTTGGTACACATTAACCAAGAACAGAGGAAGACACTGAATTTAGATAAGCTGTTATAAAAAACTGATGGATACCTAGGTAACTTCTGATGGTGTGGAAAGTATATTTGGTAAATAACGTGCATTTTTGATCGTGCTTCGGCAGATCGAAAATCAATAAAAACATAAACAAAAGTAAAAGACCATCCTCTTTGAAGGTGGTCATTTTTGCGTATAAAACTCACAAGCTTACATTGTGACTTCATAAAATATTATTTTAAAGAATATTATCTTGAGATTTTAAAGCAATAACAGTGCTGTGTTAATAATCTTTTGACGGAGGTATACCTTATTATTTTTCTTCTCACGTTTATCTTCTCCACAGGTTTTCCGATTAAAATAGTCTTTATTCGCATGAATGGCGATAAAACGAAAATTGTTTGAATTTCGTAATTGTTGATTTGAATTTCGTTAAACGTTTTTCAATTTTTTCCTTTTATTTGCATCAAAAACAATTTAAAATGAGACGAATCCAGAATTACAAATTTAAAATAGTCTTTACTATTTCTGCATTGATTTTTACAATGAATGTCCTGGCCCAAACTGCCGAAAGTTCAAAACAGGAAACAGGTATTTTTACAGGCGCTGTAACAGTTACTACCAAAGGACTTTCAACATTTCCGAACCTGACTTTGGGCAAACCGGCAGCAATTCTCGATTTGTCGATGGGTAGTGAAAAACTCAGGTTTGAGCCTGTAATGCGTTTTTCACTTGAAGGTAAACCATGGAGTTTTATTTTCTGGTTTCGTTACGAACTGATGAACAACGAAAAATTTCAGTTCAAAATAGGAGCGCATCCTGCTTATTCATTTAAGTCCATCTCAGTTATTCATAACGGAACCACTAAAAATGTTTTACGCGCACAGCAATTTCTTGCCTGCGAATTATCACCCGTATTTAAAGTCAGCAAAAGCATAAGCCTGGGGCCCTATTACATTTATGCACACGGGATGGAAAAGGACATTGTACAGCACAGCAATTTTATCTCATTCAGGGCTAATTTTTCGAACATAAACCTGTCTGAAAACTATTTCATGCGTTTAATAGCGCAGGCATACTACCTGAAATTAGACGCTAACGATGGTTTTTATGTGAATTCTGCTCTTTCGCTGAACCGGCGAAATTTTCCGTTATCGGTTTCTTCCTCCATGAATAAGATCATTCGGTCTGAAATTTCAGGCGACAATTTTTTATGGAATATTAACCTGAGCTATTCATTTAATACAAGGTATACTAAACTTTAATTTATCGAATTTTTAGCTTATTGAAATGGACAAAATTGAAACGATAGAAGAATTTTACCAGCGAAAATTCGATTGGATTCCGGATAATATCCGCAATGAGATTGGGCATTTTAACGTTTTTGAGCATGAGCCAATTGATCCCGGAAAAGCAAAACCACTTCCGTATAAAAGAAGAGATTTTTATAAAATAATGCTCGTGATTGGCGGTATTAATATGAATTATGCCGATCGGGTTGTTTCAGTAAAAAAACAGGCTTTGTTCTTCTCGAATCCGCAGATTCCATATAATTGCGAAAACTTAGAAAGAATCGAAAACGGTTTTTATTGTATTTTCAATCAGCACTTTTTCCATAAGCATGGCGATTTAGATCAGTATTCGGTATTTCAACCTGGAGGAAATCATGTGTTCGAATTGTCGGATGACCAAGTGGAGCAAATTACCGTGATTTACAAAAAAATGTTTGAAGAAATCAAATCAGATTACGTCCATAAATACGATGTTTTGCGCAACCTGGTCTTCGAACTGTTGCATTTTGCCATGAAAATTCAAACGCCAACAAATACCGAAAAGCAACAGACAAACGCTTCCAAACGCATTTCAGTTTTGTTTTTAGAGCTTTTGGAACGTCAATTTCCTATCGACGAAACGCATCAAAAGATTAATCTCCGTTCAGCTTCCGAATTTGCCAGCCAGTTAAATATTCACGTAAACCACCTTAATCGGGCGATAAAAGAAAAAACGCTGAAAACAACCTCCCAAATTATTGCAGAGCGTATTTTGCAAGAGGCAAAAATCCTGCTTAAACACAGCAACTGGAGTGTTTCGGAGATTGCTTACGCATTGGGCTTTACCGAAGTCACCCATTTTAATAACTTCTTCAAAAAACATGTTCAGTTAAGTCCGTTGAAATTCAGGAATATTTGAAAAATATCCTAATTAATATAGGGTTTTTTATTTAAATAATCTATAAATCAGGATGATATAGAGATGTGCTAAAACCTGAAAAGATTAAATCTATTTTCCTGAATGTTGAAGACCAGCAGTTTTCCACTGATTACTTTACCGTATCCGGTAATCATTTTGATGATTTCATTTGCCTGAAGCGTCCCGGCGATTCCCGGTAAAACACCCAATAACCCAATTTCATTTTCTTTGTAAATCCCGTCTTTGGGAATGTTGGGATATAAATCTGAAAAGGCCGGTCCTCCCTCGAAATTAAACACACTTATTTGCCCTTCATAATTTAAAACCGAAGCAAATGCCAATGGTTTATTTAGTTTCGCTGAAACTTCTCCGATAAGCGCCCTCGTTTTATAGTTATCAGTACAATCGGCAATTACATCATAATTTTTAAAAATATTTTCCGCATTTTCCGTATTGAGTCTGGAATCAAAGATTTGGATTTCAATTTCAGGATATAAAGCCGAAAGCTTCCGTGCAGCCACTTCCACCTTTTTAAAACCTACTTCAGCAGTTGTATATAAAATTTGCCGCTGAAGATTTGAGATGCCTACCACATCGTCATCAACAATACCAATAGTGCCAATTCCGGCTGCGGCCAGATAAATCAGCATCGGACTCCCTAGTCCACCGGCTCCAACAACCAAAACCTTCGCATTCTTCAGTTTCTCCTGACCCTCCTGCCCTATTTCATTCAGTGAAAAATGCCGGGTAAATCTCGACAAATCGTCGTTACTTAACTGTCTCATGGTGGTGATCATGTTTAGGCTCGTGGTTGTCAGTAACGCAATCACAATTTTGTCCCCACTCGCTTGTTCCATCGGCAAAAAACTCGTGCTTCCAAATGGGTACTTCATTTTTTACCCTGTCGATGATGTAGCTATTGGCATCGTAGGCTTCCTTTCGATGCCCGGAACCGGTGATGACAACCACCGCGCATCCGCTGATTTCAACTCGCCCCAAACGGTGAACGCAAACGGCCTGGTTAAGCTTAAATCGCGAAATGGCTTCTTCCAGAATCTCATCAATCATTTTACTGGCCATTGGTTCATAAGCCTCATATTCCAGATGCGTAACGTCCCGGCCTTTGTTGTTGTCTCTCACTTCGCCGCTAAAGAGCACAACTGCTCCGCTGTTTGGATTACGAAATTCATCGAAAAGTTCGCTGTAATTCAGGTCGGTATGTTGTAAGTTTTTCATTGTTCAAAGTTTAACCTCCACTCGACGGCGGAATCAGAAAGATTATATTTTCAGGTTTTAATAGCTCGTCCAATGAAATAAAATCTTCATTTACAGCAATTCTGCAACTCGATAATACTTCGATGGCTTCAGGGTTAATTGCTTTCAATTCGTCAATGACTTTTGAATAGCTATCCCCTTTTTCTACAAGAACGGTTACTTCGCTTCCGAAATATTTCCGGAGTCCGGCAAAGCAGATTATTTTTATCGGTGTTTTATCCATTTTATCCTCCTATGTTTCTCATTGATAGTTCACTTCCATGAAATTTAACCGGTTGTTTAAGGCGCAGCAATCCGCGTAGTTTCTCGGTCAGAAGAAAGTCGTCATCCATATAGGCTGAAAGTTTTTCGCCGTGTGCATTGCTGAGGCAACCATAGAAAATGCCGTTGCTGTCCATCCGTAATCGATTGCAATCGTGGCAGAAAGGCGTTGATTCGTTGGCAATAATCCCGAAAATTCCACCACCGGAAGTCCGCCAGTAATTCGAAGTTTCAGCATGTTCCCGCTGAATATTTTCAATCGCGTACTTTTCCTGGATGATGTCCAGTATTTCCTTCTCAGGAAAAAACAGTCCGTTCTCCGAATGATACAAATGCCCCATTTTCATCAATTCAAGAAAGCGTATTTTTACACCCAAATCGGTGGCATAATCGAGCAGTGGAATGATTTGAGAATCGTTCTTTCCACGCATGACAACTGCGTTTAATTTCACATTCATTCCCGCTTTTACAGCGGCTTCAATTCCGGAGAAAACCCTCGATGTATTTGGATGACGCGAAATCTTACTGAAGATATCCTTATCGATTGCATCCACAGAAATGTTGACTGATTTCACCCCGGCATAAAAAAGTTTGGAGGCTTTTTCTTTCAGGTAATAAGCATTCGTTGTCAGCCGGATATCTGAAATCCCTATTTTTTGAATGTGATCAATTAATTGGAAAAGGTTTCCATATAATAAAGGCTCTCCACCTGTTAACCGTATGCTTTTCAAGCCTGTTAAACGATGCACGGCCTCAATTAGTTTTGCAAACTCTTCCGGAGAAAGAGGCTGGTCTGTAACTGGCTTTTGGATTGTCTTTACGTTTCCGAAATCCTCGCTGACACAATAAACACACGAAAAGTTACAATCATTCAACAAACTTATTCTCAGTTTTTCGAATCGCCTTCCCAGATTGTCTTCAAGCTTTATCATGACAGAATTAACCATCTAAGCATTGATTTGTTCAGGTGTTTCTCTCCTTCCCGGGCTACCAACTTCAAGAATAATTCTAAAAGTAGTATTTCGTGAACTAAATGGATTTTTCCCTTGTTATACTTTTGACTCAGAAAATATTACAGAATTTTATTATAAACCTTTTAATTGATTTTAATAAGTTTATTTAGACTTATACGCCTAATCTAAGATTTTAAAACTCTCAATACTATGGCATTATTTAAATTAAACATTAACAACAAAGAATTTCAGGTAGATGTTGATCCTTCGACTCCGATGCTTTGGGTACTCCGTGATCACCTCAACATGGTAGGTACCAAATTTGGCTGTGGCATAGCGCAATGCGGTGCCTGCACCATTCTCGTTGATGGTATTGCAACGCGTTCGTGTATAACTTTTGTCGATACAGTAGGAGAAAAAAAAATAACAACCATCGAAGGGCTTTCTGAAAATGGGGATCATCCGCTTCAGCAGGCGTGGATTGAACATGATGTTCCGCAATGCGGCTATTGCCAGAGTGGACAAATAATGAATGCTGCGGGTTTATTGAAAGCAAATCCTCATCCAACCGATGAAGAAATTGAATCAGCCATGCATGGCAATATTTGCCGTTGTGGAACTTACACCCGAATCAAAGCAGCCATTAAAACCGCGGCTAATTCTTAACGAACTTTTGTTCAGATTTTCTTTGTTCATTATTGAATAGACTCTAAAATCACGAAACATGACAATTGTAAAAACAGAACTCAATAGACGTTCCTTCATAAAAAGTTCTTTGTTAACAGGTGGAGGACTGCTGATTGGTTTTAACTGGCTGGCAGCCTGCAACAGTGCCAATACAACCAAGGGCCTGCCTATTCCGGAAGAATGGTTTGAAATCACCGGTTATTTGAAGATCGGTGAAAACGGTGTGGTAACCATCCTATCGCCTAATCCTGAAATTGGGCAGAATGTCAAAACCTCCATGCCCATGATTGTGGCTGAAGAACTGGATGTAGACTGGAAAAATGTGCTGGTTGAACAAGCCCCGTTAAACACGGCCATTTTTAACCGGCAACTGGCCGGAGGAAGTGATTCGATCAAACAAAGCTGGCCCGGACTTAGAATGGCGGGCGCTTCAGCCCGAAATATGTTGATGAACGCTGCTGCAAAAAAATGGAATGTACCGGTGGAAGAAATCACAACCGAGCTTGGTATATTATATCATAAAAGTAGTGGCAAAAAAGCCGGTTACGGTGAGGTCGCTTCAGCAGCAGCCCAACTTCCAGTTCCAAAAGAGGTGGAATTGAAGGACCTGAAAGATTTTAAAATTATCGGGACTTCCAGAAAAAATGTGGACGGACAAAAGATCGTAACTGGCCAGCCCTTGTTTGGCCTCGATTATAAAAAGGACGGAATGCTTATCGCCATGATCGTCCATCCGCCGGCTTTTGGTATGAAATTGAAATCGTTCGATGCAACGGAAGTAAAAGCCAAGCCTGGAATCAAAGACGTTTTTCAAATTAAAATATACAATGACGACTATAAACCACAGTGGTGCGATACTACTTCGTTCTCTGAACTGGTTGTTGTCGTTGGGAACTCAACCTGGGAAGTAATGAGCGCCAGGGCGTATTTAAAAGTAGAATGGGAACCTTTTGCCGATTATAAAATTGCGATGGCTGGCTGGGGAGGTGATCAGCTTGTCACTGTTCCTGCAGGATTGGAGAGTACAGCCGACCACAATGCCAAAATGGTGGCAGCAGCTGCCAAACCCGGCAAGATTGAACGAAGAGACGGCAAGCCGGAAGAAGCTTTTAAAAATGCTGCGAAAGTGATTGAACGAACCTATACAGCCCCGTTCCTGGCACACAGTCCGATGGAGCCGATGAACTTTTTTGCCGATGTAACAGCTGACAATGCGGTATTGGTTGGTCCAATTCAGTCACCTGAATATATGGAAAAGACCTTGTCGGCACGGCTTGGTTTACCATTGAAAAACATTGATATTCAGATGACCCGCATGGGAGGTGGCTTCGGTCGGCGTTTGTATGGCCACTTTATGGTGGAAGTAGCTTTGATCTCGCAAAAAATGAAGGCACCTGTTAAATTGATTTATTCACGTGAAGATGAAATGACATTTGGTATTTATCGTCCGGCTTACCATGCCCTGTATCGCGCAGCGCTCGATGCCAACAATAATCTCATAGGCTTTCATGTCAAGATGGGTGGTGTTCCTGAAAATGCGCTCCATGCCAACCGATTTCCTGCCGGAGCAATTGATAACTATTTGGCCGAAAGCTGGGCAATTGAATCCAACATCAGTACGGGAGCATTTAGGGCGCCCGGCTCCAACTTCAATGCCGTTTCCGAGCAGTCTTTCCTTGACGAAGTGGCCGAGGCGATGGGCAAAGATCCGATACAGTTTCGGCTCGATCTTTTGAAAAAGGCAAAGGAAAATCCGGTGGGAGAAAAAAACGATTACGATGCGGCCCGTTATGCCGGAGTTCTTGAACTGGTGCGCGAAAAATCTGGCTGGGATACAAATTCAGCGGGGAAAAATCGCGGAGTTGCAGCTTATTTCTGTCACAGTTCTTATGTGGCCAACGTTGTTGATCTCACGGTTGAAAAAGATGTCCCCATCATTCAGAAAGTGTATGCCGCTATCGATTGTGGCATTGTTGTGAATCCTGATGCTGCTATAAACATGACCGAAGGTAGCATTGTGGATGGAATTGGACATGCGATGTACGGCCAGATTACATTTAGTAAAGGACAACCGGATCAGGATAATTTCGATTCGTATCGTCTGATCCGACATGCAGAAGCACCCAAAGAGATTGAAGTTCATTTTGTCGAAAATGAGATTAATCCAACCGGACTTGGCGAACCACCTTATCCGCCTGTGATGGGCGCATTGGCAAATGCCCTGTACAAAGCAACCGGCACCCGTCATTATCATCAGCCCTTTATTAAAAACAGTTTTGAATGATTTAAAAGGAAAGTTTATCCGCTACGCGGAAACTTAGGACTATCTCGCTATTGATCTACAATACTTTATCCGCTACGCGGAAAATTCTCCGTAGGAGAAAAAGTGTTGTAGAAAAATCAAGGACCGAACGCAGAATACCTCGTAGAGGTTAAACTTGTTAAGTGTTTGATTGAGATGGAAAAATTTTAACCATACACCAATGGGTTCAAATTCATTGTTTTAAATAACTTGATTATGACACATGAAATACGACTGTTATTTCAGACCTTAAAAAGCTGGCAGAAAATTGGCAAAAAAGCTGTTTTTATTTCGGTAGTTGCTCTTGAAGGTTCTTCCTATCGTCGCCCCGGAGTTTGCATGATTATGAGTCAGGACGGCGAGATGGTTGGAGCCGTGAGCGGTGGTTGTGTCGAAACAGAAATTGAGCGACAAGCACAGCGGGTTTTCCAGACTGGGAAAGCCAAAGTAATTGTTTACGACGGACGTTTCCGGATTGGCTGCGAGGGAATCATTCATATTTTGATTGAACCGGTTTCTATCTCGGATGAATTATTTTCGGCATTTGTAACCCAGGTTGATAACAGGCAGTCCTTCCAAATGGAAGCCTGGTTTTACCGCGAAGTCGGAGAATACGACGATGTAGGAACAATGGTGAACCTTAATGGTAAAAAATTTGCCCTGAATCCTTCGTTTACAATCGACCTGATTGCGCATCAGGAATGTTTTACCCAAACTTTAAAACCGCCTTTCCAGCTTTTCATTTTTGGGGCCGAACACGATGCTGTTCAGTTGAGCCAGTCGGCTAAATTGCTCGGATGGAAAATTACCGTAGTTGCTTCGCCCGACGAATCGAAATCATGCGAATATTTTCCGGGAGTCCATTCGTTGATTTCACCAACTTTCGATACTATCGACACATCTGGAATTGATGAACAAACCGCCGTGGTTTTAATGACACACAGCTTTAATAAAGATGTTCAGTACCTGATGGCGCTGAAAGATACCCAGCCTGCATACCTTGGATTATTGGGCTCGAACAACCGGAGAGAACGTGTTCTTTCGATGCTACTCGATTATATGCCCGATATTTCGACTGATTTTCTGGAACAGATTCACGGGCCGGCCGGAATCAGCATTGGCGCTGAAAGCGCTTCAGAAATTGCGGTGTCCATTCTGTCCGAAATTTTGAGTGTCATCCGTCACCAGAAGCCCATTGCCCTGACGGAGAAAATAGGTTCAATACATGGATAAAATTCCAATTTTACTTTTGGCTGCCGGAGGTTCAACCCGAATGGGACAACCCAAACAATTGTTGCCCTGGGGAAACCAAACTCTGATTGAGCATCAAATTCAGACTTTACAAAAAACAGGAAATCCGGTTAATGTGGTTTTAGGTTCAAATTCGGATCTTATTTTTCCCGTAATTCAGAAATATGGAGTTGACATTTTCATTAATTCTGAATGGAAATGTGGAATGGGCAGCTCAATTTCACTTGGAATAAGTGTAATCATTCAAAAATTTCCGAATACAGATGGGGTATTGATCACGCTTTTGGACCAGCCAATGGTTACAACTTTCTATCTCGAAAAAATGTTTTACGCTTATCAGCCCGACTCGAAACAAATTATATCCTCACGTTCCGCTTCAGGATGGAAAGGTGTTCCCGTACTTTTTGACAAATGCTATTTTAAAGAACTTTCAGAATTAAAAAATGAAGAGGGTGCTAAAAAAATCATTAAACGCCACGAAGAAAACGTAATCCTTTTAGATGGTGGTGATTTATTGGAAGACATGGATACTCCCCTAGTCTATCAACAATTGTTGAGTAAATTTATTAATCAATCCGAATTTTAGTTTAAGTCAAGAACATAAAGTTGCCGAATATGAAACCATAAAAAGGGTATTGTTTGAATTTCGTAATTTATCGTTTGTATTTTGTTATTTTCCTGGGTATTTCTGTTTGATATTTGTATCATCATAAAAAGCATAAAATCATGGAAACAAAAATTCAAAAACGCAAATTAGGAAATAGCGGCATGGAAGTTTCGGCCATCGGACTCGGTTGCATGGGGATGAGTTTTGGCTACGGAACAATTTCTGATGAAAAGGAAATGATAGCTCTGATTCGGTCGGCTGTTGAAGGTGGGGTTACCTTTTTCGATACTGCCGAAGTTTATGGCCCATACATCAACGAAGAACTGGTTGGAAAAGCACTTGAACCATTCAAAGGTAAAGTTGCGATTGCCACTAAATTTGGCTTTAATTTTCAGGATGGTATAAGTACCGGACTCAACAGCCGTCCAGAGAATATTCGGAAAGTGGCCGAAGAATCATTGAAACGACTCCGGATTGAAGCCATCGATCTGTTTTATCAGCATCGCGTTGACCTGAATGTGCCCATTGAAGATGTTGCTGGAGCAGTAAAGGACCTGATTCAGGAAGGTAAAGTGAAACATTTCGGACTTTCGGAAGCAGGAGTCCAAGTGATCCGCCGTGCACATGCAGTGCAATCGGTTACTGCTTTGCAAAGCGAATATTCGTTGTGGTGGCGCGAACCGGAAGACGAAATCATTCCAACGCTCGAAGAATTGGGGATCGGGTTCGTTCCGTTCAGCCCGCTGGGCAAGGGTTTCCTCACCGGGAAAATGGATCAAAACACAACTTTCGATAGCAAAGACTTCCGGAGTACAGTTCCGCGTTTATCGCCCGAAAACTTAAAAGCCAACATGGCATTTGTTGATTTGGTTGCGGCATTTGCACAACGTAAAAATGCTACTCCAGCACAAATTGCATTGGCATGGGTACTGGCACAAAAACCGTGGTTTGTCCCAATTCCCGGAACTACAAAGTTGAATCGTTTACAAGAGAATCTCGGAGCTGCAGTAATCGAATTCACAGCTGACGAACTTCAGGAAATTAATATCTTATCCTCGAAAATTGCCGTACAAGGCGACCGGTATTCAGGTGGTAGCGCTAAAATGATTAACAGGTAATAGTGATGGCAAAATCAAAAATCCTGATTGTGTATTATTCGCGCAAAGGCCAGAATTATGTCGGCAGTCGAATTGTAAATCTTCCGGTTGGAAACACTGAAGTGGCCGCCAAAATGGCTCAGGAAATAACCGGAGGCGATATCTTTGAAATTTGCACGGTAAAATCGTATCCGGTTGATTACACCGAAACTACAGAAGTCGCAACGGTTGAGAAACGAACCAATGCACGACCTGAGCTTTCCTCCTATGTCGTGAACATGGACCAATACGATACGATCATTTTAGGCTATCCAAACTGGTGGGGAACTTTCCCAATGGCCGTGTTTACCTTTCTGGAAGAATACGATTTCACCGGAAAGACTATCCTACCCTTTTGCACACACGAAGGAAGCGGTCTGGGCGGTAGTGAACGCGACATTCGGAAACTTTGCCCAGATGCAAAGGTGCTGCCCGGATTGGATATTCGTGGCGGAAGTGTAAAAAGTGCAGGCGATGCAATTAAATCATGGCTTTCCTGAAACCGAAAAGAAAACAATTGGTAAAAGGCGCAAAGGAATACGATTTCTTTGCGCCTTTTTTGATGGTAAAAACCACATCATATTGTATTTAACTTGCTGATAATCGGATTAAACGCCTTTGAGAAAACCATCACCCTATCTCCTATCATCAGATTTTTGAGGTCGCTATCAAATGCTATAACTTTAATAATCTGGTTATTTCCGGAAATTACTGTTACAATATAGATTGTGTCTTGTTTGTCGATTCGCGCAATTTGTCCGGTAATCTGCACTTTCCCGCTGATGCTGTTGTCCAAAAAAACATCTTCAGGAGTTCCTGTTCGGGTTACCTCACCCTTTTCGAGGCAGATTACCTGAGTGGCCAAACGAAAAACCTCATTCAAATCGTGACTAACCATCAACGTTGTTACTCCCAATAGCTGGTGAGCCTTGGCTATTTCATCCTGAAGCGTGTTTCGCATTTCAGCATCCAATGCCGAAAGTGGTTCATCTAAAAGTAAGAGTTGAGGCTTGCGGGCAAGGGCGCGGGCCAAAGCCACCCGCTGTTTTTGTCCGCCAGATAAGCTACCGGGTTTTCTGCTCCTGAATTCGGTCAAACCAAAAATGCCAAGCAATTCATTTACTGAAGCCTCGTTCTTTTCAGGCTGTGCAAACCGGATATTTTGTTCTACCGTCATATTCGGAAAAAGCGCAAAATCCTGAAACATCAGGCTAATGTTCCGCAACTGTGGAACAACATTAATTTGTCTCGCAGAATCGAACCAAACCGTGTTTCCGAATTTAACTATTCCTTTATCAGGATTGATTAATCCGGCCAGAATCCGAAGCAGCGTTGTTTTCCCGGCTCCCGACTGTCCAAATAAGGCAACCAGTTCGCCGGACACAATGGATGTTTGAACCTTGAGGTTCATTGGCCCATCTGCCGTGAGCATCCGCTTTTCAACATCAATAAAGATTACATCATTTTCCATGAGTCGTATTTTTTATTGATGCTATAGATAATAGTAAGCAGAATTAACGAAGTCAGGAATAAAATTAAAGCGTATCGGTTGGCCGCTTCAAAATTGAGCGCTTGTACCTCGTCGTAAATGGCAATGGAAGCGACCCGGGTTTCGCCGGGCATATTGCCGCCAACCATCAGCACAATCCCAAATTCGCCGATGCTGTGTGCAAAAGTAAGCGCCACGGCAGTGATAATCGATGGTTTGATGTTTGGAAGCAAAACTCTGAAAAATGTGATACTTTTCGATTTCCCCAGCGTATAGGATGCTTCGCGCAAACTGTCGGGCAAAGCACGAAGTCCATTGTGGAGTGGCTGAACCATAAATGGCAGGCTAAAAATAACCGAGGCAATCAGCACACCCTCGAACGAAAAAGCCAGACGAACATCGAACACTCGTCCCAGCCATTCGCCAAACCAATTGCGCGGACTATAAATCACCAGCATGTAATAGCCAATTACCGAAGGCGGCAATACCATCGGCATACTTACCAAAGCTTCAATCAGTGGTTTTATCCTGACTTTGGTATAAGCCAGCCAATACGCAAACGGCAGCCCGATCAGGATTAAAATGACTGTTGTTGAAACTGCCAGTTTCAGCGTAAGCCAGAGAGTTTGTGCAAATTGTGGATCCATATTAAGTCATTAGAAAATAGTCAATAGTAAACAGGAAAAAGAATAGAGGAAAGGAATTTCCAATGACTATTGACTTTTTTCTATTTCTTCATCAGCGAAACTTCGTTGGCTTTAACCAGCGCTTCAACTTCGTCGCCAATTTTCAGGTCAAGCGAATTGACTGACCGCGTAGTTATGGCAGAAGTAATCGTATATTTCTGAAACTGCAGACTGACTTTACTCAGTAGTTCTCCGCGTTCAATTTGCAAAACAGTGCATTTCATACGGTTTCGCATACTAATCATTCCTGAAAGGTTTTTGGCCAGCGATACTTCGGTTTCCTTAAATACCAATTCAATAGTATTGCCGGTTTGCAGCCACTCCGGTTGAGTCGCCGATTCGATCAGCATGGCCGAAAAGCCGTGCCCATCGACATCAACATCCACCAGAAGAATTGCTCCTGATTGCTGGATCTTGGATATCTTACCAGTTAACTTATTCATTTGGGTAAAGTAAATCCATATTTTTCAAAGATAAGCCTTGCAGCCGTCGCTGATATATATTCAGCAAAAGCAAATACATCTTTATTCCCTTTTGCATGATCGAGAATGACATAGGCCTGTTCAAGAGGCCGGTGTGATTTTTCGTCAATCAGAAAATATTTTCCCTGATTGCTCATGGATGGTGATAAAACCAGTGATAACGCAATCAAACCCGCCTCCGCATTTCCCGAAAGGCAAAATTGGGCAGCCTGTGAAACGTTTTCTCCAAATATGAGCTCATCTTCAATCTTTTCATAAAGCTGATAATATTTCAAAGCTTCCACAGAGCGTTGTCCATAGGGTGCATGTTCCGGATTTGCAATCGCAATTTTTAAATTCGGTTTCTCTGTCAGAACAGACAAACCTCTGCTTACATCCAATGTTGCACTCCATAAAACAATCCGACCAATTGCATATAATTTCGGATCGGTAAGCGTTAGTCCGGCTTCCTTTAATTTTTGTGGGTAGATAATATCTGCTGAGAAAAAAATATCGTACGGAGCTCCGTTTGAAATTTGTGTAAAAGCATTGCCTGAAGATCCATAAATGACTTCGATAGTTGCTCCTGAATTGTTTTTTTTGTAAGCTTTAACAACCTCATCCAAAGCGTATCGCAAATCGGCAGCTGCCGCAATCTTAACGATTTGCGCCTGAGCCGTCATTGAAATCAAAAAGGCGATCAGATATATTATTCGTTTCATCATCTGTTTTTAAAACTACTCATTTATTTGTTTCCCACAAGCAGAGACTTTTAAAACCACAGCCAAATCGTTTTTGCCTGAACTGGATAACGGCATAAAATAACAAAGATCAATGAAACACGAATTTCAAATCATTTAACTTTCAATTGCCAGACAATCGCTTGTCCATTCCTTCAGCGAAGTTGCAAAGCTAACCATCCGATTGATCTCATCATCCGTTGGCACAATTTCAGGTGTAGGTTCAAGCGAACAAAAATTCATAAAACGGTTCATGAAACGAACTTCTGCATGAAATTCCTCCGGTGCATTGTGGTTTTTCTTCAACTCGCGATACATCGAAGAAATACTTGAATGTTCAGGAATAAACCCCGATTTCATCAATATGCTGGTCATGTAATTCTCGATCGACATGGCAACTACATTATAAATTACCAGATTGCCGAGCGTCTTTTTCTGCGATGCACCTAAAGCTGCCTTATAATAATCAGTTGCTTCCAAATAATAGCTTTCCCATTCCATAACTGTAGTTTTAATGTTCATGATGATTCAAATTATTGGCCAGATGGATTAATTCATCCTGACTCAAACACCGTTTTTTTCTGAGCGACAATGCCTTCACCTGTTCTGTTAAAAGTAAAGTAAGGCTCTCATTAACGCTTATCTGCTGTTTTTCCAGAAAATGCCGAATTGTTCGGCTTCCCGAATGCCGGCCAATGACCATTTCTGTCGATTTTCCAATTTCCGAAGAAAGGAAAGGCTGATAGGTAAGTTCATTTTTCAGAAGGCTGTTGCAATGGATTCCGGATTCGTGGCGGCAAGCCATCTCGCCAACAATTGGTTTGGAAGGATGAATTGGCTTGGACGAAGCCTGGGCAACGAACCTGCAAAGCTCTTGCATTCCTGCAAGATGAATTCCCGGATCGATTCCTGAAGATATCTTCAGTGCGGCTGCGATTTCTTCCACGCAGGCATTCCCGGCTCGTTCGCCTAAGCCGTTGATGGTTGCGCTGACCGACTGTGCCCCGGAAAGCAAGGCGCTGACCGAATTGGCAGTTGCCATTCCCAAGTCGTTGTGGCCGTGAAATTCGAAATCGACAAACGGAAATTTCTTACTGACTGACGAAAACAACTGAGCCGTAGAGAATGGGTTTAAAACACCAACAGTATCGGCTAAACGAATGCGGTCAACTCCTTCGGCCAGACAAGCGGCAATAAATTCATCGAGAAATTCACGATTGGCACGCGAGGCATCCTGTGCTCCAATGGCAATAAAATCGAACCGTTGCCGGGCAAATGCAATCATGGGCCGAATCTGTTTCATCACCCAATCGGTATTTCGCCCCATCGCTGATAGCTGAATATCAGAAACTGAAAATGAAATATTGATCCGGTTGGCGCCAGTTTTGGCTGATTCTTCGATGTCGAACTCTTTGGCGCGTGCCCAACAAAGTTTGTCGAACCGGAATCCGGACTGCACAATCTCGCGGATCACACGAATTTCATAGGCTCCCATTGCCGGAGTTCCTACCTCAACTTCTTTCACCCCGCAATCTTCTAACAGAGCTGCAATGTGGAGTTTTTCTTCCAGCGTAAAAACCACTCCGGGAGCCTGTTCGCCATCACGAAGGGTGGAGTCGATGATATGTGGAGTTTTTGTCATAGTCTTGAATATTAGAATTTCGAATCTTGAATGAACGCAAATAGTTAACTGTTAAGGGATTCGGGTTGCATGTTTCGTGAACAGTCACACAACTCGCAACTCGCACCCCGGAACATCTTTTGCTGCCAACTGCGACTGAATATTTGAGCTATTCGCTGATCAGATATTCCTCAACAGCATTGCCTTCTTCCAGCGCATCAAGGATTTCATCGATTTTGTCGGTAGTGATGGCTCCGTACCAAAAGTTGTTGGGTTGGATAACCATAACCGGACCCTGCGAGCATACATTCAGGCATGCGGTTGATGATACGGCGGCATCAATCCCTCGATCGGCGCACTCTTCAGTGACATACTGAATAAATTCGGCGCCTCCGTTTTTGTTGCAAAATCCTTTGGCATCGCCGGCAACCCGATACGAGTTGCAAATCAAAATGTGGTAGTCTGGCTTTTTCATGATGTGAGATTTTATTGTTATTTAATTTTGTGGGATTGTAATCTATCTCTCCTTTTCTCGTCATCCTGAACTTGTTTCAGGATCTCATTGAACAACAGACCCCGAAATAAATTCGGGGTGACCTGTGTCAAAGAGGAAGCTGGTTTTTAGCAGCCTGTAGCTTTTCCGGTACAAACGGCACCGCATTTAAATACGTCTGCCTTTTTCACGGTGCGCAATTCTTTACCTTTATAGATAGCGTCCAAACCTTCGTCAATTAGTCCGGTCATTTCGACGATACGGATACCTGTGCGGCCAATGGTTGCCGACGGGCTTGGCCCGATTCCACCAACTAAAAGGGCGCGGCAATCGCTTAAAAGTTCTGACAGATCTTCCCATCGCTTATTTCCGATTCCTGAAGGGGGTGTTTTGCGTTGCTCCACCATTCGGTAACCATTCGGCGTTTCGCGGAAAACATATAAACTGTCGGCCTCGCCCAAATGCTGATTGACCAGCATCCCTTCGTGACTGGCAACAGCTACAAACGGACGGTTCTCTTCATCGGCGACTGTCAGGTTAATCACTTCCGACATGATTTTCTTAGCTTCCACGTCATCTTCGCCCAACAAGCCAACCGCATCGGCACGACAGCGGGCGCAATGGGTCATTGGTTTCAGATGCTTCGCAATTTTCAGGCGGATCTCGCGCATGGTGAGCACATCAGGCTCTTTCAGGTTTTCGTATGGTGTGTCTGCCACAGGAAATAATGGAATGGCATTCATCAGTTCGGCGCCCAATTCTTTGGCTTTTTCTGCCACACTTTCAACCAAATGATCGTTCACTCCGGGAATGACAATGGTGTTGATTTTCACCGTTATTCCAAACCTCCGTAACATTTTGATGGCTACCAACTGGTTCTCCAGAAGAATTGCAGCCGCAGCTTTGCCCACATATCCGCGATTTCGGAAGCGGGCCCATTTATAGATATTTTGCGTTTCCTCAGCATCCAATCCGTTCATGGTAATCGTCACATGACTCACTCCCAACTCGGCCAGTTCTTCGGCAAACGGAGCGACATTCAACCCGTTTGATGAAAGGCACAAGATCATTTCAGGAAAATGTTCACGCACCAACCGCAGGGTTGTCATGGTTTCGTGCGGATTAGCAAATGGATCGCCCGGACCGGCAATGCCCACTACCGACAGGTTTGGCATCTTTTCTTTGAGTTTAGTTAGGTAAGCCAAGGCCTGCTCAGGCGAAAGAACCTCACTGGTAACTCCCGGGCGACTCTCATTTACACAATCGTAATCGCGTTTACAATAATTGCATTGAATGTTGCATTTTGGTGCCACGGGCAAATGAACCCTGGCGTATGTGCCTTTCGCTTCGATGTTGAAGCACGGATGTTTTTCGAGATCTATCATAGCGTTGAGTTTTTGTTCTTACATATATTTATAGCCAACTTCAGAATGGTCTTGTTTGTATCCGATCAGTGTATTGGTGATCTGGTCGAACAATTCCTGTGTTCCGGTATAACCGAGGTGCTTAATGCGTTGTCCGCCAATGCGGTCGTGAATTGGGAAACCGCAGCGAACAATCGGGATACCCAACTCGCGGGCGATGTAATAGGCTTTACTGTTTCCGATCAGGATGTCCGGTTTATTTTCGGCACACCATTCGTGTATCAATTCATAATCCCAGCCATTTTTTACCAAAATTGAATCGGAGTTCTCCGGACAATATTTTTTAATTTCTTCTTCCAAATGACCACTTTCACCTCCTGAAACTGCTAATGCCACTTCGATCCCAATTTCGTTCAGAAAAGCAGTCATGCCAACTACAAAATCTTCTTCGCCATAAACAACAGCCTTTTTTCCGAAAATGTATTTGTGTCCGTCAACGTAAGAGTCAATCAGGCGGCCGCGTTCTTTTTTGTATTTCAATGGAATTTCTTTTCCTGAAACTTCTTTCAGTGTTTCGAAAAACGTATCGCATGAACTAACTCCGATTGGCATGGGCATCCGGCGATTTTCGACACCAAAAGTGCTTTCCAGATAGTCGCCTGCCGAAGTTGCCTGTGCATTGTTCTTTACCCTTCCGGCCAGACTGCCTTTGTTCAGGATGGTACCAAATTCAATTGAAGCTCGGGCGGACCCGCATTTCTTAACCGATTCGATCGGAGTGCCACCATCAGGAATACGTTTGTAGGCATCCCAAATCGGGTTATCAAGTGTTTCTGAATAATCAGGTAATAGTATATAGTCAATCCCAAAATCTTCGAGAATGGTTTTGATCTGACGGAGGTCTTCCGGAGAAACGAATCCCGGAAAAATATTGAGGTGTTCGCCCAGTTCGCCGGTTTCGGCCATCGATTTTACGATAGAAGTTACCGCTTCGTGGAAACCGTCCATGTGCGATCCCTGGTAACTGGGGGTTGACGCGGTGACAAATTGGGGCAATTCGGTGCGGTTTGTCAGTTCTTTGTAAGTTTCGATGTAAAATTTCACATCGTCGCCAATGGTTTCGCTCAGGCAAGTGGTTGCCATTCCAATCACTTCGGGCTGATATTGCCGGATGACATTGTCGATTGCGGCGTGGCAGTTGGCGCCTCCGCCAAAAATGGTCGATTCTTCGCTAAAGTTTGAGGATGCGATATCCACAGGTTCTTTGTAGTGGCTGATCAGGTAGCGGCGGATGTAGGTGGCGCAGCCTTGCGAGCCATGAATGATGGGGACACAGCCGCGGATACCTTTGAATGCCACACTTGCACCAAGGGGGGCGCAGAGTTTACAGGCGTTGCGGGTCGATTTAAAAGGCTCTTCGGCAGTGGGTTTGGTCGGGGTATGATTAATCGTGTCTTTCATGGTGCTATTCTCCTTTTCTTTTTAATCCGGGTTGCGTGTTTCGGGTGACGCGTTCCGTGATGTTAGGTATTCTATATTTTACATTCTAAATTGGATATTTCAGTTGTTACTTCATAAACTTCCATACCGGGCTGCAAACCGACGCGTGGACTTCTTTCGCGAAATTCAACATGCCTTCGTATCCGGCCAGCGCTTCTTTTCGTTCGTGATTGTGATCGCAAAAGCCCAATCCGAGTTTGTAAGCAATGGGTCGTTCCTTCACTCCACCGATAAATAAATCGGCTCCGGTTTGTTTCACAAATTCCGAAAGTTCGTTGGGGTTCGAGTCGTCAACAATGATGGTTCCTTCGTCGCACAGTTCTTTCAGGAGGTTGTAATCGTCCTGATTTCCGGTTTGCGAACCGACCACCACGGTTTTCATGCCGAGTAAGCGCAATGCCTTTACAAGCGAGATGGCCTTAAATGCGCCTCCAACATAAATGGCAGCTTTTTTACCTTCCAGTTTTGTGCGATATTCCTGAAGTGCTGGTAATAACAGGCTGATTTCTTCTTTCACCAGTTCGCGGGCTTTCTGCATCATTTCGTCGGATTTGAAAAACCGGGCCACTTCATACAGTGCATCCGACATGTCTTCGATCCCGAAGTAGGAAACCTTCATAAACGGGATGCCGTATTTTTCCTTCATGTCTTTAGCCAGATAGGTCATCGATCCGGAACACTGAACTACGTTCAATTGGGCTTTGTGGGCTTTGCGCACATCGTCAATGCGGCCATCGCCTGTCATGCAAGCTACCATATTTACACCCATACGGCGATAATATTTGGCCAGCATCCAGAGTTCTCCGGCCAGGTTAAAATCGCCCAAAATATTGATGCTGTGTTCAGGAACTTCAGTTTCATTATCAGTTCCAATCAATTTCGAAAGGGCATCGCAAGCAAGCTTATAACCATCCTTTTTTGTTCCGTTGAACCCTTCAGACATAATCGGAATGACATCAATTCCTTTTTCTTTGGAAACCCTGCGGCAAACAGCTTCCATGTCATCGCCAATTACTCCAACGATGCAGGTTCCATAAACGAAAGCCGCTTTTGGTTTGTACTGATCGATCAAGGTGATGAGTGCCTGATATAATTTGGGTTCGCCGCCAAAAACCACTTCTTTTTCTTTCAGGTCGGTGGTAAAACTGAGGCGGTGCAATTGTGGTCCTGATGAAAGCGATCCACGGATGTCCCAGGTATAAGCTGCACAGCCAACCGGACCGTGAATAAGGTGAAGCGCATCGGCGATGGGATAAAGTACCACACGCGATCCGCAAAAAACACATGCACGCTGAGAAACCGAACCTGCCAAACTAGCCTTTCCACATGCAATAGCCACGTCGTCCTGTCCTTTGGTGACGATTTGGCCTTTCCGTTCTTTCAGTATCTCGTTCATGTTATTTGTTTTAAAAGAAAGGGGGAGTGTGCGGGAAGCTCCTCCCCCGTTTCAACATTAAAAAGAAAATAGCCACCTCTATCCCCCTCACCCAAAGGGGGATATCTCTTTTCCGTTAAGGGGGCCAACGGTAATTTTTAAAATTCGGACAGGTAGTTAGTCCTGTCCGAATGGCTAAAACAGGTTTGATTACTATTTAGAACGACTAGAGAATCCGGTATAATTTAGAACTGGAATCGTCATCCTGAACTTGTTTCAGGATCTTTGCGCAAATAGGGTCAGATCCCGAAATGAATTCGGGAAGACTTAGCTAATCTTACATTACCAGTTCGAACTTTTCTTCGATGCAGGCTGCATCCTGTTTGTCCATCAGCGCACTAAGGATTTTTTCAAGTATGCGCAGTCCGCCCATGTAACCAATAGTTGGGAAATAGCTGTGTCCGATGCGGTCAATGATAGGGAAACCCATGCGCACAAACGGGATATTTTCGTCGCGGGCAATGTATTTGCCGTAGGTGTTGCCAATGATCAGGTCAACCGGTTCTTCCTTGATCCATTGGTGCATCAGGAACATATCGGCTTGTGGCCCGTTTTTGTATTTGGCTTCAGGAACACGCTCCGAAAGAATTTCTTCCATCCGTTTTTCGAAATGTTTTCCCGGAGTTCCTGAAACGATGTAAACCGGTTTCATATCCATATCGACCATGAATTCGATCATCGGGATAATGTTGTCAGGATCGCCATAAATAGCTACCCGTTTTCCGTAGAGATATTGGTGCATATCGGTAATAACGTCGAGCAGGCGTCCACGTTCTTCGGTAATCGACTCAGGAATTGAAACCCGACCAGCTTTTGCCAATGCCTGAATAAAACGATCGGTAGCTTTTAACCCAACCGGAATATCGATGATGTCGAACGGTACTTTGCATTGGTTATCGAGCATGATGGCCGCTTTTTGTGTGGCCCATTCGCCCAATCCGAGTGACTGCATACTGTCTCCCATGCTTACCATTTCAGAAATGGTTGTTCCGCCTTTTGGGTACATTTCGAATTTACCGGTCATTGGTGTGTCCAAAACATCAGACGTATCAGGCAGCAATACTGATTTCACTTTCATCATTTTCATGATCCGTTTCAGTTCGCGCATATCCGAAGGTTCAACCCATCCAGAGAGTAAATTGATCTGGCGGATTTTTTCGTCGGTCTTTTCGGCAAAATATTTCACGAAAGATTCCAGCATATTGGCGTATCCGGTGACATGCGAACCCACGTAACTTGGTGTTGATGCCTGAATAACGTATTTCCCGAATGGTACTTTGCCTTCGTCTTTTGCTTTATTCACAATCTGGTTCAAGTCGTCGCCAATAGTTTCGGACAAACAGGTTGAATGAACGGCGATAATTTCGGGTTCGTACACCGCGAAAATGGTTTCGATGGCTTGCAACAAGTTGGCTTGTCCGCCGAAAACCGATGATCCTTCGGTGAATGAGCTGGTTGCCGCCATGACCGGTTCTTTGTAGTGACGGGTGAGTGCGCTGCGGTGATACGAGCAGCAACCCTGCGAACCGTGACTGTGAGGAAGGCATCCGTGAACACCCAAAGCTGCATACATGGCGCCTACTGGCTGACAGGTTTTTGCCGGGTTAACGGTTAAAGCCGTCCTTTCTCTTACTTCTTTTGTTGTATGTCGTAGTAACATAATTGGTTCCTCCTATTTATTAAGCTTCAATTGTCATGCTGCCCACGAGTTCTGACTCGTTTTTCCAGGGGGCATCAATCATTTTCCAGATGTTGGTAGCGAGCATCCTTTCCATTTCGACATAGAAATTGATGGCTCCGTCGAAAGCTGTGTAAGGGCCGCCGTAGTCGTAGCTGTGTAACTGTTTGAGCGGAACCCCGGCTTTTTGCACCACGTATTTCTCTTTGATCCCGGCGCAGAAAACATCGGGTTTGTAGTATTCGATTAATTTTTCAGTTTCCCAATGGTTGACATCGTCGATAACCAGCGAGTTTTTCAACATCTCGGGCATCATTCCGTCGTAGTCTTTAAACTCGAAACCCTGGCTTACCAACTCCGCTTTTTTCTCAACCAGGTCTGGCCTGAAATGCGCTTCGTCTTTGGTTACTGAAAGTTCTTCGATGTTACGGGTATCAGCATCAATTTTGATCGTAGGAAGTACCTTGCGGCCTTCGTAATCGTCGCGGTGGGCAAATTCGTATCCGGCAGAAACAGTGCGGATTCCCAATTCAGAAAATAAATCCTGATAGTGATGAGCGCGTGAACCTCCAACGAACATCATGGCCAGTTTGCCTTCAACGCGAGGTTTTATGGCGCTTTTTACCGCTTCCACTTTCAACATTTCGCGGGAAATAATTTCTTCCACTTTGGCTTTCAGACCGGCATCGCCAAAATAATCGGCAATCTTCCGGAGTGATTTGCAAGTCGATTCGGCTCCTACAAAACTTACTTTCACCCATGGAATACCGTATTTTTCTTCCATCATTTCGGCAATGTAGTTGATGGAGCGGTGGCACATGACCATGTTCAAATCGGCAGTGTGCGAATATTCCATGCTTTTGATGGTTGAGTTTCCGGAGAAAGTAGAAAGCAAAGTGATGCCGGCTTCTTCGAACAATGCTTCGATTTCGAAAGCATCGCCGCCAATGTTGTACTCGCCCAACAGGTTGACCTGAAATTTACCAACACGTTCGCGGTCGTTCAATCCAACCACATGTTTAAATACACCGTTGTTGGCAATGTGGTGACCGGCCGACTGTGAAACTCCGCGGTAACCTTCGCAGCTGAAACCAAAAATATTGATTCCGAGTTCGGCTTTCATGTCGCGGGCAACAGAGTGAACGTCGTCACCAATCAAACCTACCGGACAAGTTGAGAAAATACCGATGGCTTTAGGTTTGAACATCTCAAAGGCTTCGCGGACAGCATCTTTTAATTTGGCTTCACCACCAAAAACGATGTTTTCGTCCTGCATATCGGTTGAGAAACAGTAATTGATATAGTTGTCTCCTCCTTCAGGAACGCGGGTTTGGTTACGGCGGGTAAGCCAGGCGTAAAAGCTGCAGCCGATTGGTCCGTGTACCAGGTTGATAATGTCGCGGGTTGGCCCCAAAACTACCCCTTTACATCCGGCGTAGGTACAACCACGCTGTGTGATGATTCCAGGAATGGTGCGGACATTGGCCATAATTTCCTGCTCCAGATTCGGGTCGTTGATTACAATTCCTTTTACCCGCTTCTTGGCTATTTTTGCCGGATATTTTTTCAGGATTTCTTCCCTGAGCGCAATTGGATCTGGCAATCCGTTGGTATAATTTTTTCTGTTTGGCATAACTGTAAGTTTTAATCGAGTGTGATATCGCCGGTTTCTCCTGTGCGAACCCGAATGGATTCATATGCCGGAATGACGAAGATTTTTCCGTCGCCGGGTTCGGGAGTCTGATTGGCTTCAATAATAGTTTCAACAGCAGTTGTCACTTTATCGTCGGGAACCACAATTGTGACTACCCTTTGAGGACGAAGGCGAGGTTCTTTTCCCAAATGGGCCAGCGCCTCCGGAAGGTCTTTCTTAACTCCTTCGAGTACTTTGGCATCCCAAAGCCCCTTGCCACGGCCGAAAACTTTTCCGGTAGCAGTCATCGAAGGAAGGCCAACATCTGACAGAGCGCGTTTGGTGGCGTTCATTTTGTCGATGCGTATAATTGCCATGATTAACTTCATATCTCTTCGGTTTTTGGGTTATAACTCTTTGGTTCCGCGGCTGATAGTGTATGCTTCTTCAACCGGAGTGATGAAGATTTTTCCGTCGCCATAAGCGCCTTTGGGCTCGGTGCGGGCAGCTTCCATGATGGTAGTCACTGCAAAATCTTTGTCTTCGTCTTTGATGACCATCAACAGCATTTCTTTTGGTAATTCGTCGTAGGTTACATCGCCGATTTTAATACCACGCTGCTTGCCGCGACCAACAACCGGGATTTTTGTTACTGCCACGTATCCGGCTTCGAACAAGGCTTTCAATATTTTGCTTGACTTTTCAGGACGAATAATTGCTCTGATCATTAACATATTTTGGTTCTCCTATTTTTAGTTTTTTATTCTTTCTGAGATACTGAAGGATTGATGGACTGAAGGATTGATATTTCTTATACTTCAGCCTGACATCATTCTACCAGTCATTTAGTTTACAATTCCGAAATCGATTAACAATGTTTCCAGTTCTTCCATTGCAAGTGGGTTTGGAATGACAAACTGGGTATTTTCGTTGATGGCTCTTGACAGCGCACGGTACTCATCGGCCTGGTTATGCTCAGGGTTGAATTCGATTACCGTTTTGCGGTTGATCTCGGCACGCTGAACCATGTTGTCGCGAGGTACAAAGTGGATCATTCTGGTTCCCAACTGGCGGGCAAGCTCTTCGATCATTTCGCGTTCGTTGTCCACATTACGCGAATTGCAGATCAGTCCGCCCAAACGAACAGTTCCGGCCTGTGCGTATTTTTTAATCCCTTTGCAAATGTTGTTGGCTGCGTACATCGCCATCATCTCTCCTGAAACCACGATGTAAATTTCTTCGGCTTTTCCTTCGCGGATTGGCATGGCAAAACCTCCGCAAACCACGTCGCCCAATACATCATAGAACGTGTAGTCGATTTTGTACTTCTCGTCCCATGCGCCCAACTGCTCCAACAGGTTGATGGAAGTGATGATACCACGACCGGCACAACCTACTCCTGGTTCAGGACCGCCAGACTCGACGCAACGAACGCCGCCGTACCCAACTTTAACGATGTCGTCCAGATCAATTTCTTCGCCTTCTTCGCGCAAAGTATCCAGTACGGTTTTCTGAGCCAGACCACCCAGCAACAAGCGGGTTGAATCGGCTTTTGGGTCGCAACCCACTACTTTTACATTGAATCCGGCTTCAACCAGTCCGGCAACGGTGTTCTGTGTGGTCGTGGATTTTCCGATTCCACCTTTACCATAAATTGCGATTTTTCTCATTTTCGTATTTTTAAGGGTTAAACTATTCGTGTTTGGCCGAAGCATTACCAGAACGATGCCAAGAGCAGTTTCAAGTTCCAGGTTTCAAGTTTTAAGTTATGCCCTAAATACTGGTTATCTGCAACTTAATGTGGGTGAAAAATTTATTTAAGAATTTTGGCACACGAAAAAATCCTACTTTTCGGTAGGAAACAAGGAAAGTGCGTACAAAACGTGTTGCACGGCACAAAATCAATGATAGCAAGGATTTACGAGGTGTTAATATTGGCTTAACCTACGTTTTGGTAGGAAGGGGAAAGATAGTGGACAGTCGCAGTGGGCAGTAGTAATGTGAATATGGAACTGAGGAGGATAAATTATAAGTTGTCAGTACGGATAATCATACGAGAATAAGACAACGTCCTTGCACAACCTGCGCAATGCAATTCACATGGTGTTATGCAAAGGTTTTTATTCATTTTCAATAAACAATATGATATCTCTCCTTTTTTTCCAATCGACCGCGATTGCATTTTGAATCTCAAACTGCTCATTGAGTTGAATTTCCAATTTATCTGTGATATCAACAATATTTAAATAAAGTTCAGACAAGTCTATTTCTCTCATTCCTTTAGCATCAACAGTTTCGATGATAATATTGTCAATCTCATTTTTTGATTTAGATTTACCTTCTGGGTAAATATTATGGCCTTTAGTGCCTAAATTTATTCCACTTATTGCGAGATTATATACTGTTTTATTTGTTTCAACATCATTGAATTGCCATTTTAAAGAACCATATATTGGTTTCTCATTAGACAAAATTGATTCATCAATTCGTTGATCTAAATGTTGATATGTATTTCGAAAAGTTCTAAGAAAATCAAGATTCTCAATATTTCTATGATTATTAACTGATGGCAACTTTTTATACAAGCTATAAAATCTTTTGCTGTTATCAACAATATTCCAGGCATATGTAAATAATTCAGGAAGATCGTGTTGCCTATTTTTTCCTTTTGAGGTTATTCGCAGCTTTTCTTTAAGCATATTATTACTGTAATCAATCATTTCAAGTGTAAATCGAATTGAATCTAAAATTAAGAGTTGTCTCTTGTCTAGTGAAAATGGTAATAATCTTAGTATTGAATTCTCTTTTGGAAGCATAATCTTAATAATTGAATTTTTGCATTACTTCTACATACCTGCAATTTCAAGAATAACTGTACTTCTGAAACCCCATTTATTGCACATTATCTCAACTTTTGGTGAATAGGAGCCAAAACCTGTTTGAGCAAAGCACTCCCAAATATAACCATATTCTATGTTCACTTCAGTTAAATTTTACAAAAGATTTGGAGTTGGTCGCGCATTAACCCTGTCAGGTTTTCAAAACCTGACAGGGTTGGGAACCGAAGAGGTCAGGACTTTGGAGTAGATTACAAATCATCGCATTCGCAGCAAGGGGCAACGCCCCGATGTGTAAAAGCATAGGACGAAGTGATACGGAGTCCTATGAGTATGATTGCCACAATATATAATCTACTGAAAGAAAAACCAAGTCTTGTGCTTATATTTGGACGGTAAACAACTTTAACTAATCTTATTATGAAACGCAGATTTTTTCTTGGATCACTTGGTATGACTACGCTTTTCGGAACATTATTCTCAAATAAATCTTTGGCATCCAATGTAGGTGCAGAAAATTGTGCCTTGAAAAAGGGCGAAATCCAGCATATGGTTATTTTCAATTTGTCCTATCCAAAAGATTCTGCCGAGGCACAAAAGTTTATTCAGGACGGAACACGCATATTGACCGGAATCCCTGTTGTGAAAAACTTTCAGGCATTTAACCAGGTAAGCAAAAAGAATAAATTTCAGTATGGTTTTTCTATGGTTTTTGCCAATCAGGTTGATTACACCACCTACAACAACCATCCCGATCATGTGGCGTTTGTGCAGAACCGCTGGATGAAAGAAGTAAGCGATTTTCTGGAGATCGATTTCGAAAAGTAAGCGACTCAGATTTTCCGTTCCCAAAACATCATTCTCGGTACACAGTCTGTAAAGCCCATTTTGCGGTAGAGGGTTTTAGCGTTGGCGTTATCCTCGCGAACCTCAAGGTTAACGCGGCAATATCCGTTTTGGGAAGCATAATTGATCACTCCACGCAACAAAAAATGTCCGGCACCAACGTTTCGAAATTCGGGAGCCACAATAAAATCGTGAATATTAATCAGCGGTCTGGCCTGAAAAGTAGAGAAATTGATGTTACAATTGGCCAGGCCGGCAAACTGTTCGCCAACTAATACAAAAAAGCCAAGAAAGCCAGTATGCTTCTTTAATCCGCAAATGATTTGCGGACCCAACCCAATGGGCATTGGCCGGTTATTTCCCATCGGATCTTTCATGTAGTCGTTCAGCAGTTTAATCACCTGATCGCAATGCAATGGGTTTTGAAGATCGACTTGTATGATTGAGAGTTCCATGGGAAAATGGTTTTAATTTTAGTTTTATCGCGTAGCGATTTGAGTATTATAGAAATCCCCGTTTTCATCGGTTCCGTTACCGCGTAGCGGTTAATCTTCTTCCTATTAAGATTTACACATGCGGCGCATGGATCATCCAAATTTCAAATATTTGCACTAGATGCACCTTGCCCTGTTTTTTTTGCTTTTACCTACAAAACTTTAACCACTACGCGGTAATTAAACTTTAAACCGCCACGCATCAATGTTATACTTTTTCAGGCGGATACCAAGCATTCGTTCGGTCACTTTCAACTCATCAGCTGCCTTGGCAATGTTGCCTTTCGAGCTGACCAGTGCCTCACGGATCAGTTGTTTTTCAACCTGCTCAACGGTGTACATCATTCCTCCGGAAGCCTTGGTATTGGTCGAATCGGCGGTTTGCAACGATGGTGGCAAATCGTAACTGTGAATTACATTGTCTTTACTCAGGATACAGGCGCGTTCAATGCAATTCTCCAACTCCCTGATATTTCCAGGCCAGCGGTAAACCATCAGCATATTCAGGGCTGAGGTGGTAATCCGGATTATTTTGGCATTGTTCCGCTTGTTAAATTTCTCTATAAAATGATCGACCAATGAAGGAATATCGTTTCTCCGGTCACGCAAAGGCGGTACAAAAATCGGAAACACATTGATCCGGTAGTACAAATCTTCGCGAAACTCGTTGTTCTGAATCAATTCTTCCAGATTGCGGTTGGTCGCACAAATAATCCGAACATCAATTTTGATGGTTTCGGTTCCGCCCAACCGCTCAAACTCGCGCTGCTGGATCAGTCTTAACAATTTTACCTGGGTCGAAAGTGGAATATCGCCAATTTCGTCCAGAAAAATGGTTCCGCCATCGGCCAATTCGAAACGTCCTTTTCGCCTGGCTTCGGCTCCGGTAAACGCGCCTTTTTCATGTCCAAACAACTCACTTTCAATAAGTGTATCAGGCAAAGCAGAACAGTTCACCTTAATGAAATTCTTCTTGGCGCGAGGGCTTGAGAAATGAATCGAATCGGCAATCAGCTCCTTCCCTATCCCACTTTCGCCGCGAATCAGCACAGTCGAATTGGTTTCGGCTACCATGCTCACCAGAGAATACACATCGCGCATTTTGCTTGAATTTCCAACAATATTTCCGGGACGAAAATCTTTCTCCAACTGATTTTGTAACTGAAAATTCTTTTGTTTAAGAATTTCCATTTCTTCCATTCGCTCCTGCTTGCTGCGCACACTGCGTGAGATCATGGAGCCGATGATCGAAAGCAACTGATTATCTTCGTCGTACGAAATATGCGGATTGTAAATCCGAACCACGCTGAGTGTGCCGGTCACTTTACCTTCTTCGATAATCGGGTTACAGATAAAGGTCAGCTCCTGCCCATCTTTGGTGAGTTCCTGACCAGTTCGATTCAGAAATAAACTTGATTTAGAAATTTTATCGATCACAACCGGACGCGACATTTCGACAACACGGCCTATAATACCTTCACCTAATTTGTAGCGTCCCCGGGCCTGTTGGGCAGTGCTGTATCCGTAGGCTGCTTCAATCAGAATACTCTCTGATTCCCGATTAAAAATGGTGAGAAAACTGCGCTCAGCACCCAAATACCTGACCAGCATTTCAAGTATCCCGGATAAATCATTCTTCAATTCCTTGCTTTGAATCAGTCGCTGACTGATATCAAACAGCAGCACAAGCTCCTTGAGCCCGTAACATTCATTGCCTGCCTTTTTGCATTTGAATTCCATCTATCTTTATCCTTTTGACAACGAATACTAAATAATAAAATCATTTTGTGCAAATATCCATTATTTGTATTTCATAATATCATCACAAAGAAGATTTGAAGATCATTTTAACAAAGACTTAACGAAATTTCAAACAACATGTGGATTTCTATTTTTGATTTCTATCTAAAATGCAAGAGCACTCAAATCATTTAATTTGAGTACTTTTAATGTGATTTCATTTGTAAAATATATGACGCCAGGAATTCTGATTTATCATTTAATAGTTTTATTATCATTTCTAAGAGGATATTAAAACTATAGTTTATTTTAGATTTTCACTACATCCTGGGCCTTAAAAAAGCCTTGCAATCGTTTGATTACAAGGCTTTCTAAATTCATAAAAGTGACCCACTATGGTACAAAACTCGAACCATTTATTGGAGGATTTGAAACTACTTTGTGAAATATATGCAGCATGATAGCTTCTTAAAGTGCTTTTATTTAACCCTAATTTCCACCACCTTCAATGGTCTTAATCGTTCCATCCTCATTATATTCCAGTTCTACTACTTTCAGGCTACGTAGCCAGGTCCTTCCTCCTGAAGGCACACTGTCGTGATGAAACAGGTACCATTTTCCTTTGAACTCTGCAATAGCGTGGTGAGTTGTCCATCCGACAACCGGAGTTAGAATCACGCCCTGGTAGGTAAATGGCCCGTAAGGATTATCGCCGGTAGCGTAGCACAATAGATGCGTATCGCCTGTAGAATAAGAGAAATAATACTTACCGTTGTAAAGGTGCATCCACGAAGCTTCGAAGAAACGGTTGGTTTGTCCGGCTTTCATCGGAGTTCCATCCGGATTCAGGATAATAACAGGTCGTGGTTCTTCCGCAAAGCCAAGCATGTCGTCCGACAAACGAACAACGCGCGATGGCAAAGCCAATTCATCTCCTGAAGGCAAATAAGCACATTCCAGTGCTTTGTTGTCTTTGTAACGTTGCAACTGGCCGCCCCATAAACCACCAAAATACATGTAGTGGGTTCCATCGATATCTTCAAATATTGCTGGATCAATGCTGTAACTTCCCCGCATTGGGTCGGGCTGGGGTATAAACGGACCTGCCGGGCTGTCGGAAATTGCAACTCCCAGACGGAAAATGTCGGTTTGGTCCTTCAGCGGATAATACATGTAGTATTTACCGTTCTTAAATGCCACGTCACAATCCCACAATTGTCGTCCAGCCCAGGCGATATCGCTCACTTTTAGCACAACGCCGTGATCTGTCAACGGTTCGTTTTCCAGATCGGATGTAGAGAAAACATGGTAATCATTCATGTCGAAATGATCGCCGTTGTCATTCTCCGGGATACCCGATTCGCGGTCGTGTGAGGGATAGATATACAATTTTCCTTCGAATACATGTACGGCCGGATCAGCCATAAAGTCATTTTCAACTAAATATCGCGCTTGTTTCATTTTTTTTGATTTTTGAAACCCCCTCCAAACCTCCCCCAAAAGAGGAGGCTTAAAAAAAGGCAATTCCGAATGTGTATTAATTATTGAGAGTTTCTTTCAGATTTCGTTTTGTATTTTTCAGCCATTTTAATCATTTCGTCAACTACGGGTTTGCGCAGGTTATTGCGGTCGAATAGCACAGGATAATCTTTCCGGCCCCGGATTGGGAAATTATTCAACCATGTTGTGTTATCAGTCAATCCCCAAACAGTTACACGATCAACAACATCATCGTATTTCAGGAAAAGTTCAAACATATTCAGTACACGCGTATTCCATTTTTGCTGAATTGAGTCGGGAATCGCTTCACTATAAGGGTCCATTTCCCTGGAATACTTAAAATTAGCAGAAATATTTGCCCCGTCATACGGACTTGGGAGAATCGAAATATCCCATTCAGTAATCAAAATCTTTACACCGGCAGCTTTAAGTTTCTTGAGACTAGTTTCGGTGGCCTCAAGCGTAGGCGAATTCATGTGCATGTGCGCCTGAGAACCAACAGCATCAATCCGGCATCCGGCTGCTTTGAGTTCTTTGACCAATTCTACAATCGCATCACATTTGGCAGGTGTTTCCACATTGTAATCGTTGTAATACAATTCGGCATTCGGATCGGCTTCGTGGGCAAACTGGAACGCAAATTTGATAAAATCCTTGCCCAATATCTGATAGAATTTGCTGTTGCGGTAAGTACCGTTGTCTTCAAAGGCTTCGTTAACAACATCCCAACCTTTAACACGGCCTTTGTAGCGGCCAACAACAGTTGTGATGTGCTGACGCATGCGTTCTTTCAGCACTTCAGGCGAGACATCTTTCCCATCAGCATCGATAAAGAACCACCGGCCGATTTGTGAATGCCACATCAGGCAGTGACCGGTTACAACTTGTTTGTTTTTTTCTCCAAAGTCAACCAACTTATCGGCATCGTCCCAATTGTAGCGATTTTCTTCCGGGTGGATTGGTTGCGGTTTCATACAGTTCTCAGCAACAATTGTAGTGAATTCTTTTGCAATCAGTTCTGTTTCTACGGGATTTGAACCATTGACTTGCTGCATGTTAACAGCAACTCCGAACAAAAACCTCCCTTTGGTAGCTTCGCCCAATGTTTTTTGGGCTTTTGTTGGTACAGATGCCAGAAAAACCAGGATTGTAATTGCGTAAATAATTTTGACCTTCATTCTATGTATGTTTTATTGGTTTGCTAATCTTATATGTTTCCTTTCCTGCGTATTTTCAAATCTTCTTCTATTTTCACTTCCATTTTTTTGTCAATTACATAGAAGAACAGGAGGCCAACACCAATCAGGAACGGAATTGAGGGATATATGCTTACAAGTAGTCTTGCGCCTTCGGATACAGAATGAGGTTGAATTATTTCCTGTCCTGCAACCGCACTTTCCTTAGCAATGTATCCATATAAACCTAAAATCCAGGTAACTAAAGCGCTCCCAATTGAGAGTCCTGCTTTAAGGCCAACCATCATGGCTGAAAAGATAATTGCAGTTGCCCTTCGGTTTGTTTTCCATTCTGAAAAGTCGGCAACATCGGCAATCATGGCCCAAAGTATAGGAACAGTAATGCCATAGAAGAATCCATGCAGTATTTGCGAACCAAACATTAAGAATACGTTGCTTGGGTTGAAGAAGAAAAAGAGCAGGATGAAAAGTGTTGAAACCAGCAAACCATACCTAAAAACATCCCGTTTACCATACTTGTCAGCCAATTTTTTCGATAATGAAATCCCAACAATCTGGAAAATAATACCTCCGGCATTAAACAAACCCAAACCAGCAGATACCGGGTCCGATCCAAAGAAATTAATACCAAACCCGTTTAATGTTGCAATAACCGGACTAATAAACTTTGCAAGTGCAGCTTGATCAACGAAATTATAAAAATAATACACATACGAGCCACCTTTCATTGCAAGGGTTATAAACACCAAAATGGTTAAGGTAAGCATGATTAGCCAAGGCTTATTCTTTGAAAGATCAGATAAGTCATCTTTAATGGATGATTTTTGTTCAGGAGAAGGAACAATGCGCTCCCTGGTCGATAAAAATGTAATAAGCAACAATATCGTGCCTGTAATGGCCATCCATGTCATTACTGATTCAATTCCGGCTGCCTTATCGCCATGACCGGCATATATGATAATGGGCAACATGAACACTTGCACAAAAAACTGCGCGAACATTACCGCCACAAACCGGTATGACGAAAGACTGTTCCGCTCGCCCATATCGCCTGTAAGTACACCGCTTAATGCTGAGTATGGTAAATTACTTGAAGCATACAGCAACAATAAAAGCGTATAAGTAACAGCGGCATAAATTAATTTTCCTTTGTATTCAAAATTTGGCGTTGAAAATGCCAGTAATGCAACAATGCCCATGGGAACAGCCGTGTACAGTATCCAAGGCCTGAATTTGCCCCATCTCGAATTGGTTCTGTCGGCCAAGACTCCAACTAAAGGATTAAACACGAATGCGGCAACCAAACCTACAATAAGTGTTACCAATGAAGCGTCGGTAGCTTTAAGCCCATAAATATCAGTGTAAAAATAGGCCAAATAGGTAACTAATGTCTGGAAAACCAGGTTGGCAGCTAAATCGCCCAAACTGTATCCAATTTTCTCGAATACTGAAACTTTTTGTGGGTTTTTCATTTGTTAGGAACTTTAGAATTTATGTTATTCAATGTCATTGAGGTTATTGCTTTGTGTAAATTATTCAAATTTGACCCAGTCAATCTCAGCAGTATTTCCATCTTTCAGTACTGCTACAAGGTTATGAATTCCGGATTGAAATTTGGATACTTTTGCTTCAACTGTATTCCAGTTTTTACCTTTTGGAACTTTAACTTCAGCAATCACAGGGCCATCGGCTTTATCCAACCTGATTTGCAAAGTGCCTCCATTTTCGGACTGTGCTTTTACCTGAACCGTCTTCAATTTTTTACTTCCAAAATCAACGGTATTGTATTGTACCCAGGCTTCGGGAGCTTCAAGAATTGTTTTCCAGCCGGAAAAAGTATTGACCGTATCAAGAAGTGCAATGGATGCACCGGTATTGTTGAGCTTGCTGTAACGGTCGAGCTGAATGTTTTCTTTGGCTGAAGTCACCCCTACCCCACGCAATGTTGGCATTACTTTCTGAATTTTACCATCGGCATCAAAAAACAAACTGTCAACTCTTATCGACCTGTTTTTGTCGAATTTTGGAGAATAGTCATTGTGATGGTAAAACAAATACCACTGATTGTTATACTGAACTACCGATTGATGGTTGGTCCAACAGTTTTCGGGCGATTCGTCCATGATCACACCCGTCATTTTGAAAGGTCCCAACGGATTGTCGCCGATGGCATATTCGAGCCGCTCGATTTTGTTTTCGACATGCGGAAAAGTAAGGTAATAAACGCCGTTGCGCTCAAAAACGTATGGACCTTCCTTCAATCCTTTCTGAGGAAGATTCGCGATAACCTGCGGCTCCGAAGCCAGCTCCGTCATGTTGTCCTTAAGTTTAGCGACCATGATATTCCCCATCGACCAATACAAATAAGCCTGTCCGTCTTTGTCGATAAACACATTCGGATCGATGCCATTCACCCCTTTGATTGGCTCCGAAAGCGGAAGGTATGGACCTTCGGGTTTATCAGCAATAGCAACACCTACGCCAAAACCTTTTCGTCCATTGGCATCCGCCACATTTTTGTTGGCCGGAAAATAAAAATAGTACTTGCCGTTGCGTTCAATACAATCGGGAGCCCACATACTGTACGAAGCGGAATCCACCCAGGCAACTTTGTTCTGACTGACAATCATACCATGATCGGTCCAGTCGGTCAGGTTTTCAGAAGAAAACACATGGTAATCGGCCATGCAGAACCAATCTTTTCTCAAACCCTTTCCTTCAGGAGTTGGAATATCGTGCGATGGAAAAACATAGACTTTCCCATTGAAAACTCTTGCCGTTGGGTCGGCCGTAAACTGATCTCGCACAATGGGATTTTGAGCTGACAGGCTGGTGATTCCCAACGATGCAAAACTCAGCATCAACGTTTTATAAATATTCATTTTTTCTTATTTAAAAGTTATTTAATTTCCTGCTGAAGCTCATTTACTGCGTTCGCCAGGAAAACATACCAGGCACCGCCATCGATAATACATTCGTTTTCGCCCCAGAAGAATGGCCAGTCGTCTTTGTTCTCCAAATAATCAGGCTTCAGCAAAATCAATCCCGGAACAACTCCGCCCGGAATAGCAGTAAAATCGGCACGGGTATTTCCATACGACATTTTTTTTGAACGCGTACCCACCGAGCTCACAAAAGATAAATTTGAATAGGGATGACAACCCAACACATAATTGAGTCCTTTGTAAACATACTCGGCATCAATTATTTCAGGGAATGCTTTGTGCACAAAGTAATTGGTAATCGACCAGTTTATTGCCTGAGAACTTCCACCCCACCCGCTGGTTATTACCGGCACTCCGTAAGGATTGCCCTTCACACTATTGTCAATTATTTCTTTGTATTTCAGCACATAGCCTTTCAGTTTTTCTTTATAAGCCGCATCCATGTAAGGGATTGCAATAAGTGCCTGATTAAATCCGCTTCGGCCGCCAAAAGCTGCGAAAAACCCGGAAAATCTTCCGGTTGATTCAGTCATGCGATCGAGCATTGGCCAGATCTGATCCAGAAAACGGTCGGCGAATTTCTTTTCTCCCGTGGTAATAAATAGCTGAAGAACTGTATTTACATCAGCGCCTTTACCCATCATTTTAAAAAATGGATCTTCGTTTTGTTTGGGATTTTTAGTCGCTTCATCAGCCTCTTCCAATAATTTTTTTGCACATGCCAGGCTTCGGTTGGCCAGATCATCATTGTATCCCCGCAGCGCCCGACTGGCTTCAGCTAAAGTGGCTGCCGTCTGATAGTCGAGGAAAGTCATCCGGTTGGTAAAGGCCCAGCGATCGTCCATTGTTCCGCTCGACAAGCCATCCGATTCGTAAGGTTTCAGACTGGGGTTGTAAGGGAGATTATCTGTTTCATTGATGGCATCGCCCAAATGGTGATACTGGTGAAGATTGGGAACAATGATTCCGCGAACCGGGTGACCAATATTTTCACACTGTGCTACCAGATTCAGCGTTCCATGCTCAATCTGCTGCAACATATCCGGTTTTCCATCCGGACGGTGAATATCGACATAGCGGGTCTTCTGGTCGATGTATGTTTCATCGCGGTCAACCTTAAATTGTTCCCAGGTTTCCACAAAACTTGAAATGACACTGTTGTGTGAGCCGGTTTGAATGTCGAAATCACCGGCATCGAACCAGCCGCCAACGGCCATATTCGGAATTCGTTCCAGCGATTTGTATTTGGTATCCGTCGTTGGTCCCTGCACATAGCCGTCAAAATGCTGGTGGTTTACCGGTGCCTGAAGGCAATCATCCTTATACGGTGCACCGTGCCAGGTACGGTAAGCCTCGTTCACCTCCATGTGATCCATTTGCACCGGAAACCAAACATCCATAGTCGGATGCCAGATGTTAGTGTATATATTCGGACCAATAACGAATGTATTGGTTTTTTGATTGCCATATTGAATGCAGTAAACACCAGGTTCTTTTACCGGACTAAAATCGAATTTTGCGTAATTGTAGCGGAGGTATTTTCCCCAGACTTTAACATCACCTTTAAATTTCTCAACAAATTTTCCATCATCATTTATCTGCCAAACGGATGCAGAAACCAAAGGTGTATCATTTTTATCCAGTTCAATAACAGCTACTTTTTCCTGAACCGGAGTATAACCCACCTGGGAAAAACCAATCACCGGCTCGCGTTTCCAATTTGGAATTGCGTTTGGTTCGACATACCAGGTTAGTACCTTGCCGGTTTTATTGGCCGGAAGCAAGCTGCGCATAACAAACCATCCGTTCTGTGTCAGACTACGACCATCAAAAAGTATCAGTTCAGCATCCTGACTTTCAATCTTCACAAAACGTTCTGGATCTTCAGGAGCAAATATGAATGTTTTACCTGCAGCAATTGACGAAGGCACAATGTATTCACCTCTGCCCCTGTCATCAAAAGTGGTGTGGCCGCTAAACTGGGGAATCTTATTGCTGATCGGTTCAATTTTCGTAGTGCTGGCCGGGTATTTCGGAAAAATTGCAGGATTTCCATCAACGAGATATGTCTTTTCGAAATAGGCGGAAGGCAAAAATTCGAGATTAAAACCGGCCTTTCCTACCAATTGCTGCGGAAGTGGCTTGTCTAAATAGACATTAATTTCCACCCCATTCCCTTTGGGTGTAACACTTACTTTTGAGTTGAAACTGTAGTCTTTATAAGCCAATTCAGCGCTGATGGTGTTGGACGCCCTATCCACTTTTCGGTCGACAACCGCAGGGATTAAATCCCATTGTTCAGGAGTGTTTTGTAATCGTACTGCACCACCCGTTACAGTTCTCACTCCATGGTGAATCATTTCAATTCCGGCTGTTTTTTCGTCATTAAACATTCCGTTATACTGATCGCTAAATACCATCACATTAACACCCTGTTTTTCGAAATATTCCAGATCGTTGAGTTTGAGCGACTGTCCCAATGAAAGTTTAGGGAATAGGCAAATACAGGCGAATACAAGAAATCCGCATAATGAAAACTGTATTTTTTTAGAATTTAAAAGGCAATATTGCATTGGGTTATTTTTAGTTGTTTTTATCTGACAATTAATTATTTATAACGATAAGTTAATTCACTTCACTAATCTGATCACTGATTCGGAAATAATCGAAATCGGCAAATCCACCAGGATTTTTGGTGGCGTAGTTGAATAATCCAAAACGATAGCCCATAAAATGTTCCATCAGGGTATATTCCATCTTTAATGGCCCGCCGATCACTTTCCAGTCTTTGCCATCGAGGCTGTAAAAGAAATTAGCCACATCGGTTCTGTGCCTGAAGTCGCAATCTATTTTCAGGTAAACTTTGTTTTGCGAAAGTGGTATGCTTTGTAATTCTGTGGGTTTGTCGGTTTTGTTACTGACCATGAAAACATATTTTTGACCTTTGACAATTTTCACTCCCACCTGGCCAAACTTTCGTTGGAAGGCTGTCAACCCGGCAAAATCTCCGTCATTCATTCCCGATACATCAAGCATTGTTGTGCCGGAACAAACCGGACCAAAAGTGCGCTGTGTCAGCGTGTTTCTCGATTTCAGGAAAAGTGAGTCGATGCGTCCGGTTTTCAGGCGTAAAAAGCCCTCACGTTCCGAAACCGACCACAGACTATTGTCAGGATTGTGATTCCACTGCCACACCAAAGGCAAAGCCTGATCACCCTTCTTTCGGCTAAACTCATCGTTATTCACAATTCCCGGCATCAAGCCTTTGCTGGCAGGTAAATCAAGTGTTTCGGGAACCTTGCCATTGACTCCAATTACCGGCCAGCCGTCTTCCCATTTCATTGGAACAAGAAAAGGAATGCGCCCAACCGAGCCATGATCCTGAAAAAGATAAGCAAGCCAACGGCCATCTGGCGTATCAATAATTCCACCTTGCGCCACTCCCTGATCCTGAAGTGCTACTCTCCCCTCCCATGGCCCGGTAATTTTATCGGCACGGTGAACCACCACGGTGCGCATTCCGCCACGCGGCCAGGCAATATTAAACAGGTAATATTTCCCATTTACCTTAAAAAGCTGCGAACCCTCACCAAGACCAACATTCTGACCAAGCGGTGCATTGGCGTTTTCAATTAAAATTCGTTCGGTTCCTTCCTTTACTCCTGAAAGATCGTCCTTCAGCTCCACGATATGCAATTTAGCTACACCCGATATCAGGTATATCTTCCCATCGTCATCAAACCACAAGGTTGCATCGTGAATTCCTGGTCTAAATGAAGTGGTTTCCCAAGGACCATTTTCAATATCTTTCGTTTTATAAATATAGGTTTTGTCAGTGGTTTGAGCATAGGTCGAAATGTAATACATCCCGTTATGAAAGCGGATACTGCTTGCCCACGAGCCTCTACCATAAGTACTCTTGCCGTTGACCAGATTCATCGCATCCACATCATCCAGAATTTGGTAGGCATAGCTTGCCATTTCCCAGTTCACCAAATCTTTCGATTTCATTATAGGAACTCCCGGAGCCATGTGCATTGTTGTGCTGCTCATGTAATACGTGTCGCCCACTCGAATCATCGATAGGTCGGGCACATCGGCAAAAATCACAGGGTTTTTCGCCTTTTCAACCTGCGCTGATGTGTTTAAACTGAATATTAATGAGATTAAGAATAGTATTAAAAATATCTTTTTACATACTGATTTTTTCATTGTTTTTATTGTTTGAATTAGTTGGTTATCACGTCAATCTCGGCATATCCGATATTGTTGTTGTTCTCGGTGTTTTTCAATGCCTGAAATTTGATGTAGCGCGCAGCCACCAGCTCAAATTGTTTTGTTTGCCACAGTGGGTTATTTTTGATGTTGGCAAATTCGCCTTCGCTGACCAATTTCCACTTTTTGCCATCTGCTGAAGTGTAAAATCCGTAATGCGTAATTGTACTGGGCTGCCAGGAATTCTGCTCGGGATAGTATTTAAAACCACTCAGCGTTAACGTTGCACCAAGGTCAATTACCAGGTCTGCCGGAAGTTTTGTTTTGTGCTCGTGGTGCCAGGCTGTAGAAATGTTTCCGTCCAGAATGCGATATGCATTTTCATCTTCTATCCCCAAAATTTTCCAGTCTTTGCGCGAAAGTCCGAATTCCTCAACCGTCGCCGCACTACTTTTGCCTGATGATGGTTCAACCGAAATGGCGCTTACTTTTAATTTCCCTTCGGTTTGAACCGGGCCGGTGTATTTTGTCGAATTTTTGGTTGCTTCTGAACCGTCGAGCGTGTAATAAATTTCCGATTCGGCATCGGCCGGAATTATACTGATTTCACCCGCCTGATTCCGGATGATAGTTGGCTGAGTGAGGATTTGCGGAGCATTGTAAACACCGATATTCGCAATCAACGGACAAGCTTTTGAATCGGTAATACTAAAACGAATTTGTGTGGCAGTAACCGTTGGGAACCGCAAAATGCGTTTGTAACCGATGGTTGTCGCTTTAGCAATTTCTTTCCAGTTTCCATCAACCAGCGCTTCCAGGGTAAAAGCTTTTACGCGCTGTCCCAGGCGAATGTATTCCTGCGCCATAAAACGGTTAAAAGTGGTTGGCTTTCCAAAATCAATGGTCAGCGAAGCAGTTTTCACCTCATCGTCTGTTGCCCAATAGGTTTCCGTTGTTTCGTCGATGGCTTTTGCTGCGCCGAATTTCCGGCTATTTCCCCGGGTATTACTGGCTTCGGCATATGCTTTTTTTACAAGATTTACAGCAAAAGCTTCCTTTACGGCGGCAGCTAAATCAAGAGCAGCTTTTTCGTCGTTCGGATGAATCAACCCATTGGGCATGATCGGGAAATTAAGCAGAAAAGTTCCGTTTCGCCCTACAGAATTGTAGTAGGTATCCATCAGTTGAGGCAGGGTTTTCACTTTCGAGTCTTCGCCGGGATGGTAAAACCACTCGGGACGAATTGAAGTATTTACTTCAGCCGGAACCCACGAATCGCCGTTTTCAACCCCATGGTGCAGCATTTCAAATGGTACGTCGCCGGTGGCATTCAGCAAGCTCCAGTTGGTTTCGCCAACCCAGCCGCCTTCGGTTCCCACCCAGCGCAAATCGGCACGGTCGCCGCCATCGTTCCAGATAACAATATTGGGTTGCAGTTCGCGCACCAGTTTGTAGGTGTTTTTCCAGTCGTAGTAAGTGGTGCGGTCGATTTTGCGGTTTTCGTTGGCGCCACCGTACCAGCCGGTTCCGCCGTTGGCCCCGTCGTACCAAACTTCAAAGATATCGCCGTAGTTGGTGAGCAACTCCTTCAATTGGTTCCTGAAATAGGTGATGTACTCCGGCTTTCCGTAATCAGCATGGTTTCTGTCCCACGGCGACAAATATATTCCGAGCTTCAAACCGTATTCTTTGCAGGCATCGGCCAATTCGCGAATCACATCGCCTTTCCCATCTTTCCAAGGGGCATTTTTTACCGAATATTCGGTGTATGCCGATGGCCACAAACAAAAACCACAATGGTGCTTTGCCGTGACGATGATTCCCTTCATTCCGGCCTCTTTGCAAATCCGCGCCCACTGCCGGGCATCCAGTTCTGTCGGGTTAAACAAGGCAACATCTTCATTGCCAAAACCCCACGACTGGTCGGTGTAAGTATTCAGCGAAAAATGGATAAAAGCATAATATTCCATTTCCTGCCAGCGCATCTGGTTCTCTGTTGGAACAGGTCCACAGGCTGCCGGAGCTTCCACTTTTTTGCAACTGATTTCAAGAAGTGAGAGTGAGAGAAGAATCCCGATAAAAAGGCCTCGATTCATAAAAAGAATATTTTAAAGTTTAGTTAGCGTAATAATATGTTTTAGCCATCTCATCACAAATCAACCTATTTTACTGGTTTTACGCCCTCTTTGGTTTGAATGATTTTTTGAATGGTGCCGTCTTCGTTGTAGTACATGTAATCGACGCAAATTGAACGACGGTAGCTGCCGCCCGTTGGAAGCACCCCGTTGTGGTAGAAGAAATAGGATTTCCCTTTGTAATCGATTATTCCGGGATGTGTGGTAAAGCTGTTTTCCACATTTTCCTGTATAATTCCACGATACTCCCACGGTCCTTCAAAGCTTTTGGCGGTGCAGTATTCAATCATTTCGGGTTTGGTACCGGCACTGGCATAAACCAGGTAATAGATTCCTTTCCGTTTGTAAATCCATGGGCCTTCGATAAAATTTTTGATTTTCAGAAAGTTTATCGGGCCATCCAGTTCTGTCATGTTTTCTTTCAGTTTTACATACCTGCAACTCAGGTTTCCCCAATATAGGTAGGCCTGTCCGTCGTCGTCGATAAAAACTGTCGGGTCGATATCGTCCCATCCGTGTTTTACATCGGTAGTCATTTCGTTTACAATCAGCGCTTTGCCAATGGCATCTTTGAATGGGCCGGTTGGCCTGTCGGAAACAGCTACACCAATGGCAGCACCGCCTTTGCTGTTTTCATCGGCTTTGTGAAAGGTAGATACAAACCAGTAAAATTTGCCGTTGCGCTCGATACACTGAGCGGCATAAGCATCGCCCGTTGCCCACGAAAAAGTCTTGGGAGATAAACATGTTCCATAATCTTTCCAGGTTACCATGTCGGTTGTTGAAAACACCTGCCAGTCGGGCATTTTGTAGTTGGGAGCCTTAACTGAAGCGGTATCATGACCGGTATATAAAAACAGGGTATCATGATAGACAAGAGGTGCCGGATCTGCAGTAAAAATGTGCTTGATAATCGGGTTTTGCGCCTTAACCAAAGTAAAGGCCAAGCATGCTACAATTGTCAATATATTAATTCTCATACTATTAATTTTTTAAGTTTTTATTTATTCAGGAAGTGAGTTGTTTGCCGACGTTGCATACAAGCCAAGCAAGCAGCCCGTGAAACCTCCCGCCACATCGGTAGAAAGAATATCGCCAGAAACGGTTCCTCCGAGGTTAACAAAGTCGGTTCCGTTGGTTGAGTAGCTAAACTGGTAATCGTCGCCATTGGCTGTAAGTTGCAAACGAACCGGTTTGGAGAGGTCGATTTTGGCACTGGCCACAATTTTCGATTCCACTTCGCGGCTTCTAAATTTTCCGGCAGTGCGTTCAAGCAAAATATAGTAGTCGGCTCCCTTTTTAGTGATGCCAAAAACATAGTTGAACCGTTCGCTTTGCAGTGCCACAATTCCGGCCAAATCTTTTTCCGTAGCGGGTTTGTAATCGATGGTTGCCGAAAAAGAGAACGTTTTGTGCATCTGTCTTAAAAACAGTGTTGAAGTAGGTTTTACCTCTTTGATGTTGGTTTCAAAAGGTTTTATTTTCAATCCTTGTTTTGAATTTGAAATAAAATCCTCGCGAGGGCCGCGTAGTCCAATCCAGCGGTAATCCAGCTTTCCGGCACTAAAATCGTCATTAAACGTAAAGTTTCCATTGGGAAAGAATCCATCCTGTCCTGCTTTGTTTTCGTTCACTCCTGCAGGCATCTTTAGTTTGGGTTCCATGGGTACCAACCCGTTTTCGAATACCGGAAATTCTCCGGACCAATCAACCGGCAGAATAAAGGTTTCGCGGCCGGTGTTTACCCGCTGTTTATCGTTGGGACGGACAGCCAGGAACACACCGTAATATTTTTTGTTATCGGGCCCCAAAACCAAATCGGCATGTCCAGCCCAATCCACTTTATTGACACGTTCTTTCGGGAAATGACGCTGTGTAAGTATCGGGTTGCTGGGGGCCGGAGTGTAAGGTCCTTTCGGATTGTCGCTCACAAAAATCACTTCGCTGTGCCAGCCGCCGGTACCACCTTCAGCGCACATCAGGTAATATTTTCCGTCTTTTTTGTAGATGTGCGGTGCTTCAATCCAGATTGGTTTTTTAGCCAGATCGACTCCTCCATCCACGATGATTTTGTCGGTACCCGGAATGATCTTGTCGTTTTCCACGTCGTACTCCCAAATTTTGATTACCCGGTGCCCATTATACAACTCTTTTCCAGGGTCAGGTGCGTCGTTGTGAACTACATAACCCTTTCCGTTGTCATCAAAGAAAAGCGATGGATCGATTCCGTTGAATGCCAGTTTAATCGGATCACTCCAGCCTTTCAGCGGGTCTTTTGTTTTCACCACAATATTTCCGAAACCGCCCGAAAACTCAGTGGTAATCATGTAAAACGTATCGTTGTTTTTATTGTACAGAATCTGCGGAGCATAAATTCCGGCACTGATTCCGCAATCGTGTACTACCAATTGCGAAACACGGTCGAGCACATGGCCGATTTGTTTCCAGTTGACCAAATCTTTCGAATGAAAGATCGGCACACCCGGGAACATGGCAAAAGTGGAGGTAACTAAATAATAATCGTCGCCTTTGCGGGTGATACTCGGATCGGGATAGCAGCCCTGCAAAATAGGGTTGTAAAATTCACCTGATTTTAGTGGATTATCGGTATAAACCTTGTCATTTCCTGTATAAACAAAGTTGGTAAATACAGGCATTGTGATTGCCTGGCAAAATGCTGAAATCGAGAACAGTACTGCAAAAACAGTCGTCAGCAACATTTCTTTAATTTTCGTAAAATAGTTCATTATTTTCTGTTTGTTTTGTTACTTTTCATTTTCTCATTTACTTTCTGATCAGCCGGACATGATAAACCGCTCCAGCAGTACTTTCGCGTAAAGCCTGAAATTTCACCCTGACATGGGTTTTCCCTTTAATCATTGAGTCGGGAATTGGATAAACCACATCTTTAAACATCGACTGGTTCCATCGCCCGCTATTGTCTTCGCTTACCAGTTTCTGGCCATCAACGTAAATATCAAACTTCCGGCTCCCCCATTCGGCACCCCAATAGCGAACCATCAGGCTTAACCCGGTTTCGGAATTGGTAGCCATGTCGTAACTAAAAAAGCCACCTTCGCGCGCTTCGCGAAAGAACTCATTCAAATTGTTGCCTTTATTCGATTTTTCCTGCTGCATGGCATGATCGGTTTCGGGCTGCTGCTCGCCGGTGGCAACCTGATCGATGGTGCGTTTTTCCAAATCCAATTTCTCTTTTTCGATGTTCGCCAACGAATCGGTATAAGCCTTATAACCTGAATTTGACAATGCCAGCCAGTACATCATGTAACGGGCATCGTGGATTTTACTAAACGGTTCCAGTGTCAGTTCGGCAGGATTGGCCATTTTTACATTCAGGGTAAAGTTCAGAGGTTTGCCCTTTACAGGAATCAACTTATTTCCAATATTTTGAATGTCGTCTTCAATCAGAATCGGAGCCTTATCAACCGGCAAATATTCCCCACTCGCAAGCTGTCCCCAACGGCCATCATCAGCAACCAGACCTTTTAAATCTTCGGTTCCGGTTTTCGCACCCAGTAAAATTGGCCCGTGCATAAAAGCAATGTATTCAGGAACATTCGGCAAATGTTCGATGGTATTGTGCATGGGCAAGGTAATTTGAACCACATCGCCTTTTTTCCATTTCCGGTCGATGCAAACATAAGAGGAAGGAAGTTCGGAACAAGCAAGATCCTTTCCGTTCACGACAATTTTCAAAGCGCCTTTGCTTACCCACGCCGGATAGCGGACCATTAATTTAAAATTGGTAGATCCCTCTGTTACAGTCAATCTGGTTTGTTCCTCTTCCGGGAAACGGGTTTCCTGTTTGATTTTCACACCCTTTGCTTTCCAGTCCAATTCCGAAGCAATAAAAAGATTCAGGTACAACGAATCGTTTGAATGGGTGTAAATGAACTGGTTGTATTTGCCGTGGTTTTCCATGCCGGTACCCACGCAACACCACATCGCTTCGTTGGGGGCCGAGTAAACCCGGTAATGACGCGGACATGCCGGTGTAAAATAAACATATCCGCCATGTTCGGGATGCTGAGAGGAAAGGATGTGGTTTAATACAGTACGCTCGTAATAATCAGCATATTTGGCCGATGGGTGCACCCTGAACAAGTCTTCGGTCAACTTGAGCATGTTGTATGAGTTGCACGATTCGGGTCCATCGTTGACGTTTATAAAATCGATGCACGATTCTTTGGCCGGGAAATGCTCCCTCCGGCTGTTGCCACCAAAAGCCAGCGAACGATTGGTGGTAACTGTTTCCCAGAAAAAACTTCCGGCTTTGTCGTATTTTGCATCGTGACCAAGTTCGGCAATCCGCTCGAACCCAATAAATTTGGGTATTTGGGTATTGGCGTGCTTGTTGTCCAGATTGTCAATGCCCTGTGATAATGGATCGAGAAAGACCTTGTGTGAATATCGTTTGGCGGCAGTCAGGTATTTCTCATCTCCTGAAATCTGGTAGGCATCGGCAAGTACCTCGTCCATGCCACCATGTTCGTTAGCAAGCAGATCTTCCATTTGCTTATCCGACAAGTCCTGGGTAATCGTGATTGCCCAGTCGCAAAAATTCAGGAAAACTTGTTTGGCATCGGGATTTCCGGTGTATAACCAGGCATCCCGAAGACCAGCAAACATCTTGTGAATATTGTAATAGGGCGCCCAATATTTCCATATTACGCCGACTTCACCGGCTTTAATCTTCGGCCACAAACCTGCGCTGTTTGGAATTCCACCGACATAGCCTACTCCCCAATCCGGATATTTCACAGCATTGGCTTTCTGGCAGGCTTTGAGTTCTGAAATCATGTACTCCATGCGTTTTTTGCATTCGGAATTTCCGGTTGCTGCATAATTCATCGCCATTGCCGACAAATAATGACCGCCTACATGTCCGTCGAGACCTTCCCAATTCGGATAACTTTTGGCTTTTTCGGGCAATCCGGCTTCTTTGCGGTACGGCGCCAGCAACCGATCGTCATCGTATTTCAGAAGTGTCTGAATGTTCAGATCGCGGGCTTGTTTGAACGGACCATCAAGCAATTTCACATCACTCAATGGGAATTCGTTGGGGTATAATCTTTCCTGCGCTTTAATCTCGTGAACCTGCAACACATTACAGACAACGAAGGCAGCTAAGAAACCTTTTATTTTTGTGAGGTTGATTGACATTTTTCTATTCTTACATTTCAGAAATTAACCATAACTCCTCTTAAAACAACAGGTTGCTGATTTCCAGGGCCTCTTCCCGAACGGGCCGGAGTCTTTGGTTCGATAGTGATCCGTACTTCGTTATTTTGTTCCGAAAACTTACATACAATGGTTTCTGATCCAAGTGTTTCTTCCACAAACCGACCAGTAATCTCCAGCGTTTTTTCATCGGTCCAGGCATATTGGGCAGCCACTTTTATTACCGGTTTCAAAATGGTATAACTGGCATCAACCGATTTGGAGAAGTTGTTTCGCGGAGGAGCCAAAAGCGATGCTGATAATGTATTTGAAACCAACCACCCTTTGCTACCAGCTTTGATGGATGAAACTGCGTTATCTCGTTTGATTGCAAAAGTGCAAGCACCATCTTTAAACGATAAATACACCGACTGAATTTTGTTGTCGTTTTCTGAAAGAATAAATTCTTTTCCGGAAACTGACTTTTCGAAACTTGATTCTGATGATTTTTCAAATCCGGGTTTGATGGTTAATGCGGCTGCCTTTTTAACCATTTCCTCCTGAAGTGCAGGAGCGGGAGCCAAGGCTTTGTCCGATTTAATGGCAGGAATCAGGTATTTGTGCATCAGGTCGAGCTGTTTCTGTGTGTTGGTATTGTTGGCCGTGAACACCACAATAGCATCTTTATCGGGAATGAGAACCACAAACTGGCCACCCATTCCATCGAGCCTAACCGTGTTGTTTTTCCCGCGCCACATCTGGTAGGCATAACCCTGTCCCCAGTCACTTAGAATTCTTTTTTCTTCGGGTTCATCCGAATTTTTAATCTGATACGATGTAGCTTCTTTAATCCATTCTTTCGGAATCAATTGTTTGCCGTTCCATACTCCGCCATTCGAAAGCAACTGTCCGAATTTTGCCAGGTCTTCAGTCCGAAGCCTTAAGCCAATCATTCCCATCGAAATTCCCTGCGGATTCAAATCCCAATCGATTCCGCGGATTCCAAGCGGTTTAAAAATCCGGGGCATGAGGTAATTAAAAACAGTTTCGCCGGTAACTTGCTGTACGATAGCTGAAAGCATAAAAGTGGCCATGTTGTTGTATTTAAAAACAGTACCCGGTTTATACTTGGGCGCTGTCGATAAAAATAGGGTCATCCAATCGCCGTTGGCGCTCCATGCGCTTGGTTCGGGGTCCTGTCCGGCCGACATAGTCAAAAGGTCTTTCACCGTCATTCCTTTCATGTATTCGCTAATGGTATCAGGCAACGAATACGGGAAAAACGAAACAATTTTGTCGGTCACCTTCAGCCTGTTCTCCGAAACGGCAAGCCCGACAGCAGTGGCTGTAAACGTTTTACTGGCCGAAAACATGATGTGCTTGTAATCAGGCCCGTAAGGTTCCCACCAGCCTTCAGCAATAACTTTTCCATGCCGAAGCATCATAAAACTATGATTTTCAAGGCCACTTGTATCCGCAGCATTTATAAAATCAATAATTCCGGCAGACGAAACGCCTTCCAGTTCCGGAGTGCTTCGCGGAAGCTTACTGACTTCCTGAGCTAAAACAACCGGCTGCAAGCTTATCATGCAAGCAATTACCAGTACGATCAGATATACTTTTTTCATGTTGATTTGGTTTTGGTTGGATATTAGGTTTATGTCTGTAAAAATGATTGTTCGTTAAAAATTTAAATAGCTGGCGTCGTGACGATTCCATTGATTTATAGTAATTTATAAACTCCGATAATTACATAGGGCTCTTCATTGGGTTTTAGCTGAGGAATTGTAAGCGTTCCCAGGAAAATGGCATGGTTCAGATAGTCGTATTTGCTGTCGGTTGGAGCTTCAAAATCGATAACCGATTTCACATAAAAACCACCTTCTTCGCCCGTTGACGGAGCATGCATTAAAGCCTGATTAATTACCTGTATTACAATACCATCATCGGTTTTTAACAAGTAGCGGGCATTCAGCTCAGTATCGCCATCGGGACGAACCAATTGCCAGTCTTCGCCACCAGACAATACTTCACCCCTTATTCTCGGACCGCTAAATGTTCCGCCCGTAATTGGAATAACCCTCCGGACTCCGCGTTTGCTTTCGCCTACGTTAATCGTGTTCGCAATTTTTACCTTTGCTTCCCACATCAACTCGGTTTTGAAATCCTTGTATTGTCCCGCCACTTTTTCAGAATTTGCATTTTGGGCTGAAGCACCGTACGAAGCAAAAATGATAAACGCTAACAGAACAGCCGATATCCAGCATGTAATCTTCATTCTTTATCTTTTATTTTGAAGTTGTTTCATCAGTAATCCTTCCGATCTACTTTGCCCAGGCTTCACCTTCCGGCGAACGTCTCCATTCAAAATATTTATCCAGAACTTTCAGTGACTCGGCGCTTGGCACCGGTCCTACGAAAGGTTTCTGACTGAAATACATCACCTGCGGATTGGCTTCGCTGTAAGCTGGCCACTCAGGAACTCCATTCCTGTTTGGATTGCCAAACTTGGCGAAGTTGGTCCAATAGGTTGACATGGCTTCCGAAATCTCCAGATCAGACTTTGTCGTTTCGGGATTTTTGGTGTCTAAATGCTGAAAAACGTACGAAACATCCTGCGCATGCGGTGAACCATAGCCATATTTCGGCGAATCATTCGGATAGTCAGGGTGCTGATCGAAATAATAGTAGTACACTTTTGATTTTCCGGTTTTGGACTGAAGATTTGCCCAGGCCCAAGTTTGCCAGCCAAATGCGGCATCGCGCGCCAGGTCGCGTGCTGTTTTCGGAACCGAGTTTGTACCGGCCGGATAAGCTTTAATCAGCTCGTCGGCGAATTTTCCGTATCTGGCTCGAACACCGGCAAAGTATTCTTCAGGAGTTTTCTCACGCGAAAAACTGGCGCCTTCGTCGGAGTTGTAACCGATAAGAACCGGTACATCGTTGTATTTGCCTGCTTCGTAAAGTCGGTGCTGATCGTCAGGAATCACGTATCCATCGGTAATTGGCCAGCCACCGGGCATTCCAAAACCGGAAGGTACTTTATCTGCCTCAATTTTTCGGAGGTCGGCAATCGACGAAACACCCGCTTTTTGAAGATAAGCTTTGCCATCGTTCTCTGCTTGAGCAAGGGTTTTCATATTTTCGCCCGGAAAAGTAGTTGGGCGGGTTGGCCCGAACGAGCCGCCACTTTGCGAAATAGCACCGCTGATTAAGCCTTTTGCCAATGGAGAAGCACATAACATGCTCACCGAAATAGCTCCGGCCGACTCGCCAAAAATGGTTACCTTGGATGGATCACCACCAAATGCCGCAATATTCTTTTGTATCCATTTCAGCCCGGCGATCTGGTCGAGGATGCCGTAATTTCCTGAAATATGATTGGGACTTTCGGCGCTTAATTCAGGATGTGCCAAAAACCCGAACTGATTGACCCGGTAGGCAATACTAACCAGAATAACGCCCTTTTTTGCAAGCTTTTCACCACCAATCCACGGATCGGAAGTATAACCACCGGCAAATCCTCCGCCATAAATATATACCATAACCGGAATCTTATCGCTGGCCGATTTTGCCGGTGTCCAGATATTCAGGTACAAACAATCTTCACTTTTTCCTGTAGGAGGATTGCCGCCCTGCATCGGGGCCGGAGCAAATTTTGTTGCCTGCCTAACGCCTTCCCATTTCGCCGGAGCTTGTGTCGCTTTCCAGCGCAAATCGCCAACCGGAGGCGCTGCAAACGGAATTCCTTTGTAAACGGTCAACCCGTCTTCAAAAGTTCCCTGTACCAAACCTTCCTGAACTTTTACTGGTGAAAGCTGCTGCGCAAAGTTTTGCGCAACAACGAACACCATTAACAATATAACTAAACCAACTATTTTTTTCATGTTTAAATCTTATTAATTGCTACTTTTTCCAAAGGTTTGGGAGAAACCTGAAGTACAATAAATGTCTCCAGGTATTCCAATCGTGGCCCCCATATCCGCCCACATAATATTCGTGTTCGATCTTGTGTTTTTCCAGTGCTTCGTGCAGTACCACACAGCGTTGCCCCATAAAACCGTTAGCTTCTTCAGTTCCCTGTCCGATAAATAAATAATCTACTTTTTCATTCACTTTGGGATCGTTTAAAAACTGTACCAACGAAGTTTCTGCATTGGTATCACCGGCGCTAAGAATGCCAAAATTGGCAAACAGGTCGAGCGACCGAAAACCGACAAACATGCTGTGACGTCCGCCCATCGACAAACCAGAAATGGCCCTGCCTTTGGGCGATTGAAGCGTACTGTAAGCTTCATCAATCAGCGGAACTACATGATTTCGAAGCTCTTTTTCAAAAATATCGAAAGTGAGTTCGGTATGTTTCGGATGATTCCGGTGAATTACCTGATTGTTGGGAATGGCAATAATCATGGGCATAACTTTACCTTCGGCCAACAGATTGTCCATGATAAAATTCACCCTACCATCGAATACCCAGTTGGATGGCAGTTCACCACTTCCGCCGAGCAAATACAAAACCGGATATTTTTTCTTCGGGTTATACCCGGGAGGTGCGTACACATAAATTTCGCGTTCGCCTTTTGTTACATCAGAATGATACACATGACGCGATACAGTTCCGTGCGGAACATTCCGTGCATCGTAATACGCAGGCTCTTCGCCATGAACAATCAGTTCGCTGTAGGGTGGCATAGCCGTAAACGCTGCGTAAGTATTGCTGGGGTCGGGAATCTGTAAGCCATCGACATTAAAATGATAAGCGTACATATCGGGTTTCAGCGGCCCAATGGTGAGTGTCCAGATTCCATCATTACCTTTGGTAAAAGGAAGGGGATCTTTACCCAGATTGTTGGCCGTATAGATTGCTCCGACCGGCAAAACCACTTTTTGCGCATTGGGTGCTTTCAGGCGGAAAGTTACCGCTCGATCATCGCGCACCTCAGGCGAATTCACCGGAGCACTGAACGGGGTCAGGCCTTCGGTGTTTTTCTGCGGATTGTAATCGAGATTCACATTGGACTGCTGGGCGAATAATGGACCTGCCGCCCATATTAACCCGGCAACTAAAATTATATACTTTAATTTCATGCTTTTCTCTTTTTAGTCTTTAAAAAGCAATTGTGCATACTGATGCAACGACCTTCTCCAAGTCAGCCATTCGTGAGCAGTTTCAGGCGACTCGTAATAGGTGTATTTAATTCCTTGTTTATCCATCATTTTGCGAAAAGCACCTACCGAACCGGGGAACGGATTGGGTTCTTTGGTTCCCAAACCAAGCCAAAAAACCTTAAGCTGCTTGTTAAGAGCTGCCCCGTCTTTAAATTTTCCATCAAGAAATGTAGCCGGATCAATTTCGTCGGAACTTGGGTAATTCGACGTTCCGCTGAAACCACCGTACGAAGCAAACTTATCGAGGTTGTTCATGATGATGCGCATGGTTTGGTTAGCACCCATCGACAAACCGGCAATGGCGCGGTGTTCGCGGTCGGCAATGGTGCGAAACTTCGCATCAATCATCGGGATAATTTCGTTGATCATCACTTCTTCGAACACCGAAACCGGCCGTGAATTTGGTTCTCCGGATTGTGGTTTGTAGGCATAGCCATTGTCCATGACAATAATCATTGGAACGGCTTTACCGGCAGCGATTAGGTTATCCAAAATCAGGTTTGCTTTTCCCTGCGATGCCCATCCGGTTTCGTCTTCAAAACTTCCGTGCTGTAAGTAAAGCACCGGATAGCGTGTTTTGGCATCTTTCTCGTAACCAGCAGGCGTGTACACAAAGCAACGACGGAACGAATTGGTGATTTTCGAGAAATAGGTATTCTCGCTCACCAGTCCGTGAGGAACATCATTCAGTGCAAAAAACTCCTGATCAGAAGCCGGAATTTCGATACCACTACCCCAACGACCAGCTCCGTAAAAGTATTTGGTTCCCGGATCGGGCACGGAAGCGCCATCGATATTGAGTTGATAGTAGTGAAAACCTTCGTCCTGAGGAGCCGACTCGCCGGTCCAAACACCTTTTTCATCTTTCACCATATCGTACTTTACGCCGCCAAGATCAAGCTGAACTTTGTGGGCTTCAGGAGCAGAAATACTGGCACGAACCCGGCGCTCAGAGTTAACCTGCGGAAACAATTTCCCCGGCTGGTTGACGGATGATGGGTTGAAGTCCTCAACTGCTTTGGTCTGATTTGACTGAGCGAGACAGATTCCTTGCGAAAGCAAGGCTATGAATGAAATCAGTAAAATTCTTTTCTTCATTGGATTTTCGGTTAATCTTTAAACAGAAGCGGGGCCAGTTCTTTCAGACTGCGGCGCCAGGTCAAAAATTCGTGCGCTGTTTTATCCGAAACATACGACACGGCATTAAAACCGGCTGCTTTCATATCTTCAATCGATTTCTTCACGCCATCCGGATTTTCGCGGCTTCCACAGCTTGTGAAAATCAGTTTCACTTTCGACTTGTCTTTAATTTCTTCGGGTTTATAAATTCCACCGCTTAAAAGCGCGTAATGCGAGAATACTTCAGGCCTTTTCAGGGTAATGGTGTGTGTTTCCATGCCGCCCATCGAAAGTCCAGCCATGGCGCGGTGAGGCTGATCGGCTATTATGTTGAAATTGGCATCGACATAAGGAATCAATTCATCGCAAAGAACAGTCTGGAATGGAGTGATATCGAAACTACGGATTCCGCCCCACTTAATTTCGTTGGTCATTCCGTAAGTCATCACGATGATGAAAGGTTTGATTTTTCCTTCAGCAATCAGGTTGTCCATGATCAAATTAGCACGTCCCTGATTCGACCAAGCTGTTTCATCTTCGCCCCAGCCGTGTTGCAGGTACAGCACCGGATAACGTTTGCTTTTGTCGCTGCCATAACCCGGAGGTGTGTAAACAAAAGCCCTGCGCGAAGTTTTGGTGCTTGGCGACGGAAACAAAATTTGCTGCACATTGCCGTGAGGAACATCTTTCAGCGCGTAAAAATCCTGATCGTGTGCCGGTATTTCGATGCCGCTTTCCCAACGAACAGAGCCATAGTAATTACATGCACCGGGATCGTTAAAAACACCGCCATCGATGGTTACGTGGTAATAATGAAAGCCTTCGTCCATTGGACCTGCGGTAGTACCTGTCCAAAAACCATCGTCACCTTTAGTGAGTGGAGTACCACCTTTGGCACCGCCCAATCCCAAACTCACCACGACACTTTGTGCCTGTGGCGCTTCTATTTTAAAACGGGCATAACCTTGTGAGTTTACCTGCGGATATTCTTTACCAGGTTGATTCAGGGTTGAAGGTTTGAAATCTTCGATTACGGTTGGCTGGCCCGTTTGTGCAAAGCACTGCAAACCTAAAGTGCTCAAGAATAAGAGCAGAATTATTGAATATTTTTTCATGTTTATGATTTTAAGCCCCTTCCAAACCTCCCCCAAAAGGGGAGGTTTAAAAAGGATATGTTTAGTATTTATTTATTGAATAAAAGTGGTGCAAATTGGTATAAACTGCGTCTCCAGCTTTGCCATTCGTGAGCCGTTTGCGGAGAAACATAGAAATGAGTATTCAAGCCTGCTTCCTTCAATTTATCCTGATTTTCTTTTGGATTTCCGCCAAAGCCAGCTCTTGGGTTTTCTAACTCGCGACTTCCGTAGCTCACAAAAACCAGTTTGTTTTTTTCTTTAAATGCAGGTGCATTTGCCAGGTCTTCCATCGTGATGCTGCCACCGCTGAAAATGCCAACATGCGAGAACACTTCAGGATGAGCGAGGGTAATCACGCGGGTTTGCATGCCGCCCATCGAAAGTCCGGCCATGGCACGGTGCGGCTGATCGGCAATTGTGCGGTAATTGGCGTCAATCATCGGAACGATGTCTTCGAGCAAGGTTTTCATAAAGCCATCGGCCCATCCTTTGGGTGGCCAGGTACCGGCGCTGCGATCTGCAGGGCGTGGGCCTGTCATCGCCCAAGTGCCATTGTCCATCACGATAATAAAGGACTTGGCTTTTCCTTCAGCAATCAGGTTATCCATAATGAGGTTGGCATGGCCCTGACTCGACCAGCCGGTTTCGTTTTCGCCACCGCCATGTTGCAGGTATAAAACCGGGTAGCGTTTGTTGGGATCTTTGTCGTAACCAGGAGGCGTGTAAATGAAGCAGCGCCGCATGGCATTGTTGATTTTTGAGAAATAAGGCAACTCAATGACCTGTCCGTGCGGAACATTTTTCACCGCATAGAAATCCTGATCTTTCGCCGGAATTTCGATACCACTTCCCCAGCGACTGGCTCCAAAAAAATACAGACTACCTGGATCGGGCACTGCTGCTCCATCAACCCACAACTGGTAGTAATGAAAACCTTCGTCCTGAGGAGCTGATTCGCCCGTCCAGACGCCTTTTTCATCTTTAACCAGATCGTATTTCACGGCACTGATGTCGAGCTGAACTTTGTGTGCTTCAGGTGCCGAAATCTGAACCCGAACGCGACCTTCAGAATTTACCTGAGGAAATTCTTTCCCCTGCTGATTAACCGAAGAAGGTTTAAAATCTTCAACAACTTTTACGGGAGACTGCGCAAAACAATATCCTCCGCTCATCGCCACCACAAACAAAAAAGCAGCAATATTTCTTCCAATTTTCATAATTCGAGATTAATTTAGGTTAATGTTTTAGTTAAGGATTGTATCTTTTTCCCAACACCAGCTTATCGCCCGAATCGTCCACTTCCCAAAGCTGTGGTTTGCGGGGTCCGTCGCCTTCTGCATGATGGATGCTAAGCAAAAGTTTTCCGTCAAATGTTCGGAATAACATACCGTGTCCTGTATTGTCGTCAATAAATGGTTTTTCTTCCTGAATCCATGGGCCGTCGATGGTACCCGACTGCGAATAAGCCACACATTCAAGATAGCGTTTGGCGCCCCACGAAGCCCACAACACACCCAATTTTCCGGTTTTGGTGCGGAACAACTGAGGACCATCGGTTACCCAGCCCGGAATTTTAAGGCCGTAAGTCATTTCGCCGTTGCCAACCATTTCGAGCGGGCAGGGCGATTCGGTTGCCCGAAAAAGCATCACCGGTTCACTGGTGGTTTTGCTTAGGTCGGGCGAAAGTTTCACGTACTCAATAGTACCATCGAATGTCTGCATCCATTCATTGACAAAAACCATATAAGGCTGACCATTTTCTGTATAAATGGTTCCGTCGATAATGTCCAGATGATGAGGAAGATAATCGTAATTAGGATCAGGGTTCTTTAGTTTGAAAGGACCTTCAGCCTTATCCGATTCCAAAATCATGGTTTGATGACGATAAACATTGTACCGGCGTGGAACCACATCAACAAGTTCTTTCCGGTCGCCAAAAGTGGCGGCATAATAGTATTTGCCGTTCACCTTGTGGATTTCGGCAGCCGCCACAAAGTTGATTCCTTCCATCCAGGTGCCGCTTGTATCGTAAGCGCCATAAGGTCCGGTCCAGTTTTTCAGGTCGGTACTTTTATAAATGCAGCCTCCGCTACTGGTCAGGTAATAGGTTTTAGTAGCATCGTCGGCCAAAATATACGGGTCGCTCATGCTCAGCTCATCCAACGTTTTTGTAGTAATCTCACGTTGTTCGGTTACACTTGCGCTTACCCGGGGAATCATCGGCGGCGGTGTAGTTGCTCCCGGTTTAGCGGGTTGAGGCATCCCAAATCCTTTCGATCCGGGAGGTGCCGGAATGGTCACGGTGGGGACAAGTTGCTTTTTTACCTCAGTTTGAGCATTCGCATTGAATGCCAGCATTCCCGAAAAAGCTACTAAAGTAACAGCTATTGAAAGTTTGATATTTCTTTTCATATTGTTCAGGTTCAGTTAATTGAGCTTATTCAGTAGCAAAGATTTTATACCCCAATATCGAAAGCATCTTTTCGGCATATCGTTTTCCTAATTCACGGTAACCGGCGGCGCTGAAATGCAAATTATCAGGGCCATCGACACAACCCGCCGAAGAAATGACATACGAATTGGGAAGCGTTTGCGGAAGTGTGGCAATAATGGTGTTCATGCCTGCACAAACGCCTTGCTGATCAGCATTCACGGTTTCGCCGGCAAGCAGCGGAACATTTTTCGGATCGAGGTTTAAGTCTTTCATCAGGTTATCGTAAACGCCTTTCACCTTTCGGGTCCAAAGACTGTCGTTCGGGTTCGATTCGCCCTGATGCAGCAAAATGCCTTTGATAACGCCATCCTTCTGAGCCAGTTTAGCCATTTCAACCAGACGACCGTATGGATTTCCGTCGTATTGCTTAATCATGCCTTTCATCCAAACCGGCGCAGTTTCAGCATACGAAGCGAAATTGTCTTTATCGAAAAGCTCAATCTTACAGCCACCAATGGCCACCACAATCACCCCCACTTTTACTTTCTCCGGAAGATTGTCAACCATCGTTCTTCCGAAGTAATCAGCAGGGCCTAAATTGGTTTTGCAGCGGCACAAAGGCGGTATTGCCGGATACCAACTGCCCATTTTACGGCCAAGGTTTTCGCAATTAACAGCTTCCATAACCTGAAAGCGCGGATTGACGGTTGAATCCTGAAGCTCGGCACGTGCAGCGCCTTCCATGTTCGACTGACCAATACAGAGATAAATATGAAAATTGGGATCTTGTGAGAAAGCGTTTAGGCTCGCGGTAAGAATTCCAACCAATGCGATTATTCCAAGTTTAAATTTCATTGTTTTATATTTTTGAATGCCCCTCCAAACCTCTCCTACCTTCGATAAACTCAGGCATCGAGGGTGGCTTATAAAAGCCATATTTTAAATTTTAATTCCTTTTCAGGATTATTTTTCACTAAACTGCCACCAGTCGAAGTTGAATAATTTGCCCTCGCCTCCGGTGAATTTCAGATACAGATCCTGAACACCGCTAACCTTATTGACCTTGCAACTAATGGTTTTCCACGTTTTTGCATCGCCGGTTGAAGTAACCTGACAGGTTCCGATCAAGGTTCCTGATGGATCACCAACACGAAGTTCTACTTGGCCATTAACAGTACCTGCAACGCTGGCGATGAATTTCTGTGCACCTTTTTTACCAAAATCAACTCCTCTGATTTTAATCCAGTCGCCGTTTTCGATGTTGCAAACATCCATTCCTCCAGCCTTACAGCTTTCAGTATAAATACCCGACTGTGCATTCATGGTTTCGGCTTCCACGCGTTCAAACGGATTCAGATAAGCCAATTGAACCACGCCATCAACAGTATTTTTCATGGTGTCGATGGTGCCATCGGCATTGTGTTTGAACTGATCGATGCACAAATTGCGTTTGTACACCGGTGGAATATTGGCCTGCTTTGCAACCACGCGGTTATGGTACGCCTGATACCACTCGCCATTCAGTTTAAAAATTGCCTGGTGGTTGTTGTTGTCGTTAAGCGGAGGTTGTTTCGAAACCGCTCCTCCGTAGGTAAATCCCGAGGTCGGGCTGGTGCTTTTCATGTAATCGATGCGCATTTGGGCACGTGGATTCGCCGAATAGGAAAAGTAGTAGATACCGTTGTTTTTGTGCATCCACGAGGCCTCGAAAAAGTTTTGTGCTTTCAAGTGAATGGCCGGACCATCAACGCTGATCATGTCGCGGTTCAGTTTGATCACCCGAACATTGTCGTCGCCATTTCCACCGAAATACATGTAGGCTTGGCCATCATCGTCGATGAAAGTCATCGGATCGAAAAGCCACATGTGTTCGGCAGGCATAACACCCGGAGTGTTGGTTTCAATCAGTGGTTTTCCAAGTGGATCGACAAACGGTCCCAGCGGATTATCGGCAACAGCAACGCCAATTCCGTTTCCGCTGTTGCCAAAATAAAGGAAAAACTTCCCATCACGCTCAACTGGAGATGGAGCCCAGCTAAAAGATGCCCAGGAGCAATTCTTCGGAACCGAGAACACAATACCGTGGTCAGTCCAGTTTTTCAAATCGCTGCTCGACACGCAAACAATCGACTTCATTTGATAACCCGACTTATCGTCGCCTGGATTTTCATCGTCGTTGGAGCAATAGAGGTAAACCCGTCCTTTATAAACCAATGAACCGGGGTCGGCCAAATGACGGTGCGAAACAATTGGGTAATCGGCTTTTGCATACTGGCTAAATCCGATTAAAACAAAAAGAAGTAAAATGGAAATGTTATTTTTGATTTTCATGATTCATTGGTTACTTAAGTTCGATAATGCTTTTACCTTTTGTAATGCCATTTTCATTGAAAGCATCGATCGTGAAATAATACTTCTGCGAACTATTTAAACTCCTGATCGTCAAAGATTCAGAACAAAGCACCTGATAATTGTGGTACAATTTATCTTTTTGAGTTCCGTACCTGATGTTATAACCAACGGCTCCGGGAACTTTTGTCCAGTTTAAATTGACAATGCAACGGTCGTTTTCCTGACGAGCCAATTTCAGATCTTTAGCTTCGACTGGAGCTTTTCCTCCACCATTGCCAAAAACACGCAAGCCTGCAATTGCAAATGTTCCGCTTGGCACCTTGTAATTGGTAAGTTTAATGTAACGTGCTTTGATTGGTGTTTTTAATTCAAGATAATCGTGCGGAACATCGGTTTTGCTTTGGGTTTTATCTGCCAACGTTTTCCATGTTTTATTGTCCGACGAATATTCGAGCAGGTATTGATAATATACATTCGGAACACGACCTTTTAGCGTCGCATTGTTTTCGGCATAGCTTATTTGAATTGCATTGATGGTCGATTCTTTTTCCAAATCCATGCTGATCCATTCGCCTTTGTCGCCGGTTTTGCACTCCAATAGGTACGAATATCTTCATTGGCCGCATATTTTTTGGGGTGATCGGCCAGCTCCGAAGAAACTTCAACAGGTTTATTGTACGAAAGCAGCATCCAGTTTGGAAATAATTCTTCAGGGCCCGAAATTTTCTTCGTTGGCATTTTGAATGGGAAATCGCCAAACCCTGTATAAACATACATTGTTCCATCTTTATCGAAGAAAGTTGTGAACAATCCGAGGCGGCGTTCGAACATGTGTTTCACTGAAATAGTCATGCATGAAATATGCCAGTAATTACCGTATTTATCTTGAAAAGTGCTACTATGGCCAGCACTTGCAATAAAGCCTTCGGGTTTATATGAGATTGGGTTATGCTCGGCCAATTTGAATGGCCCAAGTGGCTTGTCGGCAACATAAACGGCATCGCTGTAACTTTTGTATTCGGTGCCAGGACCAGCATATTGCAAATAATATTTGCCGTTGTGCTTATTCATCCATGCTCCTTCGATCCAAGGATTATTACCCACCTCGTTGTAATCGCCAGACCTTTCCCATCCGTAATTTTTCTTGTCACTCTGTATCACTGCAACGGGTTTCCCAATTGGATTAAGCGTTTCAGTATCCAGTTCGACAACTTGAATTGGATTTACATTGGAGCAACCATAATAAAAGTACAAGCGGCCATCGTCATCGAGGAACAAATCAGGATCTATCATTCCAATTGGGAAGGCTGCATTGGCTATTTCCCATTTTCCTGATTTCGGATCGGCTGTTTTAAATATTTTAACCGTTGGCGAAGCTGATGACATAAAATACAAGGTATCATTCATTACAACCGCAGTTGGGGCGTAATCTTCCAACGGAAGATCGTTTGTGGTAATTAAATCAAAATTGATCAAATCGGTTGAATGGAAATATCCACCCGAACGAGAAGCAAAAAGATAATACTCACCTTTATAAACGACCATGGTTGGATCAGCGGCTTCGCGACGTGGAATAGTGCCATCGAGACAGAACCGGTAACTCAGGTTTATTGGATTACAAATGGTTGTTTGAACCGGTTTGCTCTGCGAAGTGGCCCCAAGAGTGCAAGTCAAGAGCAGAAAGATTAGCAGCGCTTTGGCTAGTTGTTTCATCACTGATTTATTTAAATAGCAGTTGAGCAAAATTGTACAGGTTGTTCCTCCATACCGGCCAGGTATGCCCTCCGGGGTATTCGCTGTAGGTATATTTGATTTTCATCTCATCGAATTTCTTGAGCATGATTTGGCAATTCTGCCAGGCAATATCTTCTTTGCCTCCCTGTGAAATCCAAAACTGCTTCAAATTGCTGTTGATCTGAGCAGCATTTTCTTTCATAAATGCGTATTGCGGATCGGAAAGGGCTGGTTGATTAGCCCACCAGCCTGAGCTGAATACGCCTAGGTAAGCAAATAGTTGCGTGTTTTTAACTCCCGTATGAAGTGTCTGTAAACCACCCATCGACAAACCGGCAAGGGCGCGGCTGTTGGCATCCGTTTTTACTCTGAAACTTTTCTCCACAAACGGAATAACAGCTTGCTTCAGCTCCTTTTCAAACAAGAGCAACGCTTCTTCGCCAAATCCCTTTGAAGGCAAATTTCCGTCAACCATTACTACAATCATGGGCACTACTTTCTTTTCAGCAATCAGGTTGTCGATGATCAAATCGGTCTTTCCCTGGGTAGCCCAGCCCCGCTGATCCTCGCCACCACCATGCAAAATATAAAGCACCGGGTATTTTTCGGCTGAATTCTGGTCGTAACTAGGAGGAGTGTACATATAAAAATTGCGCCAACTGTTGGCTACATTCGAATAGTAGTTTTTAATGCGGATGTCGCCGTGAGGCACATTTCGGATTTCGTAATAGCTGTCGCCTTTAAACGGAACCTCAATACCGCTGGCCATACGCCCCATTCCGTAAAACGATTCGCTTGCCGGGTCGGCAACTGCAACTCCGTCAATAATCATGGAGTAATAATGAAAACCTTCAGTCAGCGAATCGGTCGTAACCGTCCAAATCCCTTCCGAACTCTTCAGCATATCATATTTCTTGCCCAGATCGAGCTGTACTTTTTGAGCTTCAGGAGCTTTTATACTGAAGGAAGCCCGGCCATCGGGCAAAATCTGCGGATATTTGGCTGAACGGATGTTTGATTCAGCTGGTCGGCCAAGATTGCTGATCTGGCTGAAAGAAACTACATCAACCGGTTTGAAGATCAGCTGCGAAAACATGTATAAACCGTTTTTCCAGATTTTAAAGTCGTGGTAACCATGATCGACATAGTAAATATGCGGAACATTGTTTGCCTTCAGGTAATCGTGCGTGCGTTTACTGAACGGAATCAATCCATCTTTATCGCCACACGAAATCCATAGCAATTTCAGCAGTTCTTTGGCCTTTGCCGGATCGGGAATCAGTTCTTCGGGTTTCTTTGTGTTTGGAGCCGACGAGAAACCGCCTACCCAGGCAAACTTATCGAGGTTACCCAAGCCAAAATTCAGAGACTGCCCCCCTCCCATTGATAAACCGGCAATGGCGCGGTGCTCAGCATCTTTAATTACCGGGAAATTCTTTTCGATATGTGGAATCAGGTCGGCAATCAAATCTTTCTCGAAAGTGGCAAAAGCCTGAACCTTATCCGGAGCCATGATATTTCCGGTTGCGCGGTCGTCTTTCATGGCCCGGCCGTTTGGAAGCACCACAATCATAGGTTCAACCTTCTTTTCAGCATATAGGTTATCCAAAATCACTTCAGGATGACCATTGACAAACCATTCTTTTTCGTCGCCACCAATGCCGTGTAATAAATAGAGGACAGGGTATTTCTTGTCTTTCGAATAGCCGGGAGGCGTGTAAATCAGTGCTCGCCGGTCTGTGCCAACCGTTTTCGAGTTGTATGTAATTGTGTCTATTTTCCCATGAGGAATACTTTCACTTGCAATGTCAAATCCCTGAGGTGGGTATTTATATTCGGTTTGGGCGAAACCGGACAAACATAAAAGCAAAAGACCAGCAATTAATAGCTTATTTAGTTTCATTTTTAGGTTTAGATTTTAATTCGTTCAACTCAAAAATTTTATTGGCTCGCCTGTTTCGTTCATTGAATCAATGGCAATCAGATTAGTTTCTGCAAACAAAAATATGCTGAATGCTCAATTTTGAGTTTCAATTCTGGCTATTTGATTTCAAAGATTAGGTATTTAAAGGACTAAATCCGCAATGTGGAGATTACGGGCATTCCATTTACCGTGGCGTAATTATCTGGTATTTACCGCTTAAGTGCATCAGGCTAAATAAATACATCAACCCATCGTAATAAGGATCGAAATATCCATCGCTGTAGGGTTCAAGTTTAGCATTCCATAGCGCATGCACAAAATCGAGGTTTTTATCCTGATTCATTAACGACGCTGTTGCCGATGTTGCTACAAAACCCAACGAATGACGTAATTTTTGAAACCCTCCGGCCTGAAGAATAAAATCGGGTTCAGTTCCTTCCGGGTTGTACTGATCAACAAACGATTCAAGTCCCTGCGATTTAAGGAACCCCTGTAGTCGTAGCGCATAATTTTCCTGCCAGCTTTTATCCTTGCCAAACCAGGCGTAGTCCATGGCAATATTCATTGGCACCCTCCACGAATCGTAACGAAAAGCTGCCGGCATCCAGGGCGCCGGGTGTGGTTTTCCAGAGAATTCAGTATAGTCGAAATTTAATCCGGTTACCGGATGGCATGCCCGGTGCAGAAAAACGCGGGAGGTATCGGCACAGTCGCGGTAAAATTGATCATGTCCGTCTTTGGCATATTGGGCCCAGATTTCGTAAAAAGCGGGCAAATGGTACGATGGATCGGTCCACTCATAACCTTTTCCTTCAGGTACAAATGAGATTTGTTTGTGCTCGACATTTATAAGGTTGTAAATATTTCCGGTTCCATCTTTTTTCCACATGGCATCCAGAATTCTTCGTGCTTCGGCATAGTAATTTATGCCTGAATTATTTCCCCAACGGTTCGAAGCAAACAGCAGGTCGGTAATGAAATACAGTTCTCCATCAGAAGCCGAACCTTCCGAATTTTTCTTCATGGTTGCCGGATTGATACTCCAGGCGAAATAGGCTTCTCTTGGTCCTTCCTGATGTTGCAGGTATTTTTTCGACCAACGCCAAATACGGTCAAAGGCATCTTTTTTATTCAGCTGAACAGCAATCATCATCCCATACGAAAGACCTTCAGTACGGGCGTCGTGGTTTTTGATGTCCGAAACATAGGCCATCGAATCGCCTACTTCGAAATAAATACGGTTGGGACCTTCAAAAAGGTCGGCGTAGGCTTTTTCTACTTTCTTGTCTATTTCAGACTGACTATATCCTGCTTCTTTAAATACATTTCGGTAAACGCCGGAATAAAATTCAGCTTTGTCTTTTTGCGGATTGGATTGCATTTGCGCATTAGTATTAAAAGAAAGTGCAAAAAAAAGGAAAGCCAATAATGAGGAAAGGGTTGGTCGGGTAAGGTTTAGGTTGATCATCTTTAATATTTTAATTCAGAAAATTACTTATAATTCTGATATTAGTATACACTTTAGGTTGATTTTCATTCAGGTATTTAGGTAAAAAAGGCTGTCCGAAAAGTTTTTCATAAACATCCGGTTGTATCGGACATTCAAAGATTTTCATTCTTTTCGGACAGCCAGAACATGTAATTATTTTACAATTTTATCGGGCTATAAATCAAGCCAATTGTCAATCATTACTATTTGTAAGCTTCATTTTGATCAGCCAATTTGTTTTTCAACAACTCATCGGTTGGAATTGGCATATCCATCCTTTTGAGGTTGAAATCAAAATTACGGTAAGTTTGCCATGCATCTTGAATTTTTGGGTCACTCATCGGATAACCTACACCTTTTGGATAATTAGTTTTGATGTGATCTTCAATAAAACCTGAACGAATCAAATCGGGGGCAAGACACCATTCAGCATTGAATTCCTTGCGGCGTTCCTGACCCAGGGCTACCAACCATACCGGAGAAGAAAAACCTTTTGTGGATTTTAACGAGGTATAATAAGTTTTAGCATCAGGAACAGTTACTGTAGCTGTATTGAATGGAAGAGGATAAGTAGTAGGCTTTACTATATCTGTGGCGCCGTTACCGATAAAGAACTGAGCCATGTTCTGGTAATAAGGAAGGTAAGTAGCAGTTAAAGCAGCTTCTTTACCAACTTCCTGATTTCCCCATGCGCGTTCACGAATTTGATTAATATAACCCCATGCAGTTGCATCATTTTCACCATTCAATTGGAACAGGCATTCAGCATAGTCTAACAAAACATTTGCATAACGTTTGAAATAAACCTGTTGTGGGCCCCATGGTGCCTGATAGTTTGAACGGGTTGTACGCCAATACTTCAAAGTCCAGACCGAAGGAGCAGCTTCACCACCCATTGAAAAATGATAATGAGTATTTAATCCATCGCCAACTGTAAGGCTCTGTTGCAGGTATGGATTGTAACCGTAGTTGGTGGCAGATTTCCAGGCAGGATCAATATTTGTAACAGCACCGGTAACAGCCGAAGCTTCGCGACGTTTATCGCCTGGCTCATAACAATTCCACCACTCCCATGAGAGGTATAAGGTACCCCACCCACCAATAGACGGAGGAGCTACAAAATGGATCATCCAGTTGTGAGCCTGAGATAAGTTGGACCATTGGTTCCATTGTGAACCTTCGTCAAGAACTTCTTCCCAGATACATTCTTTTGTCCAGACAGCGCCCGGATCAAACAAAGTGGTGAATGAAGGATTTAATTCGTATTTACCACTCTCTATTACCTGTTTAAAAGCTGCTGCAGCCAAAGTATAGTTAGCTTTAGCTTGTTCAGGAACACGATAGGCTTTCCACATGTAAGCTTCGCCGAGGTATGAAAGGGCAAAACCTTTAGTGCAACGTCCATATTGGCCAGTCATTGGATCCCATTCAAGTTCATCAGCTGCTGTTTTCAAATCAGCAATGATGAAATCCCACATTTCGGTATAATCTTTCGCACGGGCTTTTTCAGGTGTATTAATATAAGTTTCGCCTGTTGCCAGCATAGGTACGCGACCGAAAGCTTTTGCAAGCCACATGTAGTAGAAAGCACGGATGCTCCGAGCCTGGCCATCGAGCGATGCTTTTACACTTGCGGTAATTTTATCCGACTTATCGAGACCGGCAAGAAAGTCGTTGCAACGAGAAATTGCTGTATAGGCCTGTTTCCAACCGCCCAATAGTTCAGGGCTACCTGGAGTCCAATTTTGCGTGTTCCAGTCTTTGTCCCATCCTGTTGCCTGAGTGTCCATTGTTGGGTGGCCACCAATAAACAAGTTTGGTTTGATACCCCAGTCTCCATCGATATCTGTCGGAAGCATCATGGTGTAACAGCCAACAAGGCCCGCTTTGGCATCTTCGTCTGACTTAAACATTTGATCGGCAGCTAAAATGGAATAGTGATCCACTTTCAAATAATCCTTGTCGCAGGAGTTCAATCCTAACAGCAATAATACAGCAGCAAGTACGTATACTGTTTTTATTATTTTTTTCATAATATATCTATATTTAAGTATAACAATTAGAACTGAATGTTCAAACCAAATGAATATGTACGTGCGTTAGGGTAACGGCCTGTATCCAAGCCTGTATAGAGTACACTTCCCTGACCTGCTTCCGGATCACCATATTTGTTGTAACTTGAGATAGTGAATACGTTTTGAACAGAACCATAAACACGCACACTTCCAATGCCTATTGTTTTTAACAGGGTCTTATCAAAATTATAACCAACCTGAATATTACTGATTTTCAAAAAGTCACCTTTTTTAATCCATGCATCAGAGCCACGCATGTTGTAATTCAAATCAAGGAATGATAATCTTGACATTGTGGTGCTGTGATTAGTCGGAGTCCATGCACTTTGTGCAACCTCATTTAACACATTAGGGGTAGTACCATTATCACTTGGGAACATGTTCGATAATGTCATTGCAGAGTAGGAATAGATTTTTGCTCCAAGCACACCATAAGTGTAAATTGAGAAATCCCAATTCTTATAAGAAGTGTTTAAGGTCAAGCCGTAGTTTACTTTTGGGAAACCATTACCCAAGATGGTCATATCCTTATCACTAAGAAATCCATCACCATCGATGTCTTTGTACTTAAAATCACCGGGAACAGTCTTTGATCCGTTATTGTATCCACCAGCGTGGCCTTTAGCTATTGCGGCAGCGTTGACAGCATCAATTTCGGCCTGAGATTGGTATATACCTTCTACCTGATAACCGTAGAAAGAACCCACGGCATAGCCTTCACGGCAAATTGAGTGACCATTCCAGTGTGTACCGGCAGGGGCGCCAATTGCACCTTGGTTTGAACCATCATTGGTAGTACTTGTGTTTTCACTGAATAAATCAGACCCCATCGTTACAACTTTATTTTTTAAGGTTGAACCTGTCAATGAGACACCGAAATTCCAATCCTGATTAATCTGTTTCTTATAGTTTACGCTAAATTCAAGACCTTTATTCTCAATTTCACCATAATTGGTATAAACCTGGGTGTAACCTGATGAAGGTCGTATTGACTGGTACAACAACAAATCTTTAGATTTCCGGATGAAATAATCTACAGTAATGTTCAAATTATTATTTAATAGCCCCAGGTCGATACCGATATTGCTTTGTTCATTGGTTTCCCATTTCAACCTCGGATCGGTTAATGTAGGAGCATAACCGGTAGCTAATTGACGTGTAGTATTCATACCCGACTGACCATTCTGGCCATAAAAGAAGTATTGAATTTTATTTGAAGTCAATGCAGTAACCGATAAATCTGTAGGTCCACCTGAGTTACCTGTCTGGCCCCAACCTAAACGAAGCTTCAAATTGCTGATGGCTGGAATGTCTTTCAGGAAATTCTCCTCTGAAATACGCCATGCTGCTGCTGCCGAAGGGAAATTACCCCAACGGTTGTCGGCACCAAAGTTCGAAGAACCATCACGACGCATTGTCCCTGTTAAGATATAACGATCCTTCAACGAATATTGAAGACGACCAAAATAAGATAATCCGCGGGTTTGAAGGTTATAAGCGCCACTACCAGTTCTTGCAGCTGGATCTTTAGTCAAACTGATATCACGGATGTTATCCCCAGGGAAATCATTTCCTGCAGCATTACTCCAGTTACCGAAGCCTTTGCTTACAGAATTACCTGCCATTACAGTCAAGTTGTGAAGATCATTCTTCCAATTGTAAGTCAAATAATTTTCAATGGCAATATTGTTAAAATTGCTGTTGTTTATCCCCAAATAATATTTGGCATCGTAATTATACAATTTAACGAGTGTTCCGTCAGGAAAGTAACGTTGTTTGTTGCCCCAGAAGTTATACCAATTGTTTGCGGTAAAATTATACGATGCGATAGACTTGAAAGTTAAACCTTTATATAATTTAACATTGGCATAAGCGCTGAGGAGTACCTGGTTATTTTTGGTTTTACCAGTATTCTCCATCTGTTCTGCATAAATGTTATTTCCCAAATTCGAATCGTTTGAACCTACATCACCTTGCATTGGGGCACCGAATGTTCCGTCTGGGTTTACCACCTGAGGGCTTACTATCTTTTTAGTCACAGGGTCAACATAATCCATGGTAGGAGACATGAAAGCCCAGTCACGCAGAGAAGAAAGGTTACCGTTATTACCGAGACCCGCATTACTCCCTTGTGATTCGGTATGAACGAAATTAATGTCAGTTCCGAGCTCAAGGAAATTATTCACCTTGGTAACTACATTGGCACGGGCAGTCAAACGATTGTAGTTTGTATTTATTACGATACCATCATTATTCAAATAACTTAATGAGAAGCTCGACTGTGTTTTTTCTGTACCTCCTGAAGCAGAAAGATTGTATTGTTGTTTAAGGGAAACACGTGTCATTTCCTTTTGCCAGTCAATGTTATTTCTTTTACCATCATATTGCGCATCAAAGATTTGATTGGCTAAAACTCCACCATCGTTGATACGTGCCTGGCGAATATTTGCTGCATACTGGTCTACATCACCAACATCCAATTTTGAGGATAAGGTTTGGACCCCATAGTCAGCAGAAAAAGTAACATTTGTAGAGCCTACTGTACCTCTTTTAGTTGTGATCATGATAACACCGTTAGCTCCGGCAGAACCATAAATAGCAGTAGCTGAAGCATCTTTCAATATTTCAATGCTTGCTACATCACTTGGATTAAGAAAATTTGCATTATCGCCAACCTGAACACCATCTACTACATACAAAGGTTTAGCACTACCATTAATAGTTGCAACCCCGCGAATACGAATGGCTGCGTTAGCATCAGGAGCACCGTCTTGTGCTGTTACAATAACACCGGCAGCGGCACCTTGCAATCCTTGCAAAATATTTGTCGGTGCTTTTTTCATCATTTCTTCTTTGCTAACCGAAACAACAGAGCCGGAAATATCGCTCTTTCTTTGAGTACCATAACCAACGGCAACTACTTCCTCTATGCCAATAGATTCTTCGACAAGCGAAACGTTGATGGTTGTTTTTCCGGCGACTACAATCTCTTGTAATTTCATCCCGACAAATGAGAACTGCAACGTAGCACTTGACGGGGCTGAAAGAACATATTTACCGTCGATGTCAGTAATTGTTCCGTTTGTAGTTCCTTTTACCACTACTGAAACGCCTGGAAGTGAATTTCTGCTGGCATCAGTTACAGTACCTTGTACTTTAATGGATTGCCCAAAACTCACAAGTGACATTAGAAACATAGGCAGCACAATGAGTACTACCCGTAATAACTTGTTTTTTTTCATAAATTTTAAATTTTAGTTTAATTATTAGAAAATGAGAGAAAGTTAATATCGGCGATTCTTATCCGACAAAAACCTGTTACTGGTTAATCAGACCTAGTAAATACTTGACCTTTTTTTGTGCATATTTTAGCTAGTTTATAATTAATACATATATATCATTCAACATATCAAATCAGGAAGTCGTTCTGTTCCGTTCTGGTTCAAAACCTAAAAAAAAGGCGAAGGAGCAATTAAATAAGAAGTAGCTGGTTTAAATAAATTACTTAAACCGAATAGGATTCCAGAATCGAATATAACTATCGAATTTTTAGATAGGCACAGCATGAGTGCTAAGCCAGACAAGGGGAATTTAAATCTTCTTCTCATAGTAATTCTAGTTAGTTAGTAAATTATCTGCGCAAACAGAAAAAGTTTATTGTGTATTCTTATTTTGTATTAAGTACAATATGTCGCTCAAAAATAGAGAATTTCTGATGGAAATCAAGAAATCCCCAATTTATTTCAAAAATTATTGTATTAGGAACAATAAGCTACTTATGGTTTCGAAAAAGAAACATTTACAAAAAAGCAATGAGAACTAAAAATTATAGCATTTGGGTTTACGTTTTCCTTTGCGGCCCCAAGGTTCAAGTCTTTATAATGCGATAATAAATTGTTCCTATTACTTCTCATAGAAATTCAAGTTGCTTAGGAAATTTATTGAAGTAAAAGTAGGAGGAGCCTCAGATGTACACTTTCAATAATAGATATTCGATTTTCAATTTTAGATAAATTATTACCTATTGTTCTTCAAAGAATTTTAGATCATTTATATATTATTATATATCAACACATTAACTACTATATTTACATATCAAAATTGGAAAACAAAAACAAATAAGCGCATACATTAGCACTCAGGTAGAATGACGCCTGTTGATGTTAACAACCCTGCAATTTTCTAAAAAAGCAAGCCTGATGCAAGTTTTGATCTAATAAATGAGCTGTTGAGGAAACCGCAGCAATTCGTTCACTCTAATATTTCGGATGGTGATTTTCCAAAGTGTTTTCTGAAAACAGTACTAAAATAGGCCACGCTGGTAAAACCACAAAATTCGCTGACTTCGGTAACAGTGAATTTTTGCGACTGCAACAATTCAACAGCATGGTTAAGCCTAATTGTTTTAATAAAATCGGTTGGCGACTGATCGGTGAGCGACTTAATTTTTTTATATAGAAGTGAAGAACTGACATTCATTGCCGATGCAAATTCATCTTTGTCGAATTCGGCATTGGAGATATTAAGCCTGGCTACCTCCAACATTTTCTTTACAAATTTGTCGTTAAGTTCGTTTTCAAGGATATGTTCAGATGTATCTCTTTTTATCAGCCTCAATGCCTTTTCCCTGACAACCTTTCGATTGCGAATAATCGACTTGATTCGCTGAATCAATATATTCATGTCGAATGGTTTGGTTAAGTAATCATCTGCACCTAATCCTAAACCATGCAACTGATCAGTCTTTTCAGAAAGAGCTGTGAGCAAAACTATCGGGATATGAGAAGTTTCGTAGGTCGATTTCATGATCTTGCACAATTCAAAACCGTTCCTATTAGGCATCATGATATCGGAGACAACCAGGTCTGGGATATTCTTCGAAATAAAATTCCAGGCCATTTCCCCATCATTAGCAGTAAACACTTTAAAATCGTTGCTGAGTATGCTCTGCATGAAATTTAAAAGATCGTCGTTATCTTCCACAATCAGCACTTTCATTTCTTTTGAAGAGGGAATCTCATTCTCAATTTCTATTTGTGGAGACATGTTCGGGAAATGATCTGAAACCAATAGTTTATCTGGAGATAAATTAGTTACATCGGATTCTCTTGAAATTGTTTTAAATGGGATTACAACCTGAAATGTTGAACCGACATTTTCCTGACTGTTACAGCTAATGTTACCGCCATGCATGGTTACATAATTTTTAACCAATAAAAGCCCGATTCCGGAACCGACGACTTTAGAATTGATCGCATTATCGCCTCTGTAAAATTCTTTAAACAGTTGTCGCTGTGCCTTTCTGCTGATACCAATGCCATTATCTTTCACCTGAAGTATCCACTTTTTATCGTCGCACCTGAGATCAATCTCTATCTGACTATTCTCAGGAGAATATTTGATGGCATTTGAAATCAGGTTATCGATGATCTTCTCCATTTTCGATTCGTCAACTGCCGACATGTAGCTCTCACGATCAGAAACAAATACGAGTTCGATGTTCTTACTTTTTGCGAAAGTTGCCAGCATAATCTTATGGTTTGCGACTAGTTTCACAATATCTGTCATCGATAGCATCAGTAGTTCCTTACCAACATCAACCTTCTGAAAATCCATCAATTGGGTAACAACTGAGCTAAGTTGTCGGGCTTGTTCAATAGCCAGATTTAAGTAATACTTCCCAGTTTCTGTTAAGTTTTCTTCTTTACTTAATTCCTCCACAGGAGCCTTGATCAAGGTAAGCGAAGTCCGGATGTCATGCGCGGTATTGGTGAAAAACCGAACCTTTTCTTCGGTATGTTCCTGTTTCAGCCGGTTAATGTAGTACAGAAAATATAGAACAATGATTCCGGATAAAACAATAACAATAAGCATCCAGAACCAGCCTGTTCTCCAAAATGGAGGAATAAGCTTAATGGTAATCGAACGTTCGGCTATAATGTTTGATAAGGAACTGTCATACATTCTGATTTTTAATTCGAACTTCCCGCTTGGAATATTGGTATAAGTAATAATCCTGTTCCCCGACGGAGATGTCCAGTCTTTGTCAAACCCGTCCAGGTTCCACGAAAATTTTGAGCCCGACTGCATTCCGATAGAAATCAATTCGAGACTGATGGTGTTTTGCGAATAGTTCAAGTTGATGTTTTGTAAGCTATCAACTGGCGTTTTCAATTTAAATGAAGGTGTCTCCCTGATCGACCTCCCGGAAATAGTTAGATCCTGAAAAAATATTTTTCCTTTCGATGAAATCTCCCTGATTGATTGTGGTGCAAAGAAAATGGCTCCATTATTGGTTCCCCAAGCCAATTGCCCGTTTCCCAATCTGAACAGAGCACTTTTATTGTACGAAATACCCGACATCTGAAATATAGAAGAGAAGGTAAACGCGGTTTTATCAATTGGGTTAAATCGGCACAACCCACTTTCGGTACCAACCCAAAGGCAATTATCAGCATAAATAATACTATTGAGGAAATTCGAAGGCAGTCCCTCGTGAGTGGAATACTTTTTTATTGTTCCGGCTTTGTGATTATATTCCAGTAATCCCTCTCCGCTCGTAGCCGCCCACACAATGTCTCCTAGAACAAAAATATCCTGAACTACATAATCCGACAAAAAGCTTTTAATTTCACCTGTTTGCTTGTTCAGTAACTTTATAGCGTCGCTACATCCCAAAAGGATTTGATTAGGTGATAATTCGGCAATTGAGCTTATTGGCAATTCAGCATATGTTTTGAATTTATTTTCTTTTGATTGATAACAAATAAATTCGCCATTAATACCACCAATCCACAAATCGCCCTGACTATCTTTGAAAATATCAAATATGAAGTTACTTACAGAAGAAAATTCCTTATCATCCCTGGAGTAATGCGCGAGTTCCCTTCCGGTCTTTCCGTCGAGTACATAAATTCCTGAAGAATAACTACCAGCCCATATCCTTCCCTGATCATCTTCACAGAGCGCCAAAAAAACCTGAGCCTGTTCTAACTTATTATAATATAAGTTCCGCCAACGATCTGAAGCTACATCCCAACAACTTATACCATTGTTTGTTGCGAACCAAATTTTACCATCGCGATCTTCGATTATACCATTTACATCATTATTTACCAACGAATTAACATCATTAGCATGGTGAATAATCTGATTTACGAGCGGCGAAGTCTGTTCGTAGAACGATACCCCACCACTTATTGTACAAATCCACACCCGCTTTTGATGATCGTAAAAAATGTCATAAACGCCATTTCCACGCAATGAATATGGATCATCAACATTTTCTTTGTAAACATTTAATAACTGGCCATCCTTTTTATCCAGTTCCCAAATCCCTTGCCCATCAATTCCGACCATAATCGTTGATTCGGAATTTTCTTCAATGGCAAGAATGGGTTGCCTCGGGAAGGTTGCTTCGAGTATGTGGCTTAATTTTGCTGAACCAAAACTGAAACAATACAAACCACTCGAAAATGTTCCAATCCAGAGTTTGTTTTGGGTTTTATCTAAAAATAACGATGAAACTAAAAACGGACTGTTGCTCCTGTTTGCATATATACATTTACTTTCTGACGATTTTATGTCCAGCGTCCAGAATCCGGTTGGTTTTGCAATGATTATATGCTGCTCATCAAGCCAGGCAATCGAATATCGTTCCTGTAAAACTTCATCAATTAATGTAAGTTTTCCTGAATGGTATCTATACAATCCGATGTTTGATGCAATCCAATAATCACCTGAATTGTCGATTAACAAATTATAAAAGTCAAACTTCTCTTCATTTAAAATCTTGCGAATATCATTCAATAGCTCAAACCGGTCATATATCGGATTGTATGAAAATATCTGTCCATTATTGGTATAGGCAATGAGGTGTGAATGCTCATAGACCAACTTTACAACGATTGCTCCTGCCGTTTCATACGGAAGCTGATAAATGCGGTAATCAGTATTAGTTAATCTTAGAATACCAGTTTTTGAAGATGCCCAGATAAAACCATTGTCGTCTTCACAAATCGAGTTAGTTACCCTGGAAGAGATGCCAAATAAAGCGTTAATGCTATAAAACCTTACAGCCAAAACATTCAAAGAGAATATAAGTTGGAGAAGAAGAAGAATTGCAGTAAACCTATATTTTATAGTTGAAGATTTTTTTACATCCATTACGTTCTAATTACTAGTCATGATCAACAAACTAATCAAATGAAGCATTTGAAACAGTTAAAATTATCTTTTTTTTTCATTATTTCATTCCCCAACCTTACTCTTCTTCAATATGATTTTTGCATCCTTTATCCGATGATAATACGACATCATATACTTGTTGGGTAAAACTTATAAAGGTAAAAATCGGCTACTACAAGGGTTTCTAAATCTAGATAGACTTTATTCAATTTTGGATAAATTTTGGAAAGAGCAAAAATTTGTGACACCTGCGACCTTCCTCAAATACAAGAACAAGAATGAAAACATATAAATATGGAAAACTAAGTCACCATATCTATATGTTTTCCATATTCCAATGGTGTAATTAATGACAGCTAGCAATTGACCCAAAAATTATTCAGTGCTGAAGAAAAAATCAAGATTCCATTGAAGAAATGTGTGGTAAAGATACCATTGCTTCTTGTGTCGCAAATAAGGTATTAACGATAGTTTATATTAATATGGAGCCAATGCTGGGAAAAGCGTTAAAATGGGGACGACACTGACCGAAGTGATAATATTGCTAGAATGATCATTTCAGACGGAAGAACCATTATCTAAAAAAGCAATGAATAGCCTTTATTTGCACAGTGAATTGCTAATAAATTACATATCTGGTTTTAATTTACTTCTTCGACAAGCTGACTGGCTCCTCTAACTTTCCGGAAGATAAACCGGAAATAATTTGCTGATTTTTAAGCTCTTCATTAGTAAAATTTTGCTTGTAACTTTAAATTTTTATCTGATGGTTTCGTAATTTGAACATTGGTATTAAACCATTTTCCTTCTCTTTTCGGATCACCCATTGCTTCAAATTCAAATTTTAAAATCAGAGCCTGTTCTCCGGAAAAATCGTTGGTGATTTCCACTTTATTCTCTCCTTTTGAAAAGTTGAGTAAACCAGTAATTGCAAAACAACTATTTCATAAATGCCTTCACCACTATAGCTTCACCTTCCGATTCGTTGATAATAAGGTAACTTCCGGCGACAGCGGGAATAACAAAAGTTTCGGCGTAATTGAACCGCTGGCGCAATCCACCGGCTGTTTCAACCAGAATGCTTGTCCCTTCAACCAGCGACAGCACATTGCAGCGGTCTTCAGTATTGATGGTAACCTCGCTGTTGAAATGATAGCGTTGAACATCATAGGTGTGCTTTTCGTGTGTAGGCAGATGGTACAGTTTCCAGTCTGCTCCTTCCTCCAGCAAATATGGATGCGAAATGAGTTTATCTTTCACATACCGGCCTTTCTGGTCAAAATAGAGGTTATCCATTCCTCGGTCGATATTCATGGGACGTGGCGTTCCGTCCATATCCAGCCGCAACCAGTCGTACATTTTAAACGTGAATATGTAAGGAGTGGTACTGATTTCGAGCACCAGATTGTTGATGCCCGCACCGTGAACAGTACCCGGAGGAATCAGGAAAAGGTCATGCTTGTGTGAATCATGCATCTGTACATGTTTCGTAATATCGATGGCCTGGTTGTTTTCGAAACTATAGCGAAGATCGTGTTCGAATTGCTCCGGATTAATATCCTCCTGAAAACCGAGGTAGCAGGTGGCATTGTCGCCTGCATCGAGGATATAATAGGTTTCTTCCTGAGTAATATCCTCGCCAAAATGTGCTTTCATGTAGTCTGGGCGCGGATGGCACTGCACCGACAGGTTTCCGCCATCGAACGTATCCAGAAAGTCGAAACGGAGTGGGAATTCAAAGCCAAACTGATCGGCATGGCGCCCCATTACCGCCTGGTTTTCCTGGAACATAAGGCAATCGAACGATACTTCCAGCATTTTCCCTGAACTCTCGACGATCAATCCATTTTCAGGAACAATCAACTCGAACGACCATGCATAATTGACAACCTCTTTGTTCAGCCCATCAATCTTATTTTTTATCCATTGTCCTCCCCAGGCCCCCGGTTCAAACCACGGTCGAACCCGGAACACATTGTGGCTCATAGTCTGAAGGGATTTCCTCAGTTCAACGCCTTTTATCAAGGTAGGCTCGTCGGGGCGCTGCCCGTCAACCATCCAATCAATATTTGGAAGAATTTGCTGTTTGTGTCGGTTTAGCACCACCCAATCGACAAAATAGTACCGTTTGTACATGGTTTTGATATCTGTAGCAACAGAAGCACAGAGATTGGTAACTGACTTTGCACGGGCACGAAACTGCAATTCGTTTTTCGGAAGGTCAATGTAAATGAGCAGGCCTTTCCACCCTGCCAAAGCAGCGCCACAACCAATCAGGATATTGATGTCGGCCTGTGGATCTGGCTTAAGTTCCTGAAGTTTAGACTCATCGTAAAAATTGGCCAGTTGCAAGTTCGTTCTGGTTCCAAATATCGGATCGTCACCACCCAGAAAAGGCTCAATCAATTGATTGATTTCCGTTTCGCCCTTTAATGCCTGATCGGTTGATTTCCAGGCTACTTTTTTACCCAGCTTTTGGAATTCCTTATTCAACTTTTCCTGAAAATCAGCGAAAAATACGCCGACATAACCGTCGATGATTATCTGCTTTTCACCATAAACCTGTTTTGCCAAAGATCCAAATCCTTCCAGAACTTTTCCATCTTCAATTTTCAGCGTGGGATAGAGGTCATACATTCCTTTCGCTGATTTTTTTTTGTCCCCAGGCATCAGGTACTGATCTGTCTTTCTCCAATTCTCTTTTTTCATGTGTTAATAATTTGATTTTTAATTACCACCTGGAACTCCCTAATAATCACCTCTCTATGCGAGAGGAAATTTCTCATGGTCGTTTCATCTTGATTATTCGGTGTTATTAATTTCCTAAATTGTACAGTTTCGCTCATTTCAAACACTATTCAACCATGAGCGATGTAATTCCGTAAGGTAGCATATGGATGGCATTTCCAACTTCCTCGCCTGCAATTTCATCGGCGACACATTGCCGTACCGTTTTGGGTTTGCCGGAAGGGAATGACAAATTCAAAGTTTCCGGTTTGTCGGATACCGAACGCAACCTGATGATCATGGACTTGCCATCGGCTGATGTTTTAATAATTGAAATAAAAACTTTTTCGTTGTCAATCATCACCGGAGGCTTCACAATTGTTTTCGCCTTTACCGGAGTGACAATCAGCGGTTGAGCCTGTTCAAGTCCAAAACGATTGGCTTTTACCGGATCATAAGCATATTGGTGAGGCAGTATTCGATAGCGGAAATTGATTTTGCCTTCCTGTGAAAGTGGAAAATTGGTGTGCCAATGATTGTTCAATGCCCATGAATAGACCGTAGAACTCAATGGCAAGTGTTCAATCCATTCCGGAGAATGAATTGCTCCACCAAGGATGTTTGCAGTCATAGCTCCGCTTTCGAAAGTGGGTGCATCGAGCGAACACCAGGTTATTCCCCGTTCTTCGTTGGATATATCAAGCCAGCGCTGGAAACAAATCCAGTTTCGGTTGGCGGCAGGAAGCTGATCCGCATCAACTTCGACCACGCCCCATGGGATGTCCATCCGGGTACGTCCGTTGGGAATGTCGAAGGCAAATCCAAAATGAATCCCCTCTTTTTCAGTAGTAGCTATTTTATCGACCAAATTATCGATTTCAACGGCCGGGTTGCCGGCCACAACGCGAACCTCACGAATTAGCTTATTGCAACCGTCGGCTTTTGACTCAATCAGAATGGAGGCCACAAGTGGTCCGTTTTCTTTGATTAGCGTTTTTACTTCGGTTGGTCCGGTTGCTCTTATCGGATTGGGTGTGCCCTGACTGTCAGATGTAACAGTTTTTGCAGCATACTGCGGCCCACCGGATGCAGGCTTGCCGTTTCCCTGAAGATACCTGAAGCTGTTGATGTTGCAAACATCATTTTTGTTCGCGAATTCAAAACCAGTTTTATCTTTTATGCTGGTAATATCTCCTGAAGCCGGATCAATCTGAATTTTAATCAATCCATTGTCCAGAGAATTTCCCTTGGCTATTTTTATTTCAGACGGTTTGACTGCTTCGTTACCCAAGGTGTAGTTTTTTGATCCGAAGGCCGGAATGTTTGAAGACCAGAACACCAATGCGCCGGTACTCAGTCGTTGCGATACAACTGGCTGGTTGTTCTCGTCTCTAACCGAAGAATAGCCTGCACTTTGCTCCTTGCTTAAAGTAATCAATCCTCCACGCGACCACGACAATGTATTAAAAACACCAATAATTTTCGAATTTTCTGCTGAAACAGGTTTCAGCGAATTCGAAAGCAATTGGATGCTGTTGGCTTCGGCTGACTTGAAAAAGCCTTGCTTTACTTTCCATATCTCATCCTGCATATCGGCCTGAGAAGGATTCATATAACACCAGGTATGCTCTGAGCCCATCAGTACATTACGCCAGGCCTCATTCAGTTCAGTACGTGGTGCTTTTTCTCCCTGATGAAGCATCGACCAAAGCATATCGGATTGAACCAATCGCTCTTTGGATTGGCGGTTCATCGAGGTTTCTTTCGCTGCAGAGCCAAGTCCATCCGTCCAGTATTCAGTAAAATCACCCCTGAATGAAGGTATTATATCCCCATATTTTTTTTCGAATGCTGACATGATATCCGTAGAGCTTGAAATAATCAGGTGTGGAAAAGCATATTCCTCGTTCCAGCTTTTTACGGCTTCAGGAAGATCGGCATCAATGGGTGTATTGTCGGCCATGGCCCAGGTCATCGGGAAAATGTTGTAGGGGTAATCCTTGTCAGTTTCCAGTTCCTGAAGTTTTGACCACAAATATCCGTCAATGAAGTTTTCGCGGGGTGTATCTGTTTTTACAACCTGTAATAATTTGGAAGGGTCTTTCTGTCCCGCCATGGATGGCCAGTATTTAAATCCTTTGGCTCTTGCTCCCGGGGTATAATCACCAGGCTGAAGAAATAATATTTTCGAAACTCCGTCGGGGCCAATCCACCAGAATGGTTTGAAACTGACTCTATCGGATAACCCGGTGCGGTCGGAACCATTAAATGGTACAAAAGCATAGTTGATCCCAAACTGAGCCGCCATAGGAACAATACCCCACGACATACCTGGAATATCTACCTGAACGAGCGTGCGTACCGGAACACCGGTAAGTTTTTCCAGTCGTTTAGCCTCACCCAAAAGGCTCGGAAATTCCTCGTCAGCAGTCACGCTGGTATTGTCGTTGATATAGCCCGCATCCAGATGAATATATCCTTTCCTGATGGCATCCAAGATCTCTTCATTTTCCGCAGGTGTAGCATTTTTCAGATATCGTTCAACCGGCCAAATCACTTCAGGATTCCACACATAACGCGCTCCATCCGGGTAGTTGGCCGTTTCCTTTGCCAGCCTCATCCCGTTTACCAGGTTCCGTTTGTGAATAATTTCGACATTGGCCTGCGTGTTGGTATAACCAATATCGACATGCGAATGCGGATAAATGTAAACCGTCCACTGCCTTTGCTTGGGCAAAACAAAAGATTTTCGCAGTACTTTGCTTGCCGACTTCAGTGTAATAAATACTTGTACGTCTTTCTCAACACCAACTCCGGAAGGCAAAGTCACTTTTACAGATTCCAATCCTGATTCATTTTCAGGAACCGTAGTTGTTTCTTTCCGGCCATCAGCTGCAACTTCTATCTCGGCAGGTTGATGCAATTTGCCACCTACAAAAGTGAGGATGATTTCCCTTCCCGGCTTGCCATCCTTGCAGTACCGGTAAACACTGGTCGATGTGCATTGGATGTCAGTTTGTGCAATCGCACTGCCTGCCATAATTACAAGACTAAGCAGAAGTATAAATGTTAATTTACGATTCATAGGATATAGTTTACAATTTTTACAGATGTATGGTGTAATCGAGCTTAATTTAAAATAAAACTTGCCGGAGCATATCCGTTCAACTCAAAATAAATTCACCCGATTTTACCGGAATGGATCACATCTTTAACCTTGGCCGGGTCGGACTTTGTTTGCGCTGAAAGGCTATGGAAAAAAATCATCGAAAAAAGCAGCAGGAAAGTGATTGAAATTTTCATTTTATTGGGGTTACGTGGTAAGATTTCAATGTTGTTAGTCAGGGCTTCACTTGAAGTGAAACACTGACTAAATAATTGGTTCTTTTACTTTTGTTTTTCAGCAAACTGGTCTAACATCTCAATGGCGGTATACAGCACACCTGCTTCGCCGCGAAAGGTGCCAGAACCGCGCGGTTTGTTATCTACTGAATACCATTCGTAAAAGCCGTTGTTGTCTTTTACACGTTTTACCATAGGTTGAACCTGATCGTAGGCTTCCTGCACAAAACCGTTTTTAATGAGCTCCTGAATCATGCGGCCACCAAACCAGGTCCAGTCGCCGCCGTTTTGATAACTGTATTCCGGGTTCATAATTTTATTCTCGAAAAAGCCTTTGGGGTAAGGCGGATAAAGTGTCAATCCGATGGATGGAGCTCCTGCCTGTTTTACCCGTTTAACCATTTCATCAAGCGAAATTTTGATTTCCTCTTTGCTCAACAAGCCTGCTTCAATAGCAATAGCCGTTCCTCCAAAGTAATAAATATCGTTTTCGTTAAAATCGGTAGGGAAAGGCGAACCTTTTTCCAAATAAATATGCGGGATGAATTTCTTCTTTTCGCTGTCCCAAAGGTATTTCCGACAATTTTGTGCAATGCTTTCTTTAATTGGATTCCATTTGGCTTTGGTGGCCGGAAGCATTTCGGTGAGGTTGTTGAGCGCAATCACAAACATGGCATTGTCGTAAATATCGATAGCCGGGTGGGTGTTGTTGTCCAGATCTACTCCCCAGCCGTGCTCGGGCTGCACGTCGCCCCAGTCGGCTGTGGTAGCGCCAATGATCAGACCATACTTCTGGTTGAAACGGTTTTTTATCAGGAAATCCATGGCCCACTCCAGTCGTTCGGCTACGGTTTTATCGCCTACTTTTTCGTTCAGGATGGTGGTGTCGCCGGTTAGCTTGATGTATTTGTAAACCGCCTGAATCAATGAACTTTCCTGATCGGTTTCCACTGAATTTTTGTGTGCGGCGTAGCGCGGTTCAAGCTTCGAATAGGCGAAGTCGTAAGCTTCTTTGCCTACTTTATCAATCGGAGTAAAACCATCGATAATGTTACCGTCGTCGCCCTGCATTCGGCAGAAGACCAACAGGTTCTCTTTCAGTTCTTCCTTTGGAAAAACCTTCGATGCCAGTTCGATAAACGTATTGTAGTCGCGAATCCACACTTCGCGGTAACCATCGCCGGCGTTGAATCCGGTTTTCATGATTTCGAGCGCTTTGGATTTAACTAACGGGAAATATTGGTTGTTAGCAATTGAATCCGCGAGTTGTTTGTTGTTATCTTTTTTTAGCGGTGTTGTACATGCAAAAGCTAAAAACAGCACTATTAGCAAATAGTAATTTTTCATTCTCTATAGTTTAATCATTAGTTCGTGTACAAATCAAAGTTGCCGTGAAGGTGTTTATTATTTATCGGTACTCATTGAAGGTGGTGGAGTTCCTGTTCCCCAGTTGGTGTTGGGTTGTGCGCCCATTTCGAAGGTAAGTGTTCCACCATTCATCAGGGTGCTGCGGTCGATCCAGCAACGATCAATCTTCTGGCCGTTCAGCGAAAGGTTCTGGATGTATACATTTCCTTTTGCATTGTTTTTGGCTTCTATCACCAGTTCTTTTCCTGAGTAATATTTCGGATCGAGCTGAATGCTGACACGGTCGAATTGCGGACTGCCAAACTGAAAAGTCGGGTTCATGGCCGAGTGCCCTTGTACATCGAACAGACCGAGTGCTGCCATCACATACCAGGCGCCCAGTTGTCCCTGGTCTTCGTCCTGTCCAACGCCATAGCCACGCAAGGATTCGACACCGTAAAACTCGTCGCAAATGGCGCGGGTCCACTTCTGTGTCAGCCAGGGTTGGCCGGAATAGTTGAACAACCACGAGTCGTGCAGGCAGGGCTGATTGCCGTGGTTATACTGCATGGCGATTCCGGAGAAGCTGTCGATATGATCCGATCCACCACCAAATTTGCCTTTTTCGGCGTCTTCAAAAACTTTTCCAAGTCGCTGGTTAAATTCTTCTTTGCCCATCAGACTGATCAACCCAGCCACATCGTGCGGCACGTACCAGGTGTACTGAAACGCATTGCCTTCCTGAAATCCGTCCCAGGCTTTCATCGGATCGAATTTGGCAAGGAATGTCCCGTCGAGCATTTTGGGGCGGATGAATTTGGTTTGCGCATCGAACAGGTTTTGATAATAAGTGGCCTGTTTGGCTAGTTTTTCATAGTCGGCCTCTTTGCCCAGTGCTTTGGCCATCTGACTCACGGCATACGAACTGAATGCGTATTCGAGCGTGTGCGACGATCCGAAATTAAACACCCAACCGTTGGCAATGGCTGTGTCTTTGTAAGGAACATAGCCATTCTTGACGAAATAATTCAGGTCGTATTTCCCGTTTCCGAGATCGCGTCCTCGGTATTCCACTTCATTCTTAAGCGCTGCTTCATATCCGTTTTCCACGTCAAAGTCACGAATTCCGCAGTTGTAGGCTGAGGCAATTAGCAGTCCCTGAAAATTGGTTTGTACCCCGTTGGTGTAGGCTCCTGCGGCTTCGCCATCGTGCAGCCAGCCACGGCTTTTGTAATAATCGATGTTCGACTGGATGTATTCCCTGAAATAATCGGGATAGGCCAGCGCCCAGAGTTGACTAAGGTTCCAGAAACCACCCCAGATGCCGTCGGTGTTGTAATGGTTGTACTTGGGCTGCCCCTTTTCGTCGAGTGGCACTTGCCCGATGGTTCCGTTGTATAACGGGTATTGCCCATTCACATCGGTTGAAGTGCCACGTCCAAGAAGGGCATGGTACAAGCCTGTGTAAAATTTCACCCGGCTGAGGCTGTCTCCGCCTTCGGCTTTGATGCGGCTCAGCTTTTCGTTCCATTTGCGGTGTGCGCTTTCCCGAACGGCATCAAAGGTTTGTCCGGTGGCTTCGGTTGACAGGTTTTTGCGTGCATTTTCGATGCTGGTGTACGAAAGGCCAACCTGCATTTCGATGATTTCGTCTTTTTTTGTTTTGAAATTCAGGAACATGCCATTGCCAATTCCTGTCGATTCTTTCTGGTTCTGAACCGCGATTGAATCGATGAATGTGCCGAAAGATTCGGGTTCCTTGCTGAGCTGAGCGACAAAATACATGCGAACCCGCTTGTCGCCGTCGCAGAACTTCAGGTATTCCGGAAGTGTTTCGATCGATCCTTCAAGTTCGGTTTTTCCCGACAGCCGAATGGTGGCCTGGGTAACTCCGCTGCTTTCCCCTTGCCGGTGTCCCACATCGAAAATGATGCGCGATTCGTTCGATTCGGGAAACGTAAAGCGGTGGAAACCTACCCGTTCGGTGGCTGTCAGCTCGGCACGGATGCCGTAATCTTTCAGGAATACCGAATAATAACCGGGCTCGGCGTGCTCCGAAGTTTTGTCGAAACGCGAGCGGTAGCCACCATCCGGGTTTTCGAGTTTTCCCGGAACGGTTTGCAGAATGCCGGTAACGGGCATGGCGACCAGTCCGCCAATCTGGAACTCATGAAAATGACCAAACCCTTCGATGGAAGTCTGACGGTCGTCGTATCCACAGGGAGCCCAGCTGCCACCGCTTCCGTAGGCATTGGTGTGCGGAGCCAGTTTGGCCATGCCAAAGGGCAAAGCTGCCGGGGTATAAAAGAACCAGCGGCCGTGCACCGAGCCAATTTGCGGATCGACATATTTCGACGGGTTGAAACTTTCTTTCTTGACTGAGCAGGAAGAAGTGCCTCCAAGCAGGCAAACTATCAGGACTGATGTTTTTAATTTCTGTAGTAAAGGATTCATTTTTATACTTTTGATTTTCCGGAGAAAAGTGAAACAAACAAGAGATACAACACGGCTGCAACCAAAACATACATGGATGCAGTAACATTCCCGGTCAGATCGCTGATCCAGCCCATGAACGGCGGAAGAATGGCGCCACCACAAACTGCCATGATCATCAATCCTGAAATTTCGTTCGATCGTGTTGGATATTTCCCGACGGTGAGCGAGAAAATAATAGGAAAAATGTTGGCGATTCCAAGTCCTGCAACAAAAATCATAACCATCGCCGTTACGTCGGTTGGTGCCAGGATTAGCGCCAGCAACGAAGCCAGACCGGCAATTGCCGATCCGATGAAGAAGCGCCGGGCAGACAGTTTTGCCAGTAAAATAGCGCCACCAAAGGTTCCGAGCATTTTTCCGAAGAAATACACACTGCGCCCCGATTCGGCAAAGGTTTGCGCCGACTGGAATTTAGCCAGCATAAACTGGCCTGAAAATGCATTGATGCCAACATCGATTCCGACGACCAGAAAGATACCCAGTACCATCATACTGATATAACCGATTCCGAGTAACTGAAAAGAAGATCCAAATGTGGCCCGCTTTCCTGTATTCCGTGTTTCGTCAATTGGTGTGAAATACAGCCAGATAACAGACAGTACCGAAACCACCCCGAATACGAGGAAAAGTAGTTTCCAGTCGCCAAACTGAAGGGCGAACCATCCGGCCAGCGGTGCGGCAATCATCGATCCGATAGCTTTTACAAACTGCGAAAAGCTCAGAAAACTGGACCGACGGCCGGTGGGAACAACATCGACCAACAATGGGTTTGCCGAAACCTGTACGATGGTATTTCCGATACCAAGCAGGACAAATCCCATCAGTGCCATTCCGAAGGAGTAAAAGAAAAAAGGTAAGAATAAACCAAGGGCGGTAATACCCATTCCAAGATTGAGTACTGAACGTTTTCCAATCCGGTCCTGAAGGATTCCGACCGGTACCGAAAGCACAAAAAACCATAGAAAAACCGCTGAAGGAATCAGTTGAGCCAGTGTGTTGCTCAGGGTAAAGTCAAGTTTAATGCGATCGACACCGATGCCCACCAGGTCGCAAAAGCTCATGACGAAAAACGACATTAACACCGGGGCGACAAATCGGAACGAAAGAGTTTTGGACATATTTAGTTTGTTTAGAGTGTTGATTTTATCTTTTGGTAATAATTTTCATCAGCCAAAACAGCGCTTCCGATCATCGAGGCAGTTTCTTTCAAATCAGAAATTTCGACTCGTGTCTTCACTTTGTTTTTTTCAAAATAGTTTAGGAGACTTGGGCCAAAAAGCTTAAATGCATTGGAAATATTGCCGCCAATAACCAAAACTTCGGCTCCAAAATTCTGTAGCAAAGGTTTCAGGAAAACGCCAAGCTGGTAGCCAAAATCGGTAAACAGCTCATTTGCAACTGGATTTTTTTCCGACAGTACGGCCAATTCTTTTACTCCTGAAAGTTTTTGTCCCGTTCGTTTTTCAAAACGTTCAAGCAAACCGCGGGTTGAGAAATAGTCGTCGGCATTTCCGTCTTCAAAGGGCAAATGATACACATAACCAAACGCCGGAACCTCATTTCCAGCAACAACTGGCAGGTGATTGTGCAGAAAAGCCGATCCAAAACCTGTTCCTAGCGTGATCGCTAATGAGCGGGTAGTTTCTGCGGATTTTCCAAGCCAGTCTTCGGCAATAGCAAAAGCGGTGGCATCGTTGATAAACCTGACCGGAAAACTGGCCGGGAGGTTCAGTTTTTCGCGCATCGCATCGGCGACATTCAGGCCATACAAGTTTTCGTATTTTTTTACGCCTTCGTCAAACAGGGCAATTCCCCGGACATAGTCGAACGGACCAGGCATGGCAAAGCCAATGCCGGCTACATGTTCAACTCCAACTTTTTGCATCGTTTTGATAAGTGTACTTGCCCAGATGTCAAAAATGTCGTTGGCTGACGCGTGATTGTCGAGTTCTTTTTCAGCAAAAGTTTCGGGTAAATATTGTTTGGCATCCAGATTAACGGCGGCACAACTGATGTGAGTTCCGCCAATATCGACTCCGATTGCAAAGCTTTTGGTCATAGGTTTATCGTTTAATATCAATGGAATAGGTGAATTTTTCGGCAATGTAAAATCCGATATTGTACTCGATGGGGCGGTCGCCCTGGTCGGAAACAAAACGCTCGCGAACCAAAACAGGCTCTCCTCGTGTAATTTTCAATCGTTTGGCAGTGAGTGCCGATGCACTTTTGGCCCGAATCCGCTCACGCGAAATGGACGGAATGGTGTGGTAATCCTGCTCGATAATGTCGTACAATGGGCGTTTAAAATCCTCCTTACCATTCATCCCAATTCGCGGATGAAAATAGCTTTCGAAATACACAAAAGGTCCGTCAGAGAAACCACGCAGACGAGCCAGACAGAGCACTTCGGTTTCTAAGGGTATTTGCATAAAAGTCGCTATTTTTTCTTCAGCTTTCACCCAGCGGGTTTCGATCAGGAAATTGATAAACTCGATTCCTTTTTCCGACATTTCTTGGGTGAAACTGTGCCAGCTGTCGAGGTTGGTGGTGACTGTCTTTTCTGAAACTTTGGTTCCGACGCCTTTCTTCCGGATCAAAAGCCCTTCGTATTCCAGCTTATTGGTGGCCTGCCTGATGGTATTTCTGGAGATACCCAGCCGTTTGGCCAGTTCAACTTCTTTGGGGAGGAAGCCTCCGTTTCGGTACTCCGGAAGTTCAAGCATTTTTCGCAACAATTCTTCAACTTGAAAATGAAGAGGTACCGGACTTTGGTGATCGATAATTATTTCCATTTGTTCATATGTTCAGACATACAAATAAACTAAATTTTATTGAATGGAAAAACTATTTTTTCAAGATGATTCAAAAAGTTAATTGTTGTTGGCACACCATACATAGACCGGATATTTCCATCAGTGTGGGATTTTGTTTCTTTAAATAAAATTTGACTGTTACTCTCATAATTAGACTCATTTTTAGTAAAAAAATGGTCTGATTTCAAGCATTAAAACGAACCAAAATAAATCAATATTAATTAATTATCAGAATCTTACATCGATTACCGAGACCTGTTTGCGATTTTCTGGGAATAGGTCTCGATATAGTCTCGTTTATTTTGCGAATTGGTGCATATTTTGGCTCCTTGCCGAAAATAAAAAAGCTCTTAAATCTTTAATTTAAGAGCTTTTAGTTTCAATTGATGTCTGAAAGTGTGACCCAGCTGGGATCACTACTTTAACCCCTCTTTATTTATAATTATTCCAAATACACCCGGCTAAAGCCAATCATAGCCGTTTATTCACTATGTTCATTACATACTTTATGCAACATTTTGGATCCGGACCTCGACAGTGGATTAATCTTACCTCATTGTCGCACAAAAGCTATCTATCCCTTATTTTGTCACTCCTAATGCTACTACAAAATCAGCAAGAAAGTTAATTCCTTTTGACCAATCAACCCTTCCTCCATTAATTCCTTAATGAATTCGTCATTCTTCAAATCCTCAATTGTTATATCGCTGTACTGAACCGAAAGTTTAAACTCATCAAGCAATAAATGTGCTTTTGGCCACTTAATCATTCGGGGGTTGTAAATTAAGTCCTGTGCAAATGCGATGGCTTCGAAAGTTTATCTGTAGTGATGAACCCTATAAACTCAAAAATCTTTACTGATCAATCTGTTAAAGCAAAACTAATTATTAATTTTGGTGTAACCTGTATGTTTGAATATGGGTAACGATTTCATTCATTAATCTAAACTAATCCGACTTAAATGAGTGTACAATCAAAAATTCAAAGGATCATACTAGCGTCAACTCCCCTACAATTAATCTATTTTATAGGTGGCATCTTAGTCCTTGAGTTTTGTACCATGCTTTTTATGAACCTTCTTCCCCAACTCCCTTTAGTGCTAACTGCATTAATTGATTGCAGCATTCTGTCAATTATGCTGGCTCCCGCTTTTTATTTCTTTGTTGTCAGGTCCCAAAACAAATACCTGATTGCACAAAAGCGATCAGTCGAAGCATTGAAAGAAAGTAAAGAGCGTCTTCGCACAATTACCTCGAATGCTCCTGTTTTAATTATGGAGGTAGATAAAAATGGTCGCATCGTTTTTATAAGCCGTGACTTGCCAGGTTTTAAAATGAATAATGTTGCCGGGAAAAATATTCGGGACTGGACTCCTCCTGAATATCATGAAGAAATGACAAAGAGTCTTAACTTAGTCTTTACTGATGGCTCTACACAATATTTTCAGTCGCATAATATTGGTACAAACGGTGAAATTTATTGGTTTCTGAACAGTCTTACTCCTGTTAAAGTTGCTGATTCGATTGAAAGCGCCATTTTAATTGCAAGCGACATTACTAAGCTCGTGCTATCAGAACAACAAAGGATTGACATTTTGCAAACGGCGATGGATGGTTTCTGGGTGGTCGATAGACAGGGTTGCCTGTTAGAAGTAAATGATTCGTATTGCCGAATGAGTGGTTATTCGAAGGCTGAATTGATTTCAATGCATATTTCCGATTTAGAAGCAGTTGAAGAAAGCCACGAAATTCCAATCCATATCAATAAGGTTATTGAACAAGGAGAAGACCGTTTCGAGACCCAACACCGGCGGAAAGATGGAAGCATCTTCGATGTTGAGATATGTACCTTGTACCGATCGGCTGAAAAACAATTTGTTTCTTTTATCCGCGACATAACTGACCGAAAAAAGTTCGAAAAAGATCTGATTTATCATGCCGAATTGATTGAAAATGTATCGGATGCCATCATTTCAACCGACGAAGAATTTACAATTAAAAGTTGGAACAAGACAGCGGAGATTATTTATGGGTGGAGGGAAGACGAAGTGATTGGCAAATCAACATCTGAAATATTACAAACCAGTTTTTTGGACAATACCTCACGCGAAGAATCAATACGGGTATTACAAGCTCAATCGATATGGCAAGATGAGGTTATTCAGAAACGGAAAGATAACACTTCAGTAAATATATTGGCTTCAGTAAAATTATTAACCGATAAGAATGGCCGTATTACAGGATCAGTTTCGGTTAACCGGGATGTTACCGAACGCAAGAAAGCAGAAGCCAAATTGCACGAAAGCGAAGGGCGATACACTTCACTTTTCAAAGGCAATCATTCGGTTATGTTATTGATCGACCCTAATTCAGGTGAAATTAAAGATGCCAATCCTGCTGCTTGCCTATACTATGGATGGTCACATTCAGAAATATGCAATAAAAACATTGCAGAAATCAATATGCTCTCAAAAGAAGAAATCGCTGGGGAAATGCAAAAGGCCAAAGAAGAGAAGCGGAATCATTTCTTTTTTAAACATCAGCTTGCCACAGGCGAGGTGCACGATGTGGAACTTTATTCCGGTCCGATTACTTTTGGAGAATCAACATTGCTTTATTCAATTGTTCACGACATTACCAAGCGCAAGCAAGCAGAAAGGGCATTACAGGAAAGCGAAGAATTTTTGAATAAGGCACAAGAGATTGCTCTTTTGGGTTCCTGGTCGCTTGATCTTATTACAAACCGGCTAACCTGGAGCAAAGAAATATATCGCATTTTTGGGTTGCAACCGAACGAATTTTCTGCCACATACGAAGGGTTTCTTGATATCGTTCATCCGGATGATCGTGAAGCAGTTAATTTGGCATACAACAATTCTATTCTCGAAGGAAAAGACAGCTACGAAATTGAACATCGTATCAATCGTAAACATTCAGGTGAACTCCGGCATGTATTGGAGAAATGCGAACATATTAGAGATGCTTCAGGAAAAATTGTCGCTTCGGTGGGCATGGTACTTGATATCACTGAGCGTAAACAAGCAGTAGAAGCATTAAAGGAAAATGAACGACTATTGCGCGAATCGCAGGCGGCAGCACATATTGGCAGCTACTCAGCTGACCTGATCAACAAAACATGGAAAGCCTCTCCCGAAATATACGAGATTTTTGGTATTGACGAAACGCACCCTCATACTTTGGAAGCCTGGGAAACAAGTGTACATCCTGATTACAGGGAAAAACTAATCAGGGAGATTTTTATTAATGAAGAAGGGAAAAATAGTTTCGATAACGAATATAAAATCATTCGATTCAGTGATGGTGTTGAGCGCTGGGTATATGGAGTCGGCAAATTCGAATTTGATTCTCAAAATATTCCAATCAGATTAATTGGTACTATTCAGGACATTACCAAACGCAAGCAGATAGAAGAAGCGCTAAGAGCCAGTGAACAGCGCCTTAAATTTCACTTTGAAAATTCACCGCTTGCCGTTGTTGAATGGGACAACAATTTTATAGTTACCCAGTGGTCGATTGAAGCCGAACATATCTTCGGATGGAAAAAAGAGGAAGCCCTTGGCAAGAGGATTGATTTGCTAAACATCATTTTTGAAGAAGACATCGCGATTGTAAACGATACGATAAAGAGGCTCACCAGCGGACATGAAAATATAGTGGTAAGTACCAACCGAAATGTGACAAAGACTGGACAGATTATTGACTGTACCTGGTATAATTCCGTTCTTCCGGATAAAAACGGACAAATGTCATCGGTAATGTCGCTCGTTCAGGATATTACGGAACAGATGCGGGCAGAAAAAGCGCTTAAGCAACTAAATGAAGAGCTTGATAACCGGGTAAAAGAGCGAACGGCTGAACTAATGCAGTCCAATAAAGCATTGCAGCAAGCCGAAGAAAAATATCGCACAGTTGCCGATTTTACATACGATTGGGAGTACTGGATAAATACTGATGGCAATTACAATTATGTCTCCCCTTCATGTGAACGAATTAGCGGATATAAAGCGGAAGAGTTTATTCAGAATCCGGGACTAACACTCCAAATTATTCATCCGGAAGATATAAAAGCCTTTCAATCATTTCAGCAAAAAGAATCTTTTGAAGAGAAGTGCCACTATGAAAATCAATTTAGGATAATCCGTCGCGATGGTTCGATCCGTTGGATTGAAATTCTAAAACATTCAATCTACGATGAATCTGGTAAATTCATTGGTATTCGCGGAAGTAAGAAAGATATTACCGAAAGGAAAAAGATACAACAATTACTGAAAACAAGTAATCGAAAATATGCATTGCTTTCTGAAAACATTACCGAGGGAATCTTCATTTGCCGAAATGGGTATTTTGAGTATGTCAACCGGGCGTTGTGCCATATTTACGGATATAATGTGAGGGAACTTATTGGAATGGGGTTAACCCGATTGGCATTGCCTCAATATGTCAGTGAATTAGATTTCGTTTATACCTTAAAAGCGCCATTAAACCAAATTCGGAACATTGAAATAGAATGCTTCAGGAAAGATGGTTCAATCATTTTTGTAGAGGTACTGTTTAACTATGTGGCAAAAGAAGAAGTCTTTTATGGTGTTGTCCGCGATATTACCGAGAGTAAGCAAATTCAGAAAAACATCGTCAAAGCGATTATCCTGACAGAAGAAAAGGAACGAACCCATTTTTCAAAAGAATTGCACGATGGACTAGGGCCGTTGCTGTCGACCATCAAGCTCTATTTGCAATGGTCTGAACGGTCGAAAAGCAAGGAATCGCGTGAAGAAATCATCAAAAAGGCTGAAGACGTAATTGAAGATGCACTTCAGGCAGTAAAGGAAATTTCGAACAAATTAAGTCCACATCTCCTTATCAATTATGGCTTAGCTTCTGCTATTCAAAGTTTTCTGAACAAACTCGAAGAAACCTCTTCCATTCAGATGGAACTTAATTGCAATATCACCAGACGGCTTGGTGACGAAATTGAAGCAGCCATCTATCGCGCCATAACTGAATGCGTAAACAATACGATTAAATATTCCGGTGCTAAAAACTTAACGATCAGACTAATTGATGATGGTGAATTTATTAGTATCAGATACCAGGATGATGGAGTTGGGTTTGATCTTGCCGAAGCGCTTGCGATAAAAAAAGGATTGGGATTGTTCAATCTTCAAAACCGGATTCAAAATATCGGTGGAAAAATTAGCATGTTCAGTGAACCCGGGAAAGGTGTCGATTATCAGATTGTCGTAAATTTATAAATTCATAGGTCTTATTTTCAGTTTAATCTGTAAATTTAGAACATGGTCTCAACGAATAGCATACCGACTGTCATTATCGTAGATGATCACCTCATCTTCAGGCAAGGCTTAAAATCGCTTCTTTCTGTTGAAAATATTGCTTCGGTAATTGGCGAAGCTTCAAACGGAAAAGAATTCCTTGAACTCTTGTTACACCTGAAGCCTGATTTGGTTTTAATGGACATTGACATGCCCCACATGAACGGGATGGAAGCCACCCAGAAGTCGTTGGACCTGTTTCCCGAATTAAAGATCATTGCCTTTACTATGTTTGGCGACGAGGAATATTATTACAAAATGATTGATCTTGGCGTAAAAGGTTTTATCCTGAAATCAAGTGGAATCAGCGAACTTGAAAAAGCCATTAGTGAAGTTGTACAGGGCGAAAGCTATTTCTCAAACGAACTTCTACGGAAGATTATAAAAAATTTAAGCCGTAAAACCGAAGAAAAGACTAAAAAGGAAATAGTATTTACCATACGTGAGATGGAAGTCTTACAACAAATCTGCCTGGGTTTAAATAATGATGAAATTGCTGAAAAACTGTTTATCAGCCCCAAAACGGTTAAGAGCCACCGGTCTAATTTGCTTGAGAAGACCAACTGTAAAAATTCACCTGCACTCATTCTTTACGCCATAAAAAACAAAATCATAGAGGTTTAAAACGCTCCTGAAAAGCAGTTCCATTTAGCGTTTGCGACACTTTCAGCGGGTTCCGGCGGTTTTCAGCTTTCGGGAATACGGTATATTCAATAGTTCCGGAAAACTTAGCAGCATGGAATATCTCTCCGGCAATGGTTCCGAAAGGCTTAGCGGCATGGAATATCTCTCCGGCAATGGTTCCGAAAGGCTTAGAGGCATGGAATATCTCTTCGGCAATGATTCCGGAAGGCTTAGAGGCATGGAATATCCCTTCGGCAATGGTTCTGGAAGGCTTAGAGGCATGGAATATCTCTCCGGCAATGATTCCGGAAGGCTTGGCAGGATGACCTTCCCTAAAATAGCTTGACAGGATTAATACTATTTACTCGAAGAGGATACCCACGATGTCCGGGCTACGTTTGGCACTGCTATATTGTTGAACATGAAGACAACGATATGATGAGACCGCTGAACGTACAACCAAGTCCAGTCAGACTTCTCAAAGCAGCCGAAATCATGGCAAGTATTGAACCTTTGCCAGCAGGATTTGCTCTGGATCAGAATTTTCCAAATCCGGGCAAATATGAAACTGAAATAAACTTTCAGGTTCCGGAAACCATGCATGTTCGATTGACTTTGTTTAATCAATTGGGGCAACAGGTGAAAGTACTCATCGACAATACTGCGCCTGCAGGAAATAATAAAGTATTACTGAACAGGAAAGGTCTTCCTGACGGAATCTATTTCTATCGTCTGGAAGCAGGCGAAAATGTGGCAACGAAGAAAATGATTCTGCAATAAACTTGCATTTATAACATTTTGTTTTGAGTCCTGTGGATTAAAGAGAAAAGGTCCATTTGAATTTTAAATGCCAGCTCAATTTTTGAGCTGGCATTTTTATTCAAGCTCCTCTAATATCAGGTGTTGACTCCTTTTGACGACTTTATGTACTTTTCCATTAATTAGGCCCTACTCCTTTTGGCCTATATCCGTTACTCTTTTGGGCCAAATCAAAACCCTCCGTTTGGCACCAATATTTGCCACTTAAGGTCCTAAAGTTCAATAATCAGGCACGGTACATTTACATTAATTAAATGATCCCATGCCGCAAAAGCCTCAAATAATTCTTGTTGAAGATCACCTGCAATTCCGGCAGGGGTTAAAGCTATTCATTACGGTAGAGAACATTGCTGATGTGATTGGTGAAGCCAGTAATGGTATCGAGCTTATCAGGCTTCTTTCTCAACATAGGCCCGACTTAGTTCTATTGGATATTGACATGCCCCATATGAACGGAATTGAAGCCACTAAAAAAGCTCTGGAGTTGATGCCCGATCTAAAAATAATTGCGTTCACGATGTTCGAAGAAAAGGAGTACGTCTCCAGGATGAAAGAACTCGGACTAAAAGGGTTCATTTTAAAATCATGCAGCATTCATGAAATTGAAGAAGCAATCAGGTATGTTACATCCGGGGAAACTTATTTCCATGAATCTCTGCAACTGGAAGTTATTAACGTCTCGGAATTTGAACATTCCACCACACCCCACTCTAACAACAGTAATGTCTCTGGTGATACTCTGATCCCTAAATTCTGAATAAACAATTAAACAGTCAAAGAAATAGCAATATAGAAAAACTCTAAAATTTAATGTTATGAGAAGAATTTTACATTTCTTGCTTTTATTGGTAGTGACGAATTTGTCATTTACACCATTATCGAATCCTGCTTACGCCATTACAGTAAAAACCATTGGGCCAACAGGAAATTTTGCCACAATTACGGCAGCATTAAGCAATCTTCAAGTTACTCCTGCCACAGATGCATTAATTTGGGAATTGCAAGCCGGATACACCTCTGCCGGGGAAACATTTCCCATTACCTTTAGCACAGCCAATCTGAATGGAATCAATTCGATTAATACCTTAACTATTCGCCCGGCAGCAAATGCAACAGGTTTAACCATTTCAAACTCCACGGCGACTATTACGGTTCTTCTTTCAGGTGCCAGCTATGTAAATTTTGATGGCAGACCCGGGGGAATAGGAACTGCAAAAGAATTAACCATCAGCAATACATTTGCAACGGCACAGGCAGCTGTTCAACTTCAGAACACGTCTCACCATAACACGTTCCGATATGTTTCGATGAAAGGGCAAAACCTGTATGTGTTAACTTTCTATGGTATAGGTGTTACCGGTTTGAATACGTACAATACAATTGACTATTGTGATGTTTCAAACTCAGGAACGGGTAATTTGAATGCAGCCATTTTTTCTTATTCAAATACCCCTACTGCACAATCATTTAATCAATACAATTCCATTACCAACTGTAACATTTATAACTTTTTCCATGCTACCAATTCTGCATACGGTATATATCTTGCGGCCGGAAATTCCGATTGGACTATAACCGGTAACCATATTTATCAGACTGCACCCCGGACAATGCCCTATGATGCCTATGGGATTATTGTTTCAGGTACAAATGGAACCAATTTTAATATCAGTAATAACTATATTGGTGGTTCGGCTCCAAATGCTGGAGGTACTACGCCATGGACAGTAAGCAGCGGTGCTGGAAGATTTTATGGAATATATGTCTTAAGCAATACAACCCCGGCGGCATTTAACTCCACTGTTAGCAACAATACAATATCAAATCTTGATATCACAAATACCAATTACTATGGATTTTATGGAATATACCTCTCAAGCTCGGCAACCAGCGGACTTTTAACAATTAGCGGGAATACCATTGGTAGTTCAAGCTCTGCCGATGCAATAATTCTTAGAGGAGCCAATACGAGTTGTTCGGGAATTGAAAAAATCGGGACTGGACAATCTGTGAATTGCACAAATAATACCGTTGGCGGGATAACAATGCCACTCCTAAAATTTATATTTTATGGAATTTACATGTCGGGAGGTACTACGTCTCTTCAAAACGCTACTCATACCATTAACGGGAATACCGTTGGCAGTGCATCGGTTGCTAATAATATAAGAGTAGGTAGTGCTGCAGTTGCTGTGTCTGCCGTTGGTATTTACAATGCTTCCTACAAACCGTACTCAATATCAAACAATACAATATCAAACATTTCCAACTTATATGAAGGAGCCGGAGTCACTGGTAATCTTAATCCATATGTTAAAGGTTTAACTTTCGGAGGTAACGGATTAGCTACTGTAAATGGAAATTCAATTTTCAATTTAATCTGTAAAAGTTCTCAGATAGGAACTGGTGGCAGCGCTTCAGTAATTGGTATTCATTCCCCATCTGCAAGTACAATAAATCAAAACGTTATTTATGGGTTAAAAAATACATCATTAACAGGTGCTGTTAATGTTGCAGGTATCGCTGTTACTGGATCCGCAACAACAATATCCCGCAACTCCATCTCCGGATTATCATTATCTACTTCTGCAACTGCTGCTAGTATTACAGGAATTTACGCCGGTAGCTCAGCAAATGTACAGAACAATGAAATTCGATTAGGTAAAGATGCAAGTGGTACTGATATTTCAACCGGTTATGCCATTAGTGGTATAAACGATATATCATCCTGTACTTATTATTTCAATTCCGTACATGTTAGTGGAAGTAATGTTACAGGAATAACTTCTCCGACTTATGCGTTCATAAGTACTGGCGTTCCTACACTCAAGGATAATGTTTTTGTAAATACCCGTTCTGGAGGAACAACTGGCTTGCATTATGCGCTAAAACTTGCAATTGCACCAACTACTATTGATTACAATGATTATTTCGTTGCTGGAGGTACAGGTTTCCTTGCTGCACTGGGTGCCACTAACTATACCGATTTTGCAACCTGGAAATCAACAGCGGTTCCCGCAAAGGATCTGGCTTCTTTAAATGTTGATCCAGCATTTACTTCCGCCACCAACCTGGTGCCAACCAATAGTGCTCTTGCAGCGGGAACACCAATTGCTGGGATAACAGTAGATAATGCTGGAACAACCAGGGCTGCAATACCAACAATGGGAGCATTTGAAGCAATACCATGTCCTAATCCAACTTCGGGGGGAATTATTTCCGCGAATCAGGCTGGTTGCAATCCATTTGATCCGGCACTGATTGAAAACATTGGTTTACCTTCAGGACATACCGGCACGCTGGAATATAAGTGGCAACAGTCAACTGTGAGCGACCTTACAGGTTTCAGTGATATTGCCGGAACCAACGCCATTTCATATAATCCAGGCCAGTTAACACAAACAACCTGGTTTAAACGTTTGGCTCGTGTTACCTGCAAAAACAACTGGACAGGAGCTGCCGAATCAAATGTTGTTACCATGACTGTCAATCCACTGCTGCCTGCCAGTGTTTCGGTTGCAGCCCTTCCGGAGGGTCCTGTTTGCGCAGGAACTTCGGTTCTTTTCACAGCTACTCCAACCAACGGTGGAACAAACCCAACTTACCAGTGGAAACTGGGTGGTGTCGATATTACCGGGGAAACTGCGTCAACCTATTCATACGTTCCGGCCAACGGCGATATCATTTCAGTGATGATGACTTCCGACCCCAATGACCCAGCATTGGTTTGTGTTTCAGGAAGCCCTGCTACTTCAACCGATGTGGTAATGACTGTCAATCCATTGTTGCCTGCCAGTGTTTCGGTTGCTGCTCTTCCGGCGGGTCCTGTTTGCGCAGGAACTTCGGTTCTTTTCACAGCTACTCCAACCAACGGTGGAACAAACCCAACTTACCAGTGGAAACTGGGCGGTGTTGATATACCATCAGCAAACGCGGTAACTTATTCATACGTTCCGGCCAACGGCGAT
>JAHEYT010000020.1:137940-229922 GCA_023251455.1 Bacteroidota bacterium
TCTTTTCACAGCTACTCCAACCAACGGTGGAACAAACCCAACTTACCAGTGGAAACTGGGCGGTGTTGATATACCATCAGCAAACGCGGTAACTTATTCATACGTTCCGGCCAACGGCGATGCTATTTCAGTAGTAATGACTGCTGACCCAAATGACCCAGCATTGGTTTGTGTTTCAGGAAGCCCGGCTACATCAACCGATGTAGTAATGACCGTCAATCCACTGTTGCCTGCCAGCGTTTCGGTTGCAGCAAACACCAATCCATCTTGTGATGGGGCCCCGGTTATTTTCACAGCTATTCCAATCAATGGCGGAAATGCGCCAACTATTGAGTGGTTTAAAAACACAGTATTGGTTGGCACAGGTTTAACTTACAGCTATGCCCCTGTTAATGGCGACCAGGTTTATGCAGTCATGACTGCTGACCCAACTTTGAGTTGTGTCACGGGAAGTCCGGCAACTTCTAATTCCGTTACAATGACTGTCAATCCACTGCCAACAGCCGTAATAACCAATAATACAGGAACAAATATCCTTTCCTGTACTGTTACTTCTATTAGTTTAACAGCATCCGGTGGAGATACCTATCAGTGGAATAAAGGTCTGGGAACTAATGCCTCAGTTTTAATAACCAGTGCAGGAAATTATCAGGTTACAGTTACAAATGCGTTTGGATGTTCTTCAGCGGCAACGATAATAATAACTCAGGCTCCGGCAATTTCATCAGTAACAGCCTCTGCAGGTATAATTACCACAATTGGAGGGACAACAACTTTAACAGTTAATGCAACGGGTGGAGTACAGCCTTATACTTATAGTTTGAATGGAGGAACATACCAGGCTTCGAATACGTTCATAATTGGAGCTGGAACATATTCAGTTAATGTAATGGATGCCAACGGATGTACCATGAATTCAAATAGTGTGACAGTTTCAGATCCTGTTTTCCTCCCCTCATTTCTGACATATACCGGAGTTTTATCAGTGCAAACTAATTCGCAGGCCAATCTATCTGCAACCCTTTTGAATTCGAATAACAAAGGGATAAGTGGCAGAACAATTCTGTTTACTATTGGTTCGCAGTCAACTACTGCCACAACAAATGGACAAGGCAGAGCCACGGTATCTTTGGTAATTAATCAGACTCCGGGAACGTATCAAATGATAACTTCTTTTGCAGGAGATGCTACTTATGCAAGTAGTAGTGACAGCGATCCGTTTACTATTACTGGAGCGCCCATTCCGGTTACAGCGAGTTTGATTGGAACAGTTACTAAAGTATATGACGGTAATAAAACTGCATTTATGTTGTCTGCAAATTACCAGTTAAATGGGGTAACTGCCGGAGATAATGTAAGTTTGAATAATCCGCCTACCGGTACCTATAATAATAAAAATGTGGGTACAAACAAAACTGTTACCGTTATAGGCTTAGCTTTAACAGGACCCGATGCCGGAAAATACATTTTGAGTAGCACAACTGCCAGTGCAAACATCGGAACAATTACAGCTTTAAAATCTGCCGAAATTGCAACTGATGTTACGACCCAGATTCAACCGATTGATTCCCTAATGTTGAAAACTTATCCTAATCCTTTCACTGAAAGGTTATACATTGAATTTAGCAATGCAACCAATACTCATGCAAGGATTGAAATACTTGATATTACTGGCTCTAAACTGGAAACATTATTTGACAATCAAATCGATGGAGGTCAATTGTATAAAGTAGAATATATCCCCAATATGGTCAGTAGTCATGTTATAATCTATCGACTAATCACGAATACAGAAACCCGACAGGGGAAAGTGATATATAACGAAAATAGATAATCGCACTTGTAGATTTTTTGGAAAAAGAAGCAAGGGTTCTCTTTAATGTTGAAAGGTCGTCTCAAGAAATTGAGACGACCTTCTTTTCTTTATTCCAACCGTGAAATAATCACTGCGCTAATCCATTAGCACCTGTTAATTAGAAACCTAATTATTAAGTCTTCCTGCCGCAATCCAGGCATTTATCGTGCTTTGTTCTGCAGCTGTTACACCCATATGGGAGTACATACCCGAGTTGTCAATTTGAGAATTCCTCAAAACAGAAACTGTAGAATAATTTGTGATACTTATTCCGGCAACCGGGTTTGTAGCACCATGACAAAGCATACATTTATTTTGAAGGATCGGTAAAACCTATGTTGAAAATGACACAGTCGCCGCAGCAGTGGTAAAACTCCAGGTATAACTGCTGACAATTGCATTCCCTGCAGTATCTTTAGCTCCGGTAGTAATTGTTCCGGTGTAAACAGTATTGGCTGCCAAAGCACTCGATGGTGTAAATGTTGCCGTAGTTCCCGAATACGCCACTGTTCGGGCTACCGTTGTGGTCCCTTGTTTTAGCGTGAAGGTGGTTGTATTAATCGTCGAGGCTGTCATGGCTTCACTGAAAGTTACCGCAGGATGGATGCTACTTGCAACTTCGGTAGCATTGTTGGCCGGCGTCACTGAAAGAACAGATGGCGCAGTATCATCAGCGTCACCTCCAACTGTGGTAATGTTCCATGTAAATATTTCTGCATACTTATTATCATCGTCACCTTCTTTCTCATCATTGCTGCCTTTAGTTCCGAAAACAACATTACCTATATATTCTGCATTGGCTGTTAAATTAGTTGTAGGAATAAACGTTACTGTCTTGCCGGAAGAAGAAACAGTACCCTTGACTAAGGTTGTTCCTTGCCATAAACTGACAGACACCAATTGGGTTAGAGCCGAAGTCATTTCTAAGCTCAATGTAACTGAGGGTTTAACATCGACAGCAACACCATTTGTACCATTAAGTGGAGTTGCCGAAACAACTGAAAATGCATTGTTGTGAAGGCCCTTTCCTGTAGTAAACGACCACGAATGTTCTTCAGAAGTATCACTCAAACTACTCTTCTTTGAAGTTTTAATCGTTGCAGTGTAGGTCGTGTTGGATTACTTCAAAGTAATTTACTCCGAGAAGAAAAAGATCATGTTAGGGCTAATACTTCCGAACGCTTCATCATCCAAAAGCTTGGATCAATTTGTTGTTCCGGTAAATCAGATTGAAGCGCAAACAAGTATTGACTTCTTTCCAGGACTTGATGATAAGGCGGAGAATCAACTGGAAGGAAGTATAAATACAACAGGCTGGAGTTTCTAGCTCAATGAATATTCTATAACAAATCCATTACTTCTTTAAGTATTGAAAACGACTTCAACTTAGCATCTTTATCGTAAATATTACTGGAAACCATCAGTTCATCAATTCCAGTTTCAGAGATAAATTGGGATAGTTTTATTCTTAAAGTATCGCTATTGCCAGTAAAAGTGCAACCCATCATACTATTTACTGCTGAACGCACCGCTGAAAGTCGATAAGTCTCTGGTAATTCTCCCGGTGGCTGAATTGGTTTACGAGAATTAGTTACCAGTCCAAGGAATAACATTATTAGGCTTGTTGATAGAAATTCGGCTTCTTCATCGGTCTCTGCTGCAATTACATTGACACATGCCAATACATAGGGTTGCTTTAACTGCTCAGAGGATTTGAAGTTATTCCTGTAAATTTCAATTGCCACTCTGAATTGTGCCGGAGCAAAATGAGCCGCAAACGCATAAGGTAGTCCCATTTCTGCTGCCAGGTAAGCACTGTCAGTACTGGAGCCTAGAATCCAAAGCGGTATGTCTAGTCCTTCGCCTGGGAAAGCACGAACCTTTGACGAACTGTTTTCTTTGCTGAAATAAGCCTGTAATTGCTTAATATCGTTTGGAAAATCATAAGTCGTGGACATATTATTGCGCCTTAATGCCATCGCTGTTAACTGGTCAGTTCCGGGCGCACGACCCAAACCAAGATCAATTCTTCCAGGATATATTGTTTCCAATGTTCCGAATTGTTCAGCGATTACTAAAGGACTGTGATTCGGTAACATTATTCCACCTGAACCAACGCGAATGCTATTCGTATTAGAGGCAACATGGCCAATTAATACCGATGTTGCAGAACTTGCGACATATTCAATATTGTGATGCTCTGCCATCCAAACACGATTAAAGCCCAAAGATTCAGTGTGTTTAGCTACTTCAACAGTCCGTTCGATGGCACTGTGCAGATTTCCGCCTTCAACAACAGTTGCTAATTCAAGGACGGATAAGGGTATATTATTCATTGTTGTGCTTTTAATGTCAAATGTGCCTTGTGGTATTGGTAGTGAATTTAAACAGTTGGTCAGTTTGGAAAGTTAGAACAGTTGAAGACCTGAATAGTTTGGATTTCTTTCTTGTAAAAAAGTAGTATTGACACAAACTAACTATGTTTATTAATGCTTCATCAATGCAAGATGACTCTGTAGGTAGGGCAATGGGTATTCGAAATCGAAAAATATTTGTTTATGATTGTAAATAGTACAACTAGTTATTAACACCGAATCTGACACTATTTAAAACAAAAAAAGCCTTCAAAATCAATGAATTTGAAGGCTTTTTTAAATTTTTTGTGACCCAGCTGGGGTGTTAACCCAGTCCGATCAATTATTTTATAATCAGTTGCTTTCTAAATTTTCAATAAATTATCGTACCGATTTCGTACCGAATTTCTGTCCAGTTATGTCCGTCCTTTGACTTCGCTTTTCTGCTTAACTGTTCGGGTACAAATCTAAATACTTTCAAGGGAATATGCAAATTCCTGATACTCAAATTCATTATCTAGTGCAAGGTGCACGCCTATATATAGATATAGGCGTGCACCTTGCACTGAATTTGCCTGATTCACCTGAAAAGAAAAACAAACAATCGTAAGATCGTACCCCAATTTTTATTTTCAGGTAATTACAAATAAACTGATTCTCCCTTTCCCTAAAATTATCATCAAGAATTTTTGTTTGACAAACAACTGTATTTCAATACACTGGAAACGCATCTTGAATATTATCACATACATACTATTATAATACTATCCGATTTAATCTTTTCTCTTTCCGGTTCTTTACAAAAAATTAAAAATTATGGAAGTAATCACAATGGATAGCCGGGTTTACAAAGACCTGGTTGATAAAATTGATAAGATATCGGCTTTCGTTGTCAAATGCGAAGCAGGCATCAGACCACAAAACAATGATGAAATCTGGCTGGACAGCCAGGAAGTTGCCAACCTGTTACGTATCAGTACTCGCACGCTTCAACGACTGCGGGCAGAGAGCCTGATCAGCTATTCCATTTTGCGTGGACGTTGCCTTTACAAGTTATCAGAAATTGATCGAGCCCTAAATGAGCGCTTGATTACCTGTGATCCACATACTCTGGATGATTTCCGAAAAAATTACCTGTTAAGTTATGGCTCTAAGTAAAGAAATCATATTACAGGCCACCAACAAGGGAATGGGGGTATTTCGGCATTACATTCCTTTTCCCTTTCAGGTTGGACGGAATTTTCTGAACCCACTTTATGCGGACAAAAACGCTTCGTGTAATGTATTCTTTGACCGGCGCAATGACTGCTACCGTCTGAAAGATTTTGGGAACGATGACTTTTCGGGAGATTGCTTCGCTTTCGTGGGCAAACTCAGTGGCCTTGACTGTAACCGACCTGCCGAGTTTATGCAGATACTTGAGAGGATTAACAATGAACTGCATTTGGGACTATCCGATGGGAAAGATTATAAGCCGCATTCTGTTTCTTCATCAAAGCACACATCCGATATACCTGCCGTTCAGACAGCAACGTCTGTTCCGCTAAAAAAAGGAAGGCCATACAAAGTTACCCAAAGAAATTTCACTCAACAAGAACTAGCCTGGTGGGCACAATACGTCATCACCGAAAAGCTGCTCCTCTCCTTTCATGTCATTTCATTGAGCCGTTTTGCCAGCGAAAACCGGGAAGGGAACCCGTTTTACTTCGACTGGTCAGAAAAGGAGCCTATGTACGGCTATACTGGCAAACAGCACATCAAAGTGTACCGCCCCTTGTCGGAAATCCGATTTGTTCAGGGCGGTAATATACCGGAGAATTACTGTTTCGGGCTGGAACAATTGCCAGCTAAAGGAGATCTGCTGTTTGTTACAGGTGGAGAAAAAGACGTGATGGCACTTGCTGCACATGGGTTCCATGCGATATGTTTCAATTCGGAAACTTCGCATATTCCACACGAAATAATTCATAAACTTTCGTACCGGTTCAAACACATTGTATTGCTTTTCGATGTGGATAAAACCGGGCTGGAAGCTTCAGAGAAACAAGCGTCTTGTTTAAGCGCTTATGGTGTCAGTCGTTTGTTGTTGCCCCTTACCGGCACAAAAGAAGAAAAAGATGTAGCGGATTATTTTAGGCTCGGTCATACATCCGAAGATTTAAAACACTTGTTCCTGCAATATCTTGATACTTTATACCGCGAAACCATGTCGGCACTGAAGTCCTGTGAAGTGGATTTCAGCAATCCGCCCCCCATTGCTCAAATAGTTGTGTCGGTAAATGACGTACCGCTTGGCACACAAGGGAACCTGCTGTGCATAACAGGCGGTGAAGGAACCGGCAAAAGCAATTATGTGGCATCTGTTATTTCCGGGGCTGTCCGGCCACAAGGAGCAAATATCGACACCCTGGGGATTACAGTTGGTGAAAATATTCATCAGAAAGCCGTACTGTTTTATGATACCGAGCAGTCAGAAGTACAGCTATATAAGAACATCAATAACCTGCTTCGCCGAAGTAAACGATTGGCTATGCCCGAATACTTACATGCCTATTGCCTGACAGGAATGTCGCGTAAAGAACGCCTGCAAGCTATTGTTCAGAGCATGGACAGATACCACTATCAATGCGGGGGCATTCATCTGGTGGTTGTTGATGGAATAGCTGACCTGATCAAAGGAGCAAACGATGAAGCGGAGAGCATTGCTGTTGTGGAAGAACTTTACCGTCTGGCGGGAATATACCATACCTGTATTGTTCCAGTGCTGCATTTTATTCCCAATGGATTGAAACTGCGTGGGCATCTTGGCAGCGAACTGCAACGCAAAGCTGCAGCTATCCTTTCGGTAGAAAAAGATGACGACCCCGCAATATCGGTGGTCAAAGCGTTGAAAGTTCGGGATGGTAGTCCGCTTGATGTACCGCTTATGCAGTTTGCATGGGACAAGGACATTGGTATGCACGTTTACCTCGGGGAGAAACCCAAAGAGGTCAAAGAAAAGCGCAAGGAAGATGAATTGGTGACCATAGCACGTGACATTTTCACCCATAAACATTTTCTTACCTATATGGAACTGTGCGAACAGATACAAACCGCACTTGATGTAAAAGAGCGGACGGCCAAAAACTATATCCGGTTCATGCGGGAAAAGGAAATCATTCTCAAAGAACCGTCAAACCCAAATTATTTCATTATCGGATTAATTGCATGATTATGTATTTAGACAAAGAAAACTTTGAAGCATGGATGGAGCGCATTATGGATAGGTTTGACCATCTGGACAAAGCGTTGGAAAAACTTAATAAGCGTGACAATATGCTGGAAGGCGAACGACTGTATGACAACCAGGATATTTGCCAACTGCTAAACATCAGCAAACGTACCCTACAGCGCTACCGGAGCAGCGGGGAATTGCCTTTCCATTCGATTTACCACAAAACCTATTACAAGGAAAGCGATGTACACACGTTTATCCGCATCCATTTTGACCGGCAGGATGAAGTGAAAAAGAATAAGAAAAATAATGCAGATAAGGCTAATAAATTAACATAACACATAGGCAATATGACTAAAAAGAAAGAAAAGAAAACGATTTTCAATGCCCTATATGAAAATGGTGTATGTTATGCCGTTTGCATTGCTACCAAAAGTTTTATCAACCGGGAAGTAACCTCTTTTTCTAAGGACTATTTCGTCATCATAAACAAGTGCGACGAAAAGCGTGTCAAAGAATTCACCTTCTATCCAACGGAAGGGTACAAACAGGTCTGCGAGCGGAACTTATCAACAGATGAAATTGAGGTATTCAGATGGAATAAGGGCAAATTTATCAAAGTACAGAGCAATGAGTATGGACGGGTTTACGAATTAAAGGGTCAGTCGTTTAAAGCTTCCAATGATCGGATCATCCAAAAATTAACGCGTAAAGTAATTCGGAACAGCTAAATATCAAATGAAATGGTATGAGCTATGCACGGCTAGAAAATGGTCAACTGAGTATAATATCTTGCCTAACAATTTATAAAATCCCCTGTTTACTTGCATTAAAAACAGCTTCTGCTATATTCTGCACCTGCATTTTTTTTAAGATGTTCGTTTTATGATTTTTGATTGTTGAAATCGAGATATTCATTAAAGGTACTATCCTATCCATACAGTATCCCATGGCAATACATTTCAAAACCTCGGTCTCCTTTTTTGTAAGTTTCTTAACTTCAGTCTTCTTAAATAATTTCTCCTTCCTATTAAAATTATAGCGTGTATGGTCGTCTTTCGTTATTATATGAACGTCTCCCGAATATTTCCTTGAAGAAAGAGTTACCAAACAAATAGCCATCCATATATTTCCATCTTCAGTTAAAAGTAACGGGGCAAGCTTATGGTTAATCATTACCAAACTATTATTTGATTTATGTTTTAACATGAAATCATAAGAAATGGTAGCATGCTCCCGTCTTTCGACTGGCAACTCATAAAAGAATTTGAATCCCGCTTCATTCAACTCGAACAAGAGTAACAAATCTTCCTGAGGGACACTCTCTCCATAAAAATCGTACCCAAGTTTTAAAACCTCTTCCTGAGAATACCCACTTAAAAAAAGCGGATTTGAAGAAACGTAAAAGAAACTCTTCCGGTAGTAATCAATGATATAATAACTCAGATCACATAATTTCGAAATGGCTTTAAGCGCATTTAGATATCCTTCAACTAGAGCATAGTTATCGCTTCCAATGTACTGGGTTGCCTTGATCGGTTCAAAAAAATCAGAGATTTTATGGTACATAAGCTTAAAATTAGATATTCAACATTATCCCTTTTTCCTATTTCATCTCACAAAAAGTCTAAATAGCTTGGTAAATATTAACAATAAATTTTGAAATATGAAATAAGCTTGACAAAAATTTCAACAAATAAGATTGAATGCCCTGGAGGCAAATTCTGTGTATTACCAATAAAAATCTAAAAAACCACAAACGCATGAAAAATTTAATAATGGACTACGATGCTTTTTCTATTTGGAGAATAATAGGCAAAACCGAACTTAAAAAATTGAGCCGCCTGGTTATTGATGTTAATTACAAACATCACCTTAATCAACTCACGTTCTCTCATGATGAGTTTGAAAGAATTTACCTAGAAGATGTTACAGCATTGCCCGATTCCCGATTTTATGGTATCTATGATCGAAAGGGTGAAATTATTGCGGCCGTGAAATGTCAAAAATGGAATTATTCAACGGTACTGCCGATCGAAAAAGACTTCACAGTAGACCTAAAATATTTCATTAAAGGTTTAAATTTTGAACCAAGAGAAGTATTTCATATTGGAAGATTTGTTATTGATCAGGATAATATCCGAAGAAATAAAGACCTTCAACAAAAAAGGTTGACCATCTTAAAACTTCTCATGTATCATGCATTGCTTCCTGTATTCGAAAATAGTTCGAATATATTCTTTTGTGAATGCGATGAGAAATTATACTCTAAACTAAACTTCATGGGATTATACCCAAAAATAATTGGTTCTCCTAAGGTATATATAGGTTCTAAAACCATTCCCATTTATTGCGATTATCCAGGAATCAATAAATTCTTTCATACGAATAAAATCACGGAATATGTATCGTAGAAATTATCTTTATATCAACGGTGAAAACCAAGAGAGAATAAAAAACTTCCATATACTGATTGGAGGATGCGGTTTAGGAAGTGTTATCGCTGAATGCGCTTTGCGGCTTGGATTTGAAAATATTTGCATTGTTGATGGTGACAAAGTGGAACTTTCTAATTTAAACAGGCAGAACTACGTCCGCGCTGATATTGGCAAGTTTAAGGTCGAAGCTTTAAAAGACAGATTATTACAGATTAATCAGGAAGCTCGTATTGAAGCAATTCCTGAATTCTTAACTACAGAAAATATTACTGACTATTTAGATAATGGATTTGATGTAGCCATTAATACAATTGATTTTACCTCTGATATTCCATTTTTGTTTGATGAAATATGTTGTAAAGCGGATATTCCGGTATTGCATCCTCTAAACCTAGGTTGGGGAGGAGGAGTAATTGTAATTGACCAGCACAGCAAAAAACTCAATGAATTGCAACCAGATTATATAGGGTTTGAGTTATGTATGGCTCAACACATACTAAAGGAACTAAAGCAAATGGGAAGAACTCCAGATTATTTATCCGATATCCTTAAAAAATACTCCAGAATTAAGAAACAGAGTGTTTCACCACCACAGCTTTCTGTTGGCTCATTTTTAGTAGCATCCATATGTGCAACTTTGTTGTATGAACTATGCCTGAAAAAAAGTGTAAAAACGTTTCCTGAAATATATTTTGATGTTGTTTGGTAAAAAATGCGCTTTTTTGCCAAAAACATTTTGTCTAAAAGTCCCAATTTTTTAGGTTACTTTTATCAATTTTTGAATATGTTTTTTGTTGAACAGAAGTAATATGCATTCTTGATTCGGCATTAACTGTTAAAAAAGGTTAATACGTGAGTCTATTGAAGAAAAATTAGGGCAAAATGCGGGCAATTTAGGACAAAAATTGTGACTTCGCCTGGATCGGCTCTACTCCTACAGAGATTTATCTAAAAGTACTATTTACCCCTGATAATATTTTGGTTAAATTGATACAAAGTATTCTAAACCCATGAAGGCTATCATTTCAATCGACCAGAAAATCATCAATACACTGCTTCTAAACGCCAGTTTTATTGACAATATAGGTCTTATGCATGGCAAAATGGGTATTTGTATTTACTTTTTTCATTTAGGCCGAAAAACAGGTATTAAAATGTATGAAGAATACGCAGGGGAACTTATTGATGAAATCTATGAAGAAATAAATACAACCACGCCTCTTAATTTTGAAAATGGATTAGCTGGTATCGGTTGGGGAGTTGAATACCTAGTACAAAATAGATTTATTGAAGCTAACACAGATGAAGTATTAGCTGACTTTGACACCAAGCTATGCAATGCATCTTTAAACATTGGAATCAAAAACCTGAGTATTTTAACTGGGGCAATTGGAATTGTGCCTTATTTTTTATCGCGAATAAAGAATCCAGACTCCTCTGATAATAAGATCCCAACGCTTACTATAAAACATTACTTGATTTTATTGATAGATTCTATTGATTTGATGTTAACTGACATACCTAATTTTATTAAGGAGCCTGATAAATTTGATATTACATGGAACTATCCGATGTTATTATGGCTTTTAGCAAAAATTCATATACTGAAAATATATAAATACAAAGTAGAGAAGATTATCAATAAACTGGTTGCTCCACTCCAAAACAAAAATAACTTACCCAAACTACACAGCAATCGTTTTTTATTAGCTTATACTCTATCTGAGATCTTTAATTCTTATAAAACGCCAATAACAAATGAGTTTTCAATAAAACTATTTGAAACGATTGATATAAAAGTTATTTACCATGAAATACAATCCGATAATTCTATTCGCTATGGGAAAGCAGGCATGTCGCAAATGATAAAAAAAATGCCAGAATACAAGGAGCAATGGGATAAGATTATTTGTAATTCTTTTAAAGAATATGAAAGCTTTTTAAATGATGCAAAAATAAATTTCGGAATACTGGAAGGTATAACGGGAACTCTACTAACAAGTTTGTAAATGACGGAAATTAACAGGATTATATTGACAAACAAAGACCAGATAAATGTATGTTGTTACTTCATCAGGAGACATTTTATAACTGTTATTCCCGATGAAGAAAAGAGAATTATCAGGGAACCCGTAATTCCAAGTTCAGGGATTGGCAAAGTGCAAATTGGTCAAAAGGAAAATATTAAGCTAACCGGATTCCGATCCTTGACCTTTGGAATACTTACCGGAAAAATAAGTTCCATATCAAGGGTTTCAGGAGAAGATGGCTATTCTGTAGAGATTGAACTTCAGACATGCATGAAGACCAGTTATAGTGAGCAATTAAAATTCATCCAGAAATTGGATGGGACTGTAGGTATCAATATCAGTGAAAAACGAGTCATTACCCGTTTTATGGGGAACATAAAACAGCAGCAACTCAAAGCTTTTAAAAAACAGTATTATGGAAAAAGTATCCCTAAAAGACGTAACATTTATCATCCCTCTGAGAATTGAATCTCCTGCAAGAACGGAAAATATTGAAATCCTTATTTCCTTTATACAAAAACACTTTTCAACAAACATTCTTATACTGGAAGCAAATAAAGAGGAAAAGTATTTCCCTATAAAAAAAGTAGAAAAAATATTTGTATCGGATGATAGACAGATATTTCATCACACGAGATACCGTAACCAAATGGTAAAAAAAGCAAAGACAGATTTTATAGCTATTTGGGATACTGATGCGTTATGCAACTCTAAGCAAATAATAAAGGCTGTTGAGTTGCTTCGAAAGAATGAAGCTGACATGGTTTATCCTTATGACGGAAGATGTTTTAATATACATAACCTATTTAAAAAGATATACCAAGAAGCTGATGAAGATATCAAGGTATTTGAAGAAAATATTGGGAAATCTCATCTTATACATGGATATAATTCCTGTGGAGGTGCTTTCATTGCTTCTAAAAAAGCCTTTTGTGAAGCTGGAATGGAGAATGAAAAGATTTATGGTTGGGGTCCTGAAGATGAAGAGCGATACAGGCGTTGGGAAATACTTGGGTATCGAGTTTCACGTATTAATGGACCTATGTTTCATATCCATCATCCCCGAGGTAAAACAAGTTGGTATGCAGATGAAAAAAATGAAATTCGTTCCAGGCTGGAATTTTTGAAAGTTTGCTGCATGAATCCGATTGAATTAAGGGAATATGTAAATAGTTGGGGATGAAAAATCGAAATACACCAATTTTTTTAGCATATATGGGGATCAATAGTCCTCAAAGTAGTGGCTTTAGCTATGGGCTATCGTACATTGGAGCTGTTTTAAAAGAAGCCAGCTACTTACTACTAATAAACACAAAAAAGCATTACTAATGATCTAACAATAAATCTCAGATTTCTGTCTGTATCTTATCAGAAGCTAATATGAAAGACATCGATGCTATACTTTCTTTATACGATCAATTCAGAATGGCTCCCTGTTCAATCAATGTAAATTGGATTCTCTAACAAATCAGGGATTGATGCACGGGAATATGGGGCTCTGCATTTTCTATTATCGTATATCCAGACATTTATCAAATATCACCTATGAAAAGTTTGCAGATGATTTACATTATCACTTATCGACATCAGACTATTCCTCATATTCCGTTTGAGTCCGGTAATTACGCTAGGCCTGAAAAAAAGTGTAAAAACGCTTCCGGAAATATATTTTGAAGCAATTTCGTGAAAAAGTGAGCTTTTTGTCAAAATCAAATTGTCTAATAGTCCTAATTTCTTAGGTTGTTTTTGTCATTTTATAAGTGTGTGTTTTATTGAATAGAAATAGTTTATATTTTTTGAATGTTAATTATTATTAATAAATGTTAATTACTCTTATCTGCCAAGTGAAACTCAGCATTAAAACCGGACAATTTGAGGCGAAAATTGTGACAGATACTAAATTATCTCATTTCCTACTGAGATTTATCTAAAAGTCCTATTTACCCCTGATAATATTTTGGTTAAATTAATATAAAGTATTCTAAACCCATGAAGGCTATCATTTCAATCGACAAGAAAATCATCAATACACTATTTCTCAATGCCAGTTTTATTGACAACTTGGGATTGTTGCATGGCAAAATGGGAATTGTCATCTATTTTTTTCATCTAGCTCGCGAAACGGACAATCCGATTTATGAAGACTATGCGGGAGAATTGATTGATCAGATTTCCTATGAAATTAGAATTAAAAAACCTCTTGATTTTGAGAACGGTTTGGCAGGCATCGGCTGGGGCATTGAATACCTTGAGCAAAAGGGTTTTATTGACACTGATACTAATGAAATATTAGAAAAAATTGATGCTCGGATAATGCAGGTTCTTATTTATAACCCGCCTCATAGCATCGGACTAACTAGTGGCTTGGCTGGTTTTGGAGCATACCTTGTAAGGAGAATTTGTAACTCAATAGCATTAGAAGATGAAATCTCAGCAATGAACCTAAAACAGCTAACCATACATCTTGTTGACGAATTTGAACGCTGTTTTAAAGTGAAAAGTAAGCAGATGTTCTTCTCTCCCAATTATTTTGACATATTGTCAGACTATTCTATGTGGCTGTGGATATTAGTCGATCTTTTTGATCTAGATATATATAACTATAAGGTAAGTAATTTATTACAAAGCCTAGTGGCATTATATGAGATAGAGGAACTTCCGTCTAATTACGGCAATCGATTAATACTCTTGGCTGCAATTGAACGGGTCAGGAAATGCGATATGCAAAAATGGATTGACAATCCAACAAATTTGGAACAGTGCAAGAATCAACTCAACGAAATAGCCAATCCCATCTCTATGTCAAATATAAAATTTTCTGAAGCTGAAATGGAGATTAACGGATTCGATTTGCACCATGGTACATCGGGCATCATATTGGCAAACAAACTATTACATTGCAAGTCAGAAGATGATATTTATTATGAAAAGAAAATCCAATGGGAAGAACTAACAGATGACATTCTTAATAAATTACCTAATACCTTCTTTGCAAATGCTGATTTAGGGCTGCTGAATGGGGTTGGGTGTAACTTATTATCCTTACAATGACGAAGAAAATAAATTGGTTAATATTCTCCTCACACGACAGAGGCACCGAATTTGGTGTCGGCACTTTTATACGTGAGCTTTCTTTGGGGCTTTCCGAATACCCGCAAATCAATGTTATTGTAGTTGAGTTAGGTTTGACTGAAGACCTATTATTTAATATTGAAAAAAAAGGTTCCATTACATTTTTCAAATTCCCTTCCTTTGATTCTAACAAGCAGAATAAAGTTTACGACACGCGCACAAACCAAACCCGAGTTGCCAAAGTAATAACCAGACTAATAAAGTTTCATTTGCCCCAAGCGGATACGAATATAGTTCATTTGAATTATATATTTCAATATTTTATTGGAACAGAACTCAAAAATCAGATCAACGGTAGAATTTTATTTACTCAACATCTGTTTGTTATTCCCCAATCAGAGCTAAAGGAGAATATATTCGACATAGAAGCAGCGATTTATAATTTGGCCGATCATATTATTACCGTAACTAATCACGGTAAAGCTCACTTGATAGCAAAAAAGGTAGATTCGTCAAAAATAAAAGTTATATACAACGGTATTAATCCACAACGTTTCAACATCGAAGACGAAGATGTTTGTGCAAAATATGATATTGTTCACAAAAAGAGATTGGTGTTTTATAGTGGTAGACTTGATGAAATAAAAGGGTTGAAATATCTTTTTGCCGCCTTCCAGCAAGTAATTCTAGAAATACCAAACTGCCAACTAGTCTTGGCTGGAAACGGAGATTGGTATGCAATGATTAACGATACAAAGTACATCTCTTCTCATGTCAACTTTTTAGGTGTTTTGCCTTTTTCTGATGTTGTTGCTTTCTACCGCTGTTCCTCCATCGGAGTTATTCCTTCGCTTGAGGAGCATTGTAGTTATGTGGCACTAGAAATGTTGTTTTGTGGACTACCGGTAGTTGCTTCTAAAGTGGGAGGATTACAGGAAATTTTTACTCATGGAGAAAACTCCTTATTAGCCGACATGAAGCCTTGTAGTGATAACTCTTTCAAAATGGCCCCTGACGTATCTCAATTGGCTGATTATATAAAGGACTTACTTATAAATAATCATAAAAGAGAACAATTTTCTGCAAATGGGAAGAAGAAAGCCTTAAAGGAGTATACTGGGGGAAGAATGGTTGATAATTATATAAATCTGATTAACACCTATTTATCATGATAATAGTCGAAGATAATACCGTTTTTGTAGTACAACTGGCATTAAAAAAAACAAAATGCAGGGTCTCGTCTGATTCAGTTAAAGATTTCCTATTGGGACATCCGAGTTATCCAAGCCTAAAAGCTGTATGTGATGCACTCCATAAATGGGGAATCGAATATTACGCATTGAAATTGACTATTGAAGAAATATTAGCATTAGAAATTCCATTTATCACGCATTTTAATCAAGCTGGCGGCCAGCTAGCTTTTGTTGAGAGAATTAGAAATGGTAATGTAACATGGCAACAAAGAAAAGGGAAAAAACAAACCTCAAATATTGAGGAGTTTACCAAACAAATCTCTGGCGCGGTTATAGTAATTGAACCAGGACAAAAAGCCGGTGAACCAGGTTTCAGACGTAAAAGACAAGATAAATGGATTAAAACGGGTCTCCTTCCTATGGCTATTTTGACCATCATATTATACGCGGTATACAACTTTATCTCAAATCCTGGGATTCATCTAAATTCTGCTTTTCTTTTCTTGACGCTGACTAAACTAGTGGGCATTACGGCCTCTCTGTTTCTTGTTTTGCATGAGCTCAAAATACATACCCCCATCGGCGATAAACTTTGTGGCTTTAGTTCTAAAACTGATTGTGGGGCTGTTTTAACTTCCAATGCCTCCCGTTTATTCGGAGATATTAATTGGGCAGATGCAGGAATCATTTATTTTACCGGAACATTTCTTTATTTAATGGGAACAACCAGCATTGATGGCCTAGGTATCCAAGCCCTGCTAAGTGTTATTTTATTGGCATATACATTATTTTCGATTTATTATCAGTCAGTTAAACTAAAAAAATGGTGCCCATTTTGTCTGATCGTTCAACTTGTACTAATCGCTGAATTTTTTATTTCGCTTCCTGCATTTAAAAACTTTTCTTTACAGCTACTAGAATTAGGTCGCCTGGCCTTTGCTTTAATGTTACCAGCCACAATTTGGGTAATTTTTAAAATGTATCTTGAAAAATCGTATAAATCTGATCAGGAACATTACTCATTTTTAAAATTAAAGCGCGAACCAGAGTTATTCAGATTTCTTCTAAAAAAAGATGGATATACGGAGTTTGCCGAAATAACTGACAGCCTTATATTTGGCTACCCTAATGCACCGGTTACTATCACCGCTTTTTTAAGCCTATACTGCACCCCCTGTGCACAAGCTTTCAAGAAACTTAAAGTGTTATTGGAGAATTGCCCCAATATTAAATTAAACGCGGTCTTTTCGGTTTATACCGACGACGAAACCCAACAAATAATAAATGCGCTATATTATTTCCGGTCAACAAAAGGAAGCAATGCAACTCTTGAACTTATAGATAGTTGGTATTCCTTACCCAAGTCTGCAAAAAAATCATCATTAAATAAAGAGGCAATTCCTGAACATTATAAAGTTGCCCAACAAGTAGGAAATATTAACCAACAACTTTTCGAAAAATATCAAATTGCTGGAACTCCTACTATTTATGTAAATGGGTATGAGTTCCCAAAACAATACGAATATAGCGATCTGGAGTATTACATCGAAGATATAAAGCAATTAAACCTGGAAAGCAAAAGGCAGGAAGCTTGCACCCAATGCAATTGATGCTTCCTGCCTATCCTTTTCTCAAAAAGTAAGGAGGTGATGCGACAAAGATAAACGATTAAAAATAAACTAAAGGTCGTTCCTTCCTGCCTTTGAAAGGATAAATAAGGCAAATATTTAAAATTAAATTTTAAAATCTAACAAAATGAAAAAGATTGGAAAATTATCAATAAACCTTGAAAAAGTAATTAGTAATGATGAACTTATAAATCTAAAAGGAGGATATGGTGGCGATACAAATTGCTGTACCTGCTGGGGTTGGGAAGGCGGACTTCTGGGAAACATGATTTCAGACTCTTGGATGTGTACTGTTGATTGCAGGAATGTTTATCCCAACTCCTATGGAGCATGGACTTGTTAACATCGATAATATAATCTGAAAAATAATTCTCCTGTCAAGACATTAAGAATTAATGTCAATAAGCGCGTTTAAAGAGACTACTTAATATATTTTGGTAGTCTCTTTTTCAAATTCCTAAAACAATAAAATGATTATCAAGAAATTTGTTTTTTTATTATGTTTTTGTGCTTTTTCATATTGCACATCAAGTGATAGCTCTAATTTAATTGATCCATCCAAGTTTATGAAAAATAAAATAACCTTGGCCGATGTAGGAGATGACATTATTTATATTCCTCTGGATAATCTATATCCTATACAAAATATTTATTCGCTTAAAATATCAAATAAGTCGATATTTGTTGCTGCACAGAATATAGGGATGATAGCATTTAATAAAACAGGGGGAAAGCCCAGAAAGATTGGGAATATAGGGCGAGGACCAAATGAATACAGTAGTTTTTTGTCGTTTGCTGTCGATGAAAAAAGCGAAACAGTCTATGTTATGGATAATCGGAATAGGAAAATAGTCGCATATTCAGAAAACGGAAATTTTCTTAGAAATATTCATCTTGAAAAATATAATAGTTATAATCAAGAAATAGAGTCTTATAATTCCAAATTATTTGTCTCTGATTATATCACAATGGGTCAGGCTAAATACAACTGGATAATTCTTGATACCCAAGGCAACTTAATTAAATCTAAAGAAAACTCCATTCCGTCGTTTCCATGCCGCTATGGACTTAGGGGAGGGACTTACAAATTTGACAATAAAATATCTTATTGGAATAGTTATAATGATACGATATTTTCTATTTCACCTGACTTCAACTACAAAGCTTCATTTTTGTTCAGTCCTGGAGAGCACAGGCTTCCAAAAATTGATGTAAATAATATTTATAAGTATGTTCTTCCGTTTTCAATATTTGAAACGAACCATTTTCTTGTATTTGAATACAGCTATAATAAAAAAGGTGTAATTGCACTAATTGATAAAAAGAGTAAGAAATCATTTTTATCAGAATGGACCTCAGATAATAAAAATGGGATTGCAAACAATCTAGATGGAGGCACTATGTTTATACCGGTTGGATGTTTTGTGGAAAATAGTCAGGAATATATGTTTGGATTATTATATCCATATCTACTCAAGAATCATACAGCCACTGAGGCCTTTAAAAACTCGACGCCCAAGTATCCTGAAAAGAAAAAGCAACTGGAAAAACTGGCTAACAGCCTGCACGAAAACGACAACCCGGTGCTGATGCTTGTAAAATTAAGGAAATAATTATGTCTAAATTTCCTCATTATAAACAGCTAGATGCCATGGACTGCGGCCCAACCTGTCTACGCATGGTGGCCAAATACTACGGCAAAAGCTACAGCCTACAATACCTGCGCAATCACTCGTTTATTACCCGCGAAGGAGTATCGATGCTGGGAATCAGTGATGCAGCCGAAAGTATAAGTTTCCGCACCAAAGGTTACCGTTTAACCTGGGAGCGATTGCGTGACGAAGTACCTTTGCCTTGCATCGTTCATTGGAACCAGCGCCATTTCGTGGTTGTGTATGGCATCAAAAAGAAAAAGCGTTTTTCCTCCCTCTCTCCTTATAGTAGAGAGCGGAAAGGAACTGCAAAACAAGAGGAGGCTATTTTTGTAGCCGATCCCGCGATTGGACTTTTAACCTATACGAAAAAAGATTTTCTAAAATGCTGGATAAGTACAAGAAAAGATGGAGAACAAGAGGGAACTACGTTGTTGTTGGAGCCAACACCTGACTTTTACAAACAAGAGGGGAAGATAAAGGGAAACTAAATTTTTCATACTTGCTGGGATATCTACGTCCTTATCGAAAATTCATTCTACAATTGATGTTGGGAATGTTGACGGGGAGCATAATTAGCATGATTTTCCCATTCTTAACGCAATCGATTGTTGATATCGGGATTGGAAACAGCGATTTGTCATTCGTGGTAATGGTGCTTGTGGCTCAACTCATGCTTACCTTAGGGCAAACTGCCAACGAGATTATCCATAATTGGATCATGCTTCATATAACCACGCGGGTGAGTATTTCGCTTATCTCAGATTTTTTGATCAAGTTAATGAAGCTACCTATGGCGTTTTTCGATGCCAAAAGATTGGTGATATCATGCAACGGATCGACGACTACAACCGGATACAGTCGTTCCTGACCAAATCACTTAGTGATATTATTTTTTCAGTGATTACCCTAATGATTTATACCTTTATCATGGTCTCATATCATCTTGGTATCTTTGGGATCTTTTTTCTTGGCAGTGCTTTATACGTCGGATGGGTTATGTTGTTTAAAAAAAGGCGTGAACTCGATTACAATTTTTTCAGCAGTCGGCCGCTAATCAAAATTTATCCGATGTATTAAAAAATACTCCAAAATAAAAAAACAGGGGGTTTCTCCCCCACAGCTTTCTGTAGGGTCATTTTTTGTCGCATCCATTTGTACAACATTAATGTATGATTTATGCATAAAAAAGAATGTAAAGACGTTCCCCGAAATATATTTTGAAGCTGTTTAGTGAAAAATGCACATTTTGACGAAAATCAATATGTCTAAAAGTACTAATTCTTGGGTTTTTTTTTATCAATTTTTGAATATGCTTTTTGCTAAATAGAGGCAATTCATCCTCTCTGTATGTTAACTTTTGTTAATAAATGTTAATTTACATATTTCTATCGGATAGAATTCTATTCTAAAACCATACAATTTGGGATAAAAATTGTGACATATCCTAAATTGACTCATCCCATGCTATTTTTATCTTAAAATCCTATTTCTCCCAGATATCTTTTTGGTTAATATAGTAATGTAATGCAAAAAACAAGTTATACTAAAACAATGGAGACTACCGTTCCCTTTACCAGACAGCAACGCATCACTAATACTCTACTTTTAAACTCCAGTTTTACAGAAAACATAGGTTTGATGCATGGTAAAATGGGAATTGCCATTTATTTCTTCCATTTAGCTCGCGAAAACAAAAACAAGATTTATGAAGATTATGCGGGTGAGCTGATTGATGAAATTTATGAAGAAATTAGTATTAAAACCTCTTTGGATTTTGAGAATGGACTTGCTGGTATTGGCTGGGGTATTGAATATCTGGTACAACAAGGATTTTTGCATGCTGATACTGATGAAGTGTTAGAACCTATTGAGAATCAGCTACAGTCATCACGGAACCAATTTGAGGGAATCGGACTATTGAATGGCATTACTGGATTAGGAGAATATTATCTGAAACGGTTACAAAATCCGCATTCTTCAGATGAAAAAGCAACAACCCATTTTAGCAGGCAAATGCTTGTACTCATAATTGATGATCTGGAATTGCTTCTCAGTAACGATGAAATAATAGAACTGTTAAATAGTCCTGAAACATTTGACCTAACTTGGGATTACCCTGTGTTAATTGCATTTTTAGCTGAAGTCTATCAATTAGATGTTTTCAATTTTCAAGTGAATAAGATACTCAAACTGCTTATTGATCCTTTTTTTCAATCTGAGGATTTGCCTAAGCTGCATAGTAACCGCCTATTCTTAGCCTTAGCTTTTGAGAAATTAAAGCATTGCAAGTTTGAAGAATCATTAGGTACCTCCATTGAAGGATTAATTAAAAGATTAAATGCAATCATTAACAGAGAGGTAATTACTGATGAGCTGGCTTTAAACTCCGCATTTTTGATAAATGGAACAAGTGGCATTGCATGGGTTTATAAACAACTATTTTGTTTGACTGACGATGCTCGTTATCAAAAAGAATTAATTTATTGGTCGGGTAAATCGTTTGAGTTTGAAGACACAAATACAGGATTTGCAGGATTTAATATTTCAGAAGAAAAAAAGGAAACTGCATTTGGTTTATTGGAGGGTTTGGCAGGAATTGCCTTAATCTCGGTAAATACTAAGATTTTAAATTCTTTACATAAACAGTTATGATCAACCTCTTTTTCTTAGTACATGACCATTTTGGTGCCCGAACTTATGGCGACGAATTGCTTTCCTACTTTTCAGAAATCAAATCAATTTGTGTTTATAAAGTTTTTTTGGGAAGTCAACAATACAGAGAGTACACAATCATCTCTAAGGGTGGAATAACTGAAATTCATTTGCCCCCGGTTTTGATTGATCATAGAAGTCTGGAGAAATATTCAGATCGCTGTCTGGACCTTATGGATCCGCTTCTTGTCGGTAAGGAAAACCTAATCTTTCATTTAAACTATGCTACTCAGGTGAAGCTTGGGGTAAAGGTAAGAGAACGATATGGATCAAAATTAATTTACACTTTACATTTTCTACCTGACTATTTTTCATTTGCAGAAAATGAAGGTATCAACAAACTCGAAATCCGCCTTGATGTTTTAGAGCTTGATGTTATTCGGGAGGCTGATCGTGTAATTTGTGTGACAAAGTTTGCACAGAATACAATTTGCAAATTCTGTCATGTACCAGAAGATAAAATTGTGGCCATTCATAACGGATTTGGAAAAATCGATGATAGAAATAACATATCCGATGTGAAAAAAAACACATTAAAGAGGGTTTTAGGGTTCGACGAGGAAGAACAACTAATTCTCTTTGTCGGAGCATTGGAAGAGCGCAAGGGATTAAAATTTCTGACACGGGCATTTAATAATTTGAGCAAGCACTATATGAAGGTAAGGTTGGTTATTGTCGGTAACGGCAATTTTGCCGATGTATTTAACCATGCCAAAGGATGTTGGGGCAAAATTACACTCACAGGTAAGATCTCTTCTGAAGAAGTTTATCTGCTATACCAAATTGCCACTTTAGGAGTAATCCCTTCGATTTATGAGCAATGCAGTTATGTGGCTCTCGAAATGATGAAACATGGACTGCCTGTTGTGGTAGCGGCAGCACCCGGATTGAGAGAATTATATACCAACGGCGAAAATGCATTAGTTGTTCAACTTCAAAAAGGAAATGTTGATCTGATGAAGCTCGAATTAAACGAGGAAAAACTGGTAGAAGCTTTAACAATAGTACTAAATGATAATGCTTTACTGGAAAAGTTAAGCAAGAATGCACGTTCTAGGTGGGAGCAATTCTATACTGTTGAAAACATGGGTGACGCAACCTTTATGCAATACAAAAAGCTTTTGAAATAAAACAGGAAAATAGAACCCAAAATAAAATAGCAAACAAATAGAAAGAAGAAGGGCAGAAAGCTGGACTTTGACGAATCGAACACTTTCTGCCCGGACCCTTTCTAAAGAGGAAAGGAGGTATGATGGCAAAAATAACATTTTAACCTAGAATATGGGTTGGCAACCCAAATATGAAGGTCTATGGTTAAGCAATTCTTTATTTATTAATTAAAAAACAAAAAATCATGAAAAAAATTGGAAAAATAAAATTATCAAATCTCTCGAAGAGAGAGATTAATACTTCAGAGATGGATAAAATTAAAGGTGGGTGTACTTGGTGGAATTGTTATTGTGGTTCAAACTGGAACTACGAGTCATCTATGCCGAGCGCAGTATTGAATAATAACGCAATGGCTGGCTATTAATTTCTGAAATTAGCTGCCTTAATATTCTTGAGGCAGCTAATATTAAACTTATTTTTAGAAAACTGAATATGGACTTAATACGAACTGCCAACAAAAACCATTACATTTTAGATGATTTTCATCAAGAGCTATACTTATGTCACCCTTTAGTATTTGAATTAGTAAATAATCCTCATAAGCCAGATATCTCAAAATTTAAAACAAGTGATAGTGATTTAATTTATTATAAAAAGAAAATTGAGTTTTTGAAGAGTAACAATATTCTTGCTCCTAAAAATCTTGATTACTTACATAAGTTTAGTTCTACCCCAGAACATCTTATCAAAAAACTTGCAAATTGTAATCATCTTGTTTTTGAAGTTACAGAAGCATGTAATCTTAGCTGCACCTACTGTACTTGGGGAAAAATTTATAACATACAAAATAGAGCTATTTCGGCATTTAATGTTCAAAAAGCATTGTCAATATTAACAGAAGTTCTCAGACTGCGTGAATCCCCATTAAATACTTCTTCGCCAAAGGAGTTGACAATAGGCTTTTATGGAGGCGAACCGTTGTTGAATTTTGCATTTATTCGCACTGTTGTCTGTTTTTTAAAAAAACAAGAAAGCCAGGTGAATTTTAATTTTAGTTTAACGACAAATGGAACAATTGTACATAAGTATATCGATTTTATAGTTGAGAACTCGTTTAGTCTTGCGATCAGCCTTGATGGTGACGAAGAAAATAATTCATATAGAACATTCTCTAATAATCGAAATTCTTTTCATAAAGTTTTTGAAAATGCCATGCTAATCAAAGAAAAATATCCTGAATATTTTTCAAAGTATGTTTCTTTTATTTCTGTTTTGCATAATAGAAACTCTATGGATAAAACTGTCAAATTCATTAAGAAGCATTTTGATAAAATACCAATGGTAGGAGAACTCAATCCGATTGGAATAAATTCTAACGAAAATGATGAATATAGAAATATCTATAAAAGCTATTATGAGTCTATCGATAAGGAAGAGTGCGTCTTTTATGGAACTAGTAAGGTCGAAACCAAATCAGATGGAGTAAAGAATTTCATATTATCTTATAACCGCTTTCTTATTCGTAATTACAATGATCTGCTACATGATTTTAAGATTAGTAGGTATCCAACTGGAACTTGTACTCCTTTTGATAAGAAAATCTTCTTCTCAGTAAAAAATGGTGATTTTTTATGTGAAAGAATAGGACAAAAGTATGATTTGAAGATTTTTAATAATGGAAAACTTTCATGTGACCAAACTAGTAAAATTTTAAATGAACTTTTTGAAAAGGCTTTTAAAACATGTAAAGAATGTTCTAAAAATTTTCTTTGTAAACATTGTATTTTTTTAATGGACATAAGTGACCAAGCTAAATGTAAAAGTTTTTTGAATAAAGCGGAATTTAGATATTATATAGAAGAACTTCTTGCATATTTTGAAAAAAATCCTGGCTTATATAATGAAGCATTATCTACTTGTTGGAATATTTAAATTTACTATTATGAAAAATATAATTACTATTATTATTACCTCAGTATGTATCCTTTTTCAATATTCAATAATTTATTCTCAACCAAACTTAAATAAAATTGATTTTGAAAGGGGTATTCGTGAAATCAAAAATGTACCGTTAAGTGAAATTGCAACCAATATTCAGTACATCCCCATGGAAACAAATATCAAGTGCCTTCTAGGGCAATCGCCAAGAATACAGATAACTGATCACTATATATTTATTTCAACTGATATGGAGCATTTGTATCGTTTTTCTCGGAATGGAAAATTCCTTAATGAAATTGGTAGGGTAGGTAGAGGACCTGGAGAATATGTTAAAATTATCAATTATATAATTGACGAAAAAAATGAAAATATTTATGTTAATGATTCTCCTTTTGGAAAAAAAATAATATGTTATAATTTTGAAGGAAAGTATTTACAAAAATTTAAATTAGATATGAATAGTATGGTTATCGAATTTTTTTATAATGATATTATGTTTCATAATATGTATTATACACATAGAGAAATTGGCAAACAGACTACAGAAATTGGGATTTATAACAAAAGGGGTGATATTATAAAATTATTTTCGAGTACTTCTGATCCATTAAAAAAATATGGGATTTCTATTATCCCTGCTATAGGTTATACTTTTCAAAATGTATTTCATTATAAGGCTCCATTCTGTGATACTCTTTATTCCATTTCCAATTTGAAAATAAAATCACCTGAATATTTCTTTGATATGGGTAAAGCAGGACGTCCTATAGATGCAGATGAATTGAAGAATCGAAAAATACAAAATACAGTTGCTATTATGGATATTTGTGAAACGCCGCGATTTCTACTTTTTACATGTACAGGAGAAAAAAATAGGCAAAATATTCTTTATAACAAAACAGATCGTTCTGTTTCTAATGTAACATGGAGAAATACGGCTGGATTCGAGGAAGATATTTCCGGAGGATTACCCTTTTGGCCTTACTTATATTCAGATTCAGGAAATGAAAAGTTATTGGTTGACTTTGTTTTACCACAAGATTTAATCGCTCATATGCAGACAGAATATTCAAAAGAAAAATCTAGTAGTTCAATCCAAACAAAAACATTAAAGGAGATGTGTGATAAAATGAGCGAATCAGACAATCTAATATTAAGGATTGTAACATTAAAATAAGTATATAATGAAAAAATATTGGATCTATATAGAACCTTATGTAGTTATTAATATAAAAATTAATAAAGTATTATACTACAATACATTAAATAAAATTTACTTAGTTTTTGATAAAGAAGAAATTCTTGCTTTAACAAAGAAATTCGTAAAAAGTGGAAACCTAATGATTCTGAGTATTAACGAAGATTTATTGAGCATAAGTCCATATATGGAATTTTTAGAAAGTCTTCGTTCAAGTTTTTGTGGCGATGTCTTAGATGCTTCTTGGTCAACGAGTAAACCAATTCAGATAATTCCCAAGCTTAAAAGGAATATTGGTTCTACTTATAGTTTTAAAAAATGGTATGGAGAAGGAATTTTGACATATTTAAATGAAATAACTTTTTATATTAATGGTGAGTGTGAACAAGAATGCACAACCTGCCAGGATTATTATAAGCAGTTTATTTTCTGTAAGAAATCAAAGAACTCTAGAACGTCTATAAATGTGATTGAATCATTACTCAAAGTCTTAAAAGAAAGCTCACTAAATAGAGTAAATCTTGTAGGTGGTAATGTATTGGCAATTAGCGATTTGGAGAATTTTTTGCAAACTCTTGATAATTATTTATTTGATAAAAATATCTATGTTAATTATTTGAATATTAATGATAGCACCGTTGATAATCTTCGCTTATTAAATAATTTCAATGTAAATTTGAAATTATTGATTAATTCAGCAATAGATTTTGATCGACTAAATGATTCAATTAAACTTTCGAAATATCTTAATCCAGAATTGATATTTATAGTAGAGGATATTGATGGACTTGAAAAAATTGAATTAATACTTGAAAAAACAGGAATTACGAATTATAAAATTATTCCTTTCTATAACCAAAATAATATCACTTTTTTTGAAGATTATGTATATTTGACATTTGATGATATTCAAGAAGAAACCCCTGATCAAAAAGTTCTTTTTTCCAGAAAAGTAATTAATACTAATGAATTTGGAAAGCTTACCATATTATGTGATGGAAGCATCTATTCAAGCTTAAATGAATCAAAGATTGGCAATTTGTATAAAAATAGTATACAAGAAATAATGCATAGAGAATTGTCATCTTGTCGAAGTTGGAAAAAAAGAAGACAGTTTCTAAAACCTTGTATAAATTGCGTTTACAATTTACATTGTCCTCCAATTACAGATTATGAAAGAGTCATTGGTAAACCTAATCTTTGCCATATAATATTATAGCAGCTAATGGTTGTTTGATTGGCAATTAAAATTAATATTTTGAAAACAATATTTGTTTGAAATTATGACAGGTTTGTTTTTTTTATTACAAATCCTGAAGATTTGATTATCGTGATGAATGGAAAACCCTTATTTTTTAATTCATTTTTTGCATATGATAAGTCTCTGAAATTATCAAAATATTGATACAGAGATATTTGTTATGCTTTGCTAACAGATTGAACGAAAAGCCCAGTAGTAATTCGATGATAGGTCAGAGATTGATTCTCTGTGACTCAAATTATTAATAGAGGAATTTCTTTGCGAAACTCATTAATATGGGACTCAAGTGAGATGAACTTGAATATTAATAAAAGATAACTTTTTTCCTTCATGCTAATCGCAAAAGTGCTTCAATCCTTTCGAAAAAAATGCCGATTAAAAGGATATATCTGGTTTAATAGTTTAATTATCATGATTTTGTAAAATAAACTATATAAAAGAAGTTTAAAATGATAAAGTATTGATTGGCTTGATTTATAAATATTCAAACTAGCTAAAGTACAATGCAAAAATTTCCTCATTATAAGCAACTCGATGCCATGGACTGTGGTCCCACCTGCCTGCGCATGATTGCTAGATTTTATGGAAAAACATATTCGTTGCAATATCTTCGCACTAATTCATATATTTCTCGCGAGGGAGTTTCGATGTTAGGTATTAGTGAAGCCGCAGAAAGTATAGGTTTTCGTACTAAAGGATATCGACTTACATGGGAGCAGTTACGTGACGAAGTGTGTTTCCCTTGTATTATACATTGGAATCAGCGGCATTTTGTTGTATTGCATGACATTAAAAAAGAAAATAGTTTTCATGGTTTTTTATTTCGTGAAAGGAAAGAGGAGAACGTTATTATTTCGATTGCCGATCCGGGAATCGGTCTATTAACTTATACTAAAGAAGAATTTCTTAAATGCTGGCTTAGTACAAAAAAAGATGGAGAGAAGGAAGGAACGGCCCTCTTGCTAGAGCCAACCCCAGATTTCTATAGTCATGAAGATGAGCAAAAGGGAAAACTAAAATTCATGTACCTGTTGGGATATTTGCGCCCTTATCGTAAGTTCATGCTACAATTGATCTTGGGAATGCTTACCGGGAGCATAATTAGTATGATTTTCCCATTTATGACCCAATCGATTGTCGACCTTGGAATTGGCAACAACGATCTGGCTTTTGTTGTTATGGTGTTGGTCGCTCAATTATTGCTCACTTTGGGACAAGTAGCAAACGGGATGATCAGAAGTTGGATTATGCTACATGTTACTACACGGGTTAGTATTTCACTGATTTCCGATTTTCTGATCAAATTAATGAAGTTACCAATGGCCTTTTTCGATGCTAAGAAGATTGGTGATATTATGCAACGGATAGATGACCACAACCGGATACAGTCGTTCCTTACAAAATCGCTGATTGATATTATTTTTTCAGTTATTACCCTAATGATTTATTCCTTTATAATGGCCTCATATCATCTTGGTATTTTGGGGGTCTTTTTTCTGGGCAGTGCTTTATACATCGGATGGGTTATGTTGTTTTTAAAAAAAAGGCGTGAACTCGATTATAAACGTTTTCAGCAGTCGGCAGCTAATCAAAGCAACGTAGTGCAACTTGTTTCTGGTATGCAGGAAATTAAGCTCAATTCATGCGAGAAGCAAAAACGCTGGGAATGGGAACGTATTCAAGCACGCCTTTATAAGGTCAGTGTTAAAGGTTTGATGTTGAATCAAAATCAACAAATGGGGGCAACATTTATCAATCAGGCAAAAGATATTTTCATCTCATTTCTTTCGGCCAAAGCTGTAATAACCGGTGATATGACTCTTGGGATGATGATGGCAGTACAATATATCATTGGCCAGTTGAATTCACCAATACAACAATTTATTGGTTTTACTCAGGATGCACAGGATGCTAAAATAAGTCTGGAACGTCTAGGGGAAATACATGACAAAGATGATGAAGAAAACTTAGAGGATAATAAGATAAAAGAAATTCCTGCCAACAAAACAATTGAAATTAAGAATCTGACATTTCATTATGAGGGGCCACATTCGCCTAAAGTACTAAAAAAGATTAATCTGGAAATTCCGTTTAATAAAGTCACAGCTATTGTCGGTACCAGCGGCAGCGGAAAAACCACGCTGGTAAAATTGCTTTTGGGTTTCTACAAGCCTAGCAAAGGGGAAATTAAGTTGAATGACATTAATTTAGATAATTATAGCCCGAGTCAATGGCGTAAGAGGTGCGGTGTTGTGATGCAGGAAGGGTATATCTTTTCTGATTCAATAGCCAACAATGTGGGAATAATGGATGAGGTACCAGATGCGGTGAAGATAGAAAAAGCTGCATCAACAGCCAATATAAAAGAATTTATAGATGATTTGCCCTTAGGTTACGAAACAAAAATAGGTAACGATGGCATGGGTTAAGCTCTGGGCAGAAACAACGAATACTTATTGCGAGAGCAGTATATAAAAATCCTGATTTTCTATTTTTTGATGAAGCCACAAATGCTCTGGATGCTACAAATGAGCGTGTAATTATGGAAAATCTCGATCAGTTTTTTATTGGTAGAACAGTGGTTGTAGTAGCACATCGCCTGAGTACAGTAAAAAAAGCCGACCAAATTGTGGTACTAGAGAAAGGGCAAATCGCAGAAATAGGTAAACATCATGAATTGGTTGAGAAAAAAGGAGTGTATTACCATTTAATAAAAGACCAGTTGGAGTTAGGCCAATAGAATATAAGATATCAATGAATCTGATTATCGTTATTCAATTAAAAAAGTTTGGATATGTCTGATATTAGCAAGTTAGAAACACACAGCGAAGAAATACAGGAACTTATGGGATTTATCCCTAAGGGTGTGGTAAGATGGGGACTAACAGTCATTTTTCTAATTCTATCAGGTATTATTATCGGAAGTTTCTTCTTTAGATCCCCCGAGATTATTACTGCTCCGATGGTTTTAACTACTGAAAACCCTCCGGTTGAACTATTAAGTAAATCGAATGGAAAGATTGATCGATTGTTTGTTCAAAACGGACAGAAGCTTGATGCCGGAACATTGGTGGCTCTGATCAATAATCCGACCAAATACCCAGATTATCTGCTATTGAAAAAAGGATTAAATGTAGACTCATATACCTTTACCTGGGACGAACTAGTGTTAACGGATGAATTACTCGGTCAACTTACCTTGGGAGAATTGCAATCATTTTACTCTTCTTTTCTGAAAAACCTAAATAGTTTTAGACATTACCTAAGACAAAATTTAATACCCCAAAAGATTGAGCTTTTGAAAAAGCAAATTGCCAAGCAAAAAGAGTATTACCAAACTCAACTACGACAAAGGGATATTCAAATGAAAGATTTAATTTTATCAGTGAAAGCTTTTGACCGTGATTCAGTATTGTTCATAAAACAAGCCATCAGCGAAAGTGAATATGAAAAAGCACGGCAAACCTTGCTGGTTAAAAAAGCTGTGTCTATTGGATTCGATGCTTCACTAAAGAATACCGAATCATCCATTCTTCAGATGCAACAAAACAGTGTGGAATTACTAATGCAACATGAAAAAGAATTGGCTCAATTCCGCTTAGATCTTGAAGAGTCAAAACAAAATCTGGAGAATCGGATGCATGAGTGGGAGGAGAAATATCTGGTTACTACTCCTGTTGTAGGGAAGATAACCTATACTTCTGTTTGGACTGAAAATCAGGAAGTAAAAGCCGGCGAGCTGATAGGAACTGTAGTCCCTCTAGTCAACCTAACAATTATCGCCAAAGCAGTTGTTCCGACAGCTGGTTTTGGTAAAGTTGAAGTCGGCCAAAAGGTAAACATTAAACTTGCGGGTTTTCCATATATGCAATTTGGAATGTTGAAGGGGCGAATCCGTTCGGTTTCACTGGTTCCTGAAGTGAAAGGATATGTTGCTGAGATCGAACTGGAAGACGGAATGATTTCTTCATACAAAGAAAATCTGAAATTCATTCAACAAATGGATGGAACTGCTGAAATCGTGACTAAAGACTTGCGTTTGATCTACCGTTTTATTAATCCACTTAGGGCATTGTTTGACAATGGATTATAGTAAGAGTTCAAAGTTGTATTTACTTAAAATATTAGAAATGAGTTCCAGTTATAATAATCAAGCTATTCTATTACTTACAAATAAGAATTCTCCTATTATTCTTAAGCAGTATATTTTGTTAGTAGAAGCAACTAAGCGAAATTCGGATGTCTTTATTGTTTATCATCAAAAAGATGACTTTAATCCTTTATTTTATGTAGGATGTAATCTTTTTATTTTTACAGATAACGTTTTAACGGAATTAGGATATAATCCACTTTGTGAAAGCATACTCCCAGGTAGTAACCATTACCCATTACTTAAATTTTATAAAGAAAAACCGAATTATGAGTATTATTGGGTAATAGAAGATGATGTTAGGTTTAATGGTGATTGGGAATTTTGGTTTAATACATTTCTGACCTTAACAGGCGATTTCTTTTCATGTCATATTTGTCATTGGGAGGAGGAACAAGAGTGGCTTTGGTGGTTATTACTCCATCCATACAATCAGGTGCCACTTTATAAACGTATAAGATCATTTAATCCTATTTACCGAATTTCAAATAATGCCTTACAACATTTAAATATGATGTTACTTGATGGATGGATTGGTCACCATGAGGTACTTATACCAACATTACTTAAACTAGGTGGTTACCAGATCTTTGATTTTGGTGGCAATAGTAAGTATGTACCCTCTTATCTTATGAATAAGTTTTATACTTCTACTAAGCCTAATACTAAGGGCATTTTGAATAGTGGAACTATGAGATGTCGTCCAATTTTTGATGCAATAGGAGCCAAACCCAATAAATTATATCATCCAGTAAAAGACTTCGGAATTGATAATTCTGTAAATGAGAAATAATATAATAACATATACGGTAATAAACGTTGATTGATCATTATTGAGTTGATCATATCAAACCCAATTAAAGCATAGAATAATGAGAGAGCGTGTTTTTAATAAAATTAAAGGAATTTCATGGAATTGCCATTAATTAAAGATTTCATTATAATCCTAATGTTTATTTAAGTACAAAAAACGAAATAATGTCGTATTTCATTTTTCGCTCTTCCTTTAAGGACAAAGGTTCTAGAGTTTATGAATACGACAATAAATAGTTCCTATTACTTAATAGAAAAGATATATTCCAGAAATAATATGCGTCACACAAGTAAAAATAACAAACTGAAAAGGGAATTGAATTCTTAAATATAACTTTACTATAATTAATACACTTTCATGAGAATAGATATCCGATTGAAGTACATTTTCTTAGTAAGTTCTGTTGGTGTTTTGGGAGCCTGTGGTTCTCAACAACCAAAAACTACTTTTGATTCCGAAAAGCGCCAATATGCCGAACAGCAAAACCCAGTAGAAGTTATCATACTTCAAAAAGGAATATTCAAAAAGGAATTGGTAAACAACGGAAAACTGGTTGCTCTGCGAAAAAGTGAACTTCAATTTCGCGTTGGGGAGCAATTGGAAAAACTCAGCTTTCGCAATGGGGACGCAGTTAATGCTGGTCAGTTAATTGCAGAGTTGAATCCCTTTACTTACCGTCAACAGGTGGCCAATATCCAAATTCAATTGAAGAGGACCAGACTAGAAATGCAGAATATACTGATAGGTCAAGGGTACAATACAATGGACAGTACTGCCATACCTCCTCATATTTACGAAGTGGCTGCTGTGCGGTCAGGTTTCTCCGAAGCTTTGCAAAGTATGAAAACGGCAGAGTTTAATCTGAAATCGACGCGTTTGCTTGCCCCTTTTAGCGGTAAACTAGCTAATATCATGCAAAAACAGTACGACAATGTAAATGCCGGAACTACTTTCTGCACCCTTATAGACGATTCTGAGTTTGAAGCGGAGTTCCGGATAGTGGAAAGTGAAGCGAACGACATCCAGTTGGGCGGCGAGGTGCAGTTAATTCCATTTTCAGATCAAACCATATATAAAGGCAGTATTTCGGAGATTAATCCTGTAATTGATGCAAATGGACTGATTCTGGTAAAAGCAGTGGTGAAAAATCCGGGAGGACTGATGGACGGGATGAATGTAAAAGTTTTGGTTGAGCGGGAAATCCCCGATCAGCTGGTGGTTCCCAAATCAGCAGTATTACTACGCGACAATCAGGAAGTTTTGTTTAAATGTGCCCATGATACCATCGCATTCTGGACCTATATTCAAACAACAGGTGAAAATACCACTTCGTATTCAATCATTGCCCATCCGGATAAAGGGGGTGTACTAGAGCTTGGGGATACTATCATTATTTCAGGAAATCTTAATCTTGCTCACGAGTCAAAAGTGAATGTCAAATAAAGTATGCTCAAGTATTTGCAGATTGAGACTGAAACGCTGAAACAAATGAATCTAATCTCTTAATAACTCAAGTATGGTCCGCTTTCTGATTCGTCGCCCTATTGCAGTAACCATGTCCTTCATTGCCATTCTGGCACTGGGAATAGTTGCCATTAATTACCTACCGGTATCATTAATGCCAGACATAGACATTCCAGAAATTACCGTTCAGGTAAGTGTTCCGAATACTTCTGCCCGAGAGTTGGAAAATACGGTTGTCAAACCTCTTCGCCGCCAGTTAATGCAATTGGCACATTTAGCCGATATTACCAGTGAGGCCCGAAACGAAAACGGAGTGATACACCTGAAATTCGAATATGGGGCAAACATTGATTATGCCTTTATTGAAGTGAATGAAAAGATTGACCGGGCAATGAACAACTTTCCACGGAATATAGACCGTCCACGTGTAATAAAAGCCAATGCGACTGACATCCCGGTTTTCTACCTTAACCTTACATTGAAACAAAAAGGAAAGTCAAAGACCTCAAATGCAACAATTAAGACTCAAACAACAAAACAAACAAATTTAGATTTGTTTCCTGTTTCACAGGCTTTTACCGAGTTAAGTCGTTTTGCCTCCAATGTGATTAGTAAGCGAATTGAGCAACTCCCCGAAGTTGCGATGGTTGATATGAGTGGAACTGTTAGTTCTGAGTTGCTGATTTTGCCTGACAATCAAAAATTACAAGCCCTTGGAATCACGCAGTCGGCACTGGAAAGCAGCATCAAAAACAGTAACGTAAAACTGGGAAATCTACTGATCCGCGATGGGCAATACCAGTATAACATTCGGTTTTCTTCAACTTTGCAAAATAAGAGTGATATTGAGAATATTTATTTCAAAGCCAACGATCGGTTATTACAACTGAAGGACGTGACCACTGTTATTGAACACCCACAGAAACAAAAGGGGATGGTTCTCCACAACGGTCAGGATGCAGTGACTTTTGCAGTGATTAAGCAAAGCGATGCCCGGATGTCGGATTTAAAAAACAAACTAAACTTTCTGATTGAGGAATTCGAAAAGGACTACCCTGATATTCAATTCGATATTACGCGAAATCAAACTACGCTGCTCGACTATTCTATTGGGAACCTACAACAGGATTTAATGTGGGGAGCTATATTAGCATTTGTAGTGATGTTCTTTTTTATGAAAGACTACCGCGCCCCACTATTGATCGGTATTACCATTCCCACCTCGCTGGTTGTTTCCATGTTGTTTTTCTATATACTTGGTATCTCCATCAATGTGATTTCGTTATCGGGTATTATTTTGGGTGTTGGTATGACAGTCGACAATTCGATTATAGTGATTGATAATATTACCCAGCACCGCGAACGCTTAAGACGTCGCAAATTTTCGAATTCGCCAACAACGGAATCACTTGAATCCAAAGATGAAACAGACATCGAAATTCTTGAATCAGCCTGTGCTAGTGGCACTAATGAAGTTTTTGGGCCTCTGCTCAGTTCTTCACTAACCAACTCTTCGGTTTTTCTTCCGCTGATTTTTATCAGCGGTATTGCCGGTGCTATGTTTTATGACCAAGCAATGGCCGTGACTGTCGGGTTACTTGTTTCGCTAGGGGTTTCGGCGACCTTGTTACCGGTTTATTATCTCCTGATTTACCGAAGGCGTGAAAAAGTTGGTGAATTGAAATGGATGAAGCGGATCAACCTGCTGAATTTTGAAGTATTGTATATGTCAGGTTTCCGGTTTGTGATGAGAAACCAAATACTTTCGTTTTTTGTTGCTGTCCTACTATTAGCCGGTTCGTTTTTACTCTACGGAACGCTGGACAAAACAAGGCTTCCGGTTATCGACAGGGATGAATTATTGCTGTCCATCGATTGGAATGAACATATCCATATTGGCGAAAATAAACAGAGAACAGTAGAGCTGATAAGACACTTGAATGAAAGTTTGGAACTAAGTACCTGTATGATTGGAGAACAACAGTTTGTGATGGACAAGAGCAGTGTGGCATCGTCGTCAGAAGCCTTGGTTTACATGAAAGTCAAACATTCTTCTAAGCTCGACAGTACCCTTCTGGCAGCAGAATTGTACCTCAGAAAACATTTCCCAAAAAGCATTGTCAGGCAACGAGAAGTAGACAATATTTTTAACATGATCTTTTCTTCAGAAGAGAAACCCTTAACCGCCCGCTTAAAGGCAGTTAACGATTATGGTCCGAACTATGTTTCGCATTTGCAAAATACACTTCAGAAAATACAAGCTGCTTTACCTGAATATTCGATTGAAAAGGTTCCATTAACAGAATACACCATCCTGCATACTGATCCGGCAAAATTAATGTTGTATGATGTTTCTTTTGACGAGGTTTATGGCCGTTTAAAAACTGCCTTTAACGAAAATCAAGTTTTCCTGATTTCCGACAATCAGGATTTTGTTCCGGTAGTTTTGGGTGGTAAGGTTTTAGATTTGATGTCTGTTATTAACGGTCTGTTTATCAGGAACCGGAAAAATGAGATGATCCCGGTACGAGACCTCGTTTCGGAAACAAAGGGAGAAGACATGAAAGTAATCGTTGCTGGCAAAGAAGGCGAATACTTTCCGGTTAACTTCGAAATTTCCGACGACAAAGGTTCCGGCATTTCAGAAAAGGTTTCAGAAGTTGTGCACAACGATAGGCTGTTTGAAGCCGGATTTAGCGGGAGTATCTTTTCAAACAGAATTATGATGCAGGAATTAAGTGTGATTTTACTCATATCGCTTGCCCTGCTTTACTTTATTCTGACTTCCCAGTTCGAATCGCTTTCGCTTCCTTTACTTGTATTACTTGAAATACCAATTGATATTTTTGGGGCTTTTCTGGCTCTGAAGATAGGGGGATCGGGGCTAAACCTGATGTCGCTGATAGGAATTGTTGTAATGAGTGGTATTGTGATCAACGATTCGATATTGAAAGTGGAAACCATGAACCAACTTTATCGGGAAGGTATGCCATTGATGCGAGCCATCGTTGAAGCGGGACACCGTCGTTTACTCTCTATTTTGATGACTACTTTGACGGCAATTCTGGCCCTTGTTCCCATTCTGTTTACTTCCGGTTTGGGAGCCGACCTGCAGAAACCGCTGGCTTTAGCTGTTATCGGAAGCATGATTTTAGGAACAGCGGTCAGCTTGTATTTTGTGCCGTTGTGTTTCTATTACCTGAAAAGGAAAAGTTCAAAAAAATATGTGATAAGTGAAACGAACATGACTGTCTAGACTTAAAAGAATGTCAAAATACAAACTTTCATCTTTCTCCATCCTGATCATTTTTATATTGTTGATGATCGTTGGGGTGAGCTTGTTGCCATTGCTCAACTTGCAGTTAACCCCATCCCGGTCATTGCCGGGTTTGTCGGTTAGTTACAATTGGCCGGATGCTTCGGCCAGGGTGATTGAGCAGGAAGTAACTTCGAAACTTGAGGGACTCTTTAATGGGGTGAAGGGCATTAAGGAAGTTTCGTCGGTATCATCAAAAGGATATGGTCGGATTAGCCTGTCGTTTAAGAAAACCGTTAATCTGGATGCTGCCCGTTTTGAAGTTGCATCGCTTATCCGTCAAGCCTATCCCAAACTACCAGAACAGGTTTCGTTTCCAGAACTTTCTATGAGTGCCAGTGGACAAAATGATAGCCCCATATTGACCTATACCTTGAATGGAAGCGCCAGTCCGTTTTTTATCCAGAAATATGCGGAGAATCATTTGGTTTCCAAACTAACGACAATTCCAGGAGTTGGTGGTATAAAAGTATTTGGTTCTACTCCTTATGAATGGGAAATCCGATTTAATAACGAGCAGGCACAATTATTGGGCATCCGTTCTTCTGAGATTGCTCAAAGTATATCCGATTATTTTAGGAAAGATTATCTTGGGCAAGGCGTTATTTCAAGTTTCAATGAAGAAAAAGAAACCATTACCGGTTTTTATTTGCACAACAGTAAGGGTGACAGCATCAACTGGCGTTCAATCCCAATAAAAAGAGTAAAAGGCCGGATGGTTCTATTGGATGATATTGCTTCCATAACATATAAGGAAAGTCAAGCTTCGTCGTATTTCAGAATCAATGGTTTGAATACAATCTATTTGGTTATTTATCCAGATGACAATGTGAATAACCTAAGTCTCGGGAAATGGGTTAAAGAAGAAATTGAAAATTTTAAAACCGTTCTCCCGGCAGGATATACCTTGCTATTAACAAACGACACCACGCAGTATCTAAACAAAGAGCTGAATAAAATTGGGATAAGAACAATATTTTCCCTGTTGATCCTACTGACCTTTGTTTTGCTGATCAGCCGCCAGTTTAAATATCTTTTGCTTATTACCATAAGTATTGTTGCCAACCTCGTAATTGCCTGTATTTTCTATTATGTGCTGGGAATAGAAATTCATTTATACACATTGGCCGGAATAACCATTTCATTCGGAATGGTTATTGACAGCAGCATTATTATGATTGATCACATCCATCGGCAGGGAAACAAAAAAGCATTTTTAGCGATATTGGCAGCGACCTTATGTACCATTGGCTCCATGAGCGTGATCTTTTTTCTAAAAGAAGAGCAAAAGATAAACCTGATCGAATTTGCCCTTGTAATTATTGTTAACATGTCGGTGTCATTGGTAATTTCTTTGTTTTTAATCCCTGCATTAATGGAAAAAGTCGTTCTGAAAACGCAAGGTTCTCGCAGATCGTTCAGGCGAAAACGCAAAATTCTCCGTATAACAAGAATTTATGGTTGGTATATCAGATTCAGCAAACGACAAAAATGGGTTTATATAGTGTTGTTTATTATGGGGTTTGGTCTGCCAATTCAATGGCTTCCCAAGAAAATAGAAAAAGAAGGAACTGGGGTCGAATGGTATAATAAATCACTTGGGAATGACTGGTTTACTGAGAATATTAGGCCAACGGCTGAAAAAGTTTTGGGCGGTTCATTGAGGCTCTTTTCAGAATATGTCTTTGAAAATTCGTTTTACTCCGAGCCAAATCGAACAACTCTTTATGCCCGGGGAAAAATGCCGGAAGGTTGTACCATACAGCAACTAAATGAAGCAGTAATGCTTATGGAGAATTTTCTGAGTAAATTCGATGAGATTGAAATGTTTCAAACATCTATCACGGCATACAACAATTCCGCGATTACCATTCAATTTAAGCCGAAATATGAATTTGGCTCGTTCCCTTATTTTTTAAAAGAAGAAATTACATCGAAAGCCATTAGCCTTGGTGGAATGGACTGGTCGGTTTATGGTGTTGGCCGTGGTTTCTCGAATGAATTAAACTCAGGCTACAAAAACAGCCGGATTATCCTCGAAGGGTATAATTACGACCAACTTTACCAATATGCGAACCAACTTAAACACAAACTGGAGGAAAATGAGCGGGTTCAAGGAGTCGAGATAAGCGGTTCGTCGGGTTGGAATACCAAAACACTTTACGAGTATTCTATTGATTTCAATCATGAAGGTTTTGGTTTGAATGGAATTGAAATCACTCAGTTTTATTCGTTCCTGAAGGATAAAGTTTATAAGGCAAATCTTTCGTCGGTATATGCCAACAATGAACTACAACCGGTATCGCTTGTCTCTGATTCATATGGTACGTTTAACGTTTGGGAACTGAATAACCGACCGGTCTCAATTGGCGAAAAGCAATTTAAATTGTCCAGTTTCGGTTCAGTTGGTAAACAAAAATCAGGTAATGATATTTATAAAACCAATCAGCAATACCAATTGGTAGTAGCATATGATTTTATTGGGCCAGGCCCTCTGTCAAAGATGGTGCGGGAACGACACGAAAAAGAACTTTCTGAAATATTACCATTGGGCTATTCCATAAGGAAGTTCGAAGAGGGGGGATGGGATCATAAAGAAAAAAAACAGTATCTTCTGATTCTGTTGGTCATTTTAATTATCTATTTTATTTGTGCTATCCTACTGGAATCACTTAGACAACCATTAGCCATTATTTCTATGATACCGATATCATTCATCGGGGTCTTTTTAACCTTTTACTTGTTTGACTATAATTTTGATCAGGGGGGCTTTGCTTCGTTTATCCTTTTATGTGGAATTGTGGTAAATGCAGGGTTGTACATCATTAATGATTACAATAACTTTTGCAGAGCGAAAGGTGTTCGGGATAATTTACGCGTTTATCTCAAAGCATTCAACCATAAAATAATCCCTATTTTCCTGACAATAATTTCAACTGTATTGGGGCTGGTACCATTCGTCTGGTCGGGGCAAAATGAAGTATTTTGGTTTGCTTTTGCAGCTGGGGCAATAGGTGGCCTTATCTTCTCAGTCACTGCAATCCTGTTTTATTTGCCATTATTCATTCGATTTAAATTAACGTTCAGACCCGATTAGAATGAAAGTGAAGAAATTATCAAAAAGACCTCGTTGGAGCGGCAACCGTGAAAATAAAATTATCAATTTTTGTCCATTGAGGTAGTTTTGGATAAGCTATTCTTTCGAAGGTTCAATATATCGGAAGGTCAAATAATATTAAGCACTGTAAGTATTTATCAAATAAAAAAATGGAAGCTAATGAACTAATTAAATCATACTTGGAAAAGACAGAAAATTAGTAAATCTTAAAGCAATTATTTGCAGGAAGTTAATCGATAAATTCCGCCCTGCATGTATTTACGAGATGCAGTGCACAAGCTTTTGTATTGCATATCGGACAGCAAATCTGACTTTGAAACAATGTGCGTTGACATTTTAGGACAAAAAAATTTGATAGACGAGATGCCGAGAAATAGTTGAGACAGGATCAACGTTATAATAGAGTGACAACTTAAATTTAAAATTACAAAATGAGAAATGTTGCAATTCTATTCGTATTTGTAATTACAACCTTGATAAGTTGTAATAAACTTGACATTGAATCGGGGACTCCAAAGTGTGTTGAGAATAAAATAAAAAGCTTCAACAAAACTTCTATTTGTGACAATGCTGATGTTACTGAACACATATTTCAGGGAAAAACTGTTTATGTATTTAATCCAGGTAATACTTGTGGGGCAGATATGACTTCTGACGTAATTGACTCTGATTGCAACAGTCTTGGTTATTTGGGTGGCGAATCTGGAATCACTTAGATTAATGGAGAAGAATTTTCTCATGCTACATTTGTTAAAACAATATGGAAAAAATAATGAACCCAGCCCATAATATCAGCTACAAATTCGGCGGCAGTGGTTTTAACTGTGCATCTTTCCTGCCAATCCCGAGTACTCGGGATTGGCAGGAAATCGCTCGCAATCCGCCACTACGTATAACTTACAACATTGGGCGCAAGCTAAGAGACGCAACTAGGAAGCTTTTAGACTCGGACTTAGTAAAGAACATTACTAAATATTAATACTGCAATGAAAAAAGAAATTAAAACTTTAACAATCCTGCTGTTTATAACAGCAGGATTAGTTGGATGTAAGCAATCTGACACAAACCATCTTATAACACTTGATGTAACTAAAAGTTATCCGGAGAAGGAGTTGATTCTTCAGGATTTTATGGATGTAGAATACATCCCTTTGGAAACGAATGACGAATTTGTGACCCAGGGTGTTGTTATGGCAATAGGCAGCAAATACATCATCGTAAAAAACGGGACCAGAGAAGGGGATATCTATGTTTTTGACAGAGAAACCGGTAAGGGGTTAAGAAAGATAAATAGAAAGGGCAAAGGTCCCGAAGAATATATTCATATAACTGATATTGTCCTGGAAGAGGAGAACAATGAAATATTTATCAATTGTTTTTCAACGAAAAAGATATTGGTGTATGACTTATTTGGCAACTTCAAACGAAGTTTTAACCATGCAGAAGACACCAGATATGTAAATGTATTCAATTATGATACTGACAATCTGATTTGTTACAATGAGTTGATGTTATACAAAGATGGCGAGAACAGAGGGAGCGAATCTTACCATATGATTATATCGAAACAAGATGGGAGTGTTACCCGGAATATTTCAATCCCTTTTGATGTAATTAAAACACCATTCATACATGACGGGGAGAGGACTGTTTCAACATTTGTTTCGCCAATAATTCCATATCAAAATACCTGGCTGCTTGTTGAGACATCTTCTGACACCGTGTACAACTATATTCCTAAAGAGAATAAATTAATTCCGTTTCTTGCGAAAAAACCGACCGTTGATTCTGAAATATTTCTTACGATGGGGACGCTTACTGACCGCTACTATTTCTTTATAACCATGAAAAAAGAATTTGACTTTACTAAAGGCAGAGGATTTCCAATTTCTGATTTGATGTACGACAGGCAGGAGAATGCGGTATACGATCGTACTGTAATTAATGGCGACTTTGTAAAAAGAAAAAAAGTGGATATGACTTCACACCCGGTAAATAGTGAAATTGCGGCCTTCCAAAATTTAGAGGCCTACCAGCTTGTTGAGTCATATAAAAAGGACGAATTGAAGGGCCATCTGAAAGAAATTGCAGCAAAATTAAAGGAAGGATCAAATCCTGTGATTATGGTGATGAAGTATAAGAAATAAAACATAGCCCGAACCGCCAATCGAGTAGACGGCTCCGCCAGTAGTTAGCTGACGGAGTGCGCCTCTCACACCACCGTACGTACGGTTCTCGTATACGACGGTTCATTAAGATGTGGAGCAATTTTCTCGTAATACGCTAGCAAAGTTGGAATACCTCGATTCATACTAATAGATAAGGATGGCTGAATAATTGACTCAAGTGCCAGGCATCAGATCCAAAACTCAAAGAACAAATCGACAAACAATAAAAAGTACTAATGGTAATCGACTAGACGGCTGACGGGATTGTAGCCCCGTGGATAATCTGGACTAAGCTGCCCCCCTTCCCTCCGGAGATTCATTAGTTTTTTCCTGGTTTTTCGCACGTGTTTTGTGTGACAGTCCGGCAGATGCTGACCCCCTTTTGAAGTTGCAAAATGAGGTTAAGGAACATCCGTTCACCTACCTACCCATTTACCATCTGCTTCGATTGGGTGAGTTTTAAAGGGGCTGGTCGCAGTTGATTGTCAGCCACTATCTCCGATGATTGCCCTTCCGTTTGTTCGATAGGTTTTAACGAAAGTTTAATCTGTCGTTCGAGGTTATTCAATTCGGTTTTCAGCCCCTTTAACTCGTCCTCCTTGCGCCATACAGCTTCAACTACTTCTTTCAGCACCGGAATATCTTTCGAGATTCTCTCGTTATCAGCCCTGTATTTCTCCAACAGGCTGGGCATACCATCCAAAGCATGGATGAAGTTCTGTGCCGCAACTTTTGGATCGGATGCCATCAGCCCATTGTTGTAGTTGTACAGGATTTCACCCTCACCCTTAACAAAGAAACGGTTATGGGTTATATCAAAACCTTCTTTTAGAGTGGTTTCAGTTTTTACCAAAAGTGTAAAGCCGTACAGCGTACCAATGGGGTCGTGCGCTCCATGAGTGCTGGCTTTAGCGCTTATCTCATTAAGTTTAATACCAACTTCCTTCTGGTTACTGCCTTGAAGTCCATCCAACAGCACAGGGTTAAGCCTTGTGCCGTCCGGAGCTGTTTGTACACGTGAATTAAAGGCTTCTATATCTTTGAAAATACGGACAATCAGGTCAGTGTTCCTTTCTACGCCATGCACGATAGTTTCCAATTTATAACGGGACGATGATTTACCCCTTGTAAAAGCCTGCCGTTCGCTTTCCAATGCAGCTATTTTCTTTTCCAGTCGGGCTTTCTCCAACAGTTCGGTATTACCGGAAAGGATGGCCACATACTCGGAAAAGTTCATGCCCCCTTTTTCGTCCATGCTACCTTCGTCGATAGTCCGACAACCAAGCGAGTTGGTTTTGAGTTGCCGGATAAATAACTGCTTGTTATGCAGCAAACCAAATTTGTAGGCATCGAGTGATTTTTCGACCGCATACAGTAGAACATCTACTTTGTTGTTTGCATAGAGTTTGGCTATATCATTTCCTTTCCGAATGCCACGTCCATCGCGTTGTTCCAGGTCGGACGGACGCCACGGGCAATCAAGATGGTGGATAGCAACACACCGTTTCTGTGCATTAACACCAGTCCCCAACATTTCAGTACTGCCGAATAATACGCGTATTTTTCCTTCGTTCATTCCGCTTATCATCGCTTTACGGGCATTTTCAGTTTTAGCTTCCTGAATAAAACGCACCTCATGTGCCGGGATGCCGTGATCTTCCAACAACTTCCGTTTTATTTCGCTGTACACATTCCATTGACCGGGACGGTAAGTCCCGAGGTCGGAAAAGACAAACTGGGTGCCTTTGTGCCTGTCGAAATCTCGGTAATAACCGGCTATCCGGCGAGCGACATGGCTGGCTTTATTGTCAATATGGTCTCCGTACCGATCCGGCGCTATCATGCGCATATCCAATGACATTTTCCGCGCATAATCGGTAGCAATAAGCATTTTGGCTGTTTTTTCATTGTCAGAAAGCGGTTCCCTGAACAAAAGCGTGGCATCGCCGTTTTTGGCAAAGGCAACTAGTCGTTCAATAAAATCCTGCTGGTCGGGCGTAGGTGGAATATTGTGCAGTATTTCGTTTTTCTCCGGACGGTCAATACCGATGTTCGCTGCCGTGCGGAAGTCTGTAATTTCAGCATAGAAAGCTGCCAGTTCCGGAACTTTGATAAAATACCGGAACCTTTCTTTTTGCACAATCTCGTTGGTTACCGAAAACTCATAATCGATGCTCTTTTTTGCAAATATTGCGGCCCAGGCATCGAAGGTGGTAATACCCTGCCGTTCCAGTTCGTTTGGGCGCAGGTATTTGAACAAGAGGTACAGCTCGGTGAGTGAATTGGAAATGGTCGTACCCGACAGGAATGTCGCGCCTAAATCTTTACCCGTGCGTTCCTGAATAGTACGAAGCGAAAACAGCATATTCAGCGCCCGTTGCGAACCATCGGCATTGCCCAGTCCCGCTACCCGGTCATGTCGGGTGGTAAAGGTCAGGTTCTTGAATTTATGGCTTTCATCAACAAACAGGTGATCGATCCCCATCAGGCGGAAATCCACCGTATCGTCCTTACGGGTTTCAATCTGGTAGGCAATGTTCTTTAATTTAGCCTCCAGGTTTTGTTGCCGCTTCAGACAACCTTTCAGCATGGCCCGCGAAACCTCTTTCCCCTGACCACGCAAGACTTCCAGATTTTCTTCAACGCTATCCATCTCTTTTTGTAAAATCTTTTGTTGGATTTCGGGAGACTGCGGGATCATCCCGAATTGTTCGTGCGTAAGGATAACGGTATCCCAGTTATTGTTCTTGATCTCGTTGAAGATTTTAATCCGGTTGGCCGGTGTAAAGTCTTCCTTGCCGGGATATAACACCCGGGCATTGGGATAGGCTGTGCAGAAAGTTTGTGCGATTTCATGGATATTGGCTTTCAGTCCAACGATCATCGGTTTATTCACCAACCCCAGCCGCTTCATTTCCATGGCGGCACAACACATGATCAGCGTTTTCCCCCCGCCCACTTCATGATCGCAAATCCCCCCGCCATTCAGTTTCTGCATCCATACGGCATCCTTCTGGCTTTTGTAAAGGTCGTCAATTCCTAAGCCTTTCAAGTCCAGTCCGGGAAAAGTCTGGTGAGAACCATCGTAAGCTGGACGAACAAAACAGTTGAAGGTACGGTTGTAAAGTCCGGCCAACCGGTCTTTAAATTCAGGGGATTGCTCGCGCAACCAATCCGAGAACGCCTTTCGCATCTCGTCGATTTTCGAATTGGCCAACTGAATCGCATCGCCATCGCGAACCTTCACTTCTTCGCCATCCACCATTACTTTTTTTGTGATGTCAGGCGAGGTATTGTGCAGTGCGTGTTTGATTAAATTAACACCATCGAATGTCCGACTTTGCGATTTGACCGCATACTGGTCGGAGATTTTGGCATTGCTCCTGAAAGCCGAGATACTATACTCATCGCGGCTTTGTGCATAGTGGATGTTAACGTCTGTTTCAAATAACCACGAAGCAAATTTCTCATAAATACCTGTTGGAATCCATCGTTCCCCAAAGTTGAAATCAAGGTCGTCGAAAGCAATCGGTTTTGGTGTAGCCTTTTGCAGGGCTTCGAGCGATGCTCCGGCAGTTTCATGTCCCGGATTACGTTCCATAAAACGTTCAACCTGTTCTGCTTTATCAATGACATTACCTGAAATGAATTTATCGACCACCTCGTAGCCACCTGCCATCGGGTTAAAATACACTGCACCTTTGAGTTCTTCCAGTATTTCGTCCGGTTTGGTGCCGATAAGGGAAGACATATAATCAAGGTTCACGCCCGCATATTTATTCAGCGAAGCGGCCAGGGCTTCCCGGGCATTGTCGGTATGGGTTATTTCATCCGGGTTAAAAGCTACGGGACGGTTGAAAATATCAGCTTTGATTGCTTGTCCATCGATGTATCGTTCAAGGGAAAGGATTTCGCGACCGCCAGCATCCATTTTTATCAGGCCGAGGTTTTTGGCATCATTCAGGTTGCCATAGCGTCCGGTAAAATCATCGTACAGGCGGTTGAGCATATTACGAAGCGCAGGATTAGCCTTAAGGCGTTCGGCTTCATTCACATATAAATGATGATACGTATCCCGTATTTCAATGTAGAGCGAGGCTCTTTGCCGTTGGGAAGATGCCAGTTCCAGCGGGTGGAACATCGGCTGTAAGTTGTCGATGCCCCGAAGGTATCCGATGCGGTTGTCCCTGTCGGATACCAATGAACCTTCCCGGTAATGTTTCAAGCGTTCGGCAGTGAAAGGAACAGGCAGGAGCCGTTCATGCCGCTTTTCATCTTCCCGTTTTATCCGGGCTTCCTTCTCCGCGACGGATTCTGGCGAGGAAGCGGCATTCCTGATCTGTAAAAGTTCGCGCCAATCGAGGGGCGCCTGTTCAACCTCTTGAACCCGTTTGCTGTGGAAACGTGTTTTTTTTGCCTGTGTGCGTTCTGCTTCTGAAAATCCAAAAAGATCGTACAGGGAAATAAGCGGCTGCTGGGAAACAGAGAGCGGAGTTTCTTTACGGGCCACCTCCAAAGTCGGTGTCCGAAGCGCTACTTTTGACATTTCATCTTTTCCGAACAAGGAACCGGTAAATCCATCCAAATAAACAGACGGTTGGGTCGAGCCGATTTCAGAAGCATGTGCCTTAGTTGTATTGAGAGATGCTTCTGATATCTGCCCCTGTTGCGAAACTATTTGTCTGGGTTGTTCCTCCCTTTGAGGTGCATGGGAAAGGTAGTGTTCCACATCCAGATACTTAGAAAAATCTTCTCGCAACATGCCTTTTAAAGCAGCAGCAATGCCGTTCACTCCACCATCGTGCTGGAATACCAACGCTGGCTTGCCATAAGGGTCGGTATCGACTTTCGAGGATGTATGCACCACCCGGTCGAACGTCTGGAAAAGGTTGTTTACCTGAATACCATTGGACAGGCGGCGGGATTCAACAAAGTCGTTTTGGCGTTGCGTCAGGTTGGTCCCAGTGGCCTTACGTTGCAGGATAATAAGATCACTGCCCACCTCGGTTCCGGCATGATCAGTAAAAAGGTTGTTTGGCAGTCTGACAGCAGAAACCGGCTGGCAATGTTCCATCAGCCACTGGCGTACTGGACGGTTCTGTTCGGCATTGAGTACACCCTGTGAAGTGATAAAGGCCACTATCCCACCCTTGCGTACCGTATCGACCGATTTTAGAAAGAAATAATTGTGGATGGAGCGTGCAGCCATACGCGGTACCGCGTCGTTGTTAGCAGTAAAGGCAGGATCATACACAGCCATGTCACCGAAGGGGATGTTCGAGGAAACAATGTCGTAATGACTGGAGTAACGGGTTTCAATATTTTCAAAGCCTTCTGTCCGTATGTTTTCTTTTGGATAGAGTTGTGAAAGGATTTTGCCTGTCAATAAATCCTTTTCAAAGCAGGTGTTTTCACAGTCTGGGAATTGTTGCCTGAAGGCAGATGCAAATACGCCTGCTCCTGCTGAAGGATCTAGCAGGAGCATGGGAGTAATACCCCGTTCATGGAGGGATTCAACCAGAGCAATAACTACTTCCGGTGGTGTGTAAAAAGCAGTGAGGATAGAATTTTTCAGCGAACTGACATAGCGTTTGTACTGCGTTTCATCATCGGCACCTTCACGCAATACTTTGTGCAGTTCGGTAACCAGCGGAAAAAGGTCAAGATCGCTTTTTGTCCAGTGGCGTTCGTCACCCGTATGACCGACTGGGTTCAGCACAGCTTTAATACCGCCGAATCCCGAATAATTTTCCAGTACAGCCTGTTCTGCCAGGGTGGCTGTTCGGTTTTCTTTTTCCAAAAGGAATGCGGTTTTTATCGCATCAATGTTGTCCCGCAGATGCGCACGCTTGTTAAATGTCATCTTCGAGAAGGATTTGGACGGCTCCCGTCAGTTCGGTATAAAGCTGATTGTATTCCGGAGTTGTATCGAAATCGTTAGTCAGTTGGTATTTGTCAAATACCCCATCCAGCTTCGGCAACAGTTCCATTGCCACACTTTCCGCCAGAGCGGGAGTGGCATCTTTTTCAAATTCGTCCCAGAGGATTCGGACAATAGTCAGATAAGGGGAAAACAATAAACCTGCATACAATACTTCGTTTGCCGTTTCTCCTGCCTGGTCGTGAGTTTGCCCGTTTCTGATGGCTGTACTGTAGGCTTCGGCAGCAGCATCGCCACGGGTAGCGATAAAGGTTGTATCGTTAGCTAAATGGGGATGGCTGTCTTTCAGATAAGATAAAAGGGACAACCGGAAGTAAGAAAGTTCCTGAAACATAAGCATAAATTTTTTGTGGTTGAATAAAAAATGGCGCCCGGGTATCCCACCCAGGCGCCGCCACCAAAAATTCATCTCATCCAATTGTATAAACAATCTTCTGTAACAAGAATCTTCAGTGGCGAATATAACATATTTATTTATTGGGTGTTCCGCTCAGTGCTGTTTTTGAACGAAAAGAGGATGCGGTATTGATACCTTTTTCTAATCCATAAAAGCTACATTTTCATGTCTCTACCTTTATTCATTTGCTTGTGCTGAGCTCCAGACGGTTGGTTTTGCCCCTGTTTCAGGGGTTCGTTTACCTTTTTGGTGGCTTCATTGGTTTTGCCTTCTGAATTGACGGCAACCTGTGCCTGGCTTTCACTGGCAGGAGTAGTTTCGGCGCCTTGTTTTTTTGCTTTTTCCGGATTGAATTTATAGAAGTCTAGTTTGCCTTGCTCGTGGTTTATCTTTATGTAAGCATTGAACGGTTGGTCTTGTCCGTCTTTCACCATTCCTTTGACGTAAATGGTCTTATCTGCCCGCAGGTCTTCCTGTTGTTTCGGCGTGAGTTCTACCCCTAAGAGTTTTTGGGGGATACGGACATTGGTCTGTTCGCTCCCCTGCCCTTGTTGTTGCTGATTATGCTGCTGGTGGCTTTTGTTCTCCAATCCTCCGTAACTGAAATCAAAACTTCCTTTAGCGGCATTGAACTGGATATAGGCATCAAACTTTTTAGGGTTATCCGTTTCCTGGCTCTTTTTGGTGGTCATACCTTCGACCAGTACCATCTTGCCTTCTTTAAGGTCCTTTACCTGTTCGGGAGTAAACTCTACACCTTTGAGCGATTGCGGAATATTGAGTTTATCAATGGGCATAGCTTCAAGGTGGTTGGTAATTTTATCGAGCGATAAAAGGGCAGAGATTTTTTGTCCCTGTGCAGGTTCAAGTTCAATTACCCGTCCGGCGTTCCCGGAAGCCAACAGGTTTTCTTTATCCTTGTCTGAAAGTACTGCTCCCAGGAATGGCTTATCCAATTCAGGTGTTTTTAAGTAGCTGTGGGGTTGGATATTATACGTTCCATCGGGCATTTCTTTCAGGGATAACCGTGCCTGGGTATCAAAGGTGATCCCTTCAAGAGTAAAAGTAAGGGGATTCAGCGCCGGGGACTTGTGCCCGTATAGCATGGCTTTAAGTTGTCCGGCTTCTTCCAGTGCCTGCCTGTTGATTCCCATGTTTGCGGCTTGCTGCCAATTGATTTTGGTTTCGTCAATGGGCTGAAAATCGTTCTTCTGGGAGGACGCTGCACCTCCGGTATCCTGCGCCTTACCTTGTTTTTGATTTTGACGCTGGTTGAGAAACTGCTGCGGATCGATACGGTATGGTTCCAGCGTTTTTGCATTAACGGGCTGCATCTCAATGATCTTACCCAGTACGTCATGTGTCATCAGAAAAAATCCGGTGTGCGCCGGGTTTTTGGTCTGTTCAAGGAACTTCTTAAAAAAGTTTTCAAGTGCATTGCCATTCTTGTCAATGGCCAGAAAATCGGCAATGTTTGCTTTGTCAGGGTTAACTGTTCTTGGACTACCATTTTTGTCAATGCCGGTAACGGCTTTTAATGCCTGTGGGTTAGCGGCATCGGTCATTAGAAGCACTTGTTTTTTGCTGTCACTTAACTTTTCATCCATATTTTAATGTTTTAAGGATTCTTGCATCACTATCAATGCAGGGATGAAAATAGGAATAGAGAAAAGGTAATTTGTGGAATTTCAGCAGGTTGACTATTTGTGGCTCCGACCTGGCAGCTTATGGCTAAATTATAGGATACTTTGGGCCTCGGGAGAGTTTGCTCTCTGTCGTAAAAAAAACGTTCAAATAAAACCCAACTCTGCATAACAAACAGAATGAAGTTTTATTTGAACAGCTTTTTTTGTTTTGAAACGAACACTATCGAATAATAGTACTAAAATGTAGTCCGGATTAATAGATGGCATCTAGCAACATTATTTCAAAAAGATAATCCTTAGATGTCAAATGCGCCATAAACACAACCACCTTTGTCATTAGAGAATGTGATTGTGTAGGTGCCAGCTGCCCATCCCTGAATGTCGATGATCAATTGTCCTCCTGAAACTGGATTTACCACACTGTTATAAAACGTTTGACCCGACTCATCTTTGATTTCTATAGTGATATTACTTAGGCTACTCAGGTAAGAAATATCAATCGATGTTGAGCTCTTCCAAACCTCAAAAGGAATAATGGATAACGACTTTATCAGCCCCGTCTCTAGGGTCCCGCTCAATAAAACTTCCTCTTTTATGTCACTGCTACTGATATTAGCAAAGCCGATATTTGAAAAGTTATCCGCTGATGTAATTGTAAAGGCAGTAAAGCCAAGGAAGAAAAACAAGAAAAAGAATTTTGCTTTCATAAATGAATAAATTTTTAGTGTGACTTTTAATTGCTGCAAATGTAAAAGCACAACTAATATTCATTAATCAACAGAGGGTGTCAGGCAGATTTTCAGGACAGACAAATTATACAACTATTTTATTTATTGATCTTTAATTATTCGTTCAGGCAGATTTATTCGTGGGATTTGCCACTATTATACAGCCTTTATTGCGAATCAAAAGATGAAAAAGATTGCCCAACCAGAAGGAAAAGCATTAAAACATTTATGCAATTCTGTTTTCAGGACGGTTATTTATTATTTACGATTTGATCCAATTGTTTGATGAAATTCTCCTGCTCCTTCATGTCTGTCTTTTGTCTGATAACAGATTTTCGTTTCTGCACAGCATTTTGAGTCGTTTTTATCAACAAGGAAATTTCCATGTTATTCAGTCCGATTTTTGAAAGACAACAAATAAGGAGTTCCGTTTCCGATAATTCGGGGAACAAATTACGCAAGCGTTCAAGGTAATTATCATACAAGGCATTTGCCATTTCGCTGAAAACACCCCAATTATAATCTTCCTGACCATATATGATTTCATTTACTTTTTTGAGGACTTCCTTTCCTTTAATTTTCTCATCACCCTTCAAATAGCTTTCAATCAATGAAATCTTCTTAACGATATCTAATTGCTTAATTAAAGTCTTACGTAATTCGTTGTTCTTCACATTAGAACCAGCTCTCTTATTTACTATCTGCTTAAGTTGGAAGATGTGTTGTTCGGCAATTAGCATTGCTTCACGGTTTTTCGCCCGATTGTAATAAAGTACCCAAAAAGCGGCGATCACAACTAGAAAAAAGCAAATAAAAATTCGTTGTTTTTCAATCAACAACCTGCTATTGGCATTTTCGAGTAACTCAAAATTGTATTTCTTTTGAATATCCAGGATGTTGATATCTTTTTTCTCTTCCAGGACTTTGGCTAAATATCTTGTGTACAGCTCGTTGTAAGACATTGCTTGCTGATAATTTCCAGCCGTCGCTTCAATCTTTGAAAATAAACGATATACATTGGCAAGTAAAGAAGCATTATTATCCGCTAGTTTTAAGGAATGATTTAAATAGATTAAGGCAGAATCTTTCGAACCCTCCCTGTAATAGACATCTGCTAAGTTTAAGTATGCTTTCGCTTTCTGGGATTCACCGGAACTTAAAGAAAGTGCCATTTTTAACGACTCTTTAGCTTGCTTTGTATTACCTAATTTCAAGTATGCAACACCTATGTTTTGCACGATGCGCAGTTCGTTCGCAGAGTCATTATATTGTCTTGCTACCAACAGACCTTTGTTGTAGTAAAAGAAAGCGCTGTCGGGCAACTGTTTCAATAAAAAGCTATTGCCTATGTAATTATAGGGTACTACCTGATTTTTATTTTTCCCTTCTGTTTGTGAAAAATTAAAAGTAGCTTCCTTCAGATGTACGATGGCTTCATCAAACAGGTGTTGGTCATAATTCAATAGCCCACAAAAGAATTCAGACAGACCAATTAGTCCTTTGTTATCTAATTCTTTAGCAACAGATCCGGCTTTTAGGTAAGCATTCATCGCCTCATTGCGTTTACCTTTTGCTTGGAATACCCTGCCACAATAAAACTCAGCAAACGCCAACTCATTGAAGCTCTTCTTAATTTCGAAATAATCCCTTGCCTTAAAAATCAAAGTGTCAGCCGTTATATCTTTATCACATTTATCTTTAGCCTGTACTAAGCGTAAAACATATTTGGCATGTTGCTCTTTAGTCAGCAGGTAAGGATTTCTAATTGCCTCCAGTAATGACAAAGTGCTGTCAGGATGAAGCTCTACAATGTTTTCAGCTTGTTCGAGGATTTTTTCCGACTTTCTAAAGTCACCGCTACATGATGACATTAATAATGTAATCGAAACAATCTGAATTGTAAAAATTATGGGTTTATATATTCGCACAATATTTCATTTTTTTGACATAAACACACTCTCGTCCTGCCAATTCTAAAACAACATTAGTGTTTAACTTTCCAGCTATTCTATGTCATGGGGAGGAATATTGACTGCAAAACTATGAATATCTATTGTTGAGAACAAATCTTAGCGAATAGGTATCAAACGATTTCTTCAAACGTATCCAATAAAAATATGCCTAAGTTTATACACACGAACGCCTAACAAGAAGATATTAAATAATTTATATTTTATATTACCACATAGAAATATGTCTATGCCATCTATTTTATCATATTGTTTCAAGTGCGCATTTTTTTATTAAGAATTTGCCGGTCAATTCTTAATAACATTTAATTTTTTATGAAAACATTTATTCAGACACCTTTTTTTTAAAGCTAGCTTCTCTTGAAGCTGATTCAATTAGTTATGAGAAAGACCTTTCCGAGGCATATGTAAATTTTGCCCGCACAGTTGTAAAAGTATGTAACGAAAATGCAACAGGAATACCTGCTTTTTTCAGTCTTAACTATGTCCGTATTGAATTTACTCAAATCCTACAACTCAAATCCTCTGACAAAACAGAAATGAACCTGCTTACTGAGAGATATTTGAATAAAGGGATACAAATCATTGATTGTGGCTTGGAATGGTTAGAGAATGATCGCGGAAAATTAAAGACCACAGTCCAGAAAAATCTGTCGGAACTTCGCTGGACTGGAAAAACTATGGATTTAATTGAATTGGCCATGTCAATACATGAATCCGGATCAATCAGTAATGGAGATGTTACAATAAAGGCTGTAGTGAATTTCTTTTGTGAATCTTTTGGTGTAAATCCAGGTAATTTCTCATCATCGTATGGTGTAATGCGCACTCGGGCAAATAGTCGAACCCTGTTCCTTGATAAACTTAAACGTGTTTTTGAGAAAAAGATGGAAATAGATGACGAAAAAGAGCTAAGAAGAAAAAGCGTCAGGCGAATTCACACAAAAAATGATCATCAATGATTTTTTTGATCCTGCACTTGTAACAGATGAACCAGTGCAGGATCATTTTTTATCCGTTCCAATTCTTCACTAACAATTTGTTTGGATTCGGCTTTTATCCGGTTATAATTATCATGGATCATTTCTTTCATCCTGTCATTGCCTTTGCCGTCAACAAAGCTGGAAATAACAGGTATTTTTTTATAAGATTTGGTTTCAGCATCAACTTTTGCATTGTCAACCACCATTTCCGCATGAAAGATTTTCTGTTCGATACGTTCGTCAAAGTTGTCGGCTACGGCTCCCACAAACATCCCTTGAGTAAGGTTTGATATTTTACTGGCTGGAATCAACGAATCCATTTGTGTGCTTATGGATGTTGATTTTTCCCTTTGGTTGATGGTCATCGATTGGCGTTTTTGCAACACTTTTCCAAATCTTTCGCTCAATGTTTTGGCTGTTTCACCGACGACCTGCCCACTGAAAATATTTCCAACGGTGTTCATCACCACAGCTGCCTCTTTATCACCGTAGTCCCGTTTAAGCTGAGAGAAATCCTGAAACCCCAGCAAGACTGCGACTTTGTTGCTTCGGGCAGTGGCAATCAGGTTATCCAGACCTTTGAAGTAAATCGTTGGCAACTCATCAATAATGATACTACTCTTTAATTGCCCCTTTTTGTTGATCAGCTTTACAATACGGGAATTATACAGACCCAATGCAGCACCATAAATATTCTGCCGGTCAGGATTGTTGCCTACCACCAGTACTTTCGGATCATCAGGATTGTTAATATCCAAGGTAAACTCGTCACCGCTCATTACCCAATACAATTGTGGGCTTATCATCCGGGATAACGGTATTTTGGCGCTCGCAATCTGTCCCTGCAGCTGGTCTTGTGCCCCACCCAACCAGGCATCCATAAACGGCGACAAATAGTTTTCAAGTTCAGGATAGGATGTCAGGATTGGGAAAATATCTTCGTAGCGTTTATTTAAAAATTCGATAGCGTGGGGGAACGTGCAATACTGTCCGTTTTTATAAATTCGCAAATACCAGATAATGGCTGCAAACAGGATGATCGGGGATTCCACAAAGAAGTCGCCCTGTTTCTGTACCCAGGTCCTGTTCAGGTTGAGCATGATGGTGTAGGCGCTTTCGTAAGCGTCCGATATATCGCTCATAAACGATGGGTTGATCGGGTTGCACCGGTGGGAACGCGAAGGGTCGTCAAAATTGATGACATAGAATTTGGGAACCTTTTTATAGCCTTTGCGGTGGTTTCGCAGGTGGTTGTAAGCAATAGTCGATAAATCCGGAAATTTGAAATCATAAATGTACAGTGAAAAGCCTTTTTCGATCTGCTGTTTGATGAACTGGTTTACCACCGCGTAACTTTTACCTGAGCCCGGCGTACCCAACACAATGGATGCACGAAAAGGGTTGACCACATTTACCCAACCGTTATTCCATTTCTTACCGTAATAGAAACGGGTCGGCAGGTTGACCGAATACTCATTTTCGATTAACCGGGTTTCCTGCATAAACGATTCATTTTCGGTATTGAAAACATCCTCCATTAGGTTGTTCTTCAATAAGCGGGACATCCATGAGCCTGCCGTCAGCAGGCAAATAAACCCCACACTCATGGTCAGGATATAAAATGAAGTACAAACAGCTATGGGCAACGGAAGATCAAGAAACCATCCGTTCATAAAAAAGAAAAAAACTCCGATGGTAAGGAACATACAAATTTTTCCCCAGGTAATTTTTTCCTCTTTAATGCCTTTAGTACCTAAACACGACAGAGCAAGGAACACCGACGAAAGTAGTTTAGTCCAAAGGATAGAGGAAAACAGTCCCGTAGTCCGGTTGAAATTCAAAAGGATTTTATCAACCACGCCAATATTGATATTCCACTCATGAACCGACCGATAACAAAACCAGTAAATATGGATAATCACCAATAAAATGCTGATGGCCCGCATAAATTCCATAACCTTTGCCAGTCCCCTTAAATCGTCTTCCTGTTGCATAATGATTCTGTCTTAATTGTTTGGATGCGAAAGTAAAAGATGATCGGGTGCAGTTGGCGGGTTAAAGCAACCTTGCGGCTTTTGGCAGTGAAATAGATAATTCTGGCCGGAAACTCTGAATGTAATTCTGGAAAGTTTTAATGGATTTATCTTGATAAAAGTGTTATTATTTCACACTTTTATCAGGATAAAAATGTATTTTCAAATGACCGGAGTACGTCGGAAGTCGATTTTCGTCTTCCCTATTTTTGACAAGTGTCGGTTGTTTTATTCCCGTTAAGCCTAAAATGATTAAATGTTTTGGAATCGTTACAGCTTAGCTGACATATAGACGAATTGCAATTGGATCATATATCACAATTTTGGCAATGAATCAATTTTATTGCCAAAATTGTGATATATTTGTCTGAAGATTAATTACACATGGTTACAACTAATGACATTTTAAACTTTGCCTTTACTCATAAAGTGTTTTCCCGAAAAGATTTGATTACTAATCTGAAGATTCAGAATCAGATTGGATATCCGAACTCTCTTTCCGAGCAGCTAAACCGCCTTTTAAAATCAGGGCAATTGATTCGGCTTGAGCGTGGTATTTATACATTACCGGATAAAACAAAGAATGATTTTTCGATTGTTTGTTCCGAAGAAATCAAAAATATTAATCAGCAAATAAAAACTCAGTTTCCTTTTGCTGATTACTGCATTTGGCCGGGTTCGGCTCTTTTGTCATACATGCACCACATTCCCAGCTTGAATTTTGTGCTTGTTGATGTAGAACGTGAGGTTGCCGAACCTGTTTTTAATCTTTTAAATTTAGATAGCACCCAACGGGTCTATCTTATGCCGTCATTAACCGATTTTGAAAGATATATTAATACTAACCAAACGATTATTATACGTCCGTTAATATCAGAATCACCACTACAACTGGTTGATGGCATAAACACCCCCACTATTGAAAAGATTCTGGTAGACATTGTCGGGGATGTAGAATTTTCTTTTTTGCAGGGAATGGAAATAAACTATGTTTATACCGCAATTTTTGAAAAACACCATATTAATAAAAACAAGCTGTTACGCTATGCTGCCCGACGCGGAAGAAAGCAGGAAGTAGAGGAACTGTTAAAGACGAATAAACTATGATCCACCCCGATAGCCGGACAATAGAATGGATGAAGCATGTAGCTGCTGAAAATAAATTTTCCGACATTGTACTTATAGAAAAGTCGATAAGAGCATTTTCATTACTGGAATCGCTCGTGTTATCCGGTTGCCCGTTTGTCTTCAAGGGAGGGACTGCTTTAATGCTTCACCTGGATAGCGATAGACGACTTTCCATTGATATTGACATTGTCTGTCCCCCAGAAACAAATCTGGAAAAATACTTGCACAAATATGCCCATGAATACGGATTTGGTAATGTAAAATTGGTCGAACGAATTAATGTTCATAATGTCCCAAAAACACATGCTAAATTCTTTTACCTGGTATCTTACGTTACCAATACCGAAACAGAATTTATCCTTCTTGATGTATTATTCGAGGATATCCATTACCACGAAATAGTGAAAGTGCCCATCCAAAGTCGTTTCCTAAAATTGGAAGGCGAACCGGTGATGGTAAATGTACCAAGCAAAGCCGATATGTTAGGGGATAAGCTTACCGCTTTTGCCCCAAGCACTACGGGCATTCCATATTTAAAGGGAAAGAAAGACTGCTCAATGGAAATCATAAAGCAACTGTTTGATGTTGCCTCGCTGTTTGATGTAACAGACAATTTAGAAGTTACTTCCAAGACTTTAAAAAAGTTTGCTATGGTTGAACTGCAATACCGGAACCTTGACCCCAATAATATTACCCAGGTACTCGACGATATTTACCAGACCTCTCTCTGTATTTGCCTGAAAGGCCAGGTACAACCGGACAACTTCAAAATACTTCAGGCCGGAATAAAAAGAATACAAAACTTTATCCACAGCGAAAAATACAATATCGATAGTGCCATTGTCAATGCGTCCAAAGCAGCATATCTTTCAGTTTTAATTGCGAATGGAGTCTCAGAAGTATCTCATTTTGACCCTCAAAACATGGAGTATCTGCGAGACGCAGTTGTTAGAGAACCTATGCCTACAAAACTAAACAAACTTAAAAAGACCAATGTGGAAGCTTTCTTTTATTGGAATGAGATACAAAAGCAAATAGAGTGTAAATCAGTATAAATCAAAATCTAAATCATCAGGCAAGGTGTCAAACGATATCTTACATAAAGTCACAAATAGCATAATAATTACAATTAAGTGAACTTCATGTTCACTTACAAAGAAAACGGTAAATCAATGACAAAACTATTACACAAAGGAAAAAGTAAAGAATAATTAATATTTTCATTCTATACTAATTCTTAGTTTTGTTGCAGTTATGAAAGATACGCTCAATCATTTTGGCAAGGAACTCCAGCATGGCAATCGGAAACTTTTTAATCAACTTTTCACGGATTACTATGTAAATCTTTGTCGTTTTTCATATACCTATCTGAGAGACAATGACACTGCTGAGGAAATCGTTCAGGAGGTGTTCATTAACCTTTGGGAGCAACGAGACTCAATAGATATTAATACTTCTGTTCGTTCTTTCCTATATACATCCGTTAAAAACAGATCGTTAAACTATATCCGCAACCAGAAAACCCGGATTCGCCACGAGGACGAATTTGCCAGAGAGCAGACCTCGAAAGTAGGACACATCATTAATTTTTGCGAACGGGAAGAGTTAAACCACATTATCGACCAAGCAATAATAGAACTCCCAGAGCAATGCCGGACAATCTTTGAGATGAGCCGAAACCAGAACCTAACTTATAAGGAGATTGCCCAACAATTGAATATTATGCCGAAAACTGTCGAAAACCAGATGGGTATTGCACTCAAAAAGCTTCGAAGCAAATTATCGCCTTATCTTACCAGTATCGTTACTTTTTTTTAATTCATTGTTTGGGGGTGTCCTTTTTTGAATGTGTCATACCTATAAAAACTCCAAATTATGGTACACGATATTCCTTGGATGCTGCTCGAAAAACACTTTGCAAACGAAACCAGTGCTTCGGAGAGCCAACAAATAAACGAATGGTTGGATAGTGCTTCAGAAAATGCACTGATTCTGGAACAATTGCAAAATTACTATCAAACCTACGGTTCTCTGCCCATCGAATTTATACCCGACACAAAAGCCGGACTGGAAAATGTATCTGAAAAGATAGTCTTAAAACCCGGAAGATTCCAGCTATCCAATTTGTGGTGGAAGGTGGCGGCAATATTGTTAATTGGTTTTTGCAGTTGGTGGCTAGTACACGAACCGGCAATAAAACATACCACTGAATTTTCTGCGATACTAAAAGCCGACACCACAGTTAGAACCATTACCTTATCCGATGGTAGCCATATCTGGCTAAACACACATTCATCCATCAAATATCCCGAAAAATTTGACAATACGCGTGAAGTGTTTCTGGAAGGGGAAGCCTATTTCGAAATTGCCCACGATTCAGCACATCCGTTTATTGTCCTTACTCCGAACACCCAAACCCGGGTATTGGGTACCAAGTTTGACATCCGGTCATACACCTCTGAGAACCACACAACTCTTACTGTTTCCGAGGGAAAGGTTTCCTTTGGGAATGCTGCCAATAAGCAAGTCGTACTAACAGTCAATCAAAAAGGCACATTCGATAAAACCAGTGGTGATGTGTCGGAAGTTGAGAACGATAATTGCAATTTCATGTCGTGGAAAACGCTTGATTTCGATTTTGACGGACAGCCACTCGAAACTGTCTTTAAAACACTTTCAGAAGTGTATCATTTCAATTACCAGTTTGACACGCCAGACCTTAAAACGAGAATGTTAACAGCCAGTTTCCGCCATCGTCCATTAAGCGAGATCATACAAACCATATCTCTTTCAGCCAATGCCCAAGTTATCCTGCAAAACGGGAAATACTCCATAAAACAATCAGAGAAACAATGATTCATTACTTTCGATATTTTGCATTAACATATTTGTTAATAGCAATAACCTATACATTATCAGCCCAAAGTACGGGAGACATTCTTGACAGGCGTATAAGCCTCGAAGCGCACAATCTTCCTTTAAAGGAGGTCTTAAAAATAATATCAACGCAAACAGGTATTGATTTCTCCTATAGCGAAGACCTTGTTTTGTTACCTAAAAAAGTAAATGTAACAGTAGCCGAAAAGCCTTTAAAAGTTGTTCTTGACCAACTACTTTTAGGATATAACATTCAATATAAGGCAATAGGCAATCAGGTAATTTTTCAAAACCGAAAAGATATTTCAAAGAAGAAAGTTACCCTTAGTGGTTATGTTAGCGATCTGAAAAACGGAGAACGAATGATTTTCGCTTCGGTTTATGATTCGATAAGCCGACATGGAATTTCTACAAATGAGTATGGATTTTATAGTATTACATTGCCCGAAGGATTTGTTTCGCTAATTATTTCGTATGTGGGTTATGCTCCGCGAAAATTGGCGTTCTTTCTTTCAAAAGATACGATAGTAAATAGTACGCTTGAGCCACAAAATATACTGAAAGAAGTGGTTGTTACCGAAAACTTAAACAAAGCAGCCAATACCAAAATGGGTGTTGAAAAAATTTCGACCAAAGACATTCAGGCATTGCCGGGCTTTTTGGGCGAAAGCGATGTGATAAAAACCATTCAAATGAGTTCGGGCGTAAAAGGCAAAGAGTTTTCCAACTTCTATGTCAGGGGAGGTTATCACGACCAAAACCTGGTGTTGCTCGACGATGCTGTGATTTACAAATATTCTCACCTTGGAGGGTTTTATTCCGTATTCAATACCGATGCGCTTAAAAGTGTCGATCTTTATAAAGGTATTGTACCCGCTTCTTATGGTGGACGCTTATCGTCAGTTCTCGACATCAGAATGCGGGAGGGGAATAATCAGAACTTTGCGGTATCTGGCGCTTTAGGGCTTTTGTTCAGCCACCTTACCGTTGAAGGTCCTATCATCAAAGACAAAATGTCGTTTATTTGTTCGGTACGCAGGTCTTATTTTGATCTTTTCTTTCCACTCGCTTCAAATCCTGAATCCCGAAAAAACAAAGCCTATTTTTTAGACTTCAATGCGAAGCTGAATTATACGCTATCCGGGAAAGACCGTTTATACCTCTCGTTTTTTAACAGCAACGACCAATATTCAGTTAGCAATGGTGGAGAGAATAGCCGGACTAGCCAATCTTATCATAGCCGTACCGTTTCGTTGCGCTACAACCACATATTTAGCCCAAAGCTATTTTCCAACGTTAGCCTTACCAATACAGTCTTCGATTATGGCAGCAATTCACAGAATTCCAGTAAAATAAATCAGCAATTACAAGCAAACGAATGGAAAGGCCGTTTACTGGATTATAGCTTGAAGACTGACTATACCTGGTATTTTAACCCGTCGAATACAATTCAGTTTGGCGCAAATTTCACCCTGCATAGTGCAAAGGTTGGCCTCTCGGTGAGTACAGCAAACACCACAACAGCCACCCCTTATTCAAATATTAATTCTCTTGAAAATGCGTTGTATGCCAGTAGCAAACATACATTTTCAAACAAACTATCGGTCGAATACGGGTTGCGTTTAAATATGCACAGCAATGTAGGCGAAAGCACTTATTACCAATACGCTAAAAACGATTTCGGGGGCATCACGCTTATTGATACGGTCAATTACAAACGTGGGGAACTTTACAATACTCATTTTTTTATCGAGCCGCGGGTTTCTTTTTGTTATAGCCTGAATCCAAACAGTTCAATAAAGTTCGGTTATAACCGTCACACCCAAAACATACACCTGATTTCGAACACCACATTTTCAACAGCTTTTGATATTTGGTATCCTACAACATTAAAGGTAAAACCTCAGTTTTCCGATATAATTTCAGCAGGTTACTTTCAGGACTTTGCCCACCGGAAATATTCAGTATCAGTAGAGGCATATTACAAAGAGATGCGTCACGTGGTAGATATAAAGGATCATGCCCAATTAATAAACAATCCGGATTTTGAAGACGAACTCGCTTTTGGCAACGCCCATTCATATGGTATAGAACTAAATGCGCGTAAAAACATAGGAGCTTTAACAGGTTGGATCGCTTATACCTATTCGCGATCTTTTATGAAAATACCCGAGATTAACAACGGGGTTGAATATCCTTCTTCGTTTGATGTACCTCACGATTTTTCAACCGGTCTTATCTATAGATTAGGCAAACGTGTTACTTTATCAGCCAATTGGATGTATTCGTCCGGTACAGCTACCATGCTTATTGCGGGCAGTTATCGTTATCTGAACATGGATGTTCCTTATTACACAGGCAAAAACCAAGGTCGCTTGCCCGACTACCACCGATTGGATTTGGCATTAACCCTTCTGACAAGGAAAACGATTAAAAGGCAGGCAGAAGGGAAAAGATATGAAGCTTCGTGGAATTTCTCTTTTATCAATGTTTATAACCGGAAAAACCCGTTCTCTATGGCTTTACATCCGAACAACAACAGTAATCAAACCCAGGCAGAAGCGGTTTACTTCTACGGTTTTATTCCTTCGGTTACTTATATTTTTAAATTTTAAGCCTAACCAAAAATGAAAGCAGTTCACATAATAATCGTTCTCTTTTATTGTGCAGCTATTTTATCATGCACCAAAGAAGTAAACTTTTCAGATTTAAACATCAAATACAAAGATCGTCTGGTCGTTGACGGCAACATTACCACTGAAAGAAAAGAACAAAGCATTTTACTTTACCACTCATCCGGTATAAGTAACACGGATAGTACATTGATGGAAAGCGGGGCTGTTGTTTTGATAACTGATGGCGATACGGTTATTAATCTTACCGAAAAACAAAAGGGTATGTATGTTACAAATTCAAGCTATGCCGGAAAAGCGAATAAAACATATACCCTGAAAGTCAAATTAAAAAACAGCGACGAATACACGGCCTCTGATTATTTATACCCTTCAATGGTTATTGATACCATGTACAGCACCTTGAACAATAGCGACTACGATATTTACATCAAAGCTCATAGCATCAACAAAAATCAGGGAGCTGCCGTGATAATGAATTTCTATGTCAATGATTCATTGCTCACTGCAAATTTAAAGGATAAGGTCCTCTATGCAAAAGGGGGATTTTATGAGAAAGTATTTTCAATTCCAGTATCTCTGCTAAAAAAAGACACTTCCAATGTTCAGGTTCAGATGAATTCAATTTCTTATCAAATGTACCAATACCTTGTTGATGTTAAAAACGAAACTATATGGAGTACTGAAATCTTTAAAACCACACCAGCCAATACCAGAACGAACATTTCGAACGGAGGGTTGGGGTTTTTCTCTGCATCCGATGTACTTAAAAAGGAAATCGTAATCGTTAAGGAAAAGTAAGTTAAAAAAAATATTTTCTCTTTCTAATTGAGTTATAAGTAATAGGAACTATTTAATGTCGTATTCATAAACGCTAGAACCTTTGTCCTTAAAGGAAGAACGAAAATCGAAATACGACATTATTTCTTATTTTGTACTTAATACTTAATTGATTTGTTTTAAGTGCAATTAATTATCAGTTAATTTATCAGTTATAAACTCCCGTCTTGCCTCCCATACCTCCGCTTTTTTTTCCATTTTTTCTTCAATGGACGATTGTTCTCATCAGGAGTACCTAAAGGTTCAGGGGACAGGAAAGCAAACAGGCCACTCACTGCATCGACGATGTCAGGGGCAGTTATTTTTTCAAACTGGGAGATATCGTGCGGCTGTACCGTTTTCTGCAAACCTGCAACTTCATGCTGCATTTCTCCAAATTGATCATTAAACGCATTGGCCGAAAACTCTTTTCCAAGTCGGGAACCATTAAATACACAACGGCTTTCATGGTCGATAAATGTAACCCCGTAGATACGCCCCTGATCATTACTGCGCAATACAAGGTCAATATTTTTTACCTGTAATTTCGTTCGTAAATCGCTTTCGCTGTGGGAAACGTTTACGATGCCAGCAACCGCCATACGAGTACGTTCCCGGTAGTCTTGCTGCTTAATCTGTTCGCTGGATTTGACCATATGCTTTTCCAGCCCATTGTAACCAACAGATTTCCCGAACAGGGAGGATTTTAGCGGTGTACCAACCTTATTCCCGTCTTTGTCCAACGCAACATACACCAATCCCCGATATGGTTTTCCGCGAACTTCTCCTTTCACTTCCTCCAAACCTACATTATACAGCGAAAGCAAAGCCTGGTATTCGCCCATTGTCTGGAACTTATAGGTATTCACCAATGATTTTATTACAGACGAAATCTGTTTTTTCAGGTTTCCTTGCCCCGGATCTCCCGGCGTAAGTTTCCACTGTTCCGACTGTTTCTGCTCTTCAGCAGGAATCAACCCGTATTTCTTTTCCAATAGTTCGGTAATTTCTTTGCTACGCTTATGCTCGAAACTGTTTTTTATCAGTTTACCGTCACAATCCACCCGCAAGGAAACAATGTGGATATGCTCTCGCCCGATGTCCTCGTGCTTGAAAACAAGATATGGCTGGCCTCCGTAGCCCAGCCGCTCCATATATTCCCGACCAATGTCGACCAATTGATTGTCGGTCAGTTTATCGTCCGGGTGCGGATTGAGCGAAATATGTATCACTGGCTTTTTCGTGGGTAAATGTTCCGGTAATGGCATCCATCGGGCAAAATCCGTAGCACAAGCCAATACACTAAACCTTCCATCCATCGGCTCACAAACAAGGTTCGAGGCCAAAACTTTCCCCAGGTTTTCATCCACTTTCTCCTGATTGTATGCCAATGCACCGTACAGACTACTCACAATATTTATCCTGGCGATCATTTTTCAATTGATAATTCACAAGGTTATTGGCTGTCCGGGTTTAAAAACTTCTTCTGAAATTCCTGCGACAACCGCACTATTTGTTCGCTTAATGCCACCAACTCTTTTGTAATACCCTCCAGTTTATAAAGCAAAGCCAGTGTCTTTTTCTCCGAAAAATGTGAGTGAAGCTCCTTCACAACCTGGTTGTAATTAACCCCTATTGCCCGGTACTGGGCGTAAAACGATGTCAGTTTGGTCACGTATTCGAGTGCAGTCCGGTCTGTTTTCACCACACGGAAAGTTTGATCGAAGACCCGTGCCTTGATAAAAAGCGCTTTGGCATGCATACCCGATTGTTCGAATAAAGCCAGAAATTGCGCATTCTCCACATTGTTAAAACGTACCATTATGCAATTCGTAGCCGGGTCATCTTCCTGCGGCCTACCCCCTCTTCCCCGTTTGCGGGATGTTTTATTTTCCTTTTCCATATCATTTGAAGTATTTACGGCAAAGCATCCGGGCAGGATTGAAACCTGTCATTAATCTTCCCAAAAGCAACCGACTTCGGAGGTTGCTGCATCCCCAACGGGGCAAGCAGTTCCGGGTTACCGGAATGGTTTCGGGTAACCCGAAACACAGCTTGCTATTTGCCCGGCGCAAATAAAATCTGCCTTTTACGGGCAGATCATAAAAGCTGCATGAATCAATAATGGCATTTTCAATGCACTGTCGCTTTCCCGATCAAAAGTAGATGCTCAGTCAGATATTATTATGAAAGCTCTTGAGGCCACAAATGATCAAAGCAGCGCCACTTATCGCCAAGCTCTTTAAACAGTAGAAACCGGCAGTTTCAAAGCCTTTTATTTACTGTACGGATGTATTAAGGTTAATACGCAGGTATGGAAATAAGCATAATCACACCTCTCTATTTGCGTACAGATTCAAGTATAGCCAAACGGAATTACCTGCATAAATAGATTGGTAAAGCGATAGAAACAAACAGAGGTGCGGAGATAAATAAAAACGGACAAACGCAGGGATGCAACAACGTACCAACATACCTGCATCCCAATGTATCTCCGTACCAACTTACCTCCCTGCGGACAACTGTATGCAGGTATCTACGCATATAATCAGGGAGATAAGTTCGTAGCCATGTAGATGAATTGGTAACTAGATAGGTAACTAAGTAATCACGCGAGTGAGTCCTTATGCATGCAGAGACCTAAAAAGATATTGAGATAGAAATATACAAACGATTAAAAACTCAAAAGATGAACAAAGAAAGTAAGTATGTAGCATTTTCCACGCAAAAGGGAGGAGTCGGAAAAACAACATTGACAGTTTTGGTAGCCAGTTACCTCCATTACCTGAAAGGACACAGCGTGGCTGTGGTCGATTGCGATTACCCCCAGCACAGCATTGCAGAAATGCGTGAGCGCGACCTGAAAATGGTTATGGATGATGAACATTACAAGCTTATGGCTTACCGGCAGTTTACCTCCATGGGGAGAAAAGCTTACCCGGTAGTAAGCAGTACCCCTGAAGATGCCATTCAGGTAGCATCCCAGCTATCCGAAACCGGTGAGTTCGATTTTATCTTCTTCGACCTGCCCGGAACGGTAAACAATGCCGATGTTATCCGCACCCTCTCGCAGATGGACTATATCTTTTCTCCGGTCAGCGCCGACCGGGTGGTACTGGAAAGTACCCTGCGTTTTGCCGTGGTGCTGAGCCAGCAATTGATCACCACCGGAAAGGCTAAAATCAAAGGCTTGTACCTGTTGTGGAACCTGGTGGACGGACGGGAAAAGACCGAACTTTATCAGGTGTACGAACAGGTGATCGAAGACCTGCAATTACAAGTTTTAAAAACTTTTCTTCCCGATAGTAAGCGGTTCCGCCGCGAGCAATCCTCCACACACAAGGCTATATTCCGCTCCACCCTTTTCCCTGCTGATAAGTTGCTAATTAAAGGCAGCAATCTGGACCAGCTTTCCGACGAAATCCTCACCCTGATCAATCCATAACGTTATGGCAAAGAAAAACGCACCAGTCAACCTGGATGGAATCGATGCCGAGAGCATCATCCATTCGTTTCGGACAACAGATCACATGCAAATGGTCAAAGAGGTCAGTAACGGCGGAGCTAATAAGGAACCTCAGAATTTTCAACAGGTAAAGGAACCGGAGCCACCATCATCAGTACCTCATGAACCTGAGTTACCCGTTCAAAATCCAGACAAAAACCCCGATTCCCTGAAAGAAGAAAACCGTCGCAAAAAAGCAAAAACGCAGGACTACGAAAGCCTGTTTATTCGAACAGCTAATGGCATCACTGCACGCGAAGGCAAAACGGTTTATATCCGCAAGCAGTACCACGACCGAATCCTGAAAATCGTACAGGTTATTGGCGGGAATGAACTTTCCCTGTTCAGCTACCTGGACAACGTTCTGGAGCATCATTTTGCCACGTTTCAGGACGAGATCACCACGCTGTACAACAGGAAAAACGAAGGAATCTTTTAGAAACCATCACCATGAAAGACTTACTGATTGCTGCATGTCTGACCTATGTCCTTTGGACGGTCGCTTACCTGATATGGGAACGACGATCCCGAAGATCGTCCAGAAAACAAAACCCTCGAACCCCAATCCCTGAAAATCAAAATGACGACGACATTATCGGGAAAGGCACATTTCTGATGAGCCACTTGATGCCACAAGCTGCCAGCTCTGAAAATCAAAAAAACAGGATGGAAATGAAAGGTAGTTTCGCCACGTCTTCGGAAACAAAACCGCCGGTAAAAATACCGGATGACCAGTTGGATGAAGCCTTTTCGCATAGCCGGGACGATAATCAGCCGATGGACATTGATGTACCGCTGGAATATGAAAACGATGATGAGTACAACCCAGAGGAGGAAGAAGATGATGAATGGTTAGCCTCAAATACTTCTCTGGCTGAAGGTTCTTCATTTGAAGAGATAGGCGCTGCGGTGCGAACCATTGTGCATTACCAGGCGGCCACTCTGCCGGAAAAAGAACAGGCTGGCGAAATACTGCTAAAAATCCGTCAGACGGATATGTTTGAACAGTTGGTACAAAGCGCTCCCCGGCGGGAAGATCAGGTCAGTCAGGCGATAAACCTTCACCTTTCTGATTATTACCGAAAGATGGCTGAACAGGGTGAAAATGATCCGAAGGGTTTAGAGAAAGGAAATAACGGCCATTTTTCCAAAGAAAGTGAAGTTCCGACCAATTTCGATATGAAAAATTTTGTGTGATCTCAAATAAGTACAGTTTATGAAAGAACATGACTACGGGTAAAGACCCCCTTGCCACTAAAAATTCAAATCATCCGATTATTCATCCGGCGTAAAGGACAATCCACCCTTTCCGCTACTTAAAAACAATTTTTATGAACAAGAAAAAATTTCTTTTTTCAGCAGCCATACTGATGGCTGCCGCATCATCCGTACTTGCCCAGGGTGACGGAACAGCGGGTATTACTGAGGCCACCCAGATGGTAACCTCGTACTTCGACCCGGCCACCAAATTGATTTACGCCATTGGAGCTGTCGTTGGACTTATCGGAGGCGTGAAAGTTTATCAAAAATTTTCGAGCGGAGACCCCGACACTTCGAAAACCGCTGCTTCGTGGTTTGGTGCCTGTATTTTCCTGATTGTGGCTGCTACTATCCTGCGCTCATTCTTCCTTTAGTCCGCAAACAAGAATATCAAATCTGGTTTATGGAATACATGATCAATAAAGGAATTGGGAAAAGTGTGGAGTTTCAGGGGCTTAAAAGTCAATACCTGTTCATCTTTGCCGGGGGATTGCTGGCCGTGTTCATCATCTTTGTGGTGATGTTCATGGCCGGTGTCAGCCAGTGGGTTTGTATCGGGTTTGGGATGATAGCCGCTTCAGTCCTCGTATGGCTGACCTTTTCTCTGAATGCCCGTTACGGTGAACACGGTCTGATGAAGCTGTTTGCCAGGAAGCAACACCCACGCTACCTTCTGAACCGGAAGGCTTCCTCGCGTCTGTTTCGTTCCACCCGAAAAGGAGGACAGTCATGAGAAATATCCTCAAAGCTACCACCATCGAGAGCAAGTTTCCGCTGCTCGCCGTTGAATACGATTGTATCATCAGCAAGGATGCCGACATTACTGTCGCTTTTAAAGTGGACCTGCCGGAACTTTTTACGGTCACCAGTTCGGAATACGAAGCCATACACGGAGCGTGGGCCAAAGCCATCAAGGTATTGCCCGATTACACCATTGTGCATAAAGCGGACTGGTTTGTAAAAGAACAGTACAAACCCCAAACTGATAAGGAAGACATGAGTTTTCTGTCCCGCTCGTTTGAACGTCATTTCAATGAACGTCCGTTCCTAAACCATTCCTGTTTCCTGTTCCTGACCAAAACCACCAAAGAACGGATGCGGATGCAATCCAACTTTTCGTCCTTGTGCCGTGGTTTTATCGTCCCCAAAGAGGTGAACCGGGAAACGTCGGTAAAATTTCTGGAGGCGGTGGGACAATTCGAGCGCATTGTCAATGACAGTGGTTTTATCACCCTGACCCGTTTTCACTCCGAGGAAATTACCGGAACAGAAAACAGCGCCGGACTGATCGAAAAATACTTTTCGCTCTCTCTGGATGGGAACACCTGCCTTCAGGATGTGGAATTAGGAGCCGAAGGGCTTCGTGTAGGCGACAAACACCTTTGCGTGCATACGGTTTCCGACGTGGAAGACCTGCCTGCAAAGGTCGGTACCGACCGACGGTACGAAAGGTTATCGACTGACCGCAGCGATTGCCTGCTGTCGTTCGCATCGCCCGTCGGTCTGTTGCTTTCGTGCAACCACGTTTACAACCAGTACATTTTTCTGGATGACAGCGCCGAAAACCTGCGCAAGTTCGAAAAATCGGCCCGTAACATGCAGTCGCTTTCGCGCTACAGCCGGGGAAACCAGATCAACAAGGAGTGGATCGACAAATACCTGAACGAAGCACATTCGTTCGGGTTAACCTCAGTCCGTGCCCACTTCAACATCATGGCATGGAGCGACGATCCGGAAGAGCTGAAACATATCCGAAACGATGTAGGTTCACAACTGGCCTTGATGGAATGCAAGCCACGCCACAACACCGTGGATGCGGCCACGCTTTACTGGGCAGGGATGCCAGGCAATGCAGCCGATTTCCCAAGTGAAGAGTCGTTTTATACCTTCATTGAACCTGCATTGTGCTTCTTTACTGAAGAAACCAATTACCACAGTTCGTCCAGTCCGTTTGGGATTAAGATGGTGGACCGTGTTTCAGGAAATCCTGTCCATCTGGACATTTCCGACCAGCCGATGAAAAAAGGGATTATTACCAACCGGAACAAATTCGTACTCGGGCCTAGTGGCAGCGGAAAATCCTTTTTCATGAACCACATGGTTCGGCAATACTACGAGCAGGGAACTCATGTTTTGCTGGTGGACACTGGAAACTCCTACCAGGGGCTTTGTAACCTGATCAACCGGAAAACAAAAGGAGAAGACGGGGTGTATTTTACCTACACGGAAGAAAACCCGATCTCGTTTAACCCGTTTTACACAGATGACAACCTGTTTGATGTCGAAAAGAAAGACAGCATCAAAACACTGCTCCTGACTTTATGGAAAAGCGAGGATGACCGGACTTCAAAAACCGAAAGCGGAGAGCTGGGCAGTGCCGTAAATGCATACATCCAGCGGATTCAAAGCGATAAAAATGTTGTACCGAGTTTCAATACGTTTTACGAGTTTATGCGGGATGACTACCGGCTGGAACTGGACGGGCGTGAGATAAAAGTGAGCAAACAGGATTTTAACATCGACAACTTCCTGACTACACTCAGGCAGTATTACAAGGGTGGACGCTTCGACTTCCTTCTTAATTCCGACAAGAACATTGACCTGCTTTCCAAACGGTTTATCGTATTTGAGATTGATGCCATTAAGGAAAACAAGGAGCTTTTTCCGGTGGTGACCATCATCATCATGGAGGCTTTTATCAACAAAATGAGGCGGTTAAAGGGGGTTCGAAAACAAATAATAATTGAGGAAGCCTGGAAAGCGATTGCCTCGGCAAATATGGCTGAGTACCTGAAATATATGTACAAAACCGTGCGTAAATATTTCGGTGAAGCCATTGTGGTTACCCAGGAGGTGGATGATATTATTTCAAGTCCGGTGGTTAAGGAAAGTATCATCAATAATTCCGACTGCAAAATCCTGCTCGACCAGCGCAAATACATGAACAAGTTCGATTCGATTCAGGCGTTGCTTGGGCTAACCGATAAGGAAAAGGCTCAGATACTCTCCATCAACATGAACAACCATCCTTCACGTAAATACAAAGAGGTCTGGATCGGACTGGGTGGAGTACAATCAGCGGTTTATGCCACAGAAGTTTCCGCAGAAGAATACATGACGTACACTACTGAAGAAACCGAAAAGCTGGAAGTAATGGAGCTGGCTGACAAGCTCGACGGGAATATCGAACTGGCCATTAAACAACTGGCCGATCAGAACCGCGCCATTTAAAATCAAACAAACAACGCAAATTTTAAACAACTCAAAAATGAAACATCTGATAGTAATCCTGTGCATGGGATTATGCTTTCATGCACATACAGTAAAAGCACAATGGGTGGTAACTGACCCGATGAACCTGGCTCAGGGTATTGTAAATACGACCAAACAGATCATAGAAACCTCCACGACTGCGAAAAATATGATCTCCAATTTTCAGGAAACCGTTAAGATTTATCAGCAAGGGAAGCAGTACTACGATGCGCTTAAGTCTGTTCATGACCTGGTAAAAGATGCTCGAAAAGTGCAGCAAACCATTCTTTTAGTTGGTGATATTTCGGATATCTATGTCAACAGTTTTCAGAAGATGATGGCCGATGATAATTTCTCTGTTGAGGAGCTGGGTGCCATTGCTTTGGGCTACACCAAACTACTGGAACAAAGCAGTGCAATGCTTTCTGAGTTAAAAACGGTGACTTCGGCCAACGGGCTCTCGATGAGCGATGCCGAACGCATGTCGTTCGTTGACCGGATATACAACGAGGTACGCGAATACAAAAACCTGGTGCAGTACTACACCAACAAGAATATCTCGGTTTCGTATTTACGTGCTAAAAAGAAGAACGATACCGACAGGGTCATGGCTTTGTACGGTTCCCCATCAGAAAGGTATTGGTAAGATGATCCTGCTGGCAATCGATTTTGACAACCTGCATCAGATCCTCCGAAACCTTTATACAGAGATGATGCCCCTTTGCAGCTCCATGATTGGCGTTGCAAAGGGAATTGCCGGGCTGGGAGCACTCTTTTATGTGGCTGTCCGGGTGTGGCAGGCTCTTGCACGGGCTGAACCCATTGACGTGTATCCATTGCTGCGGCCTTTTGCAATTGGCTTGTGCATCATGTTTTTCCCGGTCTTTGTATTGGGCACAATTAACGCGGTGATGTCGCCAGTTGTAACCGGTACGCACGGCATTCTGGAAACGCAGACTTTCGACATGAACAAGTACCGTGAACAAAAGGATCAACTGGAGTACGAAGCCATGCGGCGCAATCCTGAATCAGCGTGGCTGGTGGATAACCAAGCATTTGATCAGCGGCTGGAGGAACTGGGCATTTTAGATGCCCCCCAGATGGCGGGAATGTATATCGAACGAGGATTCTACAACTTTAAGCAAACGGTCCAAAACTGGTTTCGTGAATTACTGGAACTCCTGTTTCAGGCTGCTGCATTAATCATTGACACTTTACGCACCTTTTTTCTTGTCGTACTGTCCATTCTGGGGCCGATAGCTTTTGCCATCAGCGTGTACGACGGGTTTCAGGCTACTCTTACCCAATGGATCACACGGTATATATCTGTTTACCTGTGGCTGCCTGTTTCAGATCTGTTCAGTTCCATACTGGCACGTATTCAGGTACTGATGTTGCAAAAAGACATCGAACAACTGAGCGATCCTAATTTTGTTCCTGACGGTAGTAACAGTGTGTACGTGGTATTCATGATTATCGGTATCGTCGGGTATTTTACTATCCCAACTGTGGCTAACTGGATCATTCAGGCCGGAGGCATGGGAAGCTATAATCGGAATGTGAATTCCGTTGCAGGCAAAGGTGGCTCTTATGCCGGTGGAATGGCGGGAGCCGCAGTAGGTAATGTTTCCGGCAGGTTACTGGGTAAATAAACTTAACACATCAAAAAAATGGAATTTAAATCTTTAAAAACGATTGAAACTTCGTTCAGGCAGATACGCTTTTTCGGAATTGTATTTATCTGCCTGTGCGCTGGTATAACGGGTTATTCCCTCTGGAGTTCGTACAGCTTTGCAGAAAAGCAGCGCCAGAAAATATACGTTCTGGACGGTGGAAAATCGCTGATGCTTGCTCTTTCGCAGGATCTGGCGCAAAACAGGCCGGTAGAAGCCCGCGAGCATGTGCGCCGTTTCCACGAGCTGTTCTTCACCCTTTCGCCGGATAAAAATGCGATTGAGAGCAACATCAACCGGGCATTGTTCCTGGTGGATAAAAGCGCTTTCCGGTATTACAAGGATATGGAGGAAAAGGGATATTACAACCGGGTCATCTCCGGGAACATCAACCAAACAATCCGGATTGACAGCATCGGTTGCAATTTTGACAACTACCCTTACAAAGTAGTCACATACGCCCGGCAGATGATCATCCGCGAAAGCAACATCACTGAACGCAGCTTAACAACCCGTTGTGATTTGCTCAACACGGTCCGCTCTGACAACAACCCGCACGGGTTTACGATGGAACATTTTGAGATACTGAAAAACCGCGACATCAGCGTAATTGAAAGGTAGGTGCAGTATGACCAGAAAACTAATCGACAAAATAACAGACTGGTGGGAAGACAGCCTGCGCAGTCTTTTCGGAAGGCTTACTCCTAACCGTCGCGTGATCCTTATCGTGATCATGCTGATAACCTTCAGTGTATTATCCGTTTTTATATCTTTTTCATCGGTTTACAACCTAGGGAAAGACCGGGGCGAAAAGATGCAAATGGAACATATTTCCAGGCTGCAATTTGAACTAAAAAAATTGCGGCTTAAAACAGACAGTTTAAAACTTCAAAAGATCTTTCAGTATGACAGAGATTAAACCAGAAAATGAAACTGTACGGGAGCGAAAAGAGCTTACGCCACAGCAACGGCAAAAACGGATGAAGCTACTCATTTACCCTTTGTTTTTCCTGCTCTTTGCCGGTTCGATGTGGCTGATCTTCGCCCCATCGACCGACAAAAAAGAAAAGGAACAACAAACCCAGGGCTTGAATACCGATTTGCCGATGCCTGAAGAAAAAGGGTTAGTGGGCAACAAGCGTGAAGCGTATGAGCAGGAAGCCATCCGGCAAAAAGATAAGGACAAAAAGCGGTCGCTATCGGATTTTGCTTATTTGCTCGAAGAGGAACAATCGAAAAAGGGACAGGATCACAGTTTAGTAACAAAGTCCAGTCTGTCGGATTATTCCAGGAGTTCGCAAAGTGTCGGAACCGGTATTCAATCAAAGTCACCAGATAAAGGGGCATCGATTCGATCATCGGTGGGCGCTTATCAGAACATCAACCGGCAGTTGGGTTCATGGAACGATCAACCTAAAGTGGAAACTGATCAGCAAGCTCAGTCAATGCTGGAAAACCGTATTCAGGAACTGGAACGTAAGCAGGAAGAAGATGCGCTTCGCAAAAAGACTGAGGATGACCAATTGGCCGTGATTGAAAAATCATATGAGTTGGCTGCAAAATACATGCCTGCGGCAACCAATCAGGGAGTAAATGCATTGCCAATAGAAGCAAGTAAAGTAAAATCAAATACTTCTTCGGATGAAAAGGCAATTGCCCAACCAGTTCGGCAAGTAAAGCAAAATGTGGTTTCATTACTTGGAAGTTCCGGCAATGGTTCTGAAATCGCGGAATATAGTTCTAGCAGACAAAATTCAGGGTTCAGGACTGTGGCTTGCAACGACGAATCAACGGATAAAAACAGTATTCGTGCCTGCATCAACCAAACTGTTACTCTTACCAATGGGAAAGAACTACAGTTGCTATTGCTGGAATCCATTCAGGTTGGGGATCTGCTGATCCCGGCCAATACGCTCATCACTGGCTCTTGCCGGATTGGTGGAGAACGAATGAATGTTACGGTTACCTCTATCCAATATGCCGGGAACATCATTCCGGTTCAGTTGGAGGTTTACGGAACTGACGGACAAGCTGGAATATCCGTCCCAGGTAATGATGCCGTGACAGCGGCTAAAGAAGTGGCTTCGTCCCTGGCTTCATCCTCCGGGAGCAGCATCATGATCTCGGATAATGCCGGGTCGCAGCTGGCAGCCGATCTGGGGAAAGGGCTGATTCAGGGGGCTTCCCAGTTTGTCAGTAAAAAGATGAGCACGGTTCGGGTGACCATTAAAGCGGGATACCAGGTATTGCTCTTGCCAAAATCCAATGATTAGGCTGGCCAGAATGTCTGTAATAATTCAATAAAATCCATTTTATCAACAACTTAAAACAAATAAAATGAAACAAATTTTGATCATACTTGTCGTTCTGGCAAGTTCATTTATAAGTATTGCACAGGAAAAGACAACCAGCAATCCCGAAAAATCCATGCCCAGTACCGGGGATTATTTCCAGGGGTTGACACGTCCGTTAACCTTTGACAAAATGATTGCACCTTATGCGCTCGAAGTAACCTTTAGTAAAACGGTTCATATTATTTTTCCTGCGGCTATTCGGTATGTCGATTTGGGAAGCGCAGACCTACTGGCTGCCAAAGCAGACGGCACCGAGAACGTTTTGCGGGTCAAAGCTGCCCAAAAAGGTTTTCCCGGGGAAAGCAATTTATCGGTGATCACTGATGACGGCAGCTATTACTCATTCAATGTGAAATACGCAGACGAACCGGTCAAGCTTTCCGTGGAGATGAGTGATTTTATCCAAGGTTCCAGAGCCGGAATAAGTCGTGGAAACAATATGGATGTTTATTTGGAAGATTTGGGCGGTGAATCGCCAGTATTGGTAAACCGGATTATGCAGGCCATTTATAAAAATAACCGCAGGGAGGTTAAACACATCGGCTGCAAACAGTTTGGAATGCAGTACAACTTAAAAGGCATTTATTCGCACAATAACCTGATGTATTTCCACACTGAGCTCAAAAACTCATCGAACGTACCCTTTAATGTGGACTACATCTCATTCAAAATTGTCGATAGAAAAGTGGCCAAACGCACGGCTATCCAGCAACAATCCATTATACCGTTAAGGGTGTATAACCAACTGATGGTCATTGGCGGGAAGAAAACGGAACGGACAGTATTTACCTTGCCCCGATTCACCTTACCTGAAGGAAAACAATTGCTTATCGAACTAAACGAAAAAGATGGCGGACGGCATCAATCGTTTACCTTAAAAAATGATGAGCTGATTCGTGCCAAAGAGATAACTAAGCTGAAGGTAGAATAAAATGATCACAGCCTTTATTGAACTTTACATCCTTTGCTTGATTTACATGATCTGTTCGATCATAAATGCACCGACCGATGTTGAACTGTGGGGTCGGGAAATTGATTAGATTGCAATTTGACAAACGCCTGATTTATACATTTCAGGCGTTTGTCATTTTATACGGAATTTGAATTTCTTATGGCATTGCCTGTATGGCTTTTCTTTTCTCGTTTCCATTTTGGTTTTATCTTCCACAATTATTTTCTCGACAACCATATGTTAGAAAGCGGTATATTTAATAGCTACTTTTAGAAACTGTTCAGGCGATCAATTATATAAAGATGTTATTTACACTCACATAACGACCAAGACCGAAAAGACATCATCAGTCCGTTTATCTGCTAGCCTGATATGCCAGACAAAAAAAAACTGAAATAAAAATACTGATTATCAATAATAATTGAAGAAAGTGGCATATATTTGATGATCGTTACTGGTCGTATCGTACGCAAGGATAAAAAAGACGCAACTCATTGGGACTGGTTAAAAAATTGGAACCCCATCGACAAAATATTTAGCACTTTTGAAACGTAGCGATTTTTTTCAATAGCTCCTATTATTCATTGGGTAAATTGGGGCAACAACAAATACTGCATACATTTGCTGCACAAGCCAGATAAAAAAATTGCATAAAAGAGATATTTTTTTTATTTTTAATTTTCTGTTAATAATTATTGTAAAAAATAAAAGTTATAATATTTTTTATTCAAGATAATTTTGCTAAAGATAAAACATTATTACCTTTGCAGTCCATATTTTTTAAAGAGACCAAAACAGTATGTTTAACACCAGGAAGTATCTTAAGATAAGAAGTTTAGAGTCAATCCTTTATGGAGGACCAGAAGCAACTGAATTTAACTATGAATTAGAAGCTTCACATATTGGAGATGCATCAAATCGTACTAGAAATGTTGCTTCTGTTGAGGATGAAAATAAGGTAAAGGAAGAAGGTTCTGATGCTTGGTATGAATATGAATATGACCAAGAGAAAAATCAAGTATCTTTTAATCTGCTTTCTGAATGAATAGAATATACCTATCCCTTTTAACTAATTCATTTAACAAAAATCAATCTATTCGATTATCTCAAAGGCAACCTTACGAATGTAATTTTAATACATTTTACAGGAGTAGTCCACTTTATGAGGTAGATTCCAGGTTTTCTTTTGAACAAATTGAAGATAGTTTTTCTGGCAATGTTATATTGCTTTACACACTTCAACCTCTAGAAGTCATAGATTATTTGCGAAGTATTGAAATAAAAGATGAACTAAACTTTAAACTTTATTTATCTAAAGGGAATGCTTCATTAGTATTATTTACAACTTCAGAAGATATTGTCAATTATTTAGATGGAACCAAGTTTTTAATTGGATATGAAACTTGGAGTATCAATGGAAACGATATCATTTCATGTAAATTTAATCTTCCAGAATTTGAACCCAGATTATATTTTAACCTTGACTTATCTTCAATCGGACATGAAGAATCATCAATATTTTCAGATATAATTTCATCGTTAAATTATGCTTTCTTTTATTCAGCAAATTATTTAAAAAATTATATTCCTGTCATCGATGAGGTTAAAAGAAAAGTTGTTGATTTTTATAACCAAAGCTTACTGTTAAATAATTTTATTGATATAGAACAATTTAGAATAAGAATACTTGAAAATAATAGTTCTAACCCATTGATGGCTGACGAACTTGTTGTTTTTTTTAATCAAATATTGAATGATCCATTTTCGATTGATCAAGTTTATATTAAAGATGAATTGATACAGATTGCCTCAGTGCTAAAAATATCTAATTCTCAACTTTTCGGGAATATTCCTGTTTTAAATTCAAGCACTTATCAATCTGGCGATAATTCTTTACTAGGTATTGGGCACAGCTTATTTGGTTTCTTATCAATTTATCTTCACATAAAAGATTGTTTTAGCAAATATAATTTTGAAGAAGCATTTGAAAAGGAATTTTCTAACCCGGGGCCAAAATTCCTATTAAAACCTGATGATGAATCTTATTCTCATTGGTATACAATTTTTAAAAATACAAAAGGTTTAAATTTTTATATAAAGGAAAAAGAGTATTTCACCAGCCATTTAATGGTTTATTTTAGTAATAGACAAGGATTTCGATTAACCAAACACTCAGTTAGTGCTGCAATGCAGTGTCTTAATTTGTCATTTCTTCCTTCCTTTACATTAAATACATTAACGCATGAGTTACTTCATGCACATGTTAGATCTGAAATAATGGTAGAATTTTATCCATTACAAAAAAATCAAGATGGTCTTTTAAATTTAAATCAAGACGTTTATCAAAAATATAGGTCGATTTTTAATTCAGAGAATGTATATATATACAGTATAAAGGAATTTATTCAGATTTCGTTCATGTTATCTGCAGGAATGATCAAACCAAATGGGAAAAGCCTTTATACAAAGCAAAGAATAAATAAAAGATATTCAGATCAAGAGCTATTTCAATCCTTAAAGAAATGGTATAAAGAAATAGAAGAGACAATTGTACATGTGCTTGATTTCAATTACTTTTATAAATCAGATAGTAGTTTTTACTTAAAGGCCATTTGGACTTCGTGGCTTTCACTTCCTTTTTCTAAAAACTATCTTGACGATTACATTCTAAGATCAATTTGTGCAATTACTTCTGCATATGACACAGCAGATAGACTAAACAGATTTGATTTTGCTGTTGAATTATTAGAAGAAAATTTATTGGAAATAAAAAATATCGATTTTATAAATGATAGATACGTCGATATTGTTTTGAATAGATTAAAAAGTAAAAAAAATATCGATCAATTGAGGTTCTATTATATAAATGCCTTTGTACATCTTGTCGATATCACTAAAAAATATTTTTATTCAGCTGGATTAAAGACCCTTTTAAATCACGATGATGATTTAACTGAAGCTATAACTGAAGGGGAGTACACATATGATTTGTCTATTGGAGAATTCAATAACAGAAAAATTAATTCACCGATTACACTTATTAATGAAGTAAATAAAATAAACATAAGTAATATAACAGAATTAAATGGTGTTGGAAAAGAAAGAATTGAGAAAAATTCGGTGTGGCTAAACACACTTATTGTTACATCACAAAAAAAATAAAAGAGTTATGAACGATGATGTAGAAAAAATTGGAATTTATTTTCGGGGTATCTTTATTGAAAACCGAAATGGTCAAATTGACCTTAATAATCTAGGTTTTAATTTGAAAACAACAATCGAACATGATTCGTATAAATTGTTTTCCGGTATTAAAATAAGTAATCTAAGCCCTGGGTCAAATTTAAGGAAAATAAAATTTGATATAGATAAAGATGGAAATCCTATAAATTTTCAATATCCCGTTTATATTTATTCTTTTAGGATTAATAATTCAATGTATTTATTTATTTGTCTTCCAAACATTAGACTTTTTGAATTTATCTTTCCAAATCAAAAATTCATATATGCAAAATTCGATCTCATTAAAATCTGTTCAAGTTTTTATCAATACAAAACCCCATCAAATTTAAGCCTTTCTCGTTCTAATTATAAGTTAAATTATGATAGCGATGAATCTGTATCGAGCATTTCCTTATTTGGACAAAATAATCTCCAATCTAGTGTTATAAAAGAATTTCTTAAACTTTACCCAAAACCAAATCATTTTGAAAATCCTTTTGACGAAGATCCAGCTATTCTCGAACCAAAATCGTGTCGATTAAATTGGGTGGATAATATCAATAAGTTTAGCTTAAATACTGATTCGTCAGGGAATTTTTCTTTCTATTTGAATTCAACCGAACAATTTAAAAATTTTAATCTAATTTTATCTCATGCAATAAAAACAGATGCTTTTTTGAGTGCAGATATTTCTCCACTTAAGAGGTCTGATGCCTCACTTAAAAAATCTGAGAAATAATGATTGATGATATATTTACGAATCCTTCGACACTTTTATCAGATCAAGATAAATGTATTGACATTTTAGCTGATTCGTTAAAACACGGTTGTCTTAATTTAATTATTGGAGCCGGTGTTTCTCTATCATCCAATCAATACGCTTCAAATCCAATAGACACCTTAAATTTTATCGACTTAAAGAAGAGTAGAATTCCTGATTGGGCTGAATTAACTAAAAGATGTTGTGAAGATGTCAATATTAGCTTTGATGATTCTTTATCTTACAAAAATGATTATTTGCAAAGTCGTTTAGATGATGTTTATGATTTTTGTAATCAAAATCATAAAGATTTTGATTTACTAATTGAGCATTTGCTTTTCAAGGATGCTAAGATTAAGCTTAAACCTTATGCTAATTATATTAATCCTATTAAAAGTGGATTCCCAAGTTGGATTGATTTAACTGTTAACAGTTGTTTTAAATCTAATATTGATATTGACACTTCGAAACTAAATCAAAATAGTTATTTACTTGGTAAATTAGAAGCAGTAAGGTTGCATTGTAAAAAAGAAGGTATAAATTTTCATAGTCTTATTAAAGATTGCCTTTATGAGAACGTAGTTTATGATATTGACTCACTTAGTTCTAAACTACTAATTGCAATCGGAGCGTTAATAATGAATTCAACAAAATCAAGCCTAACAAATATTATTAATTATAATTTTGATGATTTACTTGAGTGGTATCTAACATACCATGGATATGATATTCAGATTATAACTGATACAAACCATCTTATCAGTACTTCGGATGCAGTAATCTATCATCCTCATGGTTTTATACCTAACTCAGAAAAATTTGAAGAATATGAATCTGAAAAGATAATATTATCCAAAAGAGATTATATTGAAGCAAATTGGAATCAAAATTTCTGGAATAGTATACAACACAATATATTTTCTAATAAGATTAATCTTTTTATTGGATTATCTGGCGAGGATACACATTTAGAAAGTATCTGTCAATATTCATATGACAAAATAATATTAAGAGAAAGATTATTAGGGATTATGATACTTAATAAATCTAATAGAGATGAAATTATTGAGAATCAGAATATTCAAAATGGAATAGTAAGTTATTATATAGATGATTATTCAGAATTGCCTGATTTGCTTTTAAAAATATCTAGAAAGGCAAGGAATATAACTTAGGTGATCGCTTAGACAAGAAATACGGAAAATTAGGTACTACTCCCAGAGAAAAGTACGAAGAGGAATTTGAAAATTTTATAATTGGGATATTTATTCTAGAGGCCAAGAAACAACAAAACCTGATACATGAAGAACAACAGGGAAATCCGTCCCGATTAATTAATTGGTCTCTCTGTCTCCTCAATAATGCACATTAAAACTATGTCTTCCCGTTTTCAGTAACTTTGATGCTGTTGATTGTTTTATTGTCACGTTTTTCAAATACATACCAGTTATCACTGTAACCATTTGTTCCCAATAAATTAAATGCGCCTGTTATTCCGCTTTCGTGAGCGTATTGCTTGGCTATAAGAATGCTGTCGAATTCCCCAAGTTTTCTAAATCCGATGAATAGCTTATACATGATTGTTTGATTTTTATTGTTACAGAAAAAGTTCAAGTTGCACTGCTTTTCGACCCGTCAGTTCGTCCAACAAATTTTTCACTTGCCGTGTCACTTCCTTTGAATATCGAGTGTTAAAATTGCCACAGGTATCGTCTTTCAGTTTTTCTGTTGCTTCCCGATGACCGTCCAGAATTTCCTGCAAAGCGGCTTTCAGGCAATCTTTGCGGCTATCAAATACTTTTCCCCACACACTTAGGCCATAACAATGCCCCCACCCTCCGGTTGAATAGCTTACCCCATACGTCCATTTGCCATTTTCGCCCCGCCCAAGGATCAGGTGATTGGTTGAAGACCATCCCTGTTTATGGATAAACCTGATTTCTTCCATTTCGGCAAATGGGCAATTTTGCATCCAGCCGTATGGGCTAAAATGCTTTTCTGTAAACCCAAATAACTGTCCCCTGTCGTATGCCCTGCGGTTTATAATGATTTGGCGGGGAGAGTCGCCAAAACTTTCGTATTCTTCTGTTAGCTGTCCGTTATTTTGCCTAAGCGCTTTCAGGTATATGGCCATATATCGCCTTTCATCACGGCTTGGCCGATATTGCCGTACCTGTTCGATCTTCTCATTGACCTGTAAATCTCTGTATTCCATAATTTGCAGTATTGGTGGGCGGATTGCTCCTCCCAGTGTGTACTATTTGTGATTAAGGTTTACCAACTGCCGTAATTCCGGTTCTTTGCTCTTGGGAAATACCCACCCTGCACTCTTTTGACCATTCTGGGTGAGGTATTTGTTAAAGCGTCCGCCCAGTGCAGCCAGCTGTTCCTTGATGGCTTTCGTGTCACCAAAAACAGCAACTGATTTTTCGGAATAGCTGACTATTGTAAAGTTGCCTGTTGCTGAATGGTTGGGTGTGTGGGTTGCAACTGTTGATGATCTGGAGATACAGATATTCTGTTCTTGTCCGGCGACGTAGGCATAATCTTCGATGAAGCGTTTACGGTCATAAATCTGCGCTTTTTTGATAATCCAACCATGATATTTGCTTTCGCCCAAATAGTAGCCAGACCCTCCGGTATAATTTTCACGATTTTCGTATTCTCCGTTTTTCTCCTTCAGGTAGGCAGTTTCAGTAAAATTACCGGCAAGGTTGCGCATTTCCTGAAAGTTGTTTTTTGTATGGGTAGAAAAGCCCAGTATCACGGTGCGAATGGTCGAAGCTACGAAATAGTCGGTATAAGGATTAGAACGGTCTTCCCGCTCACAAGCGATGATAACGGCCTGTGCATCGTCAGGAATAATCCCCTTCAGGCATTCGCGTCCTACAGCTTTTATTTCTTCCCCGCAGTATTGTTCTTTGTTGTCAGCTTCTGCTTTAGCATGGGCTTTCCCTTCGGCTTCCTGCCGTAAAATAACAACCTCAAAAGCATCCATAAACTCTGGATTAACATCATCGAAATATTTACCAATTCCGAACTTTCTGGACAATGGATTGATAATCTCAGTGCTTGTAAACTCTTTTGTATCGAGGTTGATCAAGTGATAGATGTAACCATTCTTTGTATGTTCAATTTTATATACCACCAACCGGTATTGGTTCATCCCTGCGCCGTAACCAATAACAACCTGATTTTCCTTTACAACCTGAATTTCTGTATCAGTAACCGTACCTCCAAATAATGAAACTAACCTTGTCATAGCTGCTAATTTTAAATGTTAAAAATGATTGATGTCAAAAGGATGAAAAGGGCAATTAAGACGAAGAGAACCACAAGGCAGGACAAAATCTTCCGGATAATTGAAAAAATCAAGTAAAACCCCAGAATTGCCCAGATAAAGGCATATCCCCAGAGATAGAATCCTGCGATTCCAATTACGATCCTGATAACCCAACTTATGTTGATTGGAAGTGAGATGAATCGTTGTTTCCTATTTTTTTCTATCCTTTCCATAGTTTCTGACATTTTTTTTATGCCGTATCGGAGCCGGTCGGAGTTATCTTGTTTCAGGGGCTAAAAGAAGGTTCGTGTTTCGCTGCTGACAGGTTTTTTGCGATAAAATACAACCCGAAGCGTAGCGAAAGGAGTGGAGATTTTTTGCAAAACCCGCAGGACCCGAACTTGCAGCGGCGTAAAAACACGAAATATACCTTCGCTCCTGCAAACCGATCTGACTCCGCGCCGCTTTCCGGCACAACCTGATGTGGAAGAAATTATAAAGGGAAAGGATTGAAAAAAGTAAGTGACTCTGCGTTAGTGTGATTTGCAAATGATAAAAAAAAACAAGTAAATCACTGAAAAATCACCTATCAAAAGGTGACATGATTACGGGCATGAAAAAAGTATGCAAAGTCAAAGCCTTTTTGGGGCTGCCTTTGTATTCTTTTGCCGTAACCCGGAGATTCTTTCCGACATCTAGGTTAGAAGGCGGATGAATGTATCGGAAGGCATGAAAGAATTTACCGAAACACTTTTAAAATACCTGACTAGAGGTATTATATACGGGCATGAAAAAGTATGCAAAGTCAATCGCCTGATACATTGGGTTGACTTTGTATTCTTTTTGCCCGTAACCCGGAGATTCTTTCCGGAATACAGGTCGGTAAGCGAATGGAATGGTGGATTATCCAGAAGGGTAATCCCATGAAAGTAGTGGCAACCGATGGCGGAATGTATCGGAGGGCATGAAAGGATTTTCTGGAACATACAGAATCACCTAATGAAAAGGTGATATGACTACAGGCTTGAAAAAGTATACAAAGACAAAGCCTTTTTGGGGGCTGCCTTTGTATTCTTTTTGCCCGTAACCCGGAGATTCTTTCCGGAATACAGGTCGGCAAGCGAATGAAATGGTGGATTATCCCGCAGGCTAATCGCATGGAAGTAGCGGCGACCGAGGACGGAATGTATCGAAGGGCGTGAAAGGATTTTGCAGGAACATGTTAAATCACATAAATAAGGAGTAAAAGTCTTATTTCTTGGACTATTTATTTCACTACTTCATAATTAATTATTGCAACTAATGACTTAACTTAGCCTGCAGTACATATCGAATCTCCTACCTATGTGGCGAAACGTTGTGCAATATTTAAAATGACGAACATGAGACAATTAAAATTGACTTTTATATTTGCTATTTTATCACTTATCCTTACAAATTGTAGAAATAATTCCACTAACAGAAAGGAAACAACTCAATTATTAAAATATTCAATCCTTAATGAAGATATTTATGATATTCCACTTAAAACACAGATCTCACTAAATGTTCTTATTGAGGATTCTACAATTAATAAAGAAAACATAAAAGACCTTTTGAAGCATTTATACGACAAGACTACCAGTAGATCTGGGTTTAAGTACCATAACAATCCGACAAATATTTTCATTTATGCCTTTACCACAACAGATAAAGCTAAATCTGGCATGGGACAATGGGTTGGTATGATTTCTAAAGGTTATAGCGAGAATCTTCCAAGCATTAATATTAGTGATTTACAACTAAATGCTATAAATGAAATAGAAGTAAACAAATGGAATTTGACATATATTCAAAGACAAGAAATCTGGAGTAAAATCATTCATTTAGAAGATAAATCTCAACTCGAAGCTGATAAAAAGTACCCTTTAGACCAAGCAGGAATCACATTTAAGGATATTAAGAAGAATAGTGAATTAATGAAATCTTTAAAGGAAAAATATGAAAAAGAATTAGCAAAAGAATATTATATTGAAAAAGTTATTGTTGATTCAGTTGGATTGGAAGGAATTGTTAATGGATGGGCATTTCCTAAAAGGAATTAATAAAAAAGTAGCAAAAAAGAAAACTAACTACGATCATAATGATCATAACAAAGCATTAATAGCAATTCGAACCAGAAATTAAATAATAAATAAACCTAACAATGAAAAAATTTTATTTGCACAATGGTACTGAACAACAAGGACCTTTTGACATCGATGAATTAAAAGCGAAGAACATAACTAAAGAAACGTCAATTTGGCACGAGGGGCTTCCCGAATGGACAACAGCTGATAAAGTTGATGAACTTAAAGAACTATTTAGCAAAACAACTCCACCACCTTTTACTGCTAAGACAGTAGTACCTCCTCCTATTCAAAAGTCACAAACAAAAAATACTCATATTCCAATCCCTAAGAAAAAGAATACGCTTGGAATCGCTCTCAGATCAATAGGAGTGATTGGGGCAATTGTAATAGTTGTAATGGTCTTAGCTAATATGAATGAAGGTGGTAGTGGATCAGCAAATAAAGACAGCCAATCTTATCAAGAAAAAGTTATGACCGTTGAAGAAATTGAACATTCGCAACCAACAAGATTTTTATCGGCTTCAGGTAATTATAACCAAAACTTTTGGGGCGATAAAATCAAGGTTTACGGGATTGTTAAAAATACAGCTACCGTTGCATCATATAAAGACGCAGTTGTAAAAATCACATATTACAGCAAGACAAAAACAGAATTAGGGAGTAAAGAATATACCATTTATGAAAATTTTCCACCTCATTCAGAAGTCAAATTCGAACTTAAAATAGAAAACTACAAGGAAGTTAGTTTAATTGGCTGGGACGTAATACAGGCAACAGCAAATTAGAAAACGGAGGAAGAGAAATAGAAACAAGTTTATGTAGAAAAATGGACCTAATGAAAAAATATCATTTGGTGTAAAGCAGTAAATTAAGCAACGATGGCCTATGACCGATAGATATTCAAATGCAGAAGAACCGAAAAAGGAATTTTATTTTTATTTAGGCTTATTATCAACCAAATTTGCTGTAATGGAGTCCAATTTACTTAAAATATTGGGTTTGTTGATTATAGACAATTTTGTACTAACTGCGACAATTCTTGAAAGAAATTCTCTTGCTCAAAATATTGAATTATTAAAGAAAGTGAACAAATACAGGGGTTACGAAGAAAATGCGATAAAGAATTTGATTGAAAAAATTGGACATATAAAAGGTAAAAGAAACCTATTTATTCATGGAATTTGGAGTGAACCATTTGAATCGAATAATGACGTAGTCATATCCTGTTATGAACCAAAATTACTTTATGAAGAGGAAAAAGAAGGAGATAAAATATCAAAATTATGGACATCTTCAAATAAGCATGAATTTAAGCTAACTTATATAAAGAAGCTTGTAGAGAATATTGGAGATATAATAACTGCGCAGGATTATTTAATTAGAAAATTAGATGGACATAATTTCGAATAGCTAATGTAGAAAAAACATCCATTTGCAAGATTGTGCCTTTGTTGATTTATTCACTTTTTAATTAAACATCGATGAAAAAATCCTTTCTATTTATAACCACACTCCTTTTATTTATTGTCACAAATTCATGTGCCCAAGAAGAAAATCAGACATCGATTATTGAAAAATTAGAGATTCCTAAAGTAAATAGCGGTGATGCAGTAATTAATCATACTGGCTATTCCCTTTTATACAACGAGGATCATGAACAGGCAAGCTGGGTTGCTTATGAATTGACAAAGGATGAGACAAATAATATCTTTGAAAGAACTGATAAATTTATCGTTGATCCATTAGTAAAAACGGGAACAGCAACTGATGCTGATTACTCTGGTTCAGGATATGATAGAGGGCATTTAGCACCAGCAGCAGATATGGGATGGTCAGCAGCAACAGAAGCAGAATCCTTTTATTACAGCAACATGAGTCCGCAAGAACCAGGATTCAATCGAGGAATCTGGAAGAGACTTGAAGATTTAGTTCGTACATGGGCAGTTGAAAACAATTCAATATACATTACTACAGGACCCATATTAACGACTGGATTACCTTCAATTGGACCTGATAAGGTTTCAGTACCAAAATACTTTTACAAGGTGATTCTTGATTATACTGAACCGAATATTAAAGCCATTGGCTTTCTAATCCCAAATTCGTCACAATCAGCTTCATTACAAAGTTTCGTAGTTTCGATTGATAGCATTGAAGCCCTATCACGAATTGACTTTTATCCAAAATTACCAGATGATCAGGAAAAAAGGTTAGAAAAGTCAATCACAATCGACGACTGGTCTTGGACAAGTACCAAATCTGCAAATATGAACACTGTCAAAAAGAACTCAGCTTCTGTTCAGTGTAATGGTATTACTAAGGCCGGGAATCGATGTCGGAATAAAACACTTAACCCAAGTGGTTACTGTTATTTGCATGAAAACCAATCAAAATAAAAAACTACACCCATGAAAAAACTATTCTTTTTGGTGCTAATCTTTTGCTCGTTCATCAGTTTTTCGCAAACAAAGACTGAATTGAAGTCGGAAATTGAAAGTTTAAAAATCCAGGTTGAAACTTTAACTAATGAAGTAAAAGCGCAAAAATCAGAGAATGAACATCTGAAATCTTTGATGATTTCGAAATTAGAGGAGGTGTCAAATTCGATAAAGACATTTCAAGGCTCAGCTACACCTGAATCTAAAGATTCACCAACTGAAAAAGCTGATGAAAAAGCAACTGTAGGAAAAGGTCAATGTAAGGCAATAACTGCTGCAGGAACACAATGTAAGAGATCAGCATCTGAGGGAAGTGATTATTGTTGGCAACACCAAGGATATAGTGGATCAAAATCTACGGTTAAATCCTCAGGTTCTTCTTCAGGAACTTCAACTGGATCAGGTAGAACCATTCAAACTGGGCCCCGGGGTGGTAAATACTACATTAATAAAAATGGAAACAAAACGTACATCAAACATTAAACATGAGAAAGTTTAGGTTTATCTTATTTCTGCTAGCTCTGTTATCAATATCTACTTCAAATTGTACTGAAGAATCAGATGAAAATGGCAACAGTGATTATCCGTGTGGTTTCCACAATGGTAAACAGCTATATACAGGTCCAAAGGGAGGATGCTATTATTTTAATTCAAATGGAAATAAAACATACGTGGATCGTTCTGAATGCAATTGTTCGTAGATCAAATTTAGAATCTCATTAAATATGAATAATGATATTGTTGACCATTCAGAGAAAATTGGCACTTTGAATATCATCGTTTTAATTCTTACTCTCTATGTTTTAGGAGCATTAATAGTCGACACAGTTTTTAGGCTCCCTGAAGAAATATCAAGCCTACTAGGTTACTTTGACACTACTATTTGTGCATTCTTCTTCATTGAATTCAGTATACGATTTTACAAAGCTGACAATAAACTAAAGTTTATGAAATGGGGATGGATTGATTTGGTGTCAAGCATCCCAATGATAGGCATCTTCAGAGTTGGTCGAATATTTAGACTGATAAGATTAATCCGTGTGATAAGGGCTTTCCATTCAACAAAAAAAGTGATAAGTCACATATATAAAAACAAAGCACAAGGAGCATTGACATCAGTATCGGTTATTGCAATTCTACTGGTCATTTTTTCTGCTATTGCGATATTGCAAGTTGAGACCGATCCAAATAGTAACATAAAGACAGCGGAAGATGCAATTTGGTGGGCATACGTTACAATTACTACAGTAGGCTATGGAGACAAATTTCCAGTAACTACAGAAGGAAGAATAATAGCTGCAGTTTTAATGACCGCTGGTGTTGGACTTTTTGGAACATTTACAGCATATGTAGCTTCATGGTTCGTAATAGACGAAAAAAAACAATGATTGAATCAAAAGTGGATGAAAAATAAGCGATTATAAGAATATATCTGTTTTGAAGAAAATCCGGTTGCCGCTTGGGATTTTAGGGGTGATTGGAATGATTTCAACTCATATTCTTAAAGTTAATGCCAATTAAAACAAAAACCTAGTCATGAATGAATTAGATCAGTTAGATTCGATATTTACAGAAAATAGGAATCGCTTGAATGATATTATCAAACAATTTCAATTCATTTCAAAATTTGAATTTACCCTTAACAAAGATATGGTATACACCCAAGGTGATTTAATAAACTATCCAGGCATTTATAAGATTGATATTAAAATACCTGAAAATGTAGAGCTTAACGATTGGATAGATAAATTTGAGAAACAATGGGGACATGAGGATTATCAACGTCATTTTGTGCCAAACATTAAGAAAAAAAGACGTAATGCTTTTCATCTCGATATTACCACATGGTATCCTCTTTACATCGGCAAATCAATAAATATATCAAAAAGGATACGGGATCATATTCATTTTAAGCTGAGTCGAACTACAACAGCCTTGAAACTATTAGAAAGAGTTAATATTTATGGAAATGAATTTAGAATAAGTACAATAGAAATTCAAGTGAAGAATTACGATTTGATAGTTTCTGAATTCGAAAATTATTTTCGTGAAGAAATAAATCCAATCATTGGAAGAAAATAGAACATTGAAAGCTATAAAAGTATCGATGACTGAGGGCGGAATGTATCGGAGGGTGTGAAAGGATCTGCCGGATCATGCAAAGCCCTGGTTGATGGATGTTAGCCGGGGCATCACAAAATATCCGCATCAGTTTAAGAGAAGGATTTAAAGTAGATTTTCTCCAATATTATATATGATCAAAACTTCATCTGTGCGGACGTTTTTCGTCCCTTGAATATTTACAAATGGCATTCAAATCGCTCAACAAAGGTGATATGACTACGGGCATAAAAAGGCTGCAAAGACAAAGACTTTTTGGGGGTTGACTTTGTATTATTTTTACCCGGAACCCGGAAATTCTTTCCGGCATATAGGTCGGTAAGCGGATGGAATGGTGGATTATCCCGAAGGGTAATCCCATGAAAGTAACAACGACAGGGGGCGGAATGTATTGGAGGCGTGAAATGTTTTGACTGAGTGAAACACCAATGTTTTGAATTTCTGTGGAATAGGAAAATTATGATGAAAAAAAAATCCAACAGAACTCACATTTTAATTTTCCGTTTTTGTTGAATACAGAATCTACCATTTGGGCAAATCCATTTGGACCTATGACTAAATAATCCATAATAACCAGATTTAAAATGTTTGATTGTTTAGCGATTAAAAGTTTGATGAAATCCATTCTTGGAAAGCCTGTTCTGTAGTCAAATCTCCGCTGATCCATATTTCGATGGATTTCGGCAATAATCTCCCAAGCATGTTCGCCTTGTGCGAAAAAACCTTCTTCCTGATCAAATACTTCAATAGTTCCAAGCGAAGTATTTATAACTCCACAGCCATATTTTCCATTCAGCCAACTTTTGTTTAATGCAATATCCATTTTAAAATGCCTATGCCTTTAGGACTTATTTGGGGTATCAAGCTCACCCGATTTATTAAGAAAAGATAAGTTCAGGGTAGTTATGTTCCCTGTCTTTGGGCATTTTATGGTACAACTCGTTGTAACATTCGCCAAGTTCGAATAAGTGCGGATGTTCACTCAGCGGATCATCAGATTCCAGATACGGACCTAAAACCCAAAGCAAGGCATCCATCAGCCGCTGGTATTCCGGTATGGTTAATTCAACTGCATCCATGATTAATTGGATTTGCCGGTTAAATTGACCAGTTCACGCCGTTTTATATTGACCAGTGTGCGCCGGAGTATATTGACCACCTATTTTCAATATTGAGAACGATCATTTCCTTGTTTTGATTAGAGT